>NZ_JAJOHV010000011.1 GCF_021129175.1 Chromobacterium piscinae | reverse complement strand
GAGTCCCGTCCACTCCGCCAATCTTGCAAAAAAGCAGCCTCAGGCTGCTTTTTTGCATTCCCCCGTCGTGCGCGCGCCGCTTGTCGCAGCCTTTTCACCCCATTCGCATGTTGCGGTTGCAAAATGCCGGATTGCTGGCAATACTGTCAGACTTTTAAAAATTCATATCAAGAGATTTCACATGAACAAGACTGCCCTGCTGGCGCTGTGCTTGAGCAGCCACGCCTCCTGGGCCGGCAGCGGCGGCGAAGAGGCCACATGGCAATACACGGTTCAAGCGGGCGATACGCTGTGGTCGTTCGCGGCCAAGCACCTGACTTCGCCCACTTATGTGCCGAAACTGCAACAGCAAAACGGCATCGCCAATCCCTACCGGCTGACACCCGGCAGCCAGTTGGCCATTCCCTATAGCTGGACTCGGCAAAGCGAATCGTCGGTCACCATCGAAGCGCTGTCCGGCGCCGTCAATGTCCAGGATGCTGATGGACAGCCGCTGAAGGCGGCGCCCGGCCTCCACCTTCAGGCCGGCAGCCGGATTTCCACCGGCAAGGACGCCATGCTGAAATTGCGCATGGCAGACGGCTCCATGCTGCAGCTGTGGTCCAACAGCAAGCTGACGCTGGGCAAACAGGTGTTCTACCCCACCACCGGCGCCATCCAGTCGCAAAACCGGCTGGATCACGGCTCGGCGAGCAACGCCGTGGTGCCCAGGCAGCTGATGCCCAACCGTTATCAGATCTACACGCCGTCGGCGGTGACCACGGTGCGCGGCACCGAATTTCGCGTGCGCAGTCTGGACGACCAGGACACCGCGGCCGAAGTGCTGCACGGAAAGGTCAATCTGGCGGCCGACGGCGAAGAGTTGGACATTCCCGCGGGATTCGGCGGCCGCAGCGGCGGCAGGCAATCGGTGGCCCTGCCCAAGGCGCCCGTACTAGACGGCGTGATCACCGTCAGTCCCTTCAATCCTCCGCTGCTGGAATGGCACAAGCAGAACGGCGAAGCCGGCTATCAGCTTGCGCTGGCCGACGCCCAGACCCAGCAGCAACTGTACAATCGCAGCACGGAAACGGCGCGCTTCTACCCCGAACTCCCGCAAAATGGCCGCTACTTGCTGACCATTCGCGCTCGCAATGCCCAAGGCATCGAAGGCTACGACGCCAGCCGCGGCTTCACCCTGGCCGCCAGCCCGCTGCCGCCGCTGATCTTCAGCGACGCCAAGCGGACCAGCCAGCGCGCGCAGACGCTGTGGATCGGCAGCAGCGCCAGCCCGGAACATCCCGCCTGGCTCCAAGTTGCCCGCGACCCCGCCTTCGCCGACATCTGGCACCAAGGCAGGCTGGAACAAGATACCTTCGCGCTCAACCTGCCCGACAAGGGAAAATGGTATTGGCGGCTGGCCTCGCTGGATGACAAGAACCAACCCGGCCCCTATGGAAACACTCAGGAACTGAGAATCAAGGCCTGGTATGAGATAGGCCTCCCCGGCGACCGCAAGCTGCAATCCCGCCGCTACCCGGTGGCCAAGGCGCGCTACACGCTGCAACTAGCCCGGCCGGATGAACCCGGCCGCATCATCTGGCAGCAGGGCGCAGACGAGCCCGCCTGGTCGCTGCTGCGCATGCCCAGCGGGCGTTTCGTCGTCACCATCCTGGTGGACGGCGACGGCGGATACCATGCCGAAGAACGGTATCCCGCGCTGCTTTTGCCGTAAAATCACGCGATGCGCTCCACCCAGATCTCCCGCTACAGCAGGGGCATTCCCCTGCTGCTCGCCCTGCTCGGCCTGCTGCTCATCGCCAGCCAGCTGCTGGGCCGGCTGGATTTCTGGCTGTACGACAGCCTGACCCGGGCCAATCCGCTGCATCCGCCGGACCAGAATCTCATCGTCATCGCCATCGATGAAAAGAGCTTGTCCGAGCTGGGCCGCTGGCCCTGGCCGCGCGCTTACCACGCCCAGCTGCTGGACAAGCTGGGCGGCGCCAGCGCTGTCGGCTTCGACATCGCCATCGCCGAACCCTCGCGCGACCATCCGGAAGCCGACAAGCATCTCGCCGAAGCCATCCGCCGCAACGGCAAGGTGGTCGGCCCGGTGTTTCCGGAATTGCAGGCCGGCCAGCTGCTGGAAACCCGCCCGCTGCCGCCGATCGCATCGGCGATGGCCGCGCTCGGCCACACCGATTACGAACGCGACGAAGACGGCACCATACGCCGCGTCTATCTGCAGGCCGGCCTGGGCGCGCCGCGCTACCCCAGTTTCGCCGCCGCCGTCTGCGCCGTAGCCAACGGCCAGAAAGAGGCCATCCCTCCAGCCCAGCCGCCCCGCCCCGGACAGGCCTGGCAACGGCGCAACCTGGTGATGGTGCCGTTCAGCAGCGGCCCCAAGCCCTTTCACACCGTATCGTACAGCGACGCGCTGAGCCGGCTGCCGCCGTCGTTCTTCGAAGACAGCATCGTGCTGATAGGCGTGACCGCCAATGGCTTGGGCAACCAGCAGCCGACCCCGGTTTCAGCGAACAATACCGGCATGTCCGGCGTGGGAATAGACGCCTACATGGTGCACGGCCTGCTCACCCACCAACAGATACGGCCGATGCCGCTGCCATTGGAGTGCCTGCTGGGCGCGCTGCTGCTGGGACTGGGCGACTGGCTGCTGTCGCGCCGGGTGCGCGCGCGCAGCCTGCTGGCCGGCTACGCGCTGGCATCGGGCGCCGTGCTGCTATCGTCGGCCGCGCTGCTCTACTTCGCCTCGATTTGGGCCGGCGGCAGCGTGGTGGCCATCCTACTGCTGCTCAGCGGCACGCTGCGCTACGTCAGCGGCCAGGCCCAATTGTTCTCGCTGGCCTTCACCGACGGCCTGACCCGGCTCTACAATCGCCGCCACTTCGATGAAGTCTTCGGCCATGCCGTCGAGCAAAGCCGGCAAAAGCGCAAGCCGCTAGCGCTGCTCATTCTCGACATCGACCACTTCAAGAAATACAACGACCACTACGGCCATTACGCCGGCGACGAAGCGCTGCAGAAAGTGGCGCGGGCGCTCAAAGACTGTTTCCGCCAAAAGGGGCAATTGGCCACCCGGCTGGGCGGAGAGGAGTTCGGCGTGCTGCTGACGCCCGGCGATGCGCCGCAAGCCCTGTCCGCCGCCGAGCGCTTCCTCGGCCATCTGGCGGCGATGGAGCTGCCCCACTCCGCCAGCCCACTCGGCAAGATCAGCTGCAGCATAGGCGTGCGCGCCTGTGTCCCCGGCCCCGCCGACAGCACCCGCACCCTGTTCGAACAGGCCGACAAGGCGCTGTACGAAGCCAAGCGCGGCGGCCGCAACCGCGCCAGCCTTTACTTTTCATCCGACGCCGACGCAAAAAAAAGCGCGGACGAGATGTCCGCGCGACTGGATTGAAAATCCGGAAAACGCTCAACGGCGTCGACGGGCAACCAGCCACAACGTCCAGGCGATAACGCCCGCGAAGAACACCGCCACCCAGAACGGCATGGTCATGCCCAGGAAGCGGCCATGGATTTCCGCGCACTCGCCGCTGCCCTTCAACACCTTGGACAACACATCCCACAAGGGAAAGGACTCCATCAGGAATTCCAGCCCCGGACCGCATTGCGGCACCTGGTCTGCAGGCAGGCTCTGCAGCCACAACTGGCGCAGCGACACCCCCGCGCCCGCCAGGCCGGCCAGCGTCACCAGGCCGCCCCATACCCGCGCGCCGGCCCGGCCGGGATTATGCAGCGCCGCCAGCAGCGCCAGCGCGCCCACAGCCATCACGCCGATACGCTGCAGAATGCACAGCGGGCACGGCTCCTGGCCGAGCTGGTATTGCGCGAACAGCGCAAACCCCATGGCGCCGGCGCAAGCGGCCGCCACCAGCAAGAACCCCTGACGGTTCGTGATATTCAAACCCATCCCCCTTAACCTTTCCTGTCATGTCCAGTGAGTGAACGCAGTGTAAACGGAAAAGCTGAGATTAGGGCCGCCAGGCAAAGTTCCGGACGTCAGAGCTCCAAAAATTCCCGGATCGCGCCCTTTTGCTGCAAGGTGTCGCGGTAGCCCAGCGCGATCAGCTCGCGGCAATAGGCCGGCTCGAACAACAGATAGGTGGCGAGCGCGGTGCCGCGCTGCCGGGTGGCGCCGGTGCCGCGCATGATGAAACGCAGCATGGCCGGGAACAAATGGGTGTGGCGGTAGACGATGCCCTCCAGCGATTTGCTGGGATTGAGCTGGAAAATATCCACCTTCTTGAGCTGAGTCTGGTGGGCCAGCTCCTCGCTGCTCTGCAACAGCGACACCGTATGGTTGATGCGAGTCAGGCGCTCCATGTCCACCGCCATGCTGTCGATGAACACGCTGTTGAGCAGATGGCCGAATATCTGGGCCGGCATCGGATAAGAACCGACATTGCGCCGCTCTATCGTGTCGGGCCGCTTGCTGGCCAAGCCCACCACGAACAGTTTTTCCGCGCCCAGATGCAGCGCCGGCGACAGCGGCGACAGCTGGCGCACCGCGCCGTCGCAATAAAACTTCTCCCCGATCCGCACCGAGGGGAAGATCAGCGGAATCGCAGCCGTCGCCATCAGATGGTCCAACCCTATCCGCTCGCGCACGCCCAAGCGCTGATAGCGCATCCATTCGCCCAAGTGCTCCTGCCCCTGGAAGAAAGTGACCGACATGCCGGTGGTGTAGCAGGACGCGGTCAGCGCAAGCGCCTGCAGCGCGCCGGAGTCTATCGAAGGCGCGATGCCCTCGAACGGCATCCAGCGCCCCAGCGTGTCGCGCAGCGGCGCGTTGTCGAGAAAGCTCTGCGGATTGTTCCAGGCGTGGCCCGCGCTCAACAAGGACACACCGAAATGCAGGAAGGTCTTGATGAAGTAGCCAGCGCTGACGTCGTAAACGTCCGAGATATGCAGATGCTTCCACACCTTGGCCAGCGTGCTGACCGCCAGTTGGAAATTGCCGGCGCCGGCCGCCAGCGCCACCGCGTTGATCGCGCCGGCCGAGGTGCCGCAAATGATGGGAAAGGGATTGCGCCTGGGATCCGGCAGCAAGCGGGCAATGCCCAGCAACACCCCCACCTGGTAGGCCGCGCGGGCGCCCCCGCCCGACAGCACCAAACCGATTCTGCTCGGTCCGCCCATGCTCGTCTCTTTCTTAACGCCTTGTCAGTTCTATTTAGACATAGTCAAAAAGACGAAGCGACCGCAAGCGCCAGAACGAGACAGGGGCGAAACAGCCGAAAACGCGGGGGCTTGCGAACGGCGAAAGAGCCTGCTTGCAAGATGACTCCCAAGCGGCGCGGCGCTCGAGCAGGCGCTCAGAAACCTCCCGCCTGCAGCAAGGCCCACAAATGCGCGGCCACCAGCGCGCGCCATGGCGAGAATGCCTCCAGCCAGGCCTGCGTCTGCCGCTGGTCGGGCTTGTCGGCGGCGCCCAGCACCACGCCCAACGCCTTGCGCACGGCGACATCGCCATGCAGCGAGCCATCCAGCCAGCCATAGCCGCGCAGCAAGGCGTAGCTGACCGTCCACGGCCCGATGCCGGGCACCGCCAGCAACCGTTCGGAGATCTCTTCCGCCGCCGCGCCGTCCAGCCAGGCATCCAGCGGCAGGTCGCCATTCGCCGCGGCCTGGCTCAAAGCCAGCATGGCGCGGCTCTTGGCGCGCGAGAAGCCCGCCTCGCCCAACTGATCGGCCGTCAGCGCCGCCAGCCGCGCCGCATCCGGGTGGCACAGCAGGCCGGAAGAATGGCGGCAATCGCACAGCAGCAGCATGCGCCGGCGTATCGTCACCGCCGCGGCCACGCTGATCTGCTGGCCGGTGATCGCCCAGGCCAGCGCCTCGAACGGCGTCGCCGTCTGCGGCACCCGGAGGCCCGCGCGCGCGGCGATCAGGCCGCCCAATTGCGGATGGCCGCGGTATTGGCGCTCGAATGCCTCCACCGGCTGATTCAGGCCCAGCATGCGCCGGCCCATGCGCTCCAGCTCGCCGGCATCCCCCGATTCGCCGTCCACATCCAAGCCCAGAATCGCCCGGTCAGAATGAAAACGCAGATCAAGGCAGGCCGGCAGGCCTTGCCACAGCAAGCCTTTTTTCAAACCGTCGTCGTCCACCTGCTCGGCCAGCCGCTCGCCGTCGCGGCGGTGGAAAGCCAGGATGTCCTGCGGACGGAAGCCGGCCGGCAGCGCGATATCGCAATGAATGACGGACATGGATCAGCGGGCCTTGCGAAAAGTGAGATTGATGCGGCGTTCGCCCAGCAGCGGGTGGATGCCGGGCTGGACCGGCTGCACGCCATGGAAGCGCATCCGGTCCGGCCCGCCCCATACCAGCACGTCTCCGTGCCCCAGCAGGATGCGGGCGGTTTTGTCCGACCGGCGCAGGCCGCCCAGCAGGAATACCGCGGGCAGGCCCAGCGACACCGAGACGATGGGCGCGGAGAAATCGCGCTCGTCCTTATCCTGATGCAGGCCCATCCGGGCGCCGGGCAAGTAGCAGTTGATCAGGCAGGCATCGGGATCGAAGCCGGCGAAGCCCGCCTCGGCGGCCGCGCCGCGCGCCAGCTCACGCAACGGATCGGGCATCGTCGGCCAGGCTTGGCCGCTGTCGGGATCGACGGCGGAGTAGCGATAGCCGCGGCGGTCGGACACCCAGCCCCAGTCGCCGCAGCTGGAGGTGGCCACCGACATCGCCTGCCCGCCCGGCGTGACCATGCCGCGCGGCGGCGACTGCCTTAGCACCGCCTCCACCGCATCAAGCAGCCGTGCATCGCCGGCGCGGGCCCAGCCATGCAGCAGCGCGGTGCCGGCCGACAGCCGCTCAAGCCACGGCCCTTCGTCCGGCGCGAACAGGCTGCCGCTCACTCCTCGCCGGCCACCATCATGCCGCCGATCAGCACCGAGCCGATGCGGCGGCCGCCGCGATCCAGCACGTCGTCGGCGATCGCTTCGATATTGAGGAACATGTCGCGCAAATTGCCCGCGATGGTGATCTCCTCCACCGGATAGGCGACCACGCCGTTTTCCACCCAGAAGCCGGCCGCGCCGCGCGAGTAGTCGCCGGTGACGGTGTTGACGCCCTGGCCCAGCAATTCGGTCACCAGCAAGCCGCTGCCCATGCGCGACAGCACGTCGGCAAAGCTCTCGCCGGTGGAGTGGACCACCAGATTGTGCGCGCCGCCGGAGTTGCCGGTGGTCTGCATGCCCAGCTTACGCGCCGAGTAGCTGCTCAAGAAATATCCCTGCAGCACGCCGCTGTCCACCAAGCGGCGCGACTGCGTCGCCACGCCCTCGCTGTCGAAAGCGCTGCTGGCAAGGCCGCGCAGCAGGAATGGGTCTTCGTCTATCGTCACCCGGGACGCCATCACCGGCTTGCCCAGCGCGTCGAGCAGGAAGGACGACTTGCGGTACAGATTGCCGCCGCTGATCGCCGCGGCCAGATGGCCCAGCAGCGACATCGCCACCGGCGCCTCGAACAGCACCGGATACTGGCCGGTTTTGACCCGCCGACTGCCCAGACGGCGCACCGCGCGTTCGCCGGCGATGCGGCCGATCTCCTCGACCGGCGCCAAGTCGTCTTTGTGGCGCGCGGAAGAGTACCAGTAGTCGCGCTGCATCACGCCATCCTGCTCGGCCACCACCGCGGCGGACAGGCTATGGCGGCTGCCGGCGAAACCGCCGCGGAAACCGTTGCTGTTGGCGTAGGCGAACTGATTGGCCTGCACCGACACGCTGGCGCCCTCGGAATTGCGGATGCGGGCGTCCACCCCGCGCGCGGCGTCCTCGCAGCGGCGCGCCAGCGCTATCGCCTCCTCCACCGGCAGCTGCCAGGGATGGAACAGGTCAAGGTCCGGCAGATCGTCGGCCAGCAGTTGCGGATCGGCCAGTCCGGAGCAATCGTCCTCCGCCGTGTAGCGGGCGATGTCCAGCGCGGCGCGCACGGTGTCGGACAGCGCCTCGTCGGAAAAGTCGGATGTGCTGGCATGGCCTTTTTTCTGGCCCAGGTAGACGGTGACGCTGACGCCCTTGTCCTGGTTGTATTCTATGGTTTCCACTTCGGACAGGCGCACGCTCACTGTCTGGCCGACACCCTCGGAAACATCGGCCTCGGCCGCGCTGGCGCCTTGCTGGCGCGCCAGCTCGAGCACGCGGCCGGCGATCCCGCTCAAGGTATCGGGACTGAAACTGAATGTCTTATCTGCCATAGTATCTTTCGGAACGTGGAAACGGCCGGCGGCCTTTTCCGGTATCATACCAGCCTTGAAAACCGAGTGAGACCTAGCAACAATGACCGACCACCAGAACGACGACGATGGTTTCGTCAGCAAGTCCCAGCGCAAGCGCGACATGGACGCGCTGCAGGATCTGGGTAGCGAACTGGTCGAGCTGTCCAAGGATACGCTGAAGAAAATGGCGCTGCCGGAGGATTTGCTCTCCGCGCTGCTGGAACACAAGCGCCTGACCGCGCATGGCGCCATCCGCCGCCAGCTGCAGTACATCGGCAAACTGATGCGCAATGTCGATCCCGAGCCGATCCAGCAATATCTGCAGATCCTCAAGGGTGAATCGTCCGAGCACATCGCCTGGCAGAAGCTGCTGGAGCGCTGGCGCGACAAGCTGATGGCCGACGACGCCAACCAGCCGCTGTTCCTGCAGAGCTTCCCCGAGACCGACCCCAAGCAGCTGCATTCGCTGGTGCGCCAATCGCGCAAGGAAAAGCAAGACAACAAGCCGCCCAAGGCCTTCCGCCAGTTGTACCAGTTGATCAAGGAACAAATCCCCGAGCCGGGCAAGCCCCGCATCTGGCAAAAGGATGAGGAAGAGGACGACGAGTGATGCTGAAGATAGGCCTGGTTTCCATTTCCGACCGCGCGAGCCAGGGCGTCTACGAGGACAAGGGCCTGCCCGCGCTGCGGGACTGGCTGTCCCGCGCCATCGCCACGCCGTTCGAGACGGTGAGCCGGCTGATCCCTGACGAGCAGCCCGGCATCGAAGCCGCGCTCAAAGCGCTGGTCGACGACGAAGGTTGTCAGCTGGTGCTGACCACCGGCGGCACCGGACCAGCCCCGCGCGACGTGACGCCGGACGCCACGCTGGCGGTGGCCGACCGCGTGATGCCCGGCTTCGGCGAGCAGATGCGCCAGATCAGCCTGCGCTTCGTCCCCACCGCCATTCTGTCGCGCCAGACAGGCGTGATCCGCAAACAGAGCCTGATCCTGAATCTGCCCGGACAGCCCAAGGCCATCCAGGAAACGCTGGAGGGCCTGCGCGGCGCGGACGGCAAGGTGGAAGTGCCCGGCATCTTCGCCGCCGTGCCCTACTGCCTGGACCTGATCGGCGCGCCCTACATCGAAACCGATGAAGCGGTGGTGAAGGCCTTCCGGCCCAAGTCCGCCATCAAGCCGGCGCCATGAGCTACCGCGCGCCGCGCTGGCTGCGAGGCGGCCACGCCCAGACCATCTGGCCGGCGCTGGCGGTCAAGCAGGACGCCCCGTCCTACCGCCGCGAGCTGTGGGACACGCCGGACGGCGCGCGCATCGCGCTGGACTTCGTCGACGGCCAGCCCGGCGCGCCGCTGGTGGTGCTGTTCCACGGCCTGGAAGGCAGCAGCGCCAGCCACTACGCCAAGGCGCTGATGCAGGCGGTGGCCGCGCGCGGCTGGCACGGCGCGGTATCGCATTTCCGCGGCTGCGGCGGCGTGGACAATCCGCTGCCGCGCGCCTACCACGCCGGCGACGCCGCCGAGGTGCGCTGGATCTTGCAGCGGCTGTCCGGCCGCTTCGCCGCCATCGCCGCCGTCGGCGTGTCGCTGGGCGGCAGCATGCTGCTCAATTACCTGGCCGACGACGGCGAAGCCGCGCTGCCGCAAGCCGCCGCCGCGGTGTCCGCGCCGCTGGACCTGGTGGCTGCCAGCACCCGGCTGGACCGCGGCCTGGGCAAGCTGCTATACACCCGGATGTTCATGGACACGCTCAAGCCCAAGGCGATGGCGTCGCTGCAACGCCATCCGGGCCTGTTCGACGGCGCCAGACTGAGCCGCGCGCGCACCTTCATCGAGTTCGACGACCTAGTCACCGCCCCCATCCACGGTTTCGGCACCGCGCTCAACTACTGGACGCAGGCCAGCAGCAAGCCACGGCTCGGCCAGATCGTCCGCCCCACGCTGGTGCTGAACGCGCGCAACGATCCCTTCCTGCCGGAAAGCGCGCTGCCAGACGCCAGCCAGGTGTCGCCTGCGGTGACGCTGGACTTCCCCCGCGACGGCGGGCATGTGGGCTTCGCCACCGGCCCCTTCCCCGGACGGATAGACTGGCTGCCGCAACGGCTGCTGGAATTCATCGCGCCGCATCTGCAAAGCGCCTCGCCCGAACGTCATAGCCGTTGACGATCCCATCCCCTTGATGGCAAGTTCGAAGGCTTGCCAACAGGAGGACTTTCCATGACGAATCCAGACGCCGCCCAACGCAGCCTCACCGTCCAGTGGGACGATCCGATGATAGGCGCCCGCGCCGCCCAGACGCTCGGCGGCCTGGAATACCTGCGGGAAATGGCCGAAGGCCGCATCCCGCCGCCGCCGGTGATGAAGCTGCTCGGCTTCGACTTTATCCGCGCCGCCGAAGGCGAGGTGGAATTCGCCTTCGTCCCTCACGAATCCCATTTCAACCCGATAGGCAGCGTCCACGGCGGCGTGATCAGCACGCTGCTGGATTCCGCGATGGGTTGCAGCGTCCACTCGCTGCTGCCTCGCGGCAAGGGCTACACTACGCTGGAATTGAAAGTGAATTTCGTGCGCGCCGTCCAGCCCCGCCACGGCAAGCTGCTGTGCAGCGGCCAGGTCATCCACGCCGGCGGCCGCATGGCTACCGCGGAGGCCCGGCTGCAGGACGAGGCCGGCAAGCTGTACGCCCATGCCACCACCACCTGCATGATCTTCGACGCCCCGGCCGGCTGATCGGCAAAAGGAAGGAACCATGCTCCGCTCCGCCTTATTGTGCTTCGCATTCGCCTTGCTGGCCGGTTGCTCCACCATGGCCGACCGCCTCAAAGGCTCGCTGACGCCGCCGCCGGGCCAGGCTTACGCCATCGTCTCGCTGACCGGCAAGGCATTCGACCCCGACCGCGCCACCATCGGCCTGACAGTCAGCGACACCGGCGGCCGCGTAGCGGCCCAGGACATTGCCAGCCTGATCACAGACACGGTGTTCGGCGAGGAAGGCATGTCGCCGGCGGAGGGCAAGCTGGTGCTGATGGCGCTGCCCCCGGGCGACTACCGCGTTTCCGGCGCGTGGGGCCACTGGGTGGACGACGGCGTTTTCGGGTCCAATCTGCAGATGAAGCAGTTTCGGCTGAACGCGCCCTTCCATCTGGATGAGGGCGAAACGGTCTATCTGGGGCAGGTGCAGGTGGAAATGTCCTTCCTGCCGGAAGTGAAGCTGTCCGACGAGCGGCGGCGCGACTTCGGCCACATGCGGCGGGTATGGAAGATCAAGGACCTGAGCCAGGTGAAGATCCGCCCGCTGGCGATGCCGGCGGCGGCCCGGCCATAAAGCGACTCAGGGCTTGTACCACAGCTTGTACAGATAGGCGGGCTTGACCGCCGCCACCGCCGCGCTGACCGGCTCCATCACATGGTAGGCCGACTGGCGGCTGTCGCGCAGCAGGGGGTCGGCATAAGGCGGGCCATCCAGCTTGCGCAGCGCCGCCACCTTGGGCGTGTTGGCCTTGTCGCCGCGGTGGGTCACCACCGCCACCTCGTTGCTGGCCAGCCGCACGAAGCTGCCAGGCGGATAGATGCCCATCTCCTTCACCAGCAAGGACACATGCTGCGGCGGAAAACCGCCCAGCTCGCCGCGGAACAGGCTGCCCAGCACCAGCGCCGGCAACTGAGGCTGCGGGTTGTGCACGCAGCCGCACACCAGATCCACCATCTGCAGCAGCAGGGCGTCGGTTTCGATCTCGTCTCCCGCCAGACCCTGCGGATAGCCGCTGCCGTCCTGCTGCTCATGTTGCTGCTGCACCAGCAGATGCCAGTATTCGTCGTCGACGCCCGCCTCCCGCAGCATGGCCGAGCCCAGCGCCGGGTGGGCGAACATCGCCTCCTGCTGCGCCAGATCCATCGGCGCGCTCTGCGCCGCCAGCTGATTGAGCAGTCCGGTGACGGCGAGATTCATGCTCAGGGCCGCGCCCAGCATCGGCCGCAGTTCGGCGTCGGACAACCCCAGCCGCCGCCCCAATACCGCCAGCACCGCGGCCACGTGCACGCTCTGCGCGCTGCCTATGCATTGGAACGGCAACAAAAACACGCTAGCCAGCACGCCATCCGGGTGGCGGCGGCTGAGCGCCAGCAACCCTTCAGCCATGCCCAGCAGGCTTCCGGCCAGGTCCCGCACCGCCAGCCCATGCTGCAACACGCCCTCGGCCCGCCGCAGCAAGAAAGCCATTTCCTGCAGCGGATTGGCGCTGTTGCGCTGCTGCTCCGCCTCTTTCTCGCGCTGGGCGGCGCGTTCCAGCCGCTCGCGCTCGAGCTTGGCCGCCACTTCATCGCTTTCGCCGTGCCCCAGCTGCGCCAGGCGGTCGCGCTGCTCCTCGGTCAGCACGTACAGCCCCCGCTTCAGCAACAGCACGCCGTTCTTGGCGTACACATCGACCGGAGCTTGTTGGCCGGCGCGGAGAAAATTGCGCGGCAGTTTTACCTTTGCAGACGAATCCGTCATATTCCACTTGCATCAGTTGCGCCGACGCCTTGCCGGCCATCGCTTCAAAAATCGCCCAAGGGTGTCCTGATGCTTGGACGCATTGCCGATTTTGTTAGTTCTACTTAGAGCAGCTACCAGTGTTTATTCAAATTTTATCGAAAATCGGCGCGGACACCAGTCCCCGCCCCGATAAAGGAGTCATCTCGACATGAGCGACAACAGCGCACACCTTCCCCGCCGCAGCTTTCTCGCCGGTGCGGGCAGCCTGGGTTTCGCCCTGGCCGTGCAACCCATCGCCGCCAGCACCATCCTCACCGACAGCCGGCAATTGCAAACCGGCCATCCGGACATCGACACCGGCAAGGGAACGATGCCCGGCTACTATGCCCGTCCGGCCGAAGGCAACGGCCCCTGGCCGCTGGTGATCGTGATCCAGGAAATCTTCGGCGTGCACGAGCATATCCAGGACTTGTGCCGCCGGCTGGCCAAGCAGGGCTACCTGGCCGTGGCGCCGGAACTGTATTTCCGCCACGGCAATCCGGCGCAGGCACCGGACATCGACAGCCTGTTGCGCGACATCGTATCCAAGGTGCCGGACGGCGAGGTGATGAACGATCTGGACGCCACCTGGCGCTGGGCCGGCGCGCACGGCGCCGACCTCAAGCGCGCGGCCGTCACCGGATTTTGCTGGGGCGGACGCCAAACCTGGCTCTACGCCGCGCACAACCCGCAGTTGAAGGCGGCCGCGGCCTGGTACGGCAAGCTGGAGGGACCGGCAAACGCCAATGCGCCGCGTCAGCCGCTGGACATCGTCGGCGAGTTGAAGGCGCCGGTTCTGGGACTGTACGGCGGACAGGACCAGAGCATCCCGCTCGCCGGCGTGGAGAAAATGAAAGCCGCGCTGCGCGCCGCCGGCAAAGACAGCGAGATCGTCGTCTACCCCGATGCCGGCCACGGTTTCAACGCCGACTATCGCCCCAGCTACCACCCGCGGGATGCCCAGGACGCCTGGCGCAGGATGCTGGACTGGTTCGCCCGCCATGGCGCGCGTTGAGCCGGCGGGCTACGCGCCGCCGACCACATTGCCCAGCTCCAGCCGGGTGCGCACCACCTGGTTGAACAGCTGCAGCCAGTAGGGATCGAACTGCCGCTCCGACGCGTTCAGCTCGGCCACCGCCCGCAGCATCGAGCGGCGCTGGCCTTGCTGGGCGTGCTTGAGCATCACCGACTCGAACGCGTCCACCAGCGCCAGCACGCAAGCGCCGGAACAGATGGCGCCGTCACGCAGCCCATCCGGATAGCCGCTGCCGTCCGGACGCTCATGGTGCTGGGCCACCATCGCCGCCGCCTCCTCCCAACCCGGCATGCGCTCCAGCAGCCCCGCCGCCCAACCCGGATGCGCGGACATATCACGCCGTTCCTCATCGCTCAGCTGACCGGCTTTCAACCACATCGACTCCGGCAACAGCATCATGCCGATATCGTGCATATAGATGGCGGCTGCCAATTGCTCCATCGGCAATGGCTGCTTGGCCAGGCGATTGGTTTCCAGCGCAAGCGCCAGGTTGCGCTCGGTGCGGCCGGCATAGGCCGGCAGACGATGTTCCAGCTGTACCGCCAGAGACCGGAAAAACTGCAGGTCGGCAAATCGATGGCCGCCATGCGTCCCGGTTTGTTCGGCGGCCGCCTGCGCGACAACGGGCGGATGCCCCATCATGCTGGCCACCAGCCAGGCGCAGGCCTGCGGCAGTTCCTCGGCGCTCTTGTCCAGCAAAGGGTCCAGCCTCATCCGCAAGGCGTCCATCCGCAAATCATCCAAGGGGGCATCGTCCGCGACCGCGTCCAGCATCAGCACCAGCCGATCCATCACCAGCAGCAGCACATCGCCCAGCACGTCCAGGTATGGCAGTTCCTTGCGCCGGACCCGGTCCAGCAAATGCTCCAGCACGTGCACATAAGGCTCGACGAAGTGCACTTGGCACAAGCTGGCGTCGCCCTTGATGCTATGCAGGATGCGGAACAACTGCGCGATTTTCTCCCCATTTCCGCTGCCATCCTCCAACTGGCAGACCAACTGTTCGAGCTGCGGCGCGTAATCGGACACTGCGTCGCGAAAGTCCTGGAACGCAATAGGATCGATGATTTCCGGCATCAGTTGCTGCGTGGCCATATGGAACCCCTTCGGATTGGCGTTTTATCCAGTATATGCAAGCATGGCCGCTACGCATCCCGACACGCGCAACGCCCTTCAATGTAAACATCCTGTCCAAACGTATTGAATTATTCGTAAAAACAGATCACGCCTGCAGAAAACGCTTGCCATGGCGTGCAACTAGAGGCAATATTCCCCCCGCAGGATGCTCAAGTTGTGTGATGTGTAGTTGTCGTAGTGGCAATAGCCGTACCTCAGTCGC
Source organism: Chromobacterium piscinae (assembly GCF_021129175.1). GTDB lineage: Bacteria > Pseudomonadota > Gammaproteobacteria > Burkholderiales > Chromobacteriaceae > Chromobacterium > Chromobacterium piscinae. The sequence continues at coordinate 43,939 of NZ_JAJOHV010000011.1, read as the reverse complement.
CATTTCCCTTGATCTTCGTGCCTTTTATTCAACTGCTCGTTTTGAGGAATTTAACAAAATGGCAACCGGCATTGTTAAGTGGTTTAACGACTCCAAAGGCTTTGGCTTCATCACCCCGGACGAAGGCGGCGACGACGTATTCGCTCACTTCTCCCAGATCAACGCCAAGGGCTTCCGCTCCCTGTCCGAGCAACAGCGCGTGAGCTTCGACATCGTCGAAGGTCCGAAGGGCAAGCAAGCCTCCAACATCCAGCCCATCTAATCTCTCTCGTAGAGATCATTTGGTCGTGATGAGAAAACCCGGATTCGTCCGGGTTTTTTGCATTCTGACCGAGAAAATCCGCGCCATCGCCATCGGAGCCCGCATGTCCGACAACCACGAAACCGTGATCGCCGCCACCCGCGAATGGGTGGAGAAAGCCGTGATCGGCCTCAACCTGTGCCCGTTCGCCAAGTCCGTGTACGTGAAGAACCAGGTGCGCATCCAGGTCAGCGAGGCCGCCAATCCGCAACAACTGGCTGAAGAGCTGGCCGCCGAGCTGAAGCTGCTGGCCGACACCGACCCGCAGGAAATAGACACCACGCTGCTGGTGCACCCGAATACGCTGGCCCGCTTCCTGGATTTCAATGAATTCCTGGACATCGCCGACGCCATCGTCGAAGACCTGGGTCTGGACGGCGTGATCCAGGTGGCCAGCTTCCACCCCAAATTCCAGTTCGACGGCACCGGCGTCAACGATATCGACAACTACACCAACCGCTCGCCCTATCCAACGCTGCATCTAATCCGCGAAGCCAGTATAGACCGCGCGGTGGAAGCATTTCCGGAAGCCGAAGCCATCTACGAGCGCAATATCGAAACGCTGCAAACGCTGGGCCTGGCCGGCTGGAAAGCGATGTTCGCGCCCAAGCCATCCGAGTAAGACGCTCCGCAAAACAAAAAGCGCAGCCCATGGCTGCGCTTTGTCGTTTGCGCCCCCGCCTCAACGCGGATGACGGCCTTGCTTGTCCGCATAGAAGGCCTGGATTCTGGGCATGTCCGCGGCGATATCGCCGCTAGGCTGGAACAACGGCCCGAAACCGCCCTCCTTGCGCCCATAGTCCAGATAGGCCAGCGCGATCGGCACGCCCGCGCCGCAGGCGATGTGGTAAAAACCGGTCTTCCACTCCTTTACCGCCTTGCGCGTGCCTTCCGGCGGAATCGCCAGCACCAGCCTGTCGCTGCGCTGAAACACGTCCACCATCTGCTGTACCAGCGAATTGTTCTGATGCCGCATCACCGGCACGCCGCCCAGCCAGCGCATCACCGGCCCCATTGGGCCCTTGAACAGCGTGTGCTTTCCCATCCAGTAGATCTTGGCGCGGGCGGCGAAGCACAGGCCCAGCGTGATCGGAAAATCCCAATTGCTGGTATGCGGCGCGCCTATCATCACGTACTTGCCCAACGCGGGAAACTCTCCCTTCAGCTTCCAGCCGCACAGCTTGAGCATGACGATGGACAGCCAGCGAAACAAATCGCGGACGATTGGGGTATCGAAAATGGTGAAATGCATGGCTGCCCTGTTGCAACGGCGCGGTTCCGCGCGCGAGAGCGGCATATGGCGCAGCCCTGCGTCGGGACAGCGCCAAACACGTAGAAGGCGCTGAATGTACTAAATCAAACACTAACAGTAAAGAACATAGCGCAAACCTCCCGCCGCCGCCCGCATCAACCTATAACAATCAGTAACATACTTAATGGAACTGTCGCCGCCGACAGCTGCCCAAAACCTATATCTCACCCCTAGTAGGACCTTGATAATGAACACTGCCAAGACCAGCCTGAAACTCGCCGCCGCCGGACTGATCGCCATCGCCACGCTCTCCGGCTGCGCCAATATGTCGCATCGCCAACAGAATACCGCCATCGGCGCCGTCGGCGGCGCGGTGCTCGGCTCAGTGCTTACCGGCGGCGACGCGCTCGGCACCATCGGCGGCGCAGCCGTCGGCGGCGTGATCGGCCATCAGACCGGCCGTCACTAAACCCAGGCGCACATCGAGAGCCAGCCCAACCGCTGGCTCTTTTGTTTTAAGGCCCGTCCCCCTATCATCCTGATGGAATCCACACCGGGCCAAACCATGAGCCAAACCATGAACTGGGAGAGCCTGCTCTCCACCCGCCGTTTCAAGATCATCCAGAACGAAGTGAGGGAAACCCGGACCCCGGCCACCCAGGAAGGCGGCTCCGGCCTGCGCACCGACTTCCACATCGACCACGACCGGGTGGTGTTCTCCAGCGCCTTCCGCCGACTGGGCCGCAAAACCCAGGTGCACCCGCTGGCCCGCCACGACCACACCCATAACCGCCTGACCCACAGCGTGGAGGTGGCCAGCGTCGGCCGCAGCCTGGGCAACCGCGTGGGCGTGATGCTGGAACACGACGGCCTGCTGCCGGCCGGCTACACGCCGCACGACATCGGCGCCGTGGTGCAGGTGGCCTGCCTGGCGCACGACATCGGCAACCCGCCGTTTGGCCATACCGGCGAGTACGCGCTGCGCGACTGGTTCCGCGACGAGCGCAACGCGCATTGGCTGAACAGCCTGTCGGCGGCGGAAATCCGCGACGTGCAAACCTACGAAGGCAACGCGCACGGCCTGCGTATGCTGGCCACGCTGGAAATGTACAGCGGCGAAGGCGGCATGCGCCTCACCTCCGCCGCGCTGGGCACGCTGATCAAATATCCGTGGACCGCCGACGCGCCGTCGGCTTACGAGCGCGACAAGTTCAACATCTACCGCACCGAGTTGCCGTATTTCGAACGGGTAGCCGAGGAGCTAGGCCTGCTGCGCCACGGTCCGCTGCAGTGGAGCCGGCACCCTCTGTCCTATCTGATGGAGGCGGCCGATGACATCTGCTACGCGATTCTGGACCTGGAAGACGCGGTGGAAATCGGCATTCTGGATTTCAAGGAATTCGAAACCCTATTTTCAGGCTTCTCCGAACACGAGCGCGTATGGGGCGTGCACGATGTCCGCCAGAAGTGCGGCACGCTGCGCGGCGTGGCCATCGGCCGCTGCGTGACCGAAGTGGCGGAAAAATTCATGCTGCACCAGCCCTCGCTGCTGCGCGGCGAGTTTCCGGCCAAAGACCTGATCAATCTGTGCGATCCCGCCGTGCAGGATGCGCTGCTGCAAGCCAAGGAGCTGGCCAGCCACAAGGTGTACCGCCATCGCACCAAGCTGGTGACCGAGCTGGCCTCCTACCCCTGCATCGCCACCATCCTCAACGTGCTGGTGCCGGCGGTGCACGCTTTCGTCACCAAGGACGACAAGGAACTCACCCCGCGCGAGCACCTGGCGATGGGCCTGCTGGAAGGCCATATTCAAACAGGCGACAGCCTATACCAGGCCTATATGAAGGTTCTGGACTTCGTCGGCGCCATGACCGACAACTACGCCGCCAACCTGGCGCGCGAATTGTCCGGCGTCGGCATTCTGTAGATACTCGAAGAAAGGCGACAATGACTCAGCCCGTTACCCGCTTCTGCCTGGTTCGCCACGGCGAAACCGACTGGAACCGCGAATACCGGCTGCAAGGCCATACCGACATCCCCCTCAACCACGCCGGCCTGGAACAGGCCAGCCAGCTGGCCCAGGCCTTCCGGCCCGACCACGCCTTCCAGGCGCTGTACGTCAGCGACCTGATCCGCACCCGGCAAACTTCCGCTCCGCTGCAAACCCGGCTGCAACTCAACGCCCACTACACGCCACAGCTGCGCGAACGCCATATGGGCGCCCTGCAGGGACTTACCTATGCGGAAGCGGCCGAGCAAATTCCCGACCTCTACCGCCTGCACCAGGCGCGCGATCCCGACTTCGACCTGGAAGGCGGCGAAAGCCTGCGCCGCTTCCGCGCCCGCATTCTAGATGGCCTGGCCAGCATCGCCGCGCTGCATCCCGGCGAAAACGTGCTGATCGTCACCCACGGCGGCGTGCTGGACATCATCTACCGCGCCGCCACGTCCAAACCATTAGAAGACAAGCGCGACTTCCCCATTCCCAACGCCGCGCTGAACTGGCTGGACTATCAGGACGGCGGCTGGACGCTGCGCCGCTGGGCCGACGAATCCCACCTCAGCAGCGCGCTGGACGAAATCCAGTAACCGCGCCGCGGCGCGCGTCCGGAACCACGCCCCCACGCGCCGGCGGGAATTTGTTAGTCTCCGGTAAGAAAGCCGCCCGCGCGGCGACCAACCATCAAGCGCCCGGCCCGCCGGGCCGGACGACACAAGGACACCCGCCATGACCATAGAAAAAACCGACGCCGAATGGCGCGCGCAACTGACGCCGGAACAATACCGCGTGGCGCGTCAGGCCGGAACCGAGCGCCCCTTCAGCGGCGAACACTACTTCCACAACAAGAAGGGCGACTATTTCTGCGTCTGCTGCGGCGCCCTGCTGTTCCATAGCGACACCAAGTTCGACGCCGGCTGCGGCTGGCCCAGCTTTTGGGCCGAAGCCGCCGGCGCCAACATCGCCCGCATCACCGACACCTCCCACGGCATGGTGCGCGTGGAAGTACGCTGCTCGCATTGCGACGCCCACCTCGGCCACGTCTTTGAAGATGGCCCGGAACCAAGCGGGGAAAGGTACTGCATCAACTCGGTGTGTCTGAACTTCAAGGCGGAATAAGCTCATGGTAGGTGTAGGTTTTCAGAGTTATTGAAAACTTTGTGCACATAGTTGAAATTGCACCAACATAGGGCATAACCTTTACTGGTTATGCCCTTGCTTATTTCCCTTCTAAAATCCTTCCAGTCGCCATTATTTTTTTAAATATGGCCAACACACGCCAATTGCAGCCAATTTAATTATTGTAGAAAAACAACAATGCTGAAAGCGCATGATTTTAATAAAAATTCAAGCATGCCATTTGGGTTTTTTAAGTCAAAATATATAATATCGACCTATCAAAACCTACCATTTTGATGAGCCATTTTTCAAAACCGCCTTGCCAATTTGCAAATCACATAGCTAGCTAATACGATGTAGAAGTCATGACATCTTTTGACTAATCTGAAAGATGGCAACGTTCATCTACTGAACAAAGAGATACATGCCATGCCAACCCCACACTTGGGGCTGCAGAACATTGTAAAGAAGAGCAGAGGAAGGAGAACCAAGCGCAGATAACAAAACAGGACACCCCTTTTCAGAAGTGCCCCGCTTGCTAGTGTAGGTGACTACACGGTACAACTCTCACAAAGCCAGTATCGTTAAGTCCCCTCCACTGGTCAAGCTCCCTATACGCCTTTTTTCTAGAACTCGACTTTTGAGAGGCACCCACGCGCCTTTCTCAAGCTGAGGCAGGAGCTTGTCATGTCGCATACCAACAAAGAAGTATCCATTTCAATACTCAGAGAGCTATTGAACTCCACTACCCCTGCTCGCGATGTAGTTCATCGGCACGGATGTTCATATCGTGGCTTCTTCCAGTCAACAAAGGCTTTCGCAGGAGCTATCCCTTTCGAATCAGGACTCGCCAGAGATGCTCTTCGAACATTTGAACTTGCCCCTGAAGTGACCATGATCGTCCCGGAACCGTTCACTTTTCATTATGAAATGGATGGGTTGATCCGAAACTACACCCCTGACTACTTGTTGTTTCTGCGCGACGGGCGTCGTGCTGTTAATGAAGTCAGATGGCAGGCAGAGGCAGATCAGCCAGCAAACCAACGCCGCTTCGACGTCATCGGCAAGCAGATGGCACGTGCCAACGCCATGTTCGCCGTTCTAACTGAAAGACAGCTACGTGCTCCAGTCTTACAGAAGAACATGTCGTTGATAGAAAGCCACAAGCACCTTCAGCTATCGACTGACATCATCAGCAAGATCTTGAGCAGCCTGCGTCACGGCGATCAACTCCTGGGACAGCTTACCGATAGCATAGGCTGCCAAAATCTCGTCCTAGCAGCCATCGGGCAAGGTATTCTTGCCATAGACCTACGCCGCCCACTGACTAACGAAACCAAGATCAGGAGGGTATGAGCATGGCTACTCTCGATCAAGCCACCAGCCTGAATCTTGCGGGACAACTCGTCCCTGCATCTCTCGACACTCCACCGCAATTGGGGCGAACTTTTGAATCGTATCCTGCAGGTGCTCAGCAAGAGGCACTACGACGCCGTGCCTACATCGATGCGCTTGCAGCACAGCACCCAGTTCGTCAAACGCAGGACATGCTGAAGGAGTTAGCCCAACGGGTTGCGACAAGGATCGGGGATGTGTCTCCACCATCGGCCATATCCATCTATCGCTGGCACAAGAGCTTTGTGACCAGCGGTCATGATCTGCGTGCGCTCATCCCTAAATTTCATGCCCGCGGCGGCGGCGGCCAGCGACTCCAAGCAGAACAGCTAGTGTTGCTGGAGAAAGCTGTCGACCAGACTTTCCTTAGCTTGCAACGGAAGTCGATTTCTTCAACTTATGAAGCCCTATTAAGCTCAATCGCCTATGAAAACTCTCAACGAGCAGACGAGAGCCTCATCGCGCCACCCTCATATGCGACAGTACGGCGCTATATCCGCTCGCTTCCCTGCTATGAAGTCGATCTTGCCCGCTACGGACGCGAGTACACCCGCAAAAAGTACCGGCATAGCAGCATCACACCCACCACGATGTATCTGCTGGAACGCGTCGAAATTGACCATACGCCGTTCAACATCTTCGTCATCGATGAGGAGTCGATGCTGGTGCTGGGGCGTCCGTACATCACGGTGATCATCGATTGCCACACGCGCATGATCCTGGGCTTCTACTTGTCGTTCTCGCCACCCAGCATCGAGGCGGTGCTGCGTTGCTTGCAGCACGCCATCGGCAACAAAGACTATGTGAAAGAGCGGTACCCCGACATCCAGCATGACTGGCCATGCCATGGCATTCCCACCACCGCTGTCGTCGACAATGGATTGGAGTTTCACTCCCAGGACCTGCTGCGCGCCACTTTCGAACTGGGCCTCAACTATCAGTTCTGCCCGCCCCGCACGCCCTGGTTCAAACCCATGGTCGAGCGATCGCTGCGAACGCTGGCGGAACAGTTCGCCCACCAGTTGCCGGGCACCAGCTTTGCCAACTGGTTCGACCGCTACGGCTATGACCCATTGAAGGAGTCCATCGTCACCTTGTCGGAGCTGGTCCACGCCCTGCACATCTGGATCATCGACATCTACTCCCAGACGTACCATCGAGGCCTGAAGCAGACGCCGTATGCCGCATGGCAGCGCGCGGCAGAAATTGTCACGCCTCGCACCATCGACCCCGAGCGCTTGCGGTTGGTGCTCTCCAAGCAGGCTGAACGGGTACTGGGCCATGCCGGCATTGAGCTGCATGGCTTGCGCTACAACTGCAAAGATCTGCTCCCTTGGCGCAAACAGCTCGGCGACCGCATAAAAGTGCAGGTCCGCTTCGACCCGGACAATCTGGGTTCGATATTCGCCCTCCACCCGCAGACCAAAGAAGCCATGCCCGTGCCCTGCCTCACCCCGGACTATGCCGAAGGACTGCAACTGCACCAGCACAAGCTGATTCAGGCGGCGCTACACAAAGAAGGCCTGGCATCCGCCGATCCGCTATCGCTGGCTCGGGCCAAAGTACGTATGCAAGAGGTGATCGGCCAATTGCTGCAAAGCCGTAAACTGGCCGACCGCAAACGCGCCGCGCGAGCCAAAGGCGCGCACTCAAGCAAGGTGATGACCACTGGCAAGCGGCCTCCTGCGATTTCAGAGGACGCAGAACTCCCCCCGACAGACAGCTGGTCACCGCCCAGTACGTTGCCTGTGCTCACGCACGCTCCGGAAGGAGATGGCCATGAGTGAGCGTTATACGCTGGCAGATCTTCGACGCGCGGAGCGGATCCAGATCCTGCATCCACAATTCAGCACGGCGCTGGAAAGGCTGTCGCACAGCCATACCCTGTCGCGCCAAGGCGCCGCGGCCAGGCATCTGCTGCTGGTTGGCGCATCCGGTACAGGCAAGACCTCTGTGCTGCTCAGCTTTGCCAAACAGCACCCCAGCTACGAAACGGAGGAGGCGACGATACGCCCGGTGGTGTATGTCCAAGTGCCCGCCCACCCCACCATCCGCGGTTTGGCAGAGGCCATTCTGATCGCGCTAGGGGCCGGCGTTCAGCTCCGGGGCAGCACCGCGGAGAAGACCAATCAGATCGTGCAGCTAATCCGCGGCGGTAAAACCGAAGCCTTGCTGCTGGATGAGTTCCATCACTTCGTCGACGCCGGCCGTAGAACCTTCGAGGAGGTCACCGAGTGGCTGAAGATCCTGATCGATCAGATCGCCATTCCCACGGTACTGTCCGGCCTGCCAGAGTGCGAGTGGATCCTGCGCTCCAACGAGCAGTTGCGCCGTCGCTTCGCCGCCCGCGTGGCGCTGACGCCGATCGGTTTCTCCTGCAACGAGGACAAGTCCTTGTTCCGCGACGTTGTCCATGCCTGGGACACGCAGATCAATCAGGGGCGTCCAATCTGGGGACTCGCCGAGTGGGACTGCGTCAGACGCCTGCACTATGCCAGCAATGGCCTGCTCAGCTATCTCTCCAAGGTAATTCTGGGGGCATTGGAATGTTTGATCGAACAGGAGCAGCAAGATCTCGACCAAAGCGTCTTGGCTATGGCTTTCTCCAACTATATCTGGCGAGACAGCCCGCCTGAGCTGAATCCCTTCGATGCCAACTTTGTATTCCGACGCCTGAATCAGCCTGACGAGCCATTCGAGCCGACACGGTTCTCCCGGAGGAATGCTCCAAAAGCCGCCATCCCCGCGTTGTAACCCCATGAGGATCGCCGCCCTGGCGATCCTCCAACGGAACAACCATGACCTCCCCACTACTGCAGATCCGCCCCAAGCCGCAGGCGGGTGAAAGTCTGCTGGGCTATTGCCTACGTCTGGGACACGCCAACGGCTACCCCGGACAGACTTGGCTACCGTTATTCGTCAAAAAGCACGACTCCGCCGGGCAGAATCTAACCCGGCTAACAGGCCACGATCAGACTAGCCTGGCTTGCCTGACAGGCCCGGCGCCGGCCAGCCTGGGCCGTCATAGCTACCATCGGCTCGGTCTCAAGGTGACGTACTGGAATCACCATCATCGCCGCTGGTGCCCCGTCTGCCTGGCTGAACACGGCATCTGGCAAACGGAGTGGCTGCTGACCCTGCAAATAGCCTGCCCGATTCATCGCCTGCTGCTGCGAGAAAAATGCCCCGGCTGCGACAAACTCATCCGCTGGCATCAAGGCACCATGTTTACTTGCAGCTGCGGCGCCGACTTGCGCCATGCCGCCACACGCCCAGGCACCGCTTCCGAGCTGGCACTCGCCAAACTGATTACCCAGACTATCCGGCCGCTGGTCGGCCTGCCCTACCTCTCCGTCAGCAACATTCCCACGCCACCGGAATTAGATCATCTATACCCGGTACAACTATGCGACCTGCTCTGGTTCTTTGGCGCCTATGCCTCGCACCGACCCAATACCCGGCCGCAAAAAATAGCCGATCATGGCCGAATCGAAATCATTCAGCCCTATCTGCAGTTGGCCATGCAGATTACCCAGCACTGGCCGCAACGCTTCCATCAACTACTGGAGGAATACACACTACCCATTTCCGGCAACACGGCATCGCTGCGGGTGTACTTGCGGGAAATGCATCAGGCCCTATACCGGCTGCTGATCTATCCAGAGTTGCTATTTGTACGGGCAGAATTCGAGCGTTATGTCCATGAACGCTGGCCGGACAAACTGATCCTGCAGCAGGACCTGCGACATGCCCATCCCATCATCAGCCTGGCCAAAGCAGCGGAACAACTCAATCTCTCAAGAGGCGCCGTACACAAGCTGATCGAAAGCGGCACGCTCAAAGGCTGCCAATCCTCATCGGCTAAAGGGAAAACCATTTGGCTGGTAGAACGTAGCTCGCTGGATGCCTACACCCGTAGTGAGCACGGCACGCTGACCATTTCGGAGGTGGAACGCATGCTGCGCATCACCCCAAAACGGATCCGTTTGCTGATCGAAAGTGGTTTGCTGCAACACCTGCCCCACGATAAGAAACGTACTCGATGGTGCTTTCAGTTGGAAACCATCAACGCCTTCCTGGAGCAGTTGAACCATGGCCGGATCAGCCCAGAACCGAACAATCCAGAACTGCTGTCAGTGTGGGAAATCACTAAGCGGTGGATGCAAGGCAGCCAGCCCTTCTTGGCGGTGATCCGCGCCCTGCAAGATGGTTCCCTGGAGGTTGTAGGCCGCACCCCGGCCGACCATGGCCTCCGCGCGCTGCTGGTTTCCCGACAGCAATTCACGCTCTGGCATGAGCAATACCGCCGCTCCCGCGGCTTCTTCACGGTCAGGGAGGCGGCAGCCGCCATCCAGATGGACGTCAACTTGCTCTATCACCTGATTGGCGCCGGACATGCCCACGCCAGCCAACAGCAGTATGGCTATGAGAAGCGGATGTTGTTGGGTCTGGAGGCCAAAGAGCTGGAACGACTGACCAACGACTACATCTGGGGCGAACGCTTGGCGGAAATGGTCGACAAACCGGTGCGACAGGCCGCCAGACACTTGGTTAAACAAGGACTATGTCCCCTCTATGGGCCAATGGAGAATTGCGGGGACGAGTATGTGTTTTGGCGCGCGGATGTAGCAGCCAGCCTGACTTGAGCGGATTATGAAAATTATGGGAAACCAATAATTATGGGATTCCCATAATTTTACATAACCACGCGACTGAACCGCCCCGGGTTTCGCGGAGGCTCCCTCACTTGCCGGGATGTCGATCTGCAGACCTATCTGGCAGGTCTGCATCGATGCCCTCGGGTCACTCCGAAGATGGCACGAGGCGGCCGCCACCTTGCGATCACCTGAGCCGCCTCTTACCATCTTTTCCACTTGTGGCGTTAGCTCGCCGCACAGTAGTACTTTTATACAGGCCCTGAAAACGCTTCATTCCTGCTAGCTTGCTATCGTAGGCTAACCTTTCTAGTATGGGGATGAATTCGGCACTAATGCCTTGATCATAATCACCGCCGGTCGGCTTAGTATGCAACATTAGGTTGAAGGCAAGCAGTCGCTTGTCTTTGTCGCTGGAACAGGCAAGGGCATGCACCAGATCAAAGAATTCCTTGCCCTTTCCCTGCCTCCAAGTCCCCGCTAAGTGCTGCGTTCCATGAAAATAATGCCCGATGGCAAGGGTTGCTTCTCTTTCCATCTCGATATGCAAATCACCTTTTCCGCCAACCTGAAACCAATTTTTGCTATAGAAGGCCTGGAAGGCTGACACAGGCTTCAACTCATTGACTAACTGGGTACAGGCATGATGCAAAACCCATTCACGAAAGAACTCCCGTTTCCATGAGCTTCCTGCCGCCTTGCGCGGCTCCCCTCGTACCCCCACATCGCTTCGAGGAGCCTGTCTCCGCAAGTAATCGTCCTTGGCACAGCCAATGCTGTCGGTCGTATAGCGCACGATTGTCTCGATAACTACATGCATAGGATCGGCCCCGTCCTCCTCCTGTCCAGCAAACTCAAACAGCAGTTCCACAGCGCGCCTTGCCAGCGGCTCTGCCAATCCAGACTGCTCACAGCCATTGAGGGATAACAGGCAGGCCCGTAGTTCATCAATGCTTGTCACTTCGCTTAGAATTCCGAAGGCCACGGTACGGTAATAACTAGCAAATCCAGACATTCGGATATTCTGGTATTGTGTACGCACAAAGTCGAGGCGCTCCGCTGGCGTGAACGCAGACGAATTGGCCCACTCGGCGAACATCATCTTCGCCAACAGTAATCGGCGGCCTTTCACCACTCCCTCTGCCGTGGCGGGTTGCACATCGAAACGGCTCAAGCGTTGCTGAGTACTGTTCCCAAGCTTTGGCGCAGCAAAAAGAATCGCTGCAGCACTTTCTCCAAGTTCATGTGAGTTCAATGCAAGAATGCGGTCGATCAAACTGGTTGCGCCTTCTTGATCTGCAAGCATCAGCAAGAACTCGAGCACGCTCTCCTTTAACATCAACCGGTCTTCTTCAGCACTGGCAAGATCGGCGCGCAAGCGCTCGGAGATCGAGGTACTATCCCTTCCCTGCAGGATATGCCGCAAATATTTTGCACCTTCGTATCCCCACAGCATGACGAACTCAACCATCAGCAAAGTCTGTAATACATCTTTCTGTTCAAGTAGCAAATTCGACTTAATCAGTAGGTCGAGCGCCCATTGCAGTTGATCAGCAACGAATGTCACGCCCGCCTCGGCAAAGCGGTCCGAGACGTCTCCAATAAACTTCTGATTGTGTTGCCCGCTGCCATCCCCAGGTAGCAAAGCGGCAGCTGTCGCCGTTAGGTAGCGCTCAAGTTGCAGGCGGCCTTCTTCGGACGCGTTCAGTGGCCTCACCTTCTGCTTAAGCAACTCTTCGACGATACAAATGTGATTCAGATCGCCCGACTGGATTGCGCCGATACACCATTGGTTGCCCATCGAAACGAGAATCCACGCGAACCAAGGTATTGCCATGTAATGCTGTAACTTCCCTTCACGCAAGCCCATGTCTGATTCGCAGCGATCATGTGTGATCGCCCGGTCCCAGCCATCCCCGAATGCATTCGACATGATCGCTTGACCCATGCAGTCACATACGCAGATTCTGTCTAGGTCCACCCATCCGGCCTTGGCTAGGTCAGCGAACGGTGCATCTCGCACTGACGATTTGCTATTGATCCATCCATACTCCTCCCAAAAGCTGGGCTGATCCACTGGCATCGTCAACCTATCGAAGAAGGTATCCTGAAGCGTGAACAGCCAGCGTACTGAGCGATAGCTAGTCGCATTTTCAATCAAGGTTTGCAATACAGCGCATACGTTGCGGGCCACCTGCGGATCGGGCAGAACCGCCTGCAAGTTGTCAAAGGCGACCACAAGCATGGGTGCCGGCCCCCACAGCTCATTAGCATATCCGTCGCAATAGGCATTCCGGGCGTTTTCGTAGCGGTCGAGCGTTTCCTGGAATTGTTGAAGAGATGCGAACCTACGCTCAGTAGCTCGGTACAGTGCACTCAGGATCGCGGCTTCAAGCGACTCTACAGTTAGGTCGATTACTTTTGGCCAAGCGACCTGCAAACACAGTTCAGTCCCCATCGGACTCGTCATCAGCCTTTCCAGAAAGTGGGTTTTTCCGGATCCGCTGCTGCCCAAGAGGAAAAAGCAGCGCCCCCTCGGCATTGTCGGCTGAATATGTTGTCGGATGAGAGTAATCGCCTCACGCTCGATTTCGTGCTGTTGAGAGTGGGCGCGATCAATTTCTTTCTCGATGTCGTTAACTAGTACGGAAAGTCCTTCGCACAACTGTCGGAACGGGGCCTGCAAGTCGAAACAACGCAAACGCTGCTTTAGAGCTCGATTTTGCAGAGGGAGCGTATCCTGCTTTGCCCTCAGCTTTTCCACCATCATGGTCAATTGTGCGTGCCAGTCCTCAGCCCCTAGGAACAACTTCCATGCGTTTTTCAGCGAAGATGGGGCCTCGGCATCGGCATGGCGGACCCACCACCTGTCGTCGCGCAAAGGTTGGAGTGGCCAACCCATACGTTGGCGCTTAAACGTCGATGTGACCAACCCAAGCGCAAAGTGCCGTTTTTCTTCAGTGCTGGGCAATTGTTCCAGGAGCGACAACATCCCCTGTACACCGTATGTTATGCCGTAGTCGGCTATGTCATTGGCCGAGTAGGACGGCACTCCATCAGCGTCGATTTCCGGTAAACCGGCTGCAAGCTTCTCTAGTTGGTCTTCCGAACAGGTCGCGATAAGCTTGCGAAACTCCGTTTGCACCGCAGCCGACTCAGCCAAGAGCGAAAGTGAAAGGACCGGTTCCACACTGACTGCGTGCAGAGTGGACATGCCCTGAAGCTCAGTCACAATCATAGCAACAACACGGCCATCCACATGAAGTGGACTGCCCGATGCGCCGCCCCAAGATATGGAGCCACCTCCGGCAAGGTGTAATTCAAAGACATCGGCACCGGGTTCTAGCCGCACCGCCTTGATGATACCGGTCAGGGTAACTTGTGCATCATTGGCGATAGTTGGATAGCTTGGAGCCGACCAACCCGAGCCCACTGCAGCCCCCCATTCGCCAATCGGTAATTTTTGCAAGACTGGCTTTTGATCGCGATCGGCAGGGGACAGCGTGAGCAGGGCAACATCAGCAGCTTTGTCGCAACTAACGGCCTTAAGCTCAATGTCAGCGGGTCCGTCGTCCCATTTGAGCCAGTAGCCGGCACCGGCATTCTCGTGCATCCATCTCTCGGCGCCATCTGCCACGACGTGGAAACTGGTCACTATCAGATTGTCATCTATGGCCCAGGCCGTACCGCATTTAATCGGCTGGCCATCAGTCCTTCTTGTCTCAATCCGGTAGCTGTTCACGGCAGCGCACTTTCGTAGACATGCAACTCCGCATGCAGCACGGTCCCATCGACGGCAACTGACAGATCGGCGAAATTCGGCGGCATTGGCTTGATGCCGCCTGGACTCAATAACTTACGCAGAAATAAAGTTAATTCCTTGCAGGTCTCGTCTTGGAGGACTTCAGGTGGAACAGTGAAGCGGTCGATCCACGTACCCGAATTGATGTAGACGCCTTGCCCGTAATCTTGTTGGCGCGGCAAATGCGTGTGTCCCATGACGACCACCTGCAACCCCTGAATCGCCTTGAGCATGCGTTCGCCTTCTACGCCATACTGTTGGGTCTCGCCAGAAATGAGGCTGGACTGGTCCGCGTCGACGATCTTGGTTATGCCTAATCGAATCTTGTTTAAGCGATCCAGTGGGATGGGGACACCATGCTCGAGCATATATGACAGGCTGGTCTTCTTGGTGCAACGCCAGCTGTCGATCCAATCATCCAATGCGGAGATGGGCTGATTAGTTGCCTTCAGCAGTGCGTACTCCTCGCTAAATATATCCCGCAGTGCCGCTTCCAACCCCACATCTTCGCTGCAAGCTGCCGCGATGGCGGTTTTTCCGTGCTTGGGCAACTGCTCTGCAAGCTTTTTAGCCTTGAGCAATTGCGCGATCTTTTTGATATCCGAACGTAGCTCCGGTTCAAATTGAAGCATCAGGAGCACAAGCAACTCACCCTCCGGCTGGATAACCGGGAGAAAAGGATATCTCTCCTTGAGCGTATTGACGATCTTGTGGACGATCTGGCTCCCCGCCGACACTTGTACGTCGGCCTGCGGTTCCCTACCTCGCGATTGCGCTGACGCCAGATGACGCACGCCATTCCAGTCATTGGCGTTGGCACCGTCATAGGTGTTGCCATGCTCGACAAGAGCGTTACCGATCCGATAGGCACGTCCGTCATCGACAAAACGCAAAGTTCCTGCAGGCGCGCATAGACAATCGTGCAACGCATCCTGAACTGCCGGCAGTGCCAGTTCCAGATCATGGTTACCTACTATGACAACAAGCTGATGATGGGCCGCCACATGACGCCCCAGAGCGTCAAAGACCGATGCAAATGAGGATGGGGCATCAACGACGCTGCGCAGCTTGCGTACCGCTTCGACCGAGTCTGCGGTAAAGGCAGCAAATGGAGCAATAGCTAGGAAGTCGATAAAGTCGCCGTTGATGACCAGCTCCAAGGTTTCATCTGCCGCCAAGCGGGCTGGTAGACCATCGATAAACTCGGCCAGCAATGCGGGCCGGCTCATCATTGCTGGTTCGCCGCCAAGATGAAGGTCCGAGATGACGAATACACGAGTGGCACTGCGCGCAAGAAGGCTGGTCTGGCATCCCGAAAATGAAGTCATTGGTGAACGCGAAGTTGATCAGAATGGAGCCACAGTATATGCAAATGCACTACTGGTACAAGTGCTCCCAATAGCAACCCTTAAAAGGTCTCCGCAGTCCAATCATAAGACAGGAATGCCTACAGGAGCCGGGACAGTCCATAGTGCTTAACCCGCTGTCCACGGGGGCCGAGACAGACCAAACACCCGGCTCAATAAAATTGGCTATCGGCCGGACGCCATTGAGGCAAAATTAAAACGCCCATGCGCAGCATGGGCGTTCACCTTACTCAAACAACAGCATTACCCCCAACTAGATGCAAGAGTCGGAGCCGACGCCTTTTGGTAACTCGACGCCAAAATACTCGTCGTAGCTGGTGGAGGCACAAATGCCGCCATGGCCTGAACCAGCTTATCGGCACCATTAACACCCAGGGACTCGTGACCACCCGGTGGGGTCAATGACTTGCCAGTAACGGTCAGATCAACACCTCCCGGCGGCGTCAGCGGCTTGCCGGTAACCGTCAGATCAACACCTCCCGGCGGCGTCAGCGGCTTGTTCGTGCTCGTTCCAGCGCTCCCCGGAACCACCTCGAATCCCCAGCTGGACGAAAGTGCCGGCGCTAGTGTCTTCAGGTAATCCGCTGGCAGACTGGTCACCGTAGCCGGCGGAGGCGCAAGTGCCGCCATCGCCTGAACCAGCTTGTCGACACTATTAAAGCCCAGAGACCTGTTATCGCCGGATCGTATCGAGACGCCGGAGCGGCCCGAATCGAACCAATGCAACAAGGTCACTTGCTCGGCGGAGCCGACAACGTCGATTTCGAGATTTTGCCCCATGCGCTTGAACCACAGATGGTCGGCGGTCGCCGAGGCATTGAAATTCAGCGTGCCGCCTCCTGTAATGTAATCCAGCGTGTTATTGCCTTTCCCGAGATTGACCGTATTGTAGAACCCGGCCATCGAAACGGCATTGTTGCCATCCCCCAACTGCAGCGTCACGCTGGAAGCGGTGCTTTCCGTCGTAATTGTATTGCGGCCGTTGCCAAGCGTGATGGTATTGCTGCCTTGCTGAGCGACCACAGTGTTGTTGCCGTTCCCCAATGTCAACTTGCCCATCGCTCCGCCGATGAACACGGTGTTGTTGCCGTTGCCCAAGACAAGATTGCCGAATGTTCCGTTCACCACGGCAGTTCTGTCCTCATCGCCGCCGGTGGCCGACTGGAACGAATCGACCAGAAACACGCCGTCATTCCCCTTGGGCAGATTGCCGCTCGCATCCGGCGTCGCGATATGCGGCTGGAACACCAGATCCAGCGAAGAACTCGCCGCCAATCCTCCCATATCGGTTGCCGTCACCTTCAGGCCGAGAACGCCGCTGCTGCCCGCGACCGGTGTGCCACTCAGCGCCAAGTGGCCCGGATCGAAATGCAACCATGCTGGTATCGGATCGCCATTGCTCAAGGTCACGCCATAACTCAGGGTATCCCCGTCCACGCCCGAGCTGAACATGCCAGACGGCAATGTATACGACCAGGCGGCCCCCGGTGTCAGCATGACATGCGTCCCATAATTGACTCTGGGTACCGCGTAGGCGGACACCACGGCCACAGGAAGCGCCGTGCTGGTCGACAACCCAGCAAGATCGGTGGCAGTCACTTTGAGATTGAACGTACCGGCGTTGGCATTGCCCGGACTCGCGCGCAGCGAACCGGTTTCTGGCGCGAAGCTCAGCCAGTCCGGCAGGGGGTTGCCATTTTCCAGCGTCACCGTGTAGCGCAAGGTATCTCCGACAACCGGCTCGCTGAACAGATCGGCCGGCAGTACATAGCTGCCAATGGTTCCTGCCTTGAAGGTTTGCGGACCAAGCGGCTTGCCCAGCACCGGTGCCTGTCCGTGCGGGCATACATGCAAGTTCAAGGTCGTCGCGGCGGCCAGCCCCCCCAGATCGGTTGCAGTCAATTGGATGGACAAGTCGCCGACAGCCTGGACATCGGGTGTGCCCGATAGCTTGCCGGACACCGGGTCCAACGCCAGCCAGGCCGGCAGCGCTTGACCATTGGCCAAGCTTGCCTTGTAAGTCAGGCTATCCCCGGGGATATCCTCTGCAAACAGGCCTGCGGCATTAAACTGCCACGGCTGATTGGCAATCATGCCTTGCACACCGGCCGGTGTTGATGCAGTCGGCGCATGGTATACTGGACGGATTTGCAGATCCAACTCAGTGCTCTTCAGCGGCTCTCCCCACATACCTCCGGTACTGATCTTGATCGCAACATTTCCAGTCATTTGATCCGTCGGCATCCCGCTGACAATCCCGCTCCAAGAAGAAAACTGCAACCAAGCCGGCAGCGGCGAGCCATCCAGCAAGGTGGCGGAATAACTGGCAGAACGGTTCTGCGACAACAGGCCTGGAGGCAACATATACGACCAGCGAGTGCCCGCACGCAGATGCTGCAACGGCAACGCGATGCCGCCAGCCGGCTGCTGCTGAGCAGCCCCCACTTGCAAATGCAAAACCTTTCCGTCACTACCACCACCAAACGCTGCAGTAATCTTCAGCGTTATCGGCGCGGAGGTCTGCGCAGGCGGCGTGCCATACAATGCGCCATTGAAAGAGTCATACGTCAGCCAGGACGGTAGTGGACTACCATCCGCCATCGCCACATTATATCTGTCCGACCAACTGCCCTTGATCATCCCAGCGGGAAGCGTATAGGACCATGGTGTTCCAACCTGCAAATTCTGATCCTGTGGCTGACTATCCGCATCCTGCAGAGAACTATCGCCACGCAAGGTCAAGCTAAGCGGCATATTGCTCTTCAATCCCGCCATATCGCTCGCGGTGACGACCATATCCAGCGAAGCATTGCTATTGCCAGCCGGCAAACCGCTCAACACGCCAGTTGCCGGATCAAGCTTCAGCCAGCCAGGCAAGGCGCTTCCATCACGCATCGCCACGCTGTAGCTCAACGTATCGCCGGCCACTGCCGAAGTGAACACCTGGTTTGCCAAGGCATACGACCATTGCTTGCCGACAACGACATCCTGAGCATCGAATACCTTGCTGGCCTTCGGCGCCTGATACACCGGATTCACCGTTACGCTGATGGCCGCGCTATTGCTCAAGCCGCCCTGATCGGAAGCTGTGACTTTCAGCTTCAGCGAGCCCGTCGTTTGATCGGTCGGCAGTCCGCTCAGCGTCTTGCTGATTGGATCAAACTGCACCCAAGCGGGCAACGGGTCGCCATTGTCCAAGGTCACACGCAGCGACAGCGTGTCCCCAGGCACCGCCTCATGGAATAGGTCCGTCGGCAGCGCAAACTGCCAAGCCGTACCGGCAGACAAGGTCTGGTCCGGCAACGGATGCATCACGTCCGGCGCCTGATAGCGCGGCGAGACATTGAGACTCAACGGAGTACCCGCCGACAAGCCGCCCATATCGGTTGCGACCAGCTGCAAAGCCATAGTCCCGGTCGTCTGATTGGTCGGCATGCCGGCCAGCACGCCGCTCGCCGGATCGAAGCTGAGCCAGGCGGGTAGCGGGTCGCCGTTCGCCATGGTGACGCTATAACGCAGAGAGTCTCCCGAGACCGACTCTTGGAAGAGCCCAGCCGGCATCGTCCATGACCATGCGCTTCCGGATGTCAGCGCCTGGGCCGGCAAAGTCTGAGACACGGTCGGAGCCTGGTAGGTCGGCGTCACCTGCAGATTGACGGTAGTCTGGCTGCTCAGCCCCGCCTGATCTGTCGCGGTCACCGACAAGGCCAGCGTTCCCGCCTGCGCATTGCGAGGCGTACCACTCAATTGACCGGACTGGGCGTCCACATGCAACCAGTCAGGCAATGCTCCTCCGTTTGCCATGCCTATGCTGTAGCGCAATGCATCGCCGGCGATGCTCTCCTTGAAGACATCCGCCGGCAAAGTGTATTGCCACGGTTGTCCGGCCTTGATCGTTTGATCCGGCACACCGTGCGCCACCTGCGGCGCCCCGCCTGCCGGTTGGACATGCAACGGCAGCACGGTGCTGGCGGACAAGCCGCCCATATCGGTTGCCGTCAACTTGATGACCAGATCGCCAGCTACCTGATTAACAGGCTGTCCGGACAGGACACCCCGCTTCTCATCGAAGGAAAGCCAGGATGGCAGAGGATCGCCATTGGCCAGCGTCGCTTTGATTGCCAGCGTATCGCCCGGCACGTTTTCGCGGAACAGCCCGTCCGGCAGCGCGAATTGCCAGGTCTTTTCCGGCGCGGCGAACTGGGCCGGCAGGGACAAGCCAACCGTAGGAGCCTGGTAATCCGGCTGCACCTGCACGGTCAGCGTCGAAACAGCAGATTTGCCGGCCATATCAATGGCCGTCAGCTGCAAGGCTACCGCTCCCGCCATCTGATTGGTCGGCGTGCCGGTCAACTGCCGTGTCCGCGGATCAAACTTCAGCCAGTCCGGCAGCGAGGCACCATTGGCCAGAGTAGCCTGGTAATGGAGAGCATCGCCACTGGCGGTAGCGCTGAAAAGCCCGTCCGGCAAGGTGAACTTCCATGTCTCGCCAGCCTTGGCCGTGGAGGTCAGCGCAGGCTGGCTGGCCTGCACGTTGCCATTGGCCAGCAGATTGTCCAGCGCAGCGGCGGACAAGGTGCGGTCGGCCAAGACGACGCTGCCTACCCCTCGGCCATCTCCCTGACCTTGCAGCACGACTTCGGCAAACTGCCCTTGACCATCACGCACGGAAAGAAGCAGATCCTTGCCCTGCCGCGCCATCTGCACCATATCGGCCTGCACGCCTTGCATCGAAAGCGTGTCCAGCCGCCCCGCATTGGCCTCGACCTGGACACGGCCGCCATTGAGCGACACTACATAGGTATTGTGGCCGGCGCCGCCGATCAAGCGGTCGCGGCCCTTGCCGGCGACCAGCACGTCGTCGCCATCACCACCAATCAGCACATCGTTGCCGTCATTGGCCGTCAAGGTGTCACCATGATGGTTCGCCATGCCAATGATATTGGCCGAACCGGTCAAGCGCAGACTGTCCACGTCCTCTGGCAAGGCCATATCAATCGCGGACTGAATCTGCGGCCGCCCATGCTCATCGGTCGTCCTGACTATACCCTGAGAGGTACCCACGATAGTCGTCGCATCGACCCTGTTCGGCGTTACCGTCTGGACGCCATTGCCGGCAATCCCGTTCGCCGGCGCCACTGGCTGATCTACCGTGCCAGCCTGGCCGGGCTTGGGCGGGGAGAATATGAAATCGTCGGCACTCAGTTGGGCAGGATCGATCGTGTCCAGATACACCAGATTCAACGGCTTGCCATTGCTGCCCAAAGCCTTGCTGCCAACCATGGTGCCGTGAACTTGAGCCAGGCCGTTGATCACCATCCGCTGGCTGAGTGCGATATCGAGATCTGCAAAGTTGCTGATGCCGAGCGGTCGCAGATCTATCTTGTCTATGCCGTGCTTGAAGCCGCGCACCGCATTGGAGAGATCCTTGGCACCGTCCTGCTTTTGCACCTCGAACACATCGGACGTGGCCGCGTCGTGGCTATAGACTGTGCCCGCGAGCGAAGCCACCATCTGGCCAGTAGCCGAAGTGGACAAGGAAATGCCGGCTGCGCCGCCCTTCAATGCGATCGTGCCGCTTCCGGCAGGCAACGGCTGCGAAGGCGACGCCCCGCTTTGGATGTAGGAAGCCGGAACAGTTAGGCTGTCCTGGAAGACAAAATTCGCGGCATTCAGGCTACCGACCTGCACGTTTTGCACGAGGATGTGCTGCCCCGCGCCCAGGTCGATAGACACGTCATTGCCCTGCTGCGTCAGAACCAGATCTTGGAAACGTTTGCCAGCGAAACCCACCAGGTCGATCAACTCCCCGCTGCCGGGACGGAAGTTCGCGATGGTGTCCAAGCCCTGGTCGCGTCGATGAACAACGAACAAGTCCTTGCCCGCGCCGCCGACCAAGGTGTTCCGACCCCGTCCGCCATCCAGCAGCGCATCGGCGTCGCCGGCGACCAGGGTGTCATTGCCATCACCGGAAACCAGATTCTGGATCGCGCCCGGACTGCGCACAGCCAGCGCCGTGCCGGCCAGATTGGCCTCGCCGGTCCGCAAATTGATGCTCACGTCGCCGCTGATGGCCGCCGCGTCTATGGTGTTGCGGCCACCGCCCGCTGCCGCGACGGCGGCATCCAGCACAGCCCTTTGGCCATTGGCCTGCACCTGAGCCTTGTATTCATCGGTGTAATAGAAGGTATGGTCCGCCGTCGCCGCCTGACCATACAGGCGCAGCGCCCAGTGATTCAGCGTCACCGGCTGGCCGCCATTGGCATCGCTGACCTGCAGTGTCCAGTTGCCGGTAGACAGCTCCCCCCAGTCGTGGGTGGTCATGAAGGTGTAGCGGAAGGCACCGCTGCGCGTGCTACCGACATCGGCATCGCTCGCGCCCTTGAAGCCGGCGGGAACCTTGCCTTCGCGGTTCAGCAGAATGCTCCGGGTGCCGTTGGGCGCCACCAAACTCACCACGACATCGCCAAGCCGGCCGACCGCGGCGTCCAGATCCACCTCGACGTGCTCGATCTGCAAACCGCTCTGCATCGCCAGCGCGGACTGTATCACCGCGCCGCCGTTGGCGACGAGGTTGAGCTGGCCGCTGGCTGCGCTGTAGACCACCTCGTTGGCACCGGTTTGCTGCGTCATCCAGCTCTCGGCCAAGCGCACCGCCGCCCGAGCGTCCACCTCGCCGAAACCATAATCATGGCTGACGTGCATGCCGCCGCCATTCCAGTTGCTGGCGGCGTTCTGATCCCAGCTGGTGGCCGCATCGCTAATCTGGCGCGCCGTCAGCGCGAGGATTTCCTGCACATCGCGATAACCCAGATGCGGATTGGCCTGCAGCATCAGCGCCACCACCCCTGAGACAATCGGCGTAGCAAAGCTGGTGCCCTCCATCGTGCTGTAGGCATTGCCGAAGGTCGACCCCTGATCGGTCATCACCATCTGACTGGTGCTGGCCACATTGCTGCCTGGCGCCGATACCAGCAGGCTCGCGCCTGGGTTGGAGAACGGCGTCGATCCGATCTGCAGCGTGGACAGATCGCCCTTGGCATTGATGGCCCCCACTTCGATGCTGAAGCGGTTGTTATTAGTCAGAGATCCTTGGGCGCTGCCGCCAGTGGCGCGGGCATTGCCGCCAGCGGCGACAATGACGGTTCCCAAACCGCCCCGGCCATTGTCGGCGGCGTACTGGGCGTTGGATACCAGAGAGGCCGCGGTGTCTATGGTGCCATCCTGATAGTTGCTCAAGGCGAAATCATTCTTGAAGCCCCAGCTGTGGTTAGCGATGTCGTAGCTGACCATATGGCCCAGGCCGCTCAGATCGCTGCCGCTGTTCGCCAGATTGTAGCCGGACAGCGTGGCGTCGTACGCCACCCCAACGCCGCCTTGGCCATTCTTGGCGGCGACCATCACCCCGGCCACCATGGTGGCGTGGTTGGACGTCGCCTTAGGCATCGCGTCGGTGGACTGCATGGTCTGCAGCCAGGCGGGGTCGACATTCGGCGCCAGATCGGGGTGGCGATAATCGAATATTTCCGGCTCGACGGCAAACTCGCCGCCAGGCTCGAACTGGGCAATGCGCACGCCCTTGCCGGAATAATCCTTCCAAACCGGCAGAATGTCGGCATCGCTCAGATACCATTCCTTGCCCAGCAGCGGATCATCGGGCAGCTCGGGCGTCAGCATGGTGACGGAGGCCTGCATCGGCGCCGTCTGGCCGCTGGTCAGGTCCTGCACCACCGAGCTGCCATGGCCGGCGGCGTCGCCGACGCCGTACTTGAAGCCCATCACGCCGTTATAGCCCGGCGTCGGCGTGAACAGCACATCGCCGGAAGCCGTCAGACTGACCGTTCCGCCCTGGGCGCTGCCGACCGAAGCGATGCGTAAGGCCCCCTGCGAACGCAGGCGCTGGTCGTTGGCCAGCAGTTGGGCGGCGCTGATCAGATGCG
This sequence comes from Chromobacterium piscinae, assembly GCF_021129175.1. Classification (GTDB taxonomy): domain Bacteria; phylum Pseudomonadota; class Gammaproteobacteria; order Burkholderiales; family Chromobacteriaceae; genus Chromobacterium; species Chromobacterium piscinae. Next base: position 20,109 of record NZ_JAJOHV010000011.1, on the reverse strand, counting down.
GCTGCAGATGATCGAAAGCCTTGCCCGCCTGGTCCACCCTCAAGGTATCGGCCACCGGCATCGGGTTGGGCAGGGACAGGTCCACCGCCTGGATGTCGCTGAAATTCAGCTTCTGGATGTTTTTCAGATAGACCGTGCCGTCGCGGTGCGGAATCTTGTCGGCCACCCAGTAGCCACCGTCCTCTGTCGGCATGATGCGGTAATCGGCGTAACTGCCATGGAACTGCACGATATTGGTGCCGCCGCCGCCGTCTATGGTGGCGTTGCCCATGCCCACCTTGATCACATCGTTGCCGGCGCCGCCGTAAATCGTGTCCGCGCCGCCGCCGGCGTTGATCACCGAATCGCCCTGCGCGCCGTAAATGATGTCGCCGCTAGGACCTGCGGTGATGATGGCCTGGCCCGACCCGCCGATGATGGTGTTGTGGCCACTGCCGCCCATGATGACATCGGTGCCGGCGCCGCCGATCAACATATCGTTGCCGGTGCCGCCCTTGATGTAGACGCCATTGCGGCCGCCGCTCATGATCACGTCGTCGCCCTGGCCGCCTTCGGCTATGGTCACGCCAGCTTGGGCCATATTGATGGTCATGCCCTTGTCGCCGGTGATCACCAGCATGTCGGTGCCGCCGCCGCCGTGGATATTGGCCGGATCATCCTTGGCCGACACCACGAATACATCGTTGCCGGCCCCGCCCTGGTAGACGTTGCTGCCGCCGCCTCCCACCAGCCAGCTACCGCCCGCCGCGGCGATCAGCGTATCGTTGCCGCTGCCGGCATACAGGTTGTCCACCCCCAGCTTGGCCGCGTCCAGCGTCACATTGGCGCTGCCGGCATCCTGATAGGTCTTGACCTCGCGCTTGCCGTTCGGCCCTGTCGATGAGGAGTGGATGGTAGTGCCGCCTTGGCCGGATTCGAAGGTGTTGCCGGTCGGATCGGACACCAGATTCACATCGGCGGCCACATGCGTCTGTCCCTGCATCACGAACGTGGCCGTGCCGGTGACGATATTGCCGCCAATCACCTGATGAGTCTGTTGAGCATGCAGGTCGATGCGGGTGATGCCCAGGTCCGCCATCGACTTCATTTCGCCGCTGCCGACCTTGCCGTCATGATTGGCGTCCACCCAGACCCGCAGCGAATTCCAGATCGCGTCGTTGGCGTCGATCACACCGTCCTTGTTACTGTCCTGCGCGGCCAGCGCCGCGAAACCGTTGGCGTACGGCGCCGTGCCGACGCCGCCATTGCTCCCGGCCTGTCCACCGAAATACTGGCTGAACATCTGGCTGATATCGGTTACTTTGCCGTCGGCATTGGCCACTGCCAGGAAGCCGGTCTGCCCGTCGGTCCAGCCGGTGCGCTTCAGCGTGCCGGAATGGTCGATATCGAATAGCACCGGATTGCTCTGGAAAGACGTCAGGCCTATTCCCTTGCCGCTCAGATCCAGCACCAGCGGGTCGATGTAGACCTGATTCATGCAATTGGCCGACTGGCTGCCTATCGTCGCGGCATTCAGCGATGCCCAGGCGTCCATGCTGGCCGGCGCCAATATGGCCTTGGCTATCGCGTTATTGGTGAAGTCGTTGTTGTCGTTCTGCACTTCGCCGGGGCGAATGCAGGCCGATGCCATGCTGGCCGCCGTGGTAGAAACCAGATCGGTATGGTTGAGCATGCCATTGCCGAAGCCTATGGACAGTGTCGCCGAATGGTCGATGAAACCCTGGCGGGTCAGATCCATCGCCTCGCCCTCGCCCTGGGTGCGGCTTTGCGGTATCGGGTCGGGATGGATGGAGATGCTGGGCGCGAGATGGTTGTCGGCGGCCGGCAGATTGATGACCTGTCCGGCCGGAAATTGCGTCACGATGCTGCTGCCGGGGTTGGCGGTAATCAGATCATTGACGGACACTCCTGTTGCCGCCGAAATCGAAGCCCAATCGCGATGCGTGGCATCGACGGCGAACTGGTTGGCGTTCAGAGGCGCATGTCCTGCAGCATTGGCGGCATTGCCGTCCAGAATCTGTGTCTGTGCCCATGGCAGCGTCGTGGCATTCCAGCTCAGGACATCAACACTGGATAGTTTGACCGGCGCGTTCGGCCCTTGCGGGGAAAAATGGGTCATGGTGGCGCCGGACGGTGTGCACTGGAACACGCCATCGGACAAGGCTTCGCCGGTCTTCGCGTCAAAGCGTGAAATATCCACCCGGCCCGGCTGGATGGTGAGCTGCGAGCGTTCCTGGCTTTCCTCGCAGAACATCTGGCCGCTGCCATGGTCATCCAGGTCGACCACATAGCGTCCACCGGTGCTGGTCATGCCGAAATAGCGTTGGGAACCGGCAGGCGCATCCTTGGGCGCGCCGACCATGGTGATATAGGTGGGCAGATCGGTATTGGAGGTCACCAGCTTGGGATCGCCAAAAAACTTGGCGGCATTGCTGCCGGCGACGGGCACCGCGCAGGCGCCCATCAGCAGCGGGCCGAAGCCGGAAGCCCACAAACCCAGCGACCCGAGGCCGGCCACCGTTTCCCAGCCGAACCGGCCCTCAAGCGCGCCCTTGCCCGCGGACAGCGGGGCTGCGGCAAAACCGCATATGAAGGAGGCGCCTATCCGGGAGGCCGCCTCAGGCGTCGTCACGCTGTCGCCCTTGCCTATTGAGCTGAGCCAGCCGCCCAGCATCACCATATCGTCGAGGTTCCTATTATCGCGCGGGGCCGCGCTCAGCCTGCTGAAATCACCGCCGATCGCCTCCATGCCATCAACGCCGGAATAAGCCAGCCGGTGCAGATATACCCATTTATTGGCGTTATGGTCGATTCTATCGCTATCCAGTCCGACGCCCTGATCGAAGTAATGCAGCGTATTGCCGGTATTGGCCAGATACGCGCCGCCGGTCTGCGACACAATCTCCGTCGCCGAGTGATCCTCCATACGGGCCGCGGAGTAAAAGCTGCTGATGCCGGCAAACAGCTGCGGATCGAAATGACCGTAGGCGCTGCTCAGTTCCGCTTCCGAGCCGGGCGCCGAGTTGGCGATGACGGCCATGCTCTCATTGCTGACGGCGGCAAGGTTTTTCAACCTCGTCTTATAAGAATCACGTTCAAGCACAATATCGGCGCAGATGAACTGGGCGATCGCGCCGCCCTTGCTGTCACCGGCGCACACCAATTGCGCGCCGGGCGTCTCCAACGCTTTATTCAAGGCCTCATAGACATTGTCTTTCAGCGTCTTTCCATTGACATCCAGGTGCTGAGAATGCCACTGCGACATGCCGAAATCTTGGAAATTGCTGTTCCAGCCGGCCATGTCGCCATTGCCATTGGTGCCCATCGCCACCGCCATCACCTGGTTGCTGGCCTCATTGCGATAGATCACCACCTTGCCGCCCTGGCCCGGGTCCTCCACCGAGCGGGTAATCACCCAACCGGGTGGTACATCCCACGGCAGCTTCTTGCCATTGCCGGAATTGTCTATGCCCTGCAATTGGTAGCCTGCTGCGGTTTTGCCATAGGTCTGGTCCATCGCGGTATAGGCCGCGCGCAGCAGCACCTGTTTGTCAGCCGACAGATCGATACGCGTACTCATTTATTGTTTTCCTTGCACATATTCAAAATGCTGATTTCATTGCCGCTGTCCTGCGACCAGGTGCTGGCGTGGATGAAAGCCAACCGGCAACCGTCCGGCGACACCTTCAAGCCATAAGCCGATTGGCGCCATCCCGGTGCAAACCAGCGTTGACCGCCCCAGACGCGGTACAGCTGTTCACCCTGCAACAGCAGCAATCCCGGGCTGGAGCGGCCGCTGGAGTTCAACAACAGGCCATGCGGGGTCGGCAGCAGGTTGGCGAAGCCGTGCACGCCGTAGCTGAAGATGATTTTCGGATAGGGAATTTCCGTCACCTCGCCGTCCGGCGACATCAACCGGTAAGGCGTCAGGTCGTAGGGCCGGTCGCCCCAGGTGGCACCGGCCAGCCGGCGGTCGGTGGCCGAGTCGTGCTGGCTGTCGCCGCTATTCAATAGATAGCGCTTCAGGTAAGGCAGATAGATCGGGAAGAAAACTTCTTCGGCCCTCACTCCGATCTGCCGAGACGGTTGGCCGCGCCGAAACAATACCGTATTAAAGTCTGATTTAAATGATTGCTTCGGTACCCCTTGCCGCAGGAAGCCATTAATGTCCTGCAAGGGCCGGCCAAAGTCTTGCTGATATAGCGGAATACCGTTATCGGTAGCCTCACAGGTAAGCGTATCGAATGGCTGTGGCGTGCTTAAACGCGTCAGCTGCCTATCCGCTCCTCCCAAATGCATCACCCAGAAAGTAGGCAAGCTCCATACTGTCCTAATCCCTGGAGGCAACTCAGCTGGAATCGGCTTGACCGAAGCCAGCTGCCGAGAGGCGTTCCAGCACTGCATCATCGCGTGCGGCAGTAGCACGCTGGACTTGCCGGTGCGGGCGTCGACCAGCATGATCTGGAACTGCCCCTTCCGCTGCATATGCCAGCCCGGCTGGGCCGCGTTCACCACCAGATGGTCGCTATCGAGCCACTCGCCTGCATCGGGGAAAATATCGCTGTACATACCCTCCAAGCCGGTATCGATCAGCTCGAATGATTTGTCCTGCAACTCTCGCGTTGCCGGCGGCCAAGCGGCTCGCGCCTGGGCAAAATAAGGATCGCGGATCGGAATCGGTTCCGCCTGGCTGGCAAAGCAGGAAAGCAGCAAGCTCCCCCACAGTGTCAGCACCACCTTTTTCCTCGTCATTGTAAAACTCTCCATTTTCATCACGGGCTCAGGCTTACGCTTACCCACACTGACTCAACCTATCCTCATCAGGACTGGTATTAACGTCCCACTCTTTGGCGGGATCGGTGTTCAAGGCTAGGCCTTGCACATATTCAAAATGCTGATTTCATTGCCGCTGTCCTGCGACCAGGTGCTGGCGTGGATGAAAGCCAACCGGCAACCGTCCGGCGACACCTTCAAGCCATAAGCCGATTGGCGCCATCCCGGTGCAAACCAGCGTTGACCGCCCCAGACGCGGTACAGCTGTTCACCCTGCAACAGCAGCAATCCCGGGCTGGAGCGGCCGCTGGAGTTCAACAACAGGCCATGCGGGGTCGGCAGCAGGTTGGCGAAGCCGTGCACGCCGTAGCTGAAGATGATTTTCGGATAGGGAATTTCCGTCACCTCGCCGTCCGGCGACATCAACCGGTAAGGCGTCAGGTCGTAGGGCCGGTCGCCCCAGGTGGCGCCGGCCAGCCGGCGGTCGGTGGCCGAGTCGTGCTGGCTGTCGCCGCTATTCAATAGATAGCGCTTCAGGTAAGGCAGATAGATCGGGAAGAAAACTTCTTCGGCCCTCACCCCGATCTGCCGGGACGGTTGGCCGCGCCGAAACAATACCGTATTAAAGTCTGATTTAAATGATTGCTTCGGTACCCCTTGCCGCAGGAAGCCATTAATGTCCTGCAAGGGCCGGCCAAAGTCTTGCTGATATAGCGGAATACCGTTATCGGTAGCCTCACAGGTAAGCGTATCGAATGGCTGTGGCGTGCTTAAACGCGTCAGCTGACCATCTGGTCCCAGATGCATCAGCGAAAAATTTTCCAAATCCCAAACCCGCCGCCCCGGGGGTAACTCCTCCGGAATCGGCCTGATCGACGCCAATTGGCGTTTGGCGTTCCAGCATTGCAGCATCGCATGCGGCAGCAGCACGCTGGACTTGCCGGTGCGGGCGTCGACCAGCATGATCTGGAACTGCCCCTTCTGCTGCATATGCCAGCCTGGCTGGATGGCATTCACCACCAGATGGTCGTTGTCCAGCCACTCGCCCAATTTGGGCCGGATATCGTGGTACGTCCCCTCCAAGCCGGTATCGATCAGCTCGAATGATTTGTCCTGCAACTCTCGCGTTGCCGGCGGCCAAGCGACTCGCGCCTGGGCAAAATAAGGATCGCGGATCGGAATCGGTTCCGCCTGGCTGGCAAAGCAGGAAAGCAGCAAGCTCCCCCACAGTGCCAGCTCGGCCCTTTTTCTCATCATGGTGAAACGCCTCGTTGCCATCACCGGTTCCATTGCCTTGCCCCCGCCGGCGGTTTCCCGCTATCGCTCGCGCAGGCTTTCCTGCCCGTACTCGATCAGGGGACTGAGGAAATATGCCGCCACGTTGCGGCGTCCGGTTTTGACTTCGACAGTGACCGCCATCCCAGGGGACAAATTGACCCAGGTATCCTCGACGCGAATCCGGCTTTGACTCAGATGCAAGCGGGATGGAAAGATCAACCCAAGCTTGCGATCAGACACTGCGTCATTCGAAACTTTGAGCACCCTTCCATCCAGATAGCCATAGCGGGCAAAGGGGAAGGACTCGACCTTCACAATCGCCTGCTGACCAGCGCGGACAAAGCCGATGTCTTTGTTTTCGATATTGGCCTCGACTTCCAGCGTATCGTCCGGCACGATTTCCAGCACCGTTTGCGCCTGAGTCACCACGCCACCAACGGTATGCACGGCCAATTGCTGAACGGTGCCATTCACCGGAGCACGCAACTGCATCCGTGCTTCGCGCTGCCTGGCCTTGGTTTCCTCCCCCTGGAACTGGGGCAGCTGCTGCTGGGCCTGGTTGAGGGCATCCCATAATTCGCGACGGAAAGACGAGGTGGCGGCATCCAGTATCCGGCGCTGTTCCTCAATGCCGGCCTCCAGCTCCCGGGCATGGCTTTGCTGCCCTGCCAGGTTCTGCTCCTGCTCGATGCGTTGCTGTTCTTTTTGCAGATAGTCCTGGCGGGAAACATAGTTGTCTTTCACCAGACTGCGGTAGGCGTCTGCGGACTGGCGGGCAAGCGGCGCGGTTTGGCGCAGTTTGTCGATTTCTCGCCGGGTGCTTTCCAACTCGGCCTGACGCTTGGTCAGCTCAGCCCGTTGCGCGCCTTGCTTGTCGAGGTATTCTCGGTACTGCCCTTCTGCGAATTGTTGCACCTGAGCCTGCCGCATCGCGGGCAAGCCAGGCACCGACTCCACCTGCGGCGGCCGCGATGTTTTCAGCGCGTCCAGCAAAGCGTGCGCCCTGGCGATGGTGACCATGGCATCCAGCCTTGCCAGCCGCGTCTTCGTGGCATCGGCACCGGCCATGGTGGTATCCAACTCCAACAGCGGCTGTCCAGCCTTAACCCGCTGGCCGTTGTTGACCAGAATGGCTCGCACCGTACCAGTCTCCGCGGACTGGATCATCTTGACTTGGGCATTTGGCACCAGCTTGCCATGCGCGACGGCGACCTCATCAAGCTGACCGAAACAGGCCCACAGCACCGCCGCCAGCGCCAGCGCCATCAGCGCTCGCATCGCCCATCGCGGGGCGGGATGCACCGGTGTATCCCGGACTGCCAGATGGGCCGGCAGAAACGCCAGCTCATGTCCGGCTCGCGGCGGGGCATCCAGCTGATGCCGGAGCGCCCACACCGCACGCCAAATTTGCTGATAACGCTGCGCCAGATCCTTGCCCGCTTGCCAATACAGTTTCATGCTCATCATGCCGTTTGCAGCTCCACTAGCCGCGCGTAATAGCCACCCTGACGCACCAAGGTTTCATGCGCGCCGATTTCAACGATCTCCCCCTTGTCCATCGCCACAATGCGATTCGCGTGCCGGACGGCAGATAGACGGTGGGCAATGATGATGACGGTACGATTGCGGCAAATGGCCTGCATATTGTGCTGAATGATGCGTTCGGACTCGTAGTCGAGAGCGCTGGTCGCCTCGTCCAGAATCAGAATGCCGGGATTGCCGATCAGTGCGCGCGCTATGGCAATACGCTGGCGCTGACCACCCGACAGTCCGTTGCCGTGCTCACCCACCTTGGTGTCGTAGCCTTCCGGCAACTCGATGATGAATTCATGCGCGCCGGCCAACTTGGCGGCCTCCATAACCTGGTCCAACGGGATGCCCGGATCGCTGAGGGCGATGTTTTCCCGGATGGAGCGGTTGAAAAGCAGGTTTTCCTGCAATACCACGCCGATTTGACGCCGCAGCCAGGCTGGATCGGCCAGCGCCAGATCTATGCCATCCAGGCGGACGCAGCCGCCCTCCGGAACATACAAGCGTTGCAGCAACTTGGTCAGGGTGCTTTTGCCAGAACCAGAGCGGCCGACGATGCCAATCACCTCCCCCGCCTGGATATGCAGATCGATCCCCTTGAGCACCTGAGGACCATCCGGCGCATAGCGGAATCGGACATCCTCAAACAGGATCTCCCCCCGCACTTCAGGCAAGGCCTGACGGCTGGGCGGCAATTCGGTACGGGTATTGAGGATGTCGCCTAGCCTGCGCATGGAGATGCCGACCTGCTGGAAATCCTGCCAGAGCTGCGCTAGGCGCAGCACCGGATCCGACACCCGCCCCGCCAGCATATTGAATGCCACCAAGCCGCCCACGGTCAGATGGCCATTGATCACCATCAGCGCGCCAAACCACAGGGTCAAAACCGTCACCAGCTTGCCTACCAGCTGAATCCCCTGCTGACCCAGCATGGACAGCGCCGTCACACGAAAGCCGGCGCTGACATAGCTAGCCAGTTGCTGATCCCAACGACGGGTGAATTGCGGCTCAACCGCCATTGACTTGACCGTTTCAATACCGGATACGGTTTCTACCAAAAAGGACTGATTATCGGCGCCTCGTGCGAATTTCTCGTCCAAGCGATTTCGGAGCGGCGGAACCAACACAAAAGAAATAGCGGCGTAACAAGGCAGCGACAAGGCGACGATCAACGTCAACTTGAGAGAATAGAAGCACATGACTGCCAGGAAAATGCCCGAGAACAGCACATCCAATACCGCCGTCAGCGCCTGCCCTGTCAGAAAGCTGCGGATATTCTCCAACTCGCGAACCCGCGCTACCGTGTCTCCAACTCGCCTCGCGCCGAAATACGGCAAGGGCAAGGCAAGCAAATGACGAAAAAGGCTGGCGCCAAGTTCGACATCAATGCGGTTGGTCGTATGGGAGAACACATAGGTACGCAAGCCGGTGAGAAACACATCGAACAGGGACGTGATTAGCAAGGCGATGCAGATCACATTCAAGGTAGCAAAGCCTCGATGTACCAGCACCTTGTCCATGACAACCTGGAAGAATAATGGTGTTACCAAAGCAAACAGTTGCAGCACTAGCGACACGGCGAACACTTCCGCGATCAGCTTGCGATATTTGACGATGGCGGGAATGAACCAGGTGAAATCGAAACGGGCCAACTCTCCGGCCAGTGAAGCCCGCGAAGCGAACAGAATGGCCCGGCCATCCCATTTTGCCGCCAGCTCATCAATAGTCAGCATGGTGGGTTGTTCAGTAACCGGATCCTGCACCAAGACCCGCTGCCCATCCGTCTTTCCAACGATCAGATGTGATCCGTTTTCTAGCAACGCGAGACACGGCAAGGTGGCATGCATTAAGCGAGACAACTTCAATGACACGATACGCGCCGTCAAACCAAGCTGCCGAGCCGCCAGCAGCAGATCCGTGTCCGATAGCTTTGCCGAGACATTCCCCGACTGGTGTTTGATTTGCGCAGCATCCGCCGCGATACCGTGATATCTAGCGACGATCACCAGCGCAGCCGCCCCTGCATCGATACTTACTTCCATTCAGAATGAATCCACTTCGATACCGATCACTCATCTTTCAACAAGAAAGCAAACAAGTCGGTTTAGTTGTCACGATCACTTGCCATTGGCAAAGCTCTGCCAAATTGTAAATCCAAACAACATATTGTAACAATATTGTAAATTATTGTATACTTCTAAATAACAAATGAAATTCCAATGGCAATACAAATTCAAATGAAATCAAAGGCTTTAATAATAAAATTGTTATTGCTCAGCGGGAGGTGCCTTGCGTGGGATGTCTACCCAAACGACCCTCTACAGTCACAATCTTCAACCATCGCCGCTCCCGAGCCGTGTCGCACACACGAACTTCCCGCCAAGCTGGATCTGCTGACCGCAGTCGACATGTCGCTATGCCATGATCCACAGACGCGGGAGGCCTGGGCCAATATCAAATTACAGCAGGCTGAATTAGGACAGGCGCGGGCAGCCTACCTGCCCAAACTGGAGGGAAATGTACAGTGGGTGCGGGATCACAATGTGGTGAGCACGCCGGACATACCTGCTCTCAGCACGGCCAACCGAGATGGGTACCGCAGCGATAGCGCAAGCCTGAGCTGGCTGCTTTATGATTTTGGCGCCCGATCAGCGCGGCACCAGGCAGCAGAGGCCGGCTTGCGCGCAGCGCTGGCCAGCCAGCAGACCGTACATGCGCAGATTTTCGCGGCCATCGTTCGCGACTTCTATGCGCTTGCCGCCGCACAAGCCACTCTCATCGCCACCACTGAAAACGAACGCAATGCCACCAACAGCCTGAAAGCGGCAAGCGCAAAAGTGAATGGTGGAATCGTGGCAATAAGCGACCAGTTGCAAGCAGAAACGGCCTTATCCCAAAGCGTGATCAATCGCATTAAAGCTGAACAGCAACTGGCTATCATGCAAGGCAACCTTGCTCTTGACATGGGACTTCCGGCCGATAGTCATCCAACAGTGACGGAGCTTGCTCCCAGTGATCCGGTGAAGAAAGATCTTGATCGCAATATCAGTGAACTACTGGCGCGTGCGCAAAAAGACAATCCAGAGTTGATCGCCGCCCGCGAAAATCTGGCGGCTGCACAGGCCAAAGCGGATCAGACCGCAGCTGAAGGTCGACCAAGCATTGCGCTGACGCTGCGCGCTACCCACAACAATCAACCAGAAAGCCTGGGCGTCGGCATGCCGACAACCTCGGCGAATAGCCAGCAACGCTATGCGGGCATTCAGGTAACCCTGCCTTTATTTGACGGCTTCGAGCGAACCTACCGCATCCGTGCTTCCGCCGCAGAAATTGAGCGACAGCAAGCCATTCTGGATGGAACTTCGCAAAAGACGGACAGGACGGTCTGGAAGAACTATCAAGATGTTCAGTCAGGCATAAGCAATCTCACGCAAGCCAGCCGGCTGTTACAAACAGCGGAACAGGCATTTGCAGCATCAAGCAAGCGCTATCAAGTTGGGGCGGCCGACGTTCAAGAACTAATGAACGTACAAAGCAACCTCGCATCAGCGAGACAACAGCGCATCCAAGCCATGTCCGACCTTCTAACTGCTCGATACCAGTTGGCACAAAGCATTGGCCATCTTATCGACACTGCAAGCACGGTCAGCGAAATATCCGGCTTTCGCCAGCCAGGCGGTTGAGAAAAGCATATTGTTTCGCCAATACCCGTCGTCCTTGCCAATCTACACCCCGCGGCAAGCCCCTGATCTGCCATTAACCTCACACAGCGGTTATATTGGTTGTCGACGCAGATTGGCGCTCACTGGATGCACGCGTAAATCATAAGGCAGGAATGCCTACAGGAGCCGGGGCGATTCACAGTGCTTGGACCTCTTCAACCGTTCGGACCAGTGGGCCGAGGGTGACTTATGGATGGACGACGAAATTATTGGCTTCTTGACAACTATCGAGTCACTGATCCACACCGCGGAGATCGTCACCATATCCATGTCGTTTAACTACTCGGGCACCAACGCACAAACTCGTCATCTGGCACAACTTGTAGTACCACGTATTCTAGCGCTGCGCAGTCGATGCCCCAATATTGAGTAACACGTGATTTTAGACCCCAACCCACCATGACTAGGTCATCTGTACTATTTTCTCACAGGCACACAACGTGATAAACCTGTTGAAATGCATGTGTTTTTCATACAAAATCTCAACCGTTAACACTAATTAACACACAATGTCCAGTGTCTGTATAAACACTGCTAGCCATTTATATGCCACTACCCAACATATCGATTCCCACGGGTCTTTTACTTTCTCCGTTTAAGACATGGATTGAAAAGTTCTTCCTGCTTGAAACATACCTAACCTCTCATCGCGAATATCTGAAGCGCAATGGATTCCTTGTTCATTGGAAATCCTTTGGGCCAGGTCTTGAGGTCTCGCTGTCATTTCCGTCAATTCTCGACAACGACCGAGCTCCCATGCCGCATATTGCTCTTCGCAAGCCTAATTCTGACGCACCCTTGGATCGTATTTGCCTCCTAGTGGAGGCCGAATCACCTCTCGGCATATTTCAAGAAACTGTGACGCTTTTTCGTATCGGAACGAAACCGGTTATCGCATCTCTCCCATCAATTCCACTCCGTACATTTTTCATAAGCGAAGACATGAAGCTTATTGATTCCATGAACCGATTTCGTATCTTTATTCTTGAAATCGGTTCGCCTCCTGCTCAGATTGCACTCACGTGCGAAAGCGCCTTTAGCACGTCCCCGAACATCATTGATCTCCTGAATGATCGCTTCGAGGAACGATGGGGAACCTACTGGAACATGGCTGCTATTGATTTCTCCATTCGCGAAAGAATGCTTTGGTTTACATACCATCTAGTTAGCCCAAAGGTACTTTATGGTTCCGCATCAAAGGTCCCAATTTCAGCACACGTAAGAGCGATATTCAGAGCGGTCGTTGGTCGGCCACTTTGCTGGCTACTAACAAGACAGTGGTTGCTAAAGGCATATTTCTGGATTCCCATTCTTATATTTCGCAAAAAATTTAGAGTGAAAAATGACTAATCCACCTCCTCAGGAGGCACCTAATAAATTGAGCCTCTCGGTTCCCTACAGCCTCCGATCGCCCCAAAGCTAGCACGTTAATGTCTATGGAATCACCACGGTTTTCGCGGAAGCCCCCTCAATTAGATTGGGCGAGCGCATGATTGACACAGATCTCGGCGAACGCTTGGATCACGCAGAAAATGCTGCGGATCGCCCTTGGCAATTCTATTTCATACTCGGGGGCTGTAGGCCCGTAGCGGGAATTGTCGGCCTGGCGGTAGCGAGAATCGGAAATGTGCTAATGTAAACGAAGAGGCCACCGTGATAGGTGGCCTCTGTGTGCGCTTAGACCTCGAAAGCAACTGTCGCCTGTCCTAAGCTGCTGCAGAACAGAACTGCCGTGTGCAAATCAGGCTGCGGATCAAAGGTCCGACTCTGATCGCGCCAGGTGTAAGTGATAGTGGCCAGCTGTCCATTGATCTGTCCGAAGTAGATACCCAGAACTCCGCTACTGATCGAACGCGCGAAGCCCTCCTTTTCTTTGGCTGTGGCGGCTTCATCTTCAACGAATCCATGCTTAGTCAAAAATTGAGTGAGGCCAGAATCGTCTTTAATTGCCGAGAATTCTTCCTTAACACTCATAGCCAACTCCTAAATTGCATTGAAAAGCGACATAATTTACCACCACGTGTCGAGTGCTCACGAACTGACTAGTTGCTTGTTGATGGCTTCTTCTTTGGATTCTGGGGTGAAATGCGGAGTGCTCATGGACACCCAGCCATGCCAAAATCATAATACAGGATTGCTTAACAGGAGCTGGGACAGTCCACCTGGGCGATTCACATATAACCGCTACCGGCCGAGCCGGAGTTCGGAAGTATCAAGCTCAAACTCGTCTTCAATGCCAAGCTTTTTCATGATTGCTGGCAGCACTTGATGAATCACACGCATGCCAATGAGCAGTTCATTCATATAGATGTCCGGATGAAGGCGACTTTGGTCAAAGCCAAGGCTACGCGCTTCTGCGGCCTGACCCAATTCGTCGTGGGAATCAAAGATCAGATCCATCAACTCGGCTCTGAGAGGGATGCCAGCACGAAATGCACGCTCCTTCAGATACGCGACCATTTCAGTGACCTCAGACTCTACTTTGTGCTTGAAACTTGGAAAGCCGGGAACCTTGTTCTCGTCCAGATCTAGCTTCGATGCGGCCAGGCTGAGCAGTGCAGCATCAAGTTCCCAAGCTGGGGTGTCGAATAGATCCAACTCGTCGTCGAAAACCAAATCCGACACGAACGCTGCATAGAAGCCGTACACATTTGTGAGTGACTTGAACATGTCATAGATGAGTGAAGCAATCTCGTTGTCCCAGACAGCCTCGTCTTCATCATCGTCATCGTCTACTATGCACCCCCCCAACTCCTCGGGAAATGGCTGAGGAATATTGACCCCCATCTCTTGAAGCACATGAAAGGTTTTCCAGAATAGGACGCAATTGTCGCAATCCACATCCTCAACTAACGGTGCCGTGTTGTAGCCCGTCTCCGCATCGCACTCAGCGAGATCAGCAAGGTAGCGGATAAGCTTTACCCATTTCTTGGCATCTTCTTTGGAGCCAGCAAACAAGACGATGTCCGGATCCAGATTGTCCAAGCCCGCCAATTCGCTCAACTTTTCGCTCATTTCGAATGAAATGTGCTCGCCGTTCTTCCACTTGCTAATCTGTGCCGGCGAAACCCCGAGCCTAAGGGCAAGTGCCTTCTGGGTGCAGCCCTGAGCGGACAGTGCGAGTTCCACGAGTGACGATGACTTCATGTTCGACTCCTTTGTTAAGTAAATTTATTAATTAAGTTTACTTAACATTGTGCGCATATTTCTCGAGCGCTGCAACACCTGACTTGCTATTTCGGCGCACGGATCGAACGACGGTCGCTAGAGATCCGGTTAGCTGGGGTGAAGGAAGGTCGCACTTGGGTCGGCTCTTCGAATGCTATCGGCCCCCGACACTGTATTCCGTTGGCGTGAGAAACTGACGCCAAATGACCACAGCGACTCTCCGACCGGCTGTTCGTGCGGTGTTGGGCTGCGCAAGCGAGTGGGCCGGCAGATCGTCGACATTGACCGTTCGACCGCCAACGCCGGAGGACAGCAACCGCTGCACAGCGGTCCTTCAAGAAATGCAGCTTCACCGTCCACTTAGGCCGACTTGCGGCCACTTCAGAGTTCGGAACATCTTGACCAACAGATTTTTTCAAAAACTGCGCAGAAAAGTGAGATTTTTGCAGGAACTCTGCTTTTGCTCAGCTTGGTTACGCGTACAAGGAAGTGCAAAAAACCTTACCGGACAAGCAAGGCTTTTTTCACTAACTTTGCCTCCCTACAGTAGGTATTGGGATGCAAAGTTAGTGACAACTCAAGGCAAATAAATTGCAACTCGCCTTCAGCCGTCAACAAACCGCCTACTAGCGGCACCCCCGCCCTTAGCTGCCATGCCGGCCATCCAACGGCCGCGCGGCGCGTTGCAGCCGGTCGCGCACGGCGCGCCAGGCCGGCTCGTCGGGCGGCAGCACGATCCAGACCGATGGGCAACCGCTGGCGTCCGCCTCGTGCAGCGCGGCGTACAGCGCCTGGGCATAGCCCTCCTGTGTGCTCGGCATGCGCTTGAACCAGCCGCAGCGCGCGGCGGGCGCGTCGATGGCCAGCACCGCAGCCTGCCGCCAGCCGGCGTCGTCGGCCCTCTCCTCCGCTTCGGCGGCCTCCAGCCGGTAGCAGGGCTGGCGCGGCGCGTAATGCGAAGCCAGATTGCCCGGCACGCGCGGCGCGTCGGGCGCGGCGGTTTCCGCCAGGTCGAGGAAAGGCGCCAGCATGGCGGCGGTGACGGCGCCGGGACGCAGGATGGCCGGCCGCGCGCCTCTGAGATCGAGAATGGTGGACTCTATGCCCACCGCGCACGGGCCGCCGTCCACCACAGCGGCGATGCGGCCTTCCATATTGGCGCGCACGTGGTCGGCGGTGGTGGGGCTGATGCGGCAAAACGGGTTGGCCGACGGCGCCGCCACCGGCCGCTGCAGCCGGTCCAACAGCGCTTGCAGCAGCGGATGGCTGGACCAGCGCAGCGCCACCGTGCCTTGTCCGGCATTGACGATGGCCGGCACCTTTTCGCTTGCCGGCAGCACCAGGGTCAGCGGACCGGGCCAGAAGCGTTCTATCACCGGCCAGGCGCAGGCGGGGACGCGCGCCGCCCATTCGTTCAGCTGCTCGAGGCCCGGCAGGTGCACGATCAGCGGGTGATCGGCCGGCCGGTTCTTGGCGCGAAAAATGGCGGCCACGGCGTCGGGCCGGGTGGCGTCGGCCGCCAGTCCGTAAACGGTTCGGTGGGCACGGCGACCAGCTCGCCGGCGCGCAGCAGCGCGGCGGCCTGATCCAGTCCTTCGGGGGTGGGGCTAAGCGACTTCATGGTTTTCCAAGGTTCAGGGATTGCAGTATTGCGACGACGCGGCCGCCTGCAAGGTTTTTTCGCGCGTGGCCTGGCAGCACGGGCATTGCCAGCGGCGCGCGCTGGGCAGGCGCTGGCCAGCCGTTCCGCCAGCGCGGCGGCGCAGCGCGCTATCATCGCCATCCGCGTGGGATTGCGGTGGGCGCGCATATCGCACTCCAGATGCAGCGGGCCGTCTGCCAGATGCGCGCGCAGCGCGGCTTCGTCGGTCAGTCCCTTGTGGAAGGCCTGATCGCCAGGCCGCCCGACGATCAGGCCGTGCGCCGGAAAGCCTGACAGGCGCAGGATGTCCGGCAAGGCCGCCAGATCGCTCAGCGTCCAGTGGCGGAAATTGGTTTCCGGCCCGCGCGTCCAGGCCTCCACCGCGTATTGGCGTTCCGCGTCCCAGCACAGCAACAGTTCGGTGGCCCAGCCGCAGCTGCCAAGCCAGGGGTCGCCGCCGAAGCTGCCTTCGCTGCCTTCGCTGCCTTCGCTGCCTTCGCTGCCAATACCATAGCGCAGGCCGCTGAGCTCGCAAGCCAGCCTGGCCTTGGCCAACGCGGCGTCGCGCTGGCTGCCGGCGCGCGGCGTCTCGCCGGTGAAAGCGCCCAGGCTGTCGGTATCGAAGCTGTCCACCAGCGCCAGGTCCCAGCCTATGCCAGCCAGCGCGGGCGCGATGGCGGCGTGCTTGCCGTGGCGGGTCAGCAAGGCGGCGCGGCGCTCAGTCATGTCGCCACCCGCCATCGGCATGCCAGCGCAGCGGCGTGTCGCCGTGCACGCAATACAGGTGCAGCCAGCCGTTTTCCGCCAGCTGGCGCGGGACGGGCTGCGCCGCCAGCGCCTCCGCCAGTCTGTCCGGCGGCGCGTCTATGCAGGCGGCCAGCCGCAGCGGGGCGTGGCGCAGGCGCCGGCCGTCGTGCACCGACTGCCAGGCCAGGCCGATGCGCAAGTCGCCGCTATTGCCTTCGAACACGCCGATGCGGCCGCCCACCACATTGTGCAGCAGCTTGTTGCCGCTGCCGAAGCGGCGCGGGTCCGCCGTGGAGGCGAAGTACTGCATGTTGATCCAGTGCGCCACCACCATGGGCGCGGCGAGGATGGCCTGCAGCCCTTTGCCGTCCGGGTCGGCGCGCCAGTCGTATTCATGCAGGAAGGCTCGGCCGCCCAGGTCCAGCTTGCGCGTCTTGGCGCGCGGCGCGGCGATGAACAGCGCATTGCCGGCCAGCCCCCATTCGGGCCGCGTTTCCCCCCAGTCGTCTCCCTTCTGCCGCATTTTTTTCAGCAGGATGGCGTCGTCCGCTGCCGACGCGAGGCCTACCAGCGGCGCGCGGCGCTTTCGCGCCAGCGCCGACGCGGCCCGCAATTGCGCCTGCAGGCCGGGCAGGCGCGCGCGCGCGTCCGCGCTCAGGGTGTCCGCATCCAGCAACAGGATTTCGTCGCTGTGCGTCAGATGCAGCGCGGGCAGGAATACCGTGTCGGCGGGAATGGGCCGGCCCAGCGCCGCCAGCCGCTCGCGCAGCGCCGGATCATTGAGCCAGCTGGCCAGAAGCCGCACATGCTGATGGCCGCCATGCCCGCCGCAGGCGCCGCATTGCAGCGCCGCCGCCTGCGGATTGTTGCTGACATGGCTGGCATGGCCCACCAGCAGCGCCCAGGGGGCGAGCGCGCCGGCCAGACCCATGGCCGGCAACAGGCCGGAGACGATTTCCGCGCGCGTCTCCAGGCCCAGGCCGTCCCGGGGCACAAGCTTGGCGCTATGCGGCGTCAGCCAGGGATCGAGCTGCGGCAGCGCGGCTTGATGGCCGCGCGCCTTGCTGCGCCCGGCCAGCGCCGCCAGCTTGGCGAGGCCGGCGCTTTCCACCAGGGCGAACCCAGACAGCGGCGAGCGCTGGAAGGCCCGCCAGCCGCGCCGCGCGGCAGATGGCTTGGACGCGGGCGCCGCGCTCGCTTCCCAGCCCGGCGCCAGCAGTACCGGCAGTCGCGGCTGGGCGACATCGCTGCCCGGCACGCGGTAGGCCAGCGGCAGGCCGAAAAAGCCGGCGAAGCCGTAGGTGCGGCTGGCGGGAACGGTTTGCTCCAGCGCGCGGCGCAGCGGTTCGGAACGCACATCTATGCAGAACACCGCTTGCATCGCCGGACGGATGGCGTCTTCGGCGGCGGATTCGCGGCACAGCGCCTGGGCCAGCGGCGCATGCAAGGACAGTTCATGCGCGCGCTGCCAGATCAGCGCGCGCGCGTCGGCGCGGCCATGCAGGCGCAGCCCCCAATCGCGGCGCCAGGCCGCCCAGGCGCTGTCCGGCCCGCGCGCGCCGTCGTCCAGCAGGCATTCCCAAGCCATCTGGATAGCCAGCAGCTGGCGCAGGTGGCCGTCGGTTTCGCCTTTCAGCCCGGCCTGCCAGCCAAGGTAGGCGCACCAGGCCGCCCAGCCGTTATTGCGCATCAGCAGCGCCTGCAGCCAGGGCTTCAGCCATTCCGGCTCCGCTTGCAGCTGCGCCAGCCCGGCGGCCAGCATGGCCTCCGCGTCGCCGGGCAGCCGCTCGGCGCGCAGGCGCAGCTGTTCGCGCCGCTCCGGCAAGGCGCTCAGGCCGTAAGGATGGCGCATCTGCTCCAGCCAGGCGGCGTAAAAGCCGCGCTCATGGTCCAGGTGCCAGTTGGCCTGGTCGCGGTCGAACCAGGCCGCGCAATACTGGCTGATCTGCTGGATGACGACATCGGTCCAGCTTTGCGCGCCGAGCGGGCCCGCCGCTTCGCGATGGCAGGCTGCCAGCAGCCGCGGCGGCGGGACAGGATCGACATCGCAGGGCTCGGCGTCCAGCCAGGCTTGCGCGCCGCCGCTCCAGCCCGCCTCCGACAGCGCGGCGTCCAGCGCCGCGGCGCTGATTTCGCCGCGCCGCCAGGCGTCATGATATTCGCCGCGCGGCAGGTGCAGCGGACTATCCGCCACCAGGCGCAGCGTGTCGGCGGCCTGGCTGAAAGACTGTTCGCGCAGGCCCCAGTAAGGCGAGCTGGCCACCAGGCTGTCCAGCGGCCAGGCCGGGGCGATGGCGGCCAGCGCTTGGTCTATGGCCTTGCTGTCAATCACGGCTGCTCTCCCGCAGTTGAGGCCATTTCAGGGCGAAGGGCGCGGGCGGACGCGGAAGGCGGCGGCCCAGCATGCACCACCATTCGTCCAGGTGGAAACCGGCGAAGGCATGCGGATAGATCCGGCGCGCCAGCGCGCCTTGCGGATGGCGCAGCAGCCAGCCTTGCAGCAGGAAGGCGAGCAGGAACAGCGCGGCCAGCAAGGCTTGCGCCCACTCCGGCGGCGTCGGGCCATGCAGCGGCAGGATCCGTGCCGCCAGCGCGTGCAGCAGCAGATAAGACTGGCTCAAGGCCAGCGCGGCCAGCCAGCCGGCCCCGCCGCGCAGCAGCGCGCCCAGGCCCAGGCCCATCGCCAGCCAGAACAGCGGCGGCAAGGCTGCTGCGGGAATCCAGCGCTGCCACAGCCATTGCGAAGCCGCCAGCAGCGCGGCCGCGATCAGGCCGCGGGCCAGATGCGGGAGAACGCCGTCGGCGCTTTCCTGCCCCTGCATGCGCCGCGCCGCGCTGTCGCGCGCCGTTTCGCCGGCCAGCAGGAAGGCGTGGGCCTTGTAGAAGGAGTGGGCCAGCAGATGCAGCAAGGCCAGCGCATACCAGCCCATGCCGATTTCCAGCAGCATGAAACCCATTTGCGCGCAGGTCGACCAGGCTAGGCGCAGCTTGATGCTGATGCGCGTCAGCATCACCACGCAGCACAGCAGCGCGCTGGCCCCGCCCCACAGCATCAGCAGGAGGTTGGCCGGCGGCGCGGCTTGCAGCAGCGGCGCCGCCTTGATCAGCACCATGCCGCCCAGATTGACCACCCCGGCGTGCAGCAGCGCGGAAATCGGCGTCGGCGCTTCCATCACCTGGGTCAGCCAGCCGTGGAAGGGCAACTGGGCGGTCTTGATCGCCACCGCCGCCGCCAGCAGCAGGCCGGCC
>NZ_JAJOHV010000010.1 GCF_021129175.1 Chromobacterium piscinae | reverse complement strand
GCCGTCGGTGCCCAGAATCAGGCCGTCGTCAGCTTGGGCTGTGTTCATTTCACGAAACAGATCTGTCATCTGAAAATTCCTTATTTTTGAATTTACGTACTGCCAAAACGCCGGTCAGGCCTGATGCGGGCAAGATCGTCCCGCATGCGCTCCCATACCCAGCAAATTCCGATACGCGACCAACCCTTCTTCCAAGCCATAGCGCCGCGCCGTACTCCGCGCCTGCTCACGCATCCCCGGCACGTCCTCGCCCAACGCGCTTCTCACCCGCGCCACCAGCGCCTCTCGATCAAAGAAACCCACTAGATGGCCATTCACGCCGTCGCGGATCACCTCGCGCAGCGGCGCGGTGTCCGACGCCACGATGCGGCAGCCGCTGGCCATCGCCTCCAGCAGGCTCCACGAGAGCACAAAGGGATAGGTCAGGTAGACGTGGACGGCGGAGACTTGCAGCACCTTGCGGTAGACGTCGTACGGCACCTTGCCGAGGAAGTGCACGCGGCTCGAATCGACTGGGTTTTCGCGCAGCAGCTTTTCGCGCCAGTGGGCGGCGTCCGCCGGCGCGCTGCCGTAACTGACGCCATCGCCGCCGACGATCACGACCTGACACTCGGGCTCGGCGCGCAGCAGCTCGGGCAGCGCCCGCATGAAAACGTGGAAGCCGCGGTAAGGCTCCAGATTGCGCGCGACGTAGGTGACGATCTTCTGCCCTGCGCGCAGCGTCCGGCCGTTCGGCAGCGCCAGTTCGGCGGCGGGGTCGGGCTTCAACAGCTCGGCGCGGATGCCTTCGTGCGCGACATGCAGCTTGTCGCGATAGGCCGCCGGATGCAGGCTGTGCTGCCAGTGGGTGGGGCAGACGCCGGCGTCGGCGTTCTCCAGGTTGAGCAGGTGCAGCGCGTTGCGGGCGCGCAGCCGCGCGGCGCCGTCCAGGCTGAGCGGAAATTCAGGGTCGAAGTCGGCGTCGGCCCCGCGGCCGTGGTAGAAGAATTCGCAGTAGTGGATCAGCCGCGCGTTCGGAAACAGGTCTTTCAGGAACAGCGTCTCGCCCCAGCCTGGGTGGGCGAGGATCACATCGGGCCGATAGCCGCGATTGGCCAAGGGTTGCAGGGTCCGCAGCACCGCCTGGCCGTGCAGCACCGCGTCTTCGTAGCTGAACAGATAAGGGTGGGCCTGGCGGCTGGGCTGGCGGTGCGGCTTGTAGCGCAGCAGCCGCACGCCCTGCAGGCCGGGAGCGGTGTCGCGCCCCACCGCCAGCAGGTCGATATCGGGCCGGGTTTTCAGATCATCGGCGATGTGGCGCAGCTGGCCGGGGAAATTCTGGTGGATCAGCAGGAGCCTCATCTCAACGTTCTCGCATGCCTTCGCCGACGTGTTCCTGCAGCGGGCTGAGGAAGTAGTCGATCACCCGGCGCTTGCCGGTCTTGATCTCGGCGCTGACCGCCATGCCGGCGCTCAAGTTGACGCGCGCGCCGTCTATCACCAGATGGCTTTGCTTCAGCCGGATACGGGCGGGAAACAACAGGCCGCGCTTTTCGTCCTGCTGCGCGTCGTGGCTGACGGTTTCCACTACGCCGTCCAGGTAGCCGTAGCGGGTGTAGGGGAAGCTTTCCACCTTCACCGTCACCGCCTGGCCGGGCCGGACAAAGCCGATGTCCTTGTTCTCGATCTGCGCTTCCACTTCCAGCGCCTCGTTGGCTGGCACCACGGCCAGCAACGGCTGAGCCTCGGTCACCACGCCGCCGACGGTGTGGATGGCCAGTTGCTGCACGCTGCCGGACACCGGCGCGGTGAGCTGGGTCAGCGCCTGGCGGCGGCCGGTCTTCTTCACTTCCTCGCCGGACTGAGTAGTCTGCTCGCGCGCTTCGCGCAGCTTGTCCAGCGCGTCGCTGCGGAAGTTGGCGGTCAGCGCTTCCAGCTCTTCGCGCTGGCTGGCGATAGCGGCGGCCAGCTCCTGGATGCGGCTCTTCTGGCTGGCCAGATCGCCCTGCTGCTCGATGCGCGCCTGCTGCTTGTCGAGATAGGCGTGCTTGGAGATGAAGTTTTTGTCCAGCAGCTCCTGGTAGTCATGCTCGCGCGCTTCGGCCAGCCGCACCGTGCCCTGCAGCTTGATCACCTGCTGGCGGGTGGTGGACAGCTCGGCTTCGCGCTGGCGCAGCGTGGCCTGCAGCGCATCGCGCTTGGCCTGGTAGGCGCGCCACTGGCCGACAGCCAGCGCTTCCTCGCTCAACTGCTTGGCCGGGTCGACGCCGTCCAGCTTCTCCAACTGCGGCAGCCGGCCGTTGTCCAGCGCGGCCAGCAGCGCCTGGTAGCGGGCGCCGGCCAGGCGGGCGGTTTCCAGCGCGTCGCCGGCCTTGCGGTTGTCGGCGCCGGCAGCGGTGGCGTCCAGCTCGATCAATAGCTGGCCGGCCTTGACCAACTGGCCGTCGCGCACGTGAATGGCCTTGACCACGCTGGGCTCCAGCGGCTGGATGATCTTGGTTCGGCCGCCGCTGACGGTCTTGCCGCCGGCGGCGGCGACGATGTCCAGCTGGCCGATCAGCGCCCACAGCAGCGCGCAGACAAACAGCGCGACGATGACGCGCATGCTCCAGCGCGGCAAGGGCGAAGCCGGGCTGTCGGTCAGCTCCAGATGGGCGGGCAGGAACGCCAGCTCATCCTCGCTGCGCGGCTTGGGGTCAAGCTGGTGGCGGATGGACCAATGGTCGGCGAATGCCTGGCGGTAGCGTTGCAGGAAGCCCCGCAACGCCTCAATCTGATGTTTCATCTCGGCTTATCCTTGCTGCAGGCTGTGGAGGTGGGCGTAGTAGCCGCCGGGCTTCTGCGCCAGTTCGGCGTGGCTGCCGGCCTCGACGATCACGCCCTTGTCCATCGCGATGATGCGGTGGGCACCGCGCACGGTGGACAGGCGGTGGGCGATGATCAGCACGGTGCGGCCCTGGCAGATCGCGCGCATGTTCTGCATCACCGCGCGCTCGGACTCGTAGTCCAGCGCGCTGGTGGCCTCGTCCAGGATCAGGATGCGCGGATTGCAGACCAGCGCGCGGGCGATGGCGATGCGCTGGCGCTGGCCGCCGGACAGGCTGGCGCCGTGCTCGCCGACCATGGTGTCGTAGCCCTCGGCCAGCTCCATGATGAAGTCGTGTGCGCCGGCCAGCTTGGCGGCGCGGATCACCGCGTCCAGCGACATGCCGGGATCGGACAGCGCGATGTTGTCGCGCACGCTGCGGTTGAACAGCAGGTTCTCCTGCAGCACCACGCCGATCTGGCGGCGCAGCCAGGCCGGATCAGCCAGGGCCAGATCGTTGCCGTCCACCAGCACGCGGCCGGATTCCGGCACGTACAGCCGCTGCACCAGCTTGGTCAGCGTGCTCTTGCCGGAGCCGGAGCGGCCGACGATGCCCACCACCTCGCCGGCGCGGATGTCCAGGCTCAGCTTGCGCAGGATCTCCGGGCCGTCCGGGCGGTAGCGGAACACCACCTGGTCGAACTCGATCTTGCCCTGGATGGGCGGCAGCGCCGCGCGGCTGGCCGGCAATTCGGTGCGGGTGTTGAGGATGTCGCCCAGCCGCTCCACCGAAATGCCTACCTGCTGGAAGTCCTGCCACAACTGGGCCAGGCGCACCACCGGTGCCGCCACTTGGCCGGCCAGCATATTGAAGGCGATCAGCTGGCCGACCGACAAATCGCCGCCGATCACCAGCTTGGCCCCTAGCCACAAGGTGGCCACCGTCACCAGCTTCTGGATCAGCTGCACGCCGTTCTGGCCGATATTGGCCAGCCGCGTCACGCGGAAGCCGGCAGCCACGTAGGCCGCCAGCTGGTTGTCCCAGCGCCGGGTCATGTGCGGCTCCACCGCCATCGACTTGATGGTGCCGATGCCGCCCACCGACTCCACCAGGAAGGACTGGTTATCGGCGCCGCGGGCGAACTTCTCGTCCAGCCGCCGGCGCAACAGCGGCGTCAGCATGGCCGACCAGGCGGCGTAGCATGGCAAGGAAATCACCACGATCAGCGTCAGCCAGCCGCTGTAATAGAACATCACCGCCAGGAACACGAAGGAGAACAGCAGGTCCAGCACCGTGGTCAGCGCCTGGCCGGTGAGGAAATTGCGGATGCTGTCCAGCTCGCGCACCCGCGCCACGGTGTCGCCGACGCGGCGCGCCTCGTAATAGGCCAGCGGCAACGCCAACAGGTGGCGGAACAAGCGAGCGCCCAGCTCCACGTCGATGCGGCTGGTGGTGTGGGCGAACACGTGGCCGCGCAAGGCGGACAGAATCACGTTGAACACCGACAGCGCCAGCAGGCCGACAGCGATCACGTCCAGCGTGTTGAAGGCGCGGTTGACCAGCACCTTGTCCATCACCACCTGGAAGAACAGCGGCGTCACCAGCGCGAACAGCTGCAGCACGAAGGACACGCCCAGCACTTCCAGCAGCAGCTTGCGGTACTTGACGATGGCCGGCACGAACCAGGTGAAATCGAACTTGACCAGCGCCCCGGCCGCCGACGCGCGCGAGGCGACCACCAGCAGTCGGCCATCATAGCGCGCCGCCAGCTCGTCCAGGCTCAACACCACGGGACGACCCTGCTTCAGATCGTGGATCAAGACTTTGTCGCCGTCGCAGCGGGCGACGATGAAGTGCTCGCCATTGGCCGCCAGCGCCAGCGCCGGCAAGGCCATCAGGCCGATGCGGTCCAGCGGCTGCTGGACGATCTTGGCTTTCAGTTCCAGGTGCTTGGCGGCGAGGAGGAGATCGGTTTCGGAGAAGGGTTCGGCGGAGCGGCCGAATTGGTGGGAGAGCTGCTCGGGGTCGGCGGCGATGCCGTGGAACTGGGCCAGCAGCACCAGGCCGAGCAGGCCATGATCTGGCGCCGAAGCTCCCGGCACGGTTTGACCGCTAATAGGATCAGACATATTTTTAATTGAACTGGCAATAAGGATGGGAATTTGCAAAGGAAAATACCGGCTTTTCCTTTAAACAAAAATGTTAATTTTTACCAATTAAAAAATTGCCATCCCACCAGCGAAGTCAAACAAAGGCCAATTACCAGCAAATTTCCATCTTTGATCAGCCACCCTGAATAAGACAGGCCAAAACTCCTCTCGCCATTCATTCTGCTTTATCGCCAGACCGACACAAATCACACCGCTGTTGATACGTATAATTACTTACATAGCTAAAACTCTAAATATCTTCCCAGCCACTCCCCTGCCGCCAAGACAATAAAAAAAGCCACGCATCTGCATGCGTGGCTTTGCGATCAAACATCAGACCTGTTTATTTACTTCCAGCTCGACGCCATCACAGTCTGCAGACCGGTCTGATAATCGGCCGGCAGCGTCATCTGACCGGCAGCCGGCGGATTGAACGCCGCCATCGCCGTCACCAGCGCCTGGACCTGCGAAGCCGCCAGCGCCTTGCCATCGCCGGAGCGTATGGTTTCCAGCTGATTGGCGGCACTGCCGAACCAGTTGTCCACCACCACCTTGTCGCCGCCGCCGATCACGCTGACTTCCAGACTGTTGTTCTGGCGACGGAACCACAGCTGATCGGCGTTGACGCCCTTGTCGAATTCCAGCGCATCCTGCCCGCCGGAATCCTGCACCAGGTCCACGCCGTCGCCGCGACCGAAACGGTAGCTGTCATTGCCCTCGCCTCCGTTGAGGGTATCGTTGCCGATGCCGCCACGCAGCGTGTCGTTGCCAACGTCGCCGTTGAGCACGTCAAAGCCGTCGCCGCCTTCCAGCAGGTCGTTGCCGTTGCCGCCGTTCAGCGAGTCGTTGCCGCTGCCGCCCAGCAGCGTGTCGTCGCCGTCGCCGCCGGACAGCAGGTCGTTGCCGCCCTGGCCTTCCAGCAGGTCATTGCCCTGGTAGCCGTAGAGCGTGTCGTTGCCGTCTCCGCCCTGCAGATGGTCCTGGCCATGCCAGCCGTCGATGCTGTCGTTGCCATCGCCGCCGACGAAGCCGATCACCCGTTTCTTCAGGTCGTCGATGCCCCATTCCGCGCCCGTGCTGGCGAAGGTGATCCGCTCGATCCAGTTGACGTCGGACGCCGAGCTGTTGAACCAATCCTTCACCGTCACGCTGTCCTGCCCGTTCACGTGGCGGAAGGCCAGGTCGTTGCCGACGCGCACCACCTGGATGTCCGCTTCCTGGATGTCCGGACCGAAGCGCAGTTCGTCGCGGAAGTCGACGCCGCTGGAGGTGTTGTTGCTCGCGCCCGCCTTGTCGATGATCAGGTCGTTGCCGTCGCCGACATTGAACAGGTACAGGTCGCGCGCGAAGCTGCCCACCAGCGTGTCGTCGCCGGCGCCGCCTTCGAAGGTGTGGTCGTAGCTCCACCAGTTGCCGGCTTCGATCCGGTCGTTGCCCGCCCCGCCCCGCAGCGTGTCCTTCTCCGCGCCTTGGTAGTGGTGGGTGGCCGGGTAGTACCGCGCGTCGTCGCTGAAGTTGCCGTTGTAAGCGGTATCTCCGCCATAGATCACGTCGTCGCCGTCGCCGCCTTCGATCAGGTCGGCGCCCGCGCCGCCGGTCAGGGTATCGTTGCCGATGCCGCCACGCAGCGTGTCGTTGCCAACGTCGCCGTTGAGCACGTCAAAGCCGTCGCCGCCTTCCAGCAGGTCGTTGCCGTTGCCGCCGTTCAGCGAGTCGTTGCCGCTGCCGCCCAACAGCGTGTCGTCGCCGTCGCCGCCGGACAGCAGGTCGTTGCCGCCCAGGCCGAAGATCACGTCATTGCCCTTGGCGCCGTTCAAGGTATCGTTGCCGTCGGTGCCGCTCACCGTGACAGCGACGTATTTGATCAGCTCGCTGACCGTCCACGCCGTGCCGTTGGCGAATATCACGCTGCCGCCCCACTGCGCCTTGTCGGTGAAGCCGCCCTTGATGGTGACGCTGTCCACGCCATTGATGTGCTTGAGCAGGATGTCGTCGCCGCTGCGGATCACCAGGATGTCGGTGACGCTGATGCCTACGCCGAAGCGCAGTTCGTCGCCCGCGCTGAAGACGGACAGATTGCCGTTGTTCGCGCCGTAATGGATGACGTCCTGGCCATCGCCCAGATTGAAAATGAAGATGTCCTTGCCGTCGCCGCCGATCAGCGTGTCGTTGCCCTTGCCGCCTTCGAATCGGGTCACGCCGCTGACGCCGCCGCCCATCAGGGTGTCGTCGCCGTTGGTGCCGGTGACGACGCCTATGCCCCATTGGTCGATCTGGTGCGCCGACCAGACCACGCCGTCGGCGAACACCACCTGGCTGATCCAGTTGCCCTCCGACAGATACCAGTCGCGGATCAGGATGGAATCGCTGCCGTTGATGTGGCGGAGCACGATGTCGTTGCCGCTGCGCGCCACGCGGATGTCGTTGGCGACGATATTGACGCCGAAGCGGATCTCATTGTGCGCCGACTGCGTCTGGATGGTCGGGCTGTTGACGATGATGTCCTGCCCATCGCCCAGATTGAACCGGTAGATGTCCTTGTCGCCGCCGCCGCGCAGGGTGTCGTTGCCCTTGCCGCCGTCCAGGATGGACACGCCGCCGCCGCCGCTGATCAGGATGTCGTTGCCGCCGCCGCCCAGCAGGGTGTCGGCGCCGCCGCCTCCCACCAGCGTGTCGTTGCCTTCGCCGCCGTCCAGCAGATCATTGCCCTTTCCGCCTTGCAGCGAATCATTGCCGGCGGTGCCGATATAGATGCCCAGGCTGCGTTGTTCGATCTGCAGCGTGTTCCAGTTGTCGCCATTGGCGAATACCGCCCGCTCGATGCGGTGTCCTTCTCCGACAAACCAGTTGCGGACCAGGATGGAATCCTTGCCGTTGACGTGTTGGAACAGGATGTCGTCGCCGCTGCGCGTCACCACGATGTCGGTGACGGCGATGCCGACGCCGAAGCGGATTTCGCCATGCAGGCTGAGGCTGACGCCCAATTCGTTGTGGACGATCACATCCTGGCCGTCGCCCAGATTGAAGATGTAGGTATTGCTCCCGGCGTTGCCCTTCAGGATATCGTTGCCTCTGCCGCCTTCCAGAACGGCAATGCCGCCGCCGGCGCTGATCAACACATCGTCGCCCGCGCCGCCTCTCAGCGTATCCTTGCCGCCGCGGCCGATCAGGGTGTCGTTGCCATCGGTGCCGATGTACACGCCGGTCGCCCACTGGTTGATCTGGACGGCGCTCCATGCCACGCCGTCGGCGAACACCACCGAGCCGACCTGCGCCGCCGCGCTGGAGAACCAGCCTTGCACCAGCACCGAGTCCACGCCGTTGACGTGGCGCAGCACCAGGTCCGCGCCTACCTGGACCACGGTGATGTCGGCGGCGACGATGCCGACGCCGAAACGGATCTCGCTCTGGTGATTGACGTTGACGCTCACCGAATTGTTGATGATGACATCGCCGCCGTCGCCGAGATTGAACACGTAGATGTCCTGGCTGCCGCCGCCCTTCAGCGTGTCATTGCCCTTGCCGCCTTCCAGGATGGAGACGCTGCCGCCGCCGCTGATCAGCACGTCGTTGCCGGCGCCGCCCTTCAGCGTGTCCTTGCCGTTGCCGCCGATCAGCGTGTCATCGCCGTCGCCGCCGTCCAGCAGGTTGTCGCGGCCCTTGAGGCCGCTGAGCGCATCGCCGCCGCTGCCGCCGATGAAAATGCCCTGGCTGCGCTGGGTCAGCTCGACGGCGCTCCACACCGCGCCGCCGGCGAACACCACGCTGCCCACCTGGGCCGCCGCGCTGAGGAACCAGCCCTGGATGCGCACCGCATCCTGGCCATTCACATGCTGCAGCACCAGATCGTCGCCGATCTGCGCCACCACGATATCGGTGACGGCGATGCCGACGCCCAGGCGGATCTCGCTCTGGTGATTGACGTTGACGCTCAGGCTGTTGTTGATGATCAGGTCCTGGCCGTCGCCGACATTGAAGATGTAGATGTCGCGGTCGCCGCCGCCCTTCAGCGTGTCGTTGCCCTTGCCGCCCTCTAGGATGGAAACGCTGCCCGCGCCGCTGATCAGCACGTCGTTGCCGGCGCCGCCCTTCAGCGTGTCCTTGCCGTTGCCGCCGATCAGCGTGTCGTCGCCGTCGCCGCCATCCAGCAGATTGTCCTTGCCGCCGCCCTGCAGCACATCGCTGCCGCTGCCGCCGATGACCACGCCGGTGCCGCGCTGGTTGAGCTGGGCGGCGGTCCACACCGCGCCGTCGGCGAATTTCACGCCGCCGACCCAATGCGCCTCGCCCAGGAACCACCCTTGGATGGCGATCGAATCGACGCCGTTGACGTGCCGCAGCACCAGGTCGCTGCCTACCTGCACCACGCGGATGTCGTTGGCCGAAATGCCCGCGCCCAGGCGGATCTCGCTGCTGACGCCCATGGCCACGTTCAACGCGTTGTTGACCACCACGTCGTGGCCGTCGCCCAGGTTGAAGATGTAGATATTGTTGTCGGCGCCGCCCTGCAAGGTGTCGTCGCCCTTGCCGCCTTCCAGGATGGCGGTGCCGCTGCCGCCGGCGATCAGCACATCGTTGCCGGCGCCGCCCTTCAGGGTATCGTTGCCGCCGCCGCCGATCAGCGTGTCGTCGCCGTCGCCGCCGTCCAGCAGATCATTGCCCTTGCCGCCGCGCACCGTGTCGCTGCCGCTGCCGCCGATGAAAATGCCCTGGCTGAACTGCACGATCTGCGCCGCGGTCCAGCTGACGCCGCTGGCGAATACCACGCTGCCCACTTGGGCGGCGGTCGCGGCGAACCAGCCCTGGATCACGATGGCGTCCGCGCCGTTGGCGTGCTGCAGGATGATGTCGTCGCCGGAGCGCGCCACCTGGATGTCGGCGGCGACGATGCCGGCGCCGAAGCGGATTTCGCTGTGATGGGCGATGCCGACGCTGACCGAGTTGTTGATGATGACGTCGCGGCCGTCGCCCAGATTGAAGATGTAGATGTCGTTGGCCGATCCGCCCTTCAGCGTATCGTCGCCCTTGCCGCCTTCCAGCAGGTTGACGCCGCTGCCGGCGCTGATCAGCACATCGTTGCCGGCCCCGCCCTTCAAGGTGTCGTTGCCGCCGCCGCCGATCAGCGTGTCGTCGCCGTCGCCGCCATCCAGCAGATCATTGCCGGCGCTGCCGGTCAGCGCGTCGTTGCCCGCGCCGCCCACCACGATACCGCTGCTCCACTGGTTGATCTGCAGACCGGTCCAGCTGACGCCGCCGGAGAAGGCCACCTTGCTGATCCAGTTCACTTCTCCCAGGAACCAGTTGCGGATCAGGATCGAGTCCTGGCCGTTGATGTGCTTGAGCAGCACGTCGTTGCCGGCGCGCACCACCTTGACGTCGGCCTCTGCGATGCCTGCGCCGAAGCGGATCTCGCTGTAGTGCTTGATGTCGACGCCGACGCTGCCGTTGATGATGACATCGTTGCCGTCGCCCAGATTGAAGATGTAGATGTCGGACTGGCCGCCGCCGGTCAGGGTGTCGTCGCCCTTGCCGCCTTCCAGCACGCTGCTGCCGCCGCCGGCGCTGCTGATCACGTCGTTGCCGGCGCCGCCCTTCAGCGTGTCGTTGCCGCCGCCGCCCAGGATGGTGTCGTTGCCCGCGCCGCCGTCCAGCAGCTCGTCGCCCTTGCCGCCCTTGATCTGATCGTCTCCCGGCGTGCCGGTGGCCGCCACCGCCTTGGCCAGCGCGTCGGCCGCGCTCCATGTCGTGCCGTCGGCGAACGCCACCTCCCCGGCCCAGCCGGTCTTGTCCACCGCGCCGTTCTTGATGGTGATGCTGTCCACGCCGTTGGCGTGCTGCAGGATCAGGTCCTTGCCCACCGCGTAAACCGAGATGTCGGATGCCCGGATGCCTTCCAGGAAACGGATCTGGTCGCCCTTGCTGTACATGGCGAGTTTGGCGATCGCGACGCCGTAGTTGAGGGTATCCCGTCCGTCGCCCAGGCCGAACACGAAGACATCCCGTCCGGTGCTCCCCATCAGGAAATCGTTGCCGGTGCCGCCTTTCAAGGTATCGTTGCCGCCAGCGCCCACCAGCGTATCGTTGCCGGCTCCGCCATCAATGAAGTTATCTTCCGCCGAACCTTGCAGCGCTTCGTCTTCGTCGCTGCCGGCAATCACCTCAACCACACGCTGTTCCAACTCATCCCCCTTCCACACGCTGCCGTCGGCGAACACGATCCGGCCCTGCCAGCCGTGCTCCACGCTGAAACCGCCTTGTATCGTCACCGAGTCGGCGCCGTTCAGATGCGCCAGCACGATGTCGTCTCCCACGCGCTCCACATGGATGTCGCCGATCGCGATGCCCGCGCCGAAGCGGACTTCATCCTGCAGCGTCACCGCCACATCCACGCCGTGCGCGGCGATCACGTCATGGCCATGGCCGCGCTCGAACACGTACACATCCGCTCCCGCTCCGCCATGCAGCGTGTCGCTGCCCGCCCCGCCGATGAAAGTATCCGCGCCGCCATGGCCGATCAGCACATCGTTGCCGGCCCCGCCGATCAGGATGTCGCTGCCGTCCCAGCCCTCCAGCGTGTCGTCGCCGTCGGTGCCGGTGGTGGTGATGCGGATATCGGCCTGGGTCCATACCGTGCCGTCGGCGAAGGCGATGCGTTCGATGCGGCTGGCCAGGCTGGCGAAATAGCCTTCCACCACCAGGCGGTCGCTGCCGTTGGCGTGCGTCAGCACCAGATTGACGCCCTGGCGGATCACGGTGATGTCCTTGGCCAGGATGCCGGCGCCGAAGCGGATTTCGTCCTGAACGGACACGTCCGCGCCGCCGGCGTCGCGAATCAGGTCCGCGCCGTCGCCCAGATTGAAAATGTAGATGTCGGCATCCGCGCCGCCGATCAGGGTATCGTTGCCCTTGCCGCCTTCCAGCACGTTGCGGCCGCTGCCGCCTTCCAGCCAGTCGTCGCCATCGCCGCCTTGCAACGTGTCGTTGCCGGCGCCGCCCAGCAGCTTGTCGTTGCCCGCGCCGCCCTCCAGCCAATCGTCGCCCTCGCGGCCGTTCAGGGTGTCGTTGCCAGCCAGACCGATCAGGTGGTCCTTGCCCATCCAGCCGGACATCGTCTCCTTGCGGTCGGTGCCGGTCTGAACGATCACCCGTTGCGCCAGATCGTCTATGGTCCACAGCGTGCCGTCGGCGAAGCGGATCTGCTCCACCCAGTAGCGCTTGTCGACGAACCAGTTCTGGATGGTGACGGAATCCTCGCCATTGCCATGCTGCAGCACCAGGTCGTTGCCGGCATGCAGCAGCTCGATGTCTTGCGGCGAGATGCCGGCGCCGAAGCGCAGCTCGTCGCGGTAGGCCGGATTGGCGTCAGCCTCGTTGCGCTTCTCAAGCGCGTTGTCGGAGATGACGTCGTTGCCGTCGCCCAGGTTGAACAGGTAGAGATCGCCATCCACGCCGCCGACCAAGCTGTCGTCGCCGCGGCCGCCTTCCAGCACGTTATGGCCGGCATCGCCGAACAGGGTGTCGTTGCCGTCGCCGCCTTGCAGCGTGTCGTCGCCTTCATAACCGTTCAGCACGTCGTCGCCCGCCCCTCCGCGCAGCAAATCGGCCTGCTTGGTTCCTTCCAATACGCCATCTTGATCAGATACCGCGTCCATACCATTTTGCGAAGCTGCCACTTTGCGTTCCTTTTTTTATTGATGAGTCATGCCTGGTCTTCTCTTCCATCGCGGCGATGGCTCTCCTTTTTCTGCGCGATCCAATCGCCCGCCATTCGCGTCCATGCGGCATGCCGCAAATCGGCGAAGCAAATGGCAAAGAAATGTCGACGCAAGCCGGACAGCGGGAATCGGGAGGAGCGGCGCATAGGCCAAGGAATGAGAAGCGTCTGAGAGTCAAGGCTCGGCATCGGCCAAATCGGCCGCTCGGCTGCCACCAAGCGGAAATGTAGCCAAGCATTGCCTGCACAGACAAAATCGGTCATCTATTTGCTAAAGCCAGAATTATTTCTAACTAAAATTTTACCGAAAAAAATAAGGCAAAAAGGACAGGAAATGGGCGTTAATTTTAACCAGTGCAAAAAATTCACACTTTAATGGCGTCAAATGATATGGACAGATAAATTGAGAACATAACCAGAGGAGCGCTTGGCAAAGAATCCTTCCTTTGCATTTCCATTGAATATCAGCGCATTGCAACGCCAAACTGTGGACGGTTTTTCTGCAAAGAAAATGGCTGCGCAACTGAAACTGAAGTAATGATTTATTGATTGTTACGTGTATTTACTTAGATGGATATGCATCAGTCTCTATTCGGCAATCGCCCTCGCGCGTATCTCCAAATCGCCGTGACCCCAATATATGCCGTTGCGCCGTAACGCAAAACTGAAAACCTTATCCGCGCAGAAAGCCCAGCTCAGACCTGCGCCGGCCGATGGCGCTCGATGCGGATGCGCAGCACCATCGCCGCGGCAAGCAGGCACAAGGCGCCGGAAATCATCGTCGCCACGGTGTAGCTGCCCAGACTGTTGCGCAGCATGCCCGCGCCCAGCGCGGCGAACGCGGCGCCCAACTGGTGGCCGGCGAC
This sequence comes from Chromobacterium piscinae, assembly GCF_021129175.1. Lineage (GTDB taxonomy): Bacteria > Pseudomonadota > Gammaproteobacteria > Burkholderiales > Chromobacteriaceae > Chromobacterium > Chromobacterium piscinae. The sequence continues at coordinate 17,310 of NZ_JAJOHV010000010.1, read as the reverse complement.
GATCCAGCCGAACACCACCGGCGCCTGCTCGCTGCCGAACACGCCGGTGGTCAGCTTCACCGTCGGCGGCACCGTCGCCACCCAATCCAGACCGTAGAACAGGGCGAACAGCGGCAGGCCGTAGAAGTACTCCAGCCCGAAGGCATGCGGCAGGTACAGCAGCGCCAGCCCGCGCAGGCCGTAATAGACGAACAACAGCGCCTGCGGCGCGAAGCGGTCGGACAGCCAGCCGGACAGCGTGGTGCCCAGCAGGTCGAACATGCCCATCGCCGCCAGCAGGCTGGCGCCGCGCACCGGCGTCAACCCGTAATCGCCGCACATGGCGATGAAATGGGTGCCGATATAGCCGTTGGTGCTGGCGCCGCAAACGAAGAAACTGCCGAACAGCAACCAGAAATCGCCGGATCGGCTGGCGGTTTTCAGCGCGCCGAAGGCGATAACGATGGGATTGTGATGCACGGCCGCGGGCGGCGGCGCGTTTTCCGGCTCGCCCAGCGGGCGCAGGCCGATGCTGGCCGGCCGCTCCGGCAGCAACAGCCACGCTAGCGGAAACACGCAGACGATGCAGCCGGCGATCAGCCACACCGTGCCGCGCCAGCCATGCTGCCCGGTCAGCCAGGCCATCAGCGGCAGGAACACCAGCTGGCCAGTGGCCGAGCTGGCGGTCAGCAAGCCCATCGCCAAGCCGCGGTGATGGACGAACCAGCGGTTGACCACCGACGCCCCCAGCGTCATCGCCGTGGCGCCGGTGGCGCAGCCGACCATCACGCCCCACAGCAGCTGCAGCTGCCAGTTGCTGCGCATCAGCGTGGACAAGGCCACGCTGCCGGCCAGCAGCGCCAGCGCGCACAGCACCGTGCGTCTGAGGCCGAAGCGCAGCATCGCCGCAGCCGCGAACGGCCCCATCAGGCCGAACAGCGCCAGATTGATCGACAAGGCCAGCGAAATGGCCGAGCGGCTCCAGCCGAACTCGCGCTCCAGCGGCACCATCATCACGCTGGGCGCGGCGCGGATGGCCGCGGTAGTCAACATCACCAGGAAAGTGACGGCGACGGCGATCCAGGCATAGTGGAATCGCCCGCCTGTCCAATCGCGCATTCCGCTCATGCGTTCTCCTCCGCCGACAAAGCAACGTTTTAAACTTAGCAAGCCGGATGCGCTTCTGTTCCGCAGATCCGCGGGCGCCTGCTTGCCATCCCGCTTATCCACAGCCTTGCCGGATTTTAAACTTTATCCACAATCGCTAGAAACCTGGCCATGCATGAAGTCCAGAAAGGCTTTCAGCCGGGCGGACAGGCCCCGCGATGATGGCCAAAGCAGCCGCAACGCGATGAGTTCGCCGTTTTCACTGCTCAATAATGGCAGCAAGCTGCCATCGTCCAGCTCCCGTCGGATGGAAATATCCGGCAGACAGGCAATACCCTGCCCCTGCAACGCGAATTCCAGCCGCGCGTGCACGCTATTGCACACCAGCGCGCGCGGCAGTTCGGCATCGACCAAGGGCCACGCTTCCAATTTGCCGCTATTGGGCGAGCGGTAATGAATCAAACGATGGTCCGCCAGCCGCTCCGGGGTCTTTGGCGAGCCGTGGCGGGCCAGGTAATCCGGCGCGGCGACGATGAGGCGGCGGAATCCCGGCAAGACCAGGCTGCGCAGCTTGCTGTCGTCGCCCGCGCCTACCCGGATGGCCGCATCGAAGCCTTCCTCGATGATGTCCACATTGCGTTCGCTGTAATCCAGCTCCAGCGCCACCTCGGGATAACGCAGCTGGAATGCCGCCAGTTCCGCCATCATCACGCCGCCCACGGGCGGCAGGCTCAAGCGCAGTACGCCCTCGGGCAGGCATCCCGCCCGCTCCAGATCCGCGCGCATCGCCGCGGCCTCCTCCAGCATGCGCCGCCCCCGGCTCAGCACCGTCTCACCCTCCGCCGTCAGCGCCAGCGCGCGGGTGCTGCGCTGCAGAAGACGCGCGCCCAGCTCGGCCTCCAGCCGGCTGACGCGCTTGCCCACAGCCGATGCCGATACCCCCAGACTCCGTCCCGCGCCGACAAAGCTGCCTTGCTCGGCCACGGCGATGAACACTGCCAGATCACTCATTGAAGCCAGCACACTCCCCCCTTTCCAGAGCGGAAAGTGTAGCGCCATTCATGCCAAGCAGCTCCACACAGTGCGGAGCGGCCGCCAACTGTTTCCAGCCGAGACGGACGGTTAGGCTGGAGCCTTTCCTTCATCCAGGTATCGCCATGTCCTCACCCCGCTTGTTGAGCCCCGCCTTGTTGACGCTGGCGGCCGCGGCTTTCGCCATCGGCACCGCCGAATTCGTCATCATGGGTCTATTGCCGCTCATCGCCGCCGATCTGCGCGTCGACTTGCCCAGCGCCGGCTATCTGGTTTCCGGCTACGCGCTGGGCGTAGTGGCCGGCGGCCCGTTGCTGGCCGGCCTAATGGCCCGCCTCGAAGAAAAGCGCGCGCTGAGCGGCCTGATGCTGATCTTCATTGTCGGGAATCTGGCCTGCCTGCTGGCGCCCGGCCTGTGGTCGCTGCTGTTAGCGCGGATCTTCACGGCCTTCTGCCACGCCAGCCTCATCGGCGCGGCGGCGGTGATGGCGGCGCGGCTGGCCCCGGCCGGGCGATGGCGCTGATGTTCAGCGGCATGACGCTGGCCAATGTGCAGGGGGTTCCAGCCGGGACCCTGATCGGCCAATGGGCTGGCTGGCGCGCCAGCTTCGCCGCGGTGGCGGCGCTGGGCTTCATCACCTTGCTGCTGATCCGCGCGCTGCTGCCGACCCACACGGGAGACAGGACTGACGGCAAACCGCAAGCGCATTTGCCGGGGCGGGTCTGGCCGGCGCTGCTCGCCAGCGTGCTGGCCGCCGCCAGCATGTTCGCTTTCTTCACTTATTTGCTGCCGACGCTATCCCAAGTCAGCGGCCTGCCCCCTGAACGGTCCAGCGCGGCCTTGCTGCTCTGCGGCGTGGGACTGGTGGCGGGCGGCTGGATAGGCGGACGGCTGGCTGACGGGCAGCTCGACAAGGCGCTGCTCCTGACCCTGGCGCTGCTATGCGCCAGCCTGATCGCGTTCTGCCTGCTCGCCGCGCGCCTGCCCTTCGCGCTGGCGCTGATGACGCTATGGGGCGCCCTGGCTTTCGCCCTGTGCATGCTGCTGCAGACATTGGCGATACGGCTGGCAGGAGACGCCGCGGTCCAGGCATCCGCCTTCAACGTCGGCGCTTTCAATCTGGGCAATGCGCTGGGAGCCTGGCTGGCGGGAATATTGCTCAGCCATGGCGGCGTCTTGGAGCAGACTAGCCTGTTGGCCGCCGGATTGGCAGGACTGGCTCTTCCACTCGCCAGCCTCGCTCTGGCCTCTGCCGCGAAGCCAAACTCTGCCTGCATGCGCGCATGAAAAAACGGACCGCATGCGGTCCGTTTGTGATCGGGAAATCCCCCTAGGCGGCCAGCCTGGTCGCCAGCGCCCGCATGGTCTGCCAAGGCTCGCCCGGCTCGACGCCTTTGATCTGGCGGTCGATGCGCGCGCACTCGGACAAGGCGGCCATCAGCTTGCGCGGGCCGATGCGGCGCAGCGCCGGCTCTGCCAGCTTCTGCTTCTCGCCCCACAGCCTGAGCTCGCGGGCCATGTCGCGTGCCTGGCGGCCGTCTTTCAGCCCCTGGCGCAGCTTGAGCAGCATGCGCACGTCTTCGGCCAGCGACCACAACACCAGCACCGGCGCCTCGCCTTCGGCCATCAGCCCGTCCAGCATCCGCGTCAGCCTGGGCGTGTCGCCGGACAGCCAGGCCTCGGACAGCTGGAACACGTCGAAGCGGGCGACATTGGCCACCGCCGCCTGCAGATCGTCCAGGCTCAGCTCGCCCTTGGGATAGAGCAGCGCCAGCTTGTCCACTTCCTGCCGCGCGGCCAGCAGATTGCCTTCCACCCGGTCGACGAAGAACGCCAACGCCTCCGCGCCCAACTGCTGGCCCTGGGCCTTCAGCCGGCGGGCAATCCAGCCCGGCAGCTCGGCGCGGCCCACCGGACGCGCCTCCACCACCTGGGCGATCTTGTCCAGCGCGGTGAACCACTTGCTCTGCTGCTGCGCCTTATCCAGCTTGGGCAGCGTGATCAGGGTCACCGTGTCTTGCGGCGGAGCGGCGGCGAGGCGCTGCAGCGCTTCCGCGCCCTCGATGCCCGGCTTGCCGCCGGGAATGCGGATTTCCAGCAGTTTCAGCGAAGCGAACAGCGACACGCTGGACATCGAGTCAGTCAATTGCGACCAATCGAAGCCGCTTTCCACCGTCAGCACCTCGCGCTCCAGGTAGCCGGCGGCGCGCGCGGCGCCGCGGACGGCGTCGGCCGCCTCCAGCGCCAGCAGCGCCTCTTCGCCATGCACCAGGTACAGCGGCGCCAGCCCCTTGGCCAGCCCCGCGTTCAGCGCGTCAGGGCTGAGGGACGGCATCGGGCTTCACGCTTGCAGGACCGGCCAACGGCGCGGCTGGCACCTTCAGGTAAGCCAGCCGGCGCACCACTTGCTCGGCGGCGTCGCGGCGCGCGTCGGCCCACAGCAGGTCTTCCTCCTGCTGCTTGCCCAGCACCTGGTTGTCCGAGTAATTCAGGCTGCGGCGCACAGTCACCACCATGTCCGGATCGACCGGCACCCCGCCGATCACCGTGCGAACCACCACGGTATAGGTCAGCTGGTACTCGTTGATGCGGCCGCCAGTGTTGATGGTCAGGATGTCCTTGGACTGGTTCTCGCTGACCACGCTCACCACCGCCTGCGCGCCCTTGGGCTCGGACATCATCGTCAGCTTCGGATCGCGCGCGAACACGGTGCGCAGATCCCCGCCGATGGCGTTAGTCCCCGTTTCCAGATACAGCGTGGAGAACGGCAGCGGCTTGAGCGGGCCGCCCAGGCCGCGCAAATGGAAGCCGCAGGCGGTCAGCAACAGCGCGAAACCGGCCAACAGCGCGAATCTCAGAGAGTGTTTCATTGCATCCCCCATGGCGGATGATCCGCCAGGCAAAAACGGCGCAGGACAAACCGCCCCGCGCCGCGTATCCGATATCGGTCCTAGCATGGCTGACAACCCGTGGGGCCAAATAGCGCCACAGGCCGATCCAATCGCTAGACGACGATGTTCACCAGGCGGCCCGGCACCACGATGATCTTCTTGGCCGGCTTGCCTTCCATGAACTTGATCACGTTCTCATGCGCCAGCGCGGCAGCTTCGATCGCGTCCTTGGCGGCGTCGGCGGCGACGGTCACGCTGCCGCGCAGCTTGCCCGCCACCTGCACCATCAGCTCGATCTCGCTCTTCACCAGCGCGCTCTCGTCAACCTTGGGCCAGGACTGGTCCAGCAGCTCGGTGCCCGGCTTCAGCTCGTTCCAGATGCCGTCGCAGACGTGCGGCACGATGGGCGACAGCAGCAGGGTGGCGGCTTCCAGCACTTCCTGCGCCACGGCGCGGCCGGTCTCGCCCGAGGTGTCGGCCTTGTCGTAGGCGTTCAACAGCTCCATCACCGCGGCGATGGCGGTGTTGAATTGCTGGCGGCGGCCGTAGTCGTCGGCCACTTTCTGGATGGTGCCGTGCAGCTTGAAGCGCAGCTCCTTCTGGCTGGCGTTCAGCTCGCCCGAGGCGTACGGCGCCACCACGCCGGCTTCGACGTGTTCGCGCGCGCTCTTCCACAGACGCTTCAGGAAGCGGAACGCGCCCTCCACGCCGGCGTCGGACCACTCCAGGCTCTGCTCCGGCGGGGCGGCGAACATCATGAACAGGCGCGCGGTGTCGGCGCCGTATTTCTCGATGAATTCCTGCGGATCCACGCCATTGTTCTTGGACTTGGACATCTTCTCGATGCCGCCCACCACTACCGGCTGGCCGTCGACGCGATGGGTGGCGGACACGATCTTGCCCTTGGCGTCGCGCGTAAGGTCCACGTCCTGCGGCGCGATCCAGTCCTTGGAACCGTTAGGCAGGTCGCGATAGAAGGTTTCGCAGATCACCATGCCCTGGGTCAGCAGGCTCTTGAACGGCTCATCCGACGACACCAGGCCCTCGTCGCGCATCAGCTTGTGGAAGAAACGCGCGTACAGCAGGTGCAGGATGGCGTGTTCGATGCCGCCCACGTATTGATCGACCTGCAGCCAGTAATCGGCGGCCTTCTTGTCCACCATCGCGGTGTCGCACTTCGGGCTGGCGTAGCGGGCGTAGTACCAGCTGGACTCCACGAAGGTATCCATGGTGTCGGTTTCACGCTTGGCCGCGCCGCCGCATTTCGGGCAGGACGTTTCGTAGAATTCCGGCATCCTGGCCAGCGGAGAGCCGGCACCGTCCGGGTGCACGTTTTCCGGCAGCGTCACCGGCAGGTCTTTTTCCGGCACCGGCACGTCGCCGCAGCTCGGGCAGTGGATGATCGGGATCGGGCAGCCCCAGTAGCGCTGGCGGGAGATGCCCCAATCGCGCAGGCGGTACTGGGTTTTCTTCTGGCCGTGGTTCTTGGCTTGCAGGTCGCCGATGATGGCGTCGAACGCCGCCTGATAGCCCAGGCCGTCGTACTTGCCGGAATTGACCGTCTTCACGGTTTCATCCTTGGCGCCATACCACTCCTGCCAGTTGGCCGCGTCGTATTCGCCGTCGCCGGACACTCGCGCGATCACCTGCTTGATCGGCAGTTTGTATTTGTTGGCGAACTCGAAATCGCGCTCGTCGTGCGCCGGCACGGCCATCACCGCGCCTTCGCCGTAGCCCCACAGCACATAGTTGGCCACCCATACCGGCAGCTTGTCGCCAGTCAGCGGGTGGATGACGGACAGGCCGGTGTCCATGCCCTTCTTTTCCATCTTGGCCATGTCGGCCTCGGCGACGGAGCCCGCCTTGCACTCGGCGATGAAGGCCTGCAGTTCAGGATGATTCGCGGCGGCCTGGGTGGCCAGCGGGTGCTCGGCGGCGACGGCGACGTAGGTGGCGCCCATCAGCGTGTCCGGACGGGTGGTGTAGACCTTCAATTCGCCCGCGTGGCCGATGCTGGCCTCGTCGTACGGGAACACCACGTCGGAGCCATAGCTCTTGCCGATCCAGTTGCGCTGCATGGTCTTGACCTGCTCCGGCCAGCCGTCAAGCTTGTCCAGATCCGCCAGCAGCTGTTCGGCGTAGTCTGTGATGCGGAAGTAGTACATTGGGATTTCGCGCTTTTCCACCAGCGCGCCCGAACGCCAGCCGCGGCCGTCCACCACTTGCTCGTTGGCCAGCACGGTCTGATCCACCGGGTCCCAGTTGACCACGCCGTTCTTCTTGTAGATCACACCTTTCTCGAACAGACGGGTGAACAGCCACTGCTCCCAGCGGTAGTAGTCCGGCTTGCAGGTGGCCAGCTCGCGTTCCCAGTCCAGCGCGAAGCCCAGGCTGTCCAGCTGGGTCTTCATATATTCGATGTTGGCGTAGGTCCACGCCGCCGGCGCGCCGCCGTTCTTCATCGCCGCGTTCTCGGCCGGCAGGCCGAAGGCGTCCCAACCCATGGGCTGCAGCACGTTGAAGCCCTGCAGGCGCTTGAAGCGGGCCAGCACGTCGGTGATGGTGTAGTTGCGCACGTGGCCCATGTGCAGCTTGCCGGACGGATACGGGAACATCGACAGCGCGTAGTACTTGGGACGCGACGCGTCTTCCACGGCCTTGAAGGCGGCAGTCTTCTGCCATTTCTGTTGGGCGGCGGCTTCTACCGCCCGCGGGCTGTATTGTTCTTGCATGGCGATCTTTGTCTGGACTCTGAAATACAAAAGGCGGGCTGCCCGGGGCGCGATCCGCGCGCATGCATCCGGTCAGCCCGTCCGCAAAATGATTGCCCCATTATAACGGCGTCTTCGCGTCGGCGATAAGACCCAAAAAACAAATGCTTGGCGCGCGCCGCCTCAAGGGCAGGGCTTGAGCCCCCAGCCCTTGCGCCCGCGCCAGCAGGAGAAGTCCTCCTTCACCGCGCGCAGCGTCCAGACATTCTCCTCGCGGCTGAGCTCGAAGCGTTGGCGCACGCCCTTGACGCTGTCGTCCATCAGCCCTTCGCGAATCAGCGTGATGCCGGCCCGGTCGAACGCCTCCGGCTGGCTGGTCTGGATCGCCTTCAGCGTGGCGTACTCGAAACGGCCATCCTCTCCCAGCCGGTTTTTGGCGAAACGCAGCGCCACCTCCAGCGGCAGCTCGCCCGGCTTGCCGGCAAAAGGCAGCCTGGCCTCGTCGCTGTAGGCGAAAGCCGCCGGCGCCGCCGCCAGCATCCCCGCCACGCACACAATCGCGCTTCTCAACACGCGTCGTCCTTTCACTGTCGGTCAAACCGATTCGACCACAGGCAAGCTGACAAGGTTGCAGCAGGACTCAGCCGCGCAACAGGCTGTACAGCATCTCGCTGGCCATCGCCGCCATCAGCACTGCGAAAGCTTTTTTCAATTTGGACACCGGCAGCCGATGCGCGGCCTTCGCGCCGACCGGCGCCAGCAGCACAGTCATCAACATCAGCGCCAGCATCGCCGGCAGGTAGACGAAACCCATGGCCCCAGGCGGCAATCCCGGCGCGCCCCAGCCGCTGTACAAGTAGCCGACCGCGCCGGACACGGCGATGGGCCAGCCCAGCGCCGCGCTGGTGGCGATGGCGGTATGCACCGGCACATTGCACCAGCTCATGAAAGGCACGCTCATCGAGCCGCCGCCAATTCCCACCCAGCTGGAAATCATGCCGATAACGCTACCGGCGGCCCCTTGTCCGGCCCAGCCCGGCACGCCCCGCCCGCCTTTGGGCTGGCGTCCGGCCAGCATCTGCAGCGCCACCGCATAGGCGTAGATCACGAAGAACCAGCGCAGCGCCAGGCCGGAAATCCAGCCGGCGATCAGACTGCCCAGCAGCGTGCCCGCCACCATCGCCGGCGCCATGCCGCGCACGATGCGCCAGTCCACCGCGCCCTTCTTGTGGTGCGCGCGCACGCTGGACAGGCTGGTGAACACCATCACCGCCAGCGAGGTGCCCACCGCCAGATGCTGGGCGTGCTCGCCTCCCAGACGCGCGGCGGACAGCACCGCCAACACCACCGGCACGATGATCAGGCCGCCGCCCACGCCCAGCAGGCCGGCCAGAAAACCGGCCACCGCTCCGCAGGCCAGCAACGCGGCCCAAAGCTCAATCGACAACATGCCCGCTCCTTTTACCGATATCGGCTTCCATCATGCCAAAAACTCCCCCACTCCGCGCTTAAGCGCGCGTTATCCTCGCCGCGGCGGCCGAGCCAGCGCCGGCGGATCGCCCGATTGCATGGCTCCGACCAATAGCGAGCGGCCAAATACGCCAATAACGCCGACGCCGCCACAAACGCGCACAACAGCGGCAGGCGCTCCCAATAACCGATGCTTCCCTTAGGCAGCAGATTGCGCAAGCCGGCCAGCATCACGATATGCAGCAAGTACAACTCATAACTGTGCCGCCCCAGCCAGCGCAGCGGACGCGTCGCCCGCTCGCGCCAGCCATCCAGCCACGGCGCGCGCGACGCTCCCAGCAGGAATGCCGCGCTGGCCAGCGCCACCCAGCTGAAGCCGAACACCTGGTTGCCGGCGATGCCCCGCAGATACACCCCGCCCAGCATCAGCAAACCCGCCCAGCGCAGCAGCCGGGCCCGGCCGTCGGCCAGCCGGACCCGATGGGCGGCCAAGGCGGCCAGACAACCGATGGCGATGGCGTCGAAGCAGGCCAGATTGCCGTACAAGTAATCGATTTCATTGTCGAGATGCGCCGCCCGGTAAACCGGCCCGGCGACGATCAGCAGCAGGCAGACCGCCGCCAGCAGCCAGGTCCGCCTCAGCGCGAGGCACAGCAGCGGCAGCGCCAGGTAGAACACCTCCTCCACCGACAGCGACCAATAAACATTCAGGCAATAGTTGAAATAGCCGACCGACTGCATCAGCAGGTTGTGCCAGAAGGTCAGCACCGAGCCGGCCGCCAGCCAAAAGTACAAAGCCGGCAGATGGTGGCCGCCGTCGGTATTGCTGAAATGGGGCAGGCCCAGGCTACCCAGCGCGACGATGAGCGCCAGCGTCGGCAACAACAAGGGCATGATGCGGGCGAAGCGCTGCACGTAAAAAGCGCGGATGTCGATGGCCGGCAAACTGCCCCAGCGCCGCAGCGACTGCGACACGATCAGGAAGCCGGACACGACGAAGAACATCGTCACGCCGTAATTGCCGTTGCGCGCCAGCGCGCCCAGCAAGGACGCCGACAGCAGGCTGCCCAAAAGGCTGTCCTTGAGGCCATAAGCCAGCATGAAGTGCAGTAGCAGCACGCAGCCGATGGCGAGGCCGCGCAGGCAATCTATGCGTTGATTGCGCAGTTCGATGGAAGACATGGCGCATCCCGGGATGGAAACGCCAAAATATTACACAGGAATATTCGTGCGCCAAGCATCAGCGCGGCAGGCTCACGTCAAGCAAGTCCATCAGGTACGCCCACTCTTCCGCCGTCACCGGCGTGATCGACAAACGATTGCCGCGCTTGAGCACCGTCATGTTTTCCAGCGGCGGATGCCGGCGCAGCTCGGCCGGCGGCAGCAGCCGCGTCTTGCGGACAAAGCGCACGTCCACGCACAGCCAGCGCGGATCGGCGGGGTCGGACTTGGCATCGTGGTAGGGGCTGGCGGGATCGAACTGGCTGGAATCCGCATGCGCGGCGGCCGCCACTTCGGCGATGCCGGCGATGCCGGGCTCCGGGCAGGACGAATGCCAGAACAGCAGCAGATCGCCGGGATGCATGTCGTCGCGCATGAAATTGCGCGCCTGGTAATTGCGCACGCCGGTCCATTCGAACAGCCGCGCGGGTTCGGCGGCCAGATGGTCTATCGAGGTTTCGTCCGGTTCGGACTTCATCAGCCAATAGCGCATGGGCAATATCTGTTAATCGCTGAGTGGATGGGGAAAGACTTGCTCAATCTTACTGGAAAGATTGCTTCGTATGCTGGCGGTAACGGGACAGGCATGCTGTCCCGCATCGCAGGAGCGCGAAAATGAAACAATGGATTCTGGCCGCCGTGGCAATCAGCAGCTTGGCCGGCTGCGTGGTGGAGCCGCCGCGCGTCGCGGTGGCGCCGATGGTGGTGCGCCCCGCCGTGGTAGTGCCGGCGGCGCCAACATACTACTACGACTTCGGCCCTCGCCGCGGCTGGCGCTAAGCGTGGCTGACAAATTCCTGATGCTGCGTTGCGCCGGCTTGCCGCACTCAAGCGCAGACTGGGTCGGCCCGCCTGGCCTCAGGCGTGAAACTGATTTTTGTCAGCCGCCCCAAGCCTGCTCAGCGGCCCTTGACCCATAGCCAGCCCAGCGGCAAGGCCGCATTGGCCAACGCGCCGAGCCAGTACCAGGCCAGGAACGGCTGCTTGCGGGTCTTGTGGCGGAAAGCGCGCTGGGCGAGCCAGGCGGCGGGCCAGCCGCCGGCTAAGTGCAGCCATTGCAGCCTGGCCTCCGGGATGCGCCACTGGCCGCGCAGCGCCGCGCGCTTGTCCAGCCAATAGGCCAACAGCGTGGGCGCGGCCATCACCGCGTAAGGCAGCCACCACCACCAGGCCAGCCGACCCAGCAGGCAGGCCGCCAGCAAGGGCAGCAACAGCAGCAGGATCATGCGCGCGCGCTCCGCAACGGCAGGCGGCGCAGGCCGGATTCGGTCAACAGCCAGTCCAGCCTCACGTCCCACGCCTCGCGCGGCACCGCGTCCACCAGCTGGCAATCGAAAGCCACGCCCACCAGCAGCGGTTTGCCGCTCAAGGCGTGCCGGCGGCGGAAAGCCAGCGTGCTGTCGTAGAAGCCGCCTCCCTGCCCCATCCGGTAGCCGTCCCTATCCACGCCCAGCAAGGGCACGAACACCACGTCTAGCCGTTCGGCGCGCAGCCTCGCGCCGGCGTACTCCAGGATGCGGTAACGGGGATGCAGATACCAGCGGTCGGCGGCGCCCAGCCGGGTAAACCACAGCCGGCGGCCCCGCCGCGGAATCTGCGGCAAATAGACCACCGCGCCGCGCCATAGCGCCGCGTTCATCACTTCGGCCAGGTCAAGCTCGGAGCCGGCGGCGAGATAGCTGCCGACGCGCTTGCCGCGTCCCAATAGACCAGAGGCGTGGCGGGCGATCGCGCGCGCAGCGGCGGCGCGATAGGCCGGCGGCAGCGCAATGCGGGCGCGGCGAAGCTGGCGGCGCAGCGCCGTCTTGTCGATTGCGGGGGAAGATACGGTCATGTTGGAGGGGGAACCCCCGCGAGTGTCGTTCGGGCTAAATTCGCTTGTACCCTGTTTCCAGGAGGGGCCGCCTGCCAAACATTTCGGGCGCATTCACTAGGGAACGCGGCACGCCCATGTCTCACGCTGGCAGCCAAAAGCGAACGCATTGGTACAAAGGAATTGTGCGCCTTCACGAACACCGCAGGGGATAAACTGACCTTTGGTGCGCCAGCGCCGCTTAACTCAAAACAGCGGCTGCTGGTTCTGACGAAGCGCCTGATCGGCCGCCTCGCCCATGTTGCGTATTTTACGCTGAAACGCCGCCATCTCCAAGCCCTCGCCGACTTTTGTCTTCAGAAGATCATGGGCGATGTTGAGCGCGGCCATGATGGCGATCTTGTCGGTGTCCATCACCTTGCCGTGCTGCTGAATGGTGGAAATTTTGCCTTCCAGCAGGCGCACCGCTTCCAGCAGGGTTTCCTGCTCGTCCTGCGGCGTGCCGATGGTGAAGTGCCTGCCCAGCAGCTCGATCTCGACCTGAACCACGTCGCTCATTGCTCATTCTCCGGCGCGGCGGGCAGGCGCGCCGCCAGGGCCGCCACCCGACTGCGGGTTTCGTTGACGCGGAAGTTCAGCTCGGCGTTCTCCTTCAGCGCTTCGGACAGCGCCTCGGCGAACCGGCCGTTCTGGACTTCCAGTTCCCGGATGCGGGCGATCAGCGCCGCGACGCGGGATTCGAGGTATTCCAGTTCATTGTCCATGGCGGCGAGGATAACGGGCGGCTACTTGGGCGTCAAACCCAGCCGCTGCCGCGCTGTGTCCAGCCGGGCACACAGCTGGTCTGCGCCGTCCACCAGCCTCGGTCCGGGGATGGTGATGGCGTCGCCGGGCAGGGCCAGCAGCGCGCCGTTCGCCACCGCCGGCAGGGCCTGCCAGCGCTTCCACTTCGCCAGCGCGGCGTCGTCTCCGGCCACGATGGCCTGCGGCTGCGCCGCCACCACGGCGGCGGTCGACACCTGCGGCGCCGGCAAGGGCAGGTCGGCGAATACATTCACCCCGCCGCAGACGCGGATCAGCGCGTCGATATAGCTCTTGCCGCTGACGGTGAAGATGGGGGTCTGGCTCAGCTGATAGAACACCCGCACCGGCGCGCGGCCGCCGTAGCGCTGCCGCAGCGCCGCCAGCCGCTGGCGATAAGCCACGGCCGCCTGAGACGCGGCGGCGTCGGTGCCGGCCAGCTTGCCCAACTTGACGATTTCCTGCGCCACGTCGTCCGGCTGCAACGGATGGCTGATGAACACCGGCACGCCCATGCGCCGCAGCCGTTCCAGCTCGCGCGGCGTGCCGCCGTCCTGCCAGGCCACCACCAGATCGGGCTTCTGCCGCAGCACCGCCTCCAGGCTGAAGCCGGTGAAGCCGCCGACGCGCGGCAGCTTCTTCGCCGCTTCCGGGTGGTCGCTGTAATCGACAGTGGCCACCACCTTGCCGCCGGCGCCGGCGGCGAACAGCAGCTCGGTGGCGTGCGGCACCAAGCTGACGATGCGCGCCGCCGGCCGGTCCAGCGCCACGGCCTTGCCGGCGCCGTCCTCGACCTGGATCGCCGCGCCGGCGCGCGCCGCCGCCATCAGCAGGCACCAGCCGATCAGCGCCCGCCTCATGCTCCAGCCTCCTTCAACACCAGCGGCAAGCCGCAGGCCACCAGCGTCACCTGGCCGCAATGCGACGCCGCCAGCTGGTTCAGCCGGCCCAGTTCGTCGACAAAGCGGCGGGTTTCGGCATCGCCCGCCACCACGCCCCAGCCCACTTCATTAGACACCAGCAAGACCTCGCCGCTTGCGCCATCCAGCGCCGCCAGCAAGGCGTCGCATTCCGACTCGTACTCGGCCGCGTCGAAACCGGCCTCGCCGAAGAAACGCATCAGCCACATGCCCAGGCAGTCGATCAGCAGCAAGCCGTCCGGCGCGTCGTGGGCCGCGATGATGGCCGCCAACCCGCGCCCGGCCTCGGCCACGCGCCAGTGTGCAGGCCGCTGCGCGCGGTGAAGCGCCACCCGGCGCGCGAACTCGGCGTCGCGCACCTCGGCGGTGGCCAGATAACACACCGGTCCGCCATGCCGGCGGGCCAGGTCTTCGGCATGGCGGCTCTTGCCGCTGCGGGCGCCGCCGGTGATGAGGTGGGGCATTTGTCAGAACTCGTAAGTAACCGCAGCTTGGAAATTGCGGCCATTCGCGGGATACAGATACGTAGCTGTTGGACTACCGCTGTAAATATCCACTCCGCCATAGCTGGCATAACGCTTATCCAGCAGATTATTCACACTAATAGCGCCAGAGAAACGCTTATCGTAACGATAACTGTACTTGGTGTTTAATACCGTATAAGCAGGCAGCTTGTTAGGGAATAGATTCTGCTGATCATTATCATAAATCTGGTTCGACACGTACTGGGCGTTAACAGCTAGCTTGTTGGCATCGTTAATCTGCCAGCCCATACCCGCATTAGCCATCAGCTTGGGGACCATGGGCAGGGTCTTGCCCGTCAATCCAAAACCGCTCTGGAAAGTCGCTTGCGTCCACGTCAGGTTGCCGTTCACGGTGAATGCCGAGTTCAGTTTAATACTTCCCTCCAGCTCCACGCCTTGATGGCGAGTCTGCGGCAAGTTAATATTGACACCCGGATATCCAGATGGCCCCACGACAAATGGCAAATAGACAATTTCGTTAGTCAAATCATTGCGAAACAACGCCGTCTTGATCTTTGCTGCATCTCCCACCCATTCCATCCCAACTTCTTTGTCACGGGACTGCTGTGGCATTAAAGGCTGACCGTTAGTGGCAGTCACCTCATCGGCATTGCCCAAACGGAAGCTCTGCCCAACCCGAACATAGCCACTCCATCCGCGTCCCAGTGTCTGCTTCAAACCCAACGACCATGCATGCAGATTCGTTTGAATTATCGATAGATTAGCGCCGCCAACCTCAGCACTGACCTGATCATTTACCAGTTGCTGACGCCCTCCCATCGACAGAGTGGCACCATTCCACAGTTTCCACTGGCTATCCAGAAAGAATCCCTGCCGCTTTTGCTGCGCATTACTCCCATACCCTGGGCTGCTCGGGTATTGGACATTCATAGTGCTATTAAGCCAATCGGTACCAAAAGTCACCTCGTGAATATCAATCGGCAAAACATAACGGACCGCGCTAGTGTTCTCAGTCAAATTTCTCTGTGACAAAGAGCCACTGTAGCTGGATTGGGCATCCTTGCTACGACGAGAAAAATCGGCATACAGCGTCCCACTTCCAATATCTTGAGTCACAGACACGCCACCGCTGGTGGTATCTGTCGACGTGTAGTCATTCGGCAAAGTCGTCGCCGTCGGGTTTGTCGACAGCGGATTCAAACCTTGCGCGGGGTCTGCACGCAGCGACCCCGGCAAACGCAGCCCCTGACTAGCAGTTTTGGCAAAAAGCTTGATGTTGCCACCGTCATGCTTCAGTGTTACGGAAGCACCGGCATTATCGTCACGCTCAGCATTATTTTGCCGGTAATTATCTGTCTTCAACGACTGAACATAACCATCAAATGCCACATACTGGTTAGCTGCGTGCAAACTGGCATCCAGTTGGCGCAAATCATAACTGCCACCAGTCAACGTGACGTTGCCGTTCAAGCCACTAGCCTTGCCAGACTTGGTGATGATGTTGATCACCCCCCCGGTGGCACCGCCACCGTAAGCCACGCTCCCCACTCCACGCACGATCTCGATATGATCGATACTGGCCAACGTCACCGCACCAAGGTTGGGCGCAATCAGATCGTTGGTGTTCTGGCGCACACCATCGATCAGAATCAGCGTGTTACTACTGCCCGTTATGCCAAAGCCACGCAGATCCACCATCGCACCACTAGAGGAACCGGAGCTGTTGAATACGTGTACGCCAGCGTAGTTCGAAAGCACATCCTGCACCGTCGTAGCTGTGCTATTCGCAATATCCTCGGCGGTGATCACCGTAACATTGGCCGGCAATGAGGACACCCTCTGCGGCACGCGGCTCGCCGTCACGATCACCGGATCGCCTGCGAATTGGGGAACGCCATCGGCCAGGGCCAGGCCAGAACAGGCCAGCGCCGTCAGCGCGGCGCAGGTTTGAAGCTTGAACATGAAACACACACTCCACGATAGGGTCAACGTTGAGTGCGAAGAGGACAACAGCAGCAAAGGACGGCACGGCAGAACCGGAACGCCTGTCGGATCGCCTCCCCGCGATACTCCAGTGGTCCACCGGTTTCCGGCCAGTGGCAGCGCAGGCCGGTCTCCGGGCTGGGCCTTGCCGGCGGCGCGCCTTCCCGTCCCGAGGACAGTGGCCCTTGCGCCGCCTGGGCGCATGCGCGCCAGGCCTTACCGTTGCGGGGGCAGCGCCGGTTTCTCACCGGCTTCCCGTTTCATCCGGGCGCGCCAGACCGCGCGCCTCCGGACACCTGTTGATCGGCGGATTATAACCCGCCGGACTTTTGGCGGCACCGGCCAAGCAGTAATATGCTTAGAGTCCAGCCGACGCCGCGCGCCGGTTCCCATTCATCATCCGGACCCCCGTCCGCTCCCGCAGCAGGCCCATACCATGAACAGCAGCAAACCCCTGGATCTTTCCGCCCGCAACGCCGCCCGCGCCCGTCAGGCCATCCTGACCAAGCCGCCCGGCAGCCTGGGACAACTGGAGGAACTGGCCTGCCGCTTCGCCGCCTGGCAGGGCCGCGCCCAGCCGGAAGACCTGCGCCCGGCCATCACCGTGTTCGCCGCCGACCACGGCGTCACGGTGGAAGGCGTATCCGCCTTCCCGTCGGCGGTCACCACCGAGATGGTGCGCAACTTCGCCAACGGCGGCGCCGCCATCTGCGTGCTGGCGCGCGCGCTGGACGCGCGGCTGGAAGTGGTGGACGTGGGCGTGGCCGGCGATGTGGCCGCGCTGCCCATCGTCCACGCCAAAGTGAGGCCCGGCAGCCAGAACCTGGCCAAGCAGGCGGCGATGAGCGCCGATGAAACAGCTGCCGCGCTGGAGGCCGGCCGCGTCGCCGCGCGCC
>NZ_JAJOHV010000009.1 GCF_021129175.1 Chromobacterium piscinae | reverse complement strand
GCCGCGCGCTGGCTGGCCGGCGCCGGCTACACCAGCGCCGCCGGCCGGGTGTGGTCGGCCGAATACCTGTTCAACGGCGACATCGGCGAGGCGACGCTGCAAGCCGACCCGGCCGCGCTGCGCGGCCGCCATTACCTGTGGGCCAGCGTGCAGAGCAACCCGCAGGAGCTGGAGCGCTACTGGCGGCTGGAATGGACGCGCAACCGGGACGACCATAGCCAGGGCTGGGCGCTGTACGGCGAGCGCCGGCTCCAGCCGCGCCTGTCCGGCTTCGCGATGCTGATCCTGGGCGAGGGCGGCGCCGGCAGCGAGTTGGGCGGCGTTTACCGCAGCGGCGCTACGTTGGGCCTCAAACTATTCCTGCTGTGATCGCGGACGCGGTCTATTCCGTCCGGACTGCCGCGCGGGGGCCTGAGCTTAGAGCCGTTTGGAACCGATCAGGCGGTTGAACAGCGAGCGCGGAATCTTGCGGTGCAGGCCGTGATGGACCAGGAATTCCTTCAGCGTCTGCAACCGGGTCTGCTCGATGCCGAACTTCTCGCACAGGTAGTTCTTGCACTTGATCACCGAGTCGGTGGTGCGCGGCGCGTTGCGCGGCCGGTATTTGTCCATGAAGGCGGCGATCTGCTTGAACTCCCAGTTCAGCAGCAGCAGGAAGCAGACCTCCTGTTCGTATTCGGTCAGCGTCACGTCTTCCAGGCTGCTGTAGGCCGAGCCTTGCTCCAGGCTGCAGCCGGCGCCGAACTCGAGCACGTAATTGGGGATGATGTTGAGGAAATTGCCTATTTCGACGTCCTGGCCGCTGTAGATGGTGCCGAGGATCGACTGGCTGGGATGGTGGACCAGCATGTGCTTGTTGAACACGCGGGCCTTCAGACCGTCGGCGTATTCGTGGATGTTCAGCGTGGCGATCTTGCGCTCGATTTTGCCGCCGTGCATCAGCGACAGATCCTCGCTCACATAGCTGTCGGCGAACTCGGCGGTGCCCTCGCAGGGCATTTCGCAGTCCAGCCGGCCGGCGACGTCGCCGCCCTGTTTCAGCGCTACGATCCTGGCGTAGGCATCGGTGGAGATCAGATGCCGGGAATGGATGTCCTTCGCGCCCAGCATCATGTCCGAGCTTTTCGACAGCATTTCTATCGATTGGCGAAATCCAGCCAGGAAGCTTTTGTGTTCGTCGGTGAATTGCTCCGGGGCCAACATGGCGTATGTCATCGGCGATATTTCCTAATACGGAAGCCGGACATTCTAATGCGGAGGGCGGCCTCGATATTCCAGGCCTGTCCGACCGGACATTGCCGCTTTGCGAGAGCCGGATGGGTTCAAGCCGCCAGGCGCGCTTCTTGCTGAAAGCGCAGGCAGTAGGACAGCTGCAATTTGAGCCGGCGCAGCGTCAGGCGGCCGTTCGACCAACTCCGTGGCGGGCCCGGCGCGCGCAGCTCCTCCTCCGTCAGCCTGGATTCCTGGCTGGCGATCTGCCGGCGCAGCGGGGCGATGCGGTCCAACCGCAGCTGCCGCAACACTTTTTCCTCCGGGTGCAGGCGGCCTGCCAACGTGGCGGCGCGGACTTGCCAGTAGCGGGGGTCGTACCACGGTCCGGTGCCGGGCGGCAGGTCGCGGTAGGGAATGTGTTCGATATAAGGCAGATAGAGGTCGCC
The DNA here is from genome assembly GCF_021129175.1 of Chromobacterium piscinae. Classification (GTDB taxonomy): domain Bacteria; phylum Pseudomonadota; class Gammaproteobacteria; order Burkholderiales; family Chromobacteriaceae; genus Chromobacterium; species Chromobacterium piscinae. The sequence goes on along the minus strand of NZ_JAJOHV010000009.1, from coordinate 63,090 downwards.
ATGCCAGACGGCGTCGTCCTCTATGGTTCCGCACAGTTGCAGCAGCAGGTTTTCCTGTCGCAGCGACCAGGCTGACGAGGATACGAAAACCATGGCTTCGGGCAGTAGGTGGAAACCTTGATGTTCCAGCATGGAGCGCAGCGGATCGCTCAGCTTGCCGCGCGCGTAGATTCTCAGCCTGTCGTCGTCCGGCGAGTAAGTGGCGGTCAGAGGTTTATTCATTTTCCACTCCCCTTGTTTCACGCGCGGCGCTGGATGGGTTGGCGAGCCAGGATATTTGGTTTTGTCGCTGGATTTTGCCTTGTTGTCCTACGAGGTGGAACTCCAGTTTTCTGGAGGTCGGCGGCTATCGGGTGATAAGCGACGGCGATTGTCATTTCTTCAAATAATCCATTATTTGGATCATTCGAATCGGCGCCATTCCCGGTGCGGCATCCGCCTGCGATGGGCAAGCCCGTCGATGCCGTACCGGCCGCGGCGCTAGGATTGGCCGTTTTCCAGCCGGGCTGACGGTTTGGCCAGATAAAACCATTCCTGGCCGGCTTGGGCCCGGGGATTGGGAAACACGATGCGGGCGTCGTCAGGCGCCGTGACCGGACCGCCGTCGGCGCGGCGGCCTATCAGCTCTCCCTGGCGGACGCTGTCGAAGCTGCTCCAGGCGCGGACGAAACTGTCGGCGTCGTCGCGCTTGTCCACCACTTCATAAAGGCTGAGCAAGGCCAGCGGCTGCGGGGTGGGATCGGGCGCGTCCACCATGCCGAGGTGGGCCAGGGTGTTGAGGATCGCGCGGTAGGCGATCTCCGGCGCGGCCGGATCGTCGTGGCGGCCGCATTCCAAGGTCAGCGCCCAGCCGCCCTGGCTGCGCATGTATTCGGTGGTGCCCACGCCGTAGCGCGGGTCGGTGTTGAGCTCGGCCAGCGTCGCGTCGCCGGCCGGCGACTGCCGCCGCCGCTCCACGCCCAGCGCGTAGGTGGACAGCCAGCCGTCCACCGCGTCAGCGACGCCGAGCCGCCGCGCCAGCGCTTCCTCGCGGGCCGCGTGGGCGAATGGCTCCAGCTCGCCGTCGTTGTCGGTCGGGCCCAAGAACACGAACGGCTGTCCGGGCGACTGGAAGGAATGCAGATCGAGCAGGACCTGATGCTCGGCCAGCAGCGGGCACAGCCAGTTGGCGACATGGTCCTCGTAGTCCTGCGGATGACCGCTGGGCGCGAGATTGCGGTTCAGGTTGCGGTCGCCGCCGCGCTGGCCCAGCCGGTAGGCCAGCGGGTTGGCCACCGGAACCAGGGTCAGCCGTCCGGCGCGCAGCGACAGCATTCCCTGCTCCAGCTCCGCCATCACGCGGCGGATGGCGACGGCGCCGCACACTTCGTTGCCGTGCACCGCGCCGGTGACGATCAGCGCGGGGCCGCCCGCCAGCCCCTGGTAGCTATGACTGGCGAAGGCCTGCGGCCAGCCCGGATTCACTTGAGCCATACGTCCTCGAAATCGAAAGAGCCGTTGGGGTTCATGATGAAGCCCTGCACATTGGCGCGCAACGGGATGTAGATCCGGGAGTGGGCAATGGTGATCCATGGCCGCTCGCGCTTGAAGATTTCCTGCGCCTTCAGATAGTACGGCGTCCGCTGCTTCTGGCCTGTGGTCTGGCGGCCCAGTTGCAGCAGCCGCTCGAACTCGGCGTTGCAGAAGCGTTGGCCGCCCTTGCTGACGCTGCAGGACAGGCTGTTCCACAGGAAGTCGTCTGGGTCGCCGGAGTTGCTGGTGAGGCCCGACATGTAAACGTCGTGCTCGCCGGCGCCGGCGCGTTTCAGATATTCGCCCCACTCGTAGGACTGGATGTTGGCCTTGACGCCGATCCGGGCCCAGTCCTGCTGGATCATTTGCGCCATCAGCTTGCCATTGGGGTTGGTCGGGCGCTGCACCGGCAAGGCCCATAGGTTGACGGTGAAGCCGTTGGGGTAGCCGGCTTGGGCCAGCAAGGCCTTGGCTTTGGCCGGATCGTATTCGTTGCGGGTCTTGGGGTTCCAGCTCCAGGTGGACGGAGGGAAGGGGTTCACCGCCTGGGTGGCGCCGCCCTTGGGGAACAATGCCTTGAACAGCGCGTCGCGGTTGATCGCGATGTCCAGCGCCACCCGCACCTCGCGCTTGGCGAACTGCGGCCGCTTCAGGTTGTAGGCCAGGTAGGAGATGTTGCTGGCGCCGGTGGCGGCGATCTTGATGTTCTTGTCGCCGGAGAGCGCGTCGAGGTCGGACTCGCGCACCGCCGCGGCCACCTGGCATTCGCCGGCCTTCAGCTTCTGGATGCGGACCTGCGGGTCGGCGACGATGGCGAACACCAGGCTGCGGGTTTTCTGCGGCTTGCCCCAGTACTGCGGGTTGGCCTCGTAGCGGATGATGGCGTCCTTGGCGTAGCTCTTGAAGCGATAGGGGCCGGTGCCCACCGGCAGCAGGTTGATCTGCTGCGGCTTGCCCGCCTTCAGCAACTGGTCGGCGTACTCGGCCGACTGCATGCCGGCGAAGCCCATCGCGAAGAAGGTGAGGAAGGGGGCGTTGCGCTCTTTCAGCCTAATCTGGATGGTGTGCTCGTCCACTTTCCGCACCGATTCGATCAGCTTGGACAGGCCATAGCCGTCCGGTCCGGTCAACGGGGTCTTGAAGGCCTGGTTGAAGGGCAGGTCCGGCCGTATCCAGCGGTTGATGGTGAAGACCGCGTCGTCGGCGGAGAAGTCCCGGTTGGGCGTGAAATAGTCGGTTTGATGGAACTTGACGCCGCGGCGCAGTCTGAACGTATATAGTAGTCCGTCATCCGATACCGACCAGCTTTCCGCGAGGCCGGGCCGCAGTGCCACGCCGCCGCGTTTGAATTCGACCAGGCCCTGGAACACCGGCTTGGCGATGTTGTAGGTGGTGGCGCTGTCCCACATTGCCGGATCGAAGCCTTCCGGCGAGGCTTCCGCGCAGAATACCAGCGGTTTGGCGGCCAGGACGGGAGCGGGCAGCGCCGCGGCCAGCAGGGCCGCGAGCGGGAGCAAGGACGAAAGGCGGGGCAGGGTCATTTCGGTTTCCTGTATTGGTTTTATTCGTTCCGAGCCTACCATGGTCCAAGGCCGGAGTCGGATCGTCTTCACAGTATCGCTCAAGCGGCGGCCTGTCGGATTTGCGGCAGGTCAGCGGCGAGGGAGGAGCCATGGACGCAGCCATCAGGCTGGAGGAGCTGGCAAGCCATCCCGAATACGTGTCCATCGAGGGCATGGCCGGGGTGCGCTTGGACTTGCGCTACGCCTGCGCCGACAATTTCGTCGGCCGGGACCTGTACGGCCCGTCGGCGCGGGCGCTGCTGCATGGCACGGCCGCGGAACGGCTGGCCCGCGCCGCGGGCGAGATGGCCAGCCGCCGGGCCGGATATCGACTGCGCGTTTTCGACGCCTTGCGGCCGGGCCGGGTGCAGCGGGTGTTGTGGGACATCGTCAAGGATACGCCGCAGCGCATCTACGTGGCTGATCCGGCGCGCGGCTCCATCCACAGCTTCGGCATGGCGGTGGACATCACGGCAGAAGACCAGGCGGGGCGGGAGCTAGACATGGGCACCGGCTTCGACGATTTCACCGAACGCGCGCAGCCGCAGCGGGAGGAGGAGATGCAGGCCAAGGGGCTGCTCAGCGACGCGCAATTGGCTAATCGCCGGCTGCTGCGCGCTTGCATGGAAGCCGCCGGTTTCCGCGGCATCGCCACCGAGTGGTGGCATTTCGAGGCGGCGGACCGCGACTGGGTGCGCGCGCATATGCGCCTGATTGAGTGAGCGCGGAGCGCTGTTATGCGGGCCGCCGCCATCAGACGTTTTGGCATTACGACGCGCCAGCGGCCGAGTTCAGGTCTCATGCTTGGCCGCCTCGCTGCCCACCGTGGAAACGCTGTCAGCGAGGAAGCCGGTTAGGATCGCGTTGAATTGCGCGCTTAGGTTGAGAAAAGGGAAATGGCCGGCATCGATGGTCTCGACTAGGGATGTGTAGGGAATGCTCACTTTTCAACAAGGCAACCTGCTCGATGGGAAAGGCGATGTTCCAGTGGCCGGCGATGATCGGCATCGGGGCCTGGATGGCGCCCAGCCGGGCGCGGCTGTCGAAGCGGAACAAATTTCTTATGCCGAGTCGTAGCGGCCGCCGCGAAGCCTTCAATGGGCGAGAGGGGCGGCGGCCGGAGCGTGGCTTATTTTTGGATCAGGGCCATTCTGATGGCCAGGGCGCCAAGCGTCACGCCCATGACGCTGCGCTGCGCACGGGCCCATTGCGGGCGATTGGCCAGAAAGGTGGAAATGGTGCCCGCCGTGAAGATGAACAGGCAGTTTACCGTTACGCTGATGCAAATCTGCATGGAGCCCAATGCCATGCCTTGGAGGAGCACGTCGCCATGGCGAAGGTCGATGAATTGCGGCAGCAGGGACAAGTAGAACATCGCCACTTTCGGGTTGAGCAGGCTGGTCAGAAACCCCATTGAAAACAGCCGCCCAGGCGAGTCTGGCGGCAGTTCGCGCACTTGGAAGGGAGAGCCGCCGGCAGGGCGCAACGCGTTCCACGCCAGCCAGGCCAGGTAAAGCGCGCCGCCAAGCCTCAAGGCGTCGAACGCATATGGCAGGGCCATCAGAAAGGCGGTCAGACCGAGGGTCGCGCACAGCATGTAGACGATAAAGCCCAATGCCACGCCGCCGAGTGAAATCAAGCCCGCGGCGCGGCCCTGGCAAATCGAGCGCGATACCAGGTAAATCATATTGGGGCCAGGGGTGAGAACCATTCCGAGACAGATTGCCGCAAAGGCACCAAGCGTGGTCAATTCGATCATGGCGTTGGCCTTGTTATGAATTGGGATTTTTGAATTCCAATTTCGATGCTTTTGGTATTTTCTATAGTATGGCGCAAATCCAAAGCTTGCGGCATTGATTTTTCCGCGCATCTACCCCGCTGTGGACGGCCGCAGCTACCGAAGGCCAGGGCGAAGTCTTGCGCCGTCAGGCAGACGGCGCAAGACTGCGGGTGACTCAAGGCTGGCGGTTTTCCACGGGGTGATCCCAATAAGAACGGTTGGTTTTGGCGCGGGCTCCGCTGGCTACTAGGCGGGCGACGCGGCGCGCCGCATGCCAGGGCAGTAACCAGAAGACGAAGACAAGCAGGGAAAGCAGTTGGTAGCGCATGCGAGAGGCTCCGTGGTTAATCGAGAGGTATCGCCAGGCGCCAGTCCGTTTGTTCGCGGAATTCTGGCTGGTCGGCGCGGCGGAGGATAAAGGAACCCATCACCAGTAGATCCATTTCCGTGCGCATGAAGCATGCGTACGCTTCTTCCGGTGTGCAGACGATAGGCTCGCCCCGGACATTGAACGAGGTATTCACCAGTACAGAACAACCGGTATGCTGTTTGAAGCTTCTGAGCAGCGCGGCAAACGGCTGATTCGATTCGTCGCTCACCGTCTGGATGCGGGCGGAGAAGTCGACATGAGTGATCGCCGGCAGCTGAGAGCGCACCGTGCTCAGGCTGTTCAATGCGGAAGGAAGATTTTCCGAGCCTTTGGCGCGGATGCTTTCCGTCACGGGGGCGACGATCAACATGTAGGGGCTTTGCTGATCGATGTCGAAATATTGCGTGACGTCTTCTGCGAGCACCGCGGGCGCGAAAGGCCGGAAGGATTCCCTGAACTTGATTTTCAGGTTCATCTTGCGCTGCATTTCAGGATCGCGGGGGTCGCCGATGATGGAGCGCGCGCCCAAAGCTCGCGGTCCGAATTCCATGCGTCCCTGGAACCAGCCTACCACCGCGCCGTTAGCCAGCTCTCGGGCAACCTGATCGTATAGGGCGGCGGAATCGAATCGCTTGGCCGGATAGCCCTTGCGGTCAAGGAAGCTTGCAATCTCGCTATCTTGAAAGCCTGGCCCAAGCAGCGAGCCGCGCATGGCATCAGTGCCGGCGGCCAGGTGCGGACGGCCGGATTGCGCGACAGCCACTTCGAGCGCCGCGCCCAAAGCGCCGCCGGCATCGCCCGCGGCCGGCTGTATCCAGATGGATTCAAATTCGCCAGATCGGCTGAGCACGCCATTGGCCACGCAATTCAAGGCAACGCCGCCAGCCAGGCACAAGCATTTTTCCCCGGTTTGCTTCAGCGCGGTTCTCGCTAGACCCAGCACAACCTCCTCGGTGACTTGTTGCACTGATGCCGCTAGATCGCAGTCGCGCTGGGTGAGCTGGCTCTCCGGCTTGCGCGCCGGCGCGCCGAATAGTTTTTCAAAAGCGGGCCCGACCATGCGCTCGCCCTTCATGAATTCGAAATAACGAAGATTCAGAGCGAAAGAGCCATCGGGCCGTATGTCGATCAGTTCCTTGCGGATCAGGTCTGCGTACAGCGGGCGTCCATAAGGCGCCAGTCCCATCAGCTTGTATTCGCCGGAGTCGACCTTGAACCCGCAATAATAGGTGAAGGCGGAGTACAGCAGCCCCAGCGAATGGGGGTACGAAATCGAGTTGAGAAATTCCAGCTGCTCGCCTTTGCCATGCCACAGCGAGGTGGTGTGCCATTCGCCGACGCCATCTATGCATAGGACGGCCGCGCTTTGATAAGGCGAAGGGAAAAAGGCGGATGCGGCATGGGAGCGGTGGTGTTCTGAGCTACGGACCTCCGGGACTGCTCCTCTTCCCAGCGCGGCGAGTTCGCGTTTCACTTCCGCCAGTGCGTTCCGTTTCCAGTCCAGCCATTGTGGGAAGACGCGCGTGAATGCGTTCAGGCAGGCGGGGCCGGCCTCGGCGAAGGAGGACATGACCCGGGAAAATTTGATCTCGGAGTCTTCGTAGTAAACGATGCTGTCGATATCGTTCAATGAAATGCCGGCTTCGTCCAGGCAGTAAGCCAAAGCTTGGCTCGGAAACGAAGGATCGTGTCTGACGCGGGTGAAACGCTCCTCTTGCGCCGCGGCGACGATGACGCCGTCTCGCAGCAGGGCGACGGCGCTGTCATGGTAGTAGGCGGATAGACCGAGAATGTAATGACTCATTGGTAAGCGCTCATCAAACTATGGGTATCGGTGAGTGGAGCAGGGCTTGCCGGCCAGATGGCAGCGGCGGAGACGATGCTTTCGCGCTGGCGAATAGCGATTTGAGCGGGGCGAGGAAATCCCGCGGGCGGGCGGACAGCGCCGCATACCCTGTCCGGATTCGTCGCCATGCGTCAGCGGAGGACTCCCCAGCGTCAGCTATGCCTTCCATGTATTTGTCGATCGCCACCATGGCCCATGCGGAGTGGCCGTTGACCACGTTGTCTATGGTGTTGTGGAGGTCGACAAACTGGGTGCTGAAACCATGGTGGGAGAGGAAGCGGCGTGCGTCGCGATAGCCGTCGCCGACCCCGGATAATTCCATCGCCAGATTCATGCCCAGCACTTCTGGCAGGAAAGTGCGAGGCAATTTGCCTAGGCAAAGCCAGAGAACCGGCAGCTGGAATGACTCACGGCGCAGCCGCGGGTCTGCGGCAAATTCCCGCGACGCAGTGGGCGGCAGCTGAATGTCCATGGATCGCAAAAGCTGCCGGTAGATGAGCGGGTGGTTGAGCTTGAGCTGCCCGTTTCCCAACTCATCCCAATAGATCTGGAACAGCGGCGCGCCGATTTCCGATGTCGCTAGCCCGATATCCGTGAAACCTTGCAGCCAGGAGCCATCGATCAGTATCAGCGGAGCGAGCTGCAGCGTGGATTCGATCACCTCTTCCCGGCTGGGGGGGCCGGATTGGGATTGTTTGCCGGCTTCGAAGGACGCGCCATGCAGATCATGCTGCCGCAGTAGCCACTCCGGCAGCGTGCCAGGCGACCATAAGGCTGGGAGCTGCCGCCCGGGAGTGCCTTTGGCGCGCTGCGCAGCATGGAGCCAGCGACGGACGTACGCCAGTGCGAATGCCCGAGTGGCCGGCGCCATCGCCCTTCCTTGCAGGAGATGGTAGGCGCTGCGCAAGTCGCTGGGCGCGTCGCCGTTCATCCGCTCGGCCCGGCTGGGCGGACAGGGGACGGGAAGCGCTGGCGTGGCATCGGCCAGCGGCTGTTCCGTGGGCTGTTCCAGCTTGGAAATCCATTCCCGGATGGTTTGCAGCTCTGGCTCAGAAAATACCCGGAACATTGGGCCGCGGGGGCTGACCAGCCCATTGACCAGAGTGCTGCGGGCGGCGTCGCCTTTTACCACATAGCGGCTTCTGGACAGCATGGCCATCACGGGGGCAGGATCGCTGGCCGCGCGGCGAAGATGCTCGGACAGCGGGCAGCCTTCTATCGCCCGGTCCTGATGATAAATGCCGGCAGCCCGAGAACGATCGCGCAACAGTTGCCCCATCGCATGCGCGGGGCTGGCGGCGCGGGCTGCGGCTGACAAAATGCGCCGGCTCCAGCTGCTTACAGCGGCGAAGGCCCACTGGAAGGCTGCTACGTATTTCGCGGATGAGGCCGCGTCTTCCGCTTGGCAACGCTCGCCAAGCGAAAGCGATAAGGAAAGCGGCTCCGCCACGATGGCCGTGTCTCCCGGGACGGAGAGATCCAACCGTTTCCAGTCGGTCCATTCCGGATGGCGCGCGTTCATCGCCGCGAAGCAAGGCAAGCGGCCGATACCGCGGAAGACGGCATCGATCGCAAGAATCTGGATTTGGAAAGCGTCGCTGCGTCGACTCATGGCCAACAAGACGGCCGGCAGCGCGAACATGTCGTCGGCAACGGAGGTTTGATGGGTAATCGAAACGGCGCTGGCGCTTCCGAATGGATGGTTGAAGCGCCGCAGCAGCAGGCGGAAGGCATCGGTCCGGGCTCCTAGCGGCCGGCCAGTGCCTAGATCGTCGGCCAACAGCGACAACACTCCGAGATGGCCATCGTCTTCGAATACGCCAGGCGCGCTCAAGCCTTGCAGCCAAGAACCCAAGACCATGGCCAGCGGCGCGGCGCAGGCCAGCAGGGCCGTGTCGTGGCGCTCTCGCCCCAATCCATCCAGCACCGCGGCGTCGACGGCGGCATACCGAGCCTCTTCCTGCACGCGCCACGCGGCGAGCGTCTCAGTTGAAAGCGGGTGGGCAGGGCCTTCCTCCGATTCCATGTTGGCCATCCATTGCAGGATGTCCGCCTCATCGAGCCAGGATTCCGGATCCGCCCCCAGCCGATATGCTTGGCGCCAGTCCATTCGATATCCTCAAAACATCGGATAGATGGATGCGTCCCGCTTTTTCTGTTTCCGTCGGAAGATCAGGCGGAAAAGGCTTTTCAGTAGTTTCATGGTGACACTCGCTATTTTATAAGATGTTGAGCAATTGCCGGGCTACGAAGTCATGGCCTTGGTCAGTGAAGTGGATGCGGTCGACAAATAGCCACTGTTCGGGTGCAAGCGTTTCAGCCAGGATGGGGCTCAGATTGATGAAGCGAGCGCCCAATTTTTCAACCCCTTCCCGCAACGCCGCCGCATATTGGGAACACGCATTCTTGTTCAAGATGTCCCCATACACCTCAGTGAAGCGGCCGAGCTGATCCAACTCTGCGAATAGCGCCTCTTCTTCTTTGCTGCCCTGGGGGCGGACCCAGCCGGCCAGTGGCTGGAGCACGAACGTGAGTTTGGCGTCAAGATCCTTGGCGATGGCATTCCAGGTGAGCAGGTGGTGCAGGGTCAGGTCAGCAGCATAGGCTATTTGCTGCTCCAGACTCGGCGGCTCCTCTTCGCGCGCGCCGCCGGAGAACAGCTTTTTCCCGGCTTGCAGCAAGCCTTTGGTGCGGTTGGTGCCCAGCGACTCAAAAAACTCGTTGCAGTTGAAGAACGCGCCATGTTCTTGCCGGATATGAGATGGCAGCCGAGCCAGCCCCAGATTGTTGAAGCCCGAAAACAGGACGATTTCTTCGATGGGCGGCAAGGTATGCCTATATAGCGAGAGAAGAATGAGTTCTTGGGCCGAGTTGAAGCTGCGGCCGCCGAAATTCAGCCATGGCAATCCGCGCTCATCGTGCTCGGTCAATCGTGAAGACAGCGTCCAGCCATCCGAACTGGCGCCGATGCCGAACACCGTTGAACTGCCAGCCAGCAGCCTAGCTGGTTGTCGACTGTCGTTGTCGCGGACAGAAAAACGCCGCCCCTGGCTTTCCGAATAGCGAAACCCGCTTGCGTCGGTGTTCACCACCGCGCTGGCATGGTTTGTCGGATGGAAGTACATCAGGTATGGAAGCCAACGGATGTCGCCGCTATCTGCGAATTTTTCCTCGTAAGCTGCCATTTGTGGCGTTAGTCGCTCGCGTACACCCATCTGAGGAACCTTTCTTTTCCATGTTCAAAATTTCAGCGCGCATAAATGCTAATTGAGTTTATTTTTCATAATTCCATGTATTTGGAATAAATGTCAATGAATTGGTTGCTGTTTCGGCGCTAGCGACATAAATGTATGTCCCGTCATCAGGTTGCGGCGATAACGGTTTCTTTACGCCGCGACTGGGCGAAATGAGAGGAGTCTTCTATGGCTATCTCGACCGCGGGCTTGACCTGCGCTTGGGCTAAATAGGATAATTCCCATCTTTTTCAAATGCTTATCCATACTCTTCACGCGGGTTGCTTCGTGGCGGCATGCTGTATGTCAAGTGGGTGAGGTAGTGCTCTGCCGCAACGCTTTAGTCGTGCCAATGAGACAAAAATAGGCGGAAATCAGCCGGAATGAACCGTAATCAGAACGCAGCCAATGGCGCTGAAAACTTAGCCAACCAAGGCAGTCGAGTAAAATTGCCGCCACGGCGTCTCTCCGTCGCCCCGATGCTGGACTGGACCGACCGCCACTACCGCTACTTCGCCCGCCAGATCACCCGCCATGCCTGGCTGTACACCGAGATGGTGACCACCGGCGCGCTGCTGAACGGCGATGTCGCCCGCCATCTGCGTTTCGACGAGGCCGAACATCCGATCGCGCTGCAGCTGGGCGGCTCAGAGCCGGCCGAGCTGGCCGCGTGCGCGAAGCTGGCGGCCGAGTGGGGCTATGACGAGGTGAACCTTAATGTCGGTTGCCCGTCGGAAAGAGTGCAGAAGGGCGCTTTCGGCGCCTGTTTGATGGCGGAGCCGCAACTGGTGTCCGATTGCGTCAAGGCGATGCGCGACGCGGTGGATATCGACGTCACCGTCAAGCACCGTATCGGCATCGACCAGATCGAGCATTACGATTACTTGCGCGAATTCGTCGACACTGTGGCCGAGGCTGGCTGCCATACCTTCATCGTCCACGCGCGCAACGCCATCCTGAAAGGGCTGAGCCCCAAGGAAAACCGCGAGATCCCGCCGCTGAAGTACGACTATGTCTACCGTCTTAAGCGGGAGCGGCCGGATCTGGAAATCCTGATCAATGGCGGCGTGAAAACCAATGCTGAGATTGCCGAGCACCTGAAGCACGTGGACGGCGTGATGGTCGGCCGCGAGGCTTATCACAACCCGTGGCTGATGGCGGAATGGGACGCGCTGTTCTATGGCGACGAGGCCGCCGGCCCCGAGCGCGCGGCGGTGGTCGACGCGATGATGCCCTATGTGACGGCGCGTCTGGGTGACGGCAGCAATGTGCGCCACATCGCCCGCCACATCCTGGGCCTGTTCCAGGGCCTGCCCGGCGCGCGCAATTGGCGCCGCATGCTGTCCGATTCCAAGCTGTTGGACGGCGCCGACGCCGGCCTGCTGCGCCAGGCCTACGAGGCGACGCTGGCCGGCCGCCGCGCCTGATTATCCGATGGCCGCCGACGGGCGGCTGTCTGCGCCAGGCGGCCCCGGCCGCCTTTTGTCATTGTTGTCATGCCCGGCATGACTGTCTGGAGGTGGATCCCAATTGAAAAAGTTGCAAAAGCTGATGCTCGCCCTGTCGCTGTCTTCCGGCCTGGCTTGGGCCGGTCCCAATGACGTGCTGCACATCTACAACTGGAGCGGCTCGCTGTCCGACAACATCGTCAGGCAGTTCGAGAAGCGCTGCGGCTGCAAGGTGGTGCAGGACTACTACGGCGACAACGAGGAAATGCTGGCCAAGCTGGCCGCCGGCGCCAAAGGCTACGACATGGTGTTTCCGTCCAGTTTCGTCGTGCAGGCGATGACTAAGCAGAAGCTGCTGCAACCATTGGACCACCGCCAGATTCCGAATCTGAAAAACGTGGCGCCGGCCTATCTGTCGCAAAGCTACGATCCGGCCAATCGCTACACCATCCCTACCGTGCTGTCGCTGACTTCCGTCGGCTACAACGTCGAGAAGCTGAAGCAGCTGGGCGTGGATCCCTCCAGCTGGTCGGTGATCTTCGACCCTGCGGTGCTGCGGAAGATCAAGGGCAAGGTGACGGTGCTGGACAGCTCGCGCGAGGTGTTCGCCGCCGCGCTGTTCTACCTGGGCAAGGACCCTAATGCCGCGACCGACGCCGACATGCGCGCCGCGCGCGACGTGATCAAGAAAGCCAAACCGTACTGGGCCGCCTTCTCCAACGCCAGCTATCTGAAACAGCTGGCGGTCGGCAATATCTGGGTGGCGCTCGGCTACTCCACCGAATTCTTCCAGGCCAGCGAAGACGCGCGCCAGACCAAGCGGGCCTTCCATATCGGCAATGTGCCGCAGCGCGAGGGCAATGAAATCGGCGTGGACACCATGGCGATCACTGCCAGCGCCAAACGGCCGGACCTGGCCCATCAGTTCATCAACTTCATGCTGGACGGACAGAACGCCGCCCAGCTGACCAACCTCAATGGCGCGACCAATCCGGTGGCTACCGCCAGCCAATATTTCCGCGCCGATCTGAAAGCCAGCCCGGTGATCAATCCGAGCGCCGAGCAGGCGAAAAAATGGACGGTATTGCGCGAGTTGACGCCGGTGGAGCGTCGCGCGCTGGCGCGGATGTGGACGGAAGTGAAGGTCAGCCGCTAAGCTGGCGGCCTGGCCGGACGCCATCAACCCGGTTCGGCCGCACCCACAAGATAGAAAGAGCGAAAAGATGTTCGACCAACTGGTTCTCGCCAGCAACAACGCCGGCAAACTGAAGGAATTCGGCGCACTGTTCGCCGAATTGGGCGTCACTGTGCGACCGCAGCGCGATTTCGACGTGCCGGAATGCCCGGAGCCGCACCACACCTTCCTGGAAAACGCGCTGGAGAAGGCGCGCCACGCCAGCCGGCAGACCGGCCTGCCGGCGCTGGCCGACGACTCCGGCATCTGCGTCGAGGCGCTGGGCGGCGCGCCGGGCGTGTACTCGGCCCGTTTCGCCGGCGAGCCCAAGTCCGACGCGCGCAACAACGCGCTGTTGGTGGAAAAGCTGCAGGGCGAAGCCAACCGCCGCGCTTGGTACTACTGCGTGCTGGTGCTGGTGCGCCACGCCGACGATCCGCAGCCGCTGGTGGCCGATGGCATCTGGCTGGGCGAGGTGCGCGACGAGGCCGCAGGCGGCGGCGGCTTCGGCTATGACCCTTACTTCTTCCTGCCCAGCCACGGCGTGACGGTGGCCGAGCTGGACGCAGCCGAGAAGAACCGGGTCAGCCACCGCGGCCAGGCGCTGTCTGCGCTGATGGCCAAGCTCAAGGCGCTGGCATGAGCGTGATTGATCTGTCGGCGCTGACGGGCGGCCTGCGCGAGTTGCCGCCCTTGGCGCTGTACGTCCATTTTCCGTGGTGCATCCGCAAGTGCCCGTATTGCGACTTCAACTCGCACGAGCCGAAGAACGGCTTCGACGAGATGGCCTACGTCGACGCGCTGCTGCGCGATCTTGAATACTCGCTGCCCGAGGTGTGGGGCCGCCCGTTGACCAGCATCTTCATGGGCGGCGGCACGCCCAGCTTGTTCAGCCCGCAGGCGATGGACGCGTTTTTGGCCGGCGTGCGCGCGCGGCTGAGGCTGCATCCGGACGCCGAAATCACGATGGAAGCCAATCCCGGCACCTTCGAGATCGAGCGCTTCCGCGGCTACCGCGAAGCCGGCATCAACCGCTTGTCCATCGGCATCCAGAGTTTCGATCCCAAGCACTTGAAGGCGTTGGGGCGCATCCACGACGGCGACGAAGCCAAGCGCGCGGTCGAGATCGCGCTGACCCACTTCGACAACGTCAATCTGGATCTGATGTATGCGCTGCCGGGCCAGACCCTGGATGAGGCGCTGTCCGACCTGAACACCGCGCTGTCCTATGGCATCACCCACCTATCGGCCTACCATCTGACGATAGAACCGAATACGATGTTCGCGGCGCAAACGCCGAAGAACCTGCCGGACGACGAAGTCTCGGCCGACATGCAGGAGGCGATAGAGTCCTGTCTGGAGGCGGCCGGTTTCGATCACTACGAAACCTCGGCTTTCGCCAAATCGGGCCGCCATAGCCGGCACAACCTCAACTACTGGCAGTTCGGCGACTACGTCGGCATCGGCGCCGGCGCCCACGGCAAGATCAGCAGCCATGCCGGCATCGTGCGCCAGATGCGGCACAAGCAGCCGGCGGCCTATCTGAAGGCGGTGGCGGACGGCAATCCGCTGCAAAGCCAGCAGAAAGTCGCCCGCGCCGACCTGCCGTTCGAATTCATGATGAACCTGCTGCGCCTGACCGGCGGCTTCGAGAGCCGCCTGTTCCAGGAACGCACCGGGCTGCCGCTGGCGCTGATCCGCCGCCAGCTGGACGAAGCCCAGGCGCAAGGCCTGCTGGACGGCGACGGTGCCATCCTGCGCCCGACGCTGAAAGGCCAGCGCTTCCTCAACGATTTGCTCACCCTGTTCCTCAAAGAAGGAGATGAATAATGGCTAAGGAAATTATCCACACCGACAAGGCTCCGGCCGCCATCGGCGCTTACTCGCAAGCCGTCAAGGCAGGCAACACCGTCTATCTGTCCGGCCAGATCCCGCTGGACCCGGCCACCATGGCCGTGGTGGAAGGCGGTTTCGCCGCCGAAACCCACCAGGTGTTCAAGAACATGAAGGCCGTGTGCGAAGCCGCCGGCGGCAGCCTGGATCAGATCGTCAAACTCAATGCCTACCTGACCGACCTGTCCAACTTCGCCACCTTTAATGAAATCATGGGCCAGTACTTCAGCCAGCCGTTCCCGGCCCGCGCCGCTGTCGGCGTGGCCAGTCTGCCCAAGGGCGTGCTGGTGGAAGCCGAAGCGGTGCTGGTGCTGTAAGCGCGCCGCATTCGCGATGAAGAAGCCCCGGGAAACCGGGGCTTTTTGTTGGACAGGGGATTCAGCGCAACTGATAGCGGGTGTAGAGGCCCCGGCCTTGCCTATCCAGGCTCCAGACCGTGACGCGCAGGAAGTCGGGCGCGGTCAGCGTGGGGCTCTTGTGAGCGTTGAGCGCTAGCGGATTGGCTAATGCGCCCGCGCTGTCTTCGAAGCGCTGTGGCTGGCCTTGTTGACGCATGTCCAGCAACAGGCTGTTGAACCAGAGTTGCGGCGGCACTTGCCAGGCGAGTTTCAGATCGCTGGCGCCGTTGGCCTTGGTCAGCGCCTGCCGCGTGTCGCGTGTCAGAGCGGGAAAGGCCTGCTGAGCGATTTCGGCGGCGGTGAACAGCGGCGCGCGCGGAATGACGTCCTTGCCGACCGGCTGGGTGAAGCGGTCATCGGCGTAAAAGCGCAATTTCAGAACATTCCGGCTCAAGGCATCGTTGTAGACGGCCGCGAAGCCGTCGGGCGTCAGATAATTCACCGGGCAATGATAGTCAGGGTTCGCCGATGCCAGCTCCTGCGGCTCCAGTTGTGCGCACTCGGCATTTTCCTTCAGGGTAAGGATGGCTTTGCCGTCGGCCAGCAACTGGGCGCTGCGGGCGACAATTTGCGCGGCGGGACGGTCTGGCTGGCTGTAGATCGGGTTGTCGTGCCGGGCATATTGGCTGAGCACCAGATTCAGCAGGCTGACCTTGGCGCTGCCGTTGTCGGGGGCGCTGATGATCTGGCGGGCCCCGGCATCCATTTGCAAGGAGACGGGGCTGTCATTTCCCGCCAGCTTCCAGCCTTCTTTCTGCAAGCGGGCCTTCATGCGGAAAGACCCGGGTGCCATCCCCGGCACGCGGACCGTCATCGAAATCTGGCAGAGCGCGGTGCTGTAACAGGTTTCCACTTTCGGCGGCGAGAAACGTCCGCCGACATAGGTTTCCCCGTATCCGGCGTCTTCCATTTCCCGCGCCAGATATTGCGCTGCGTTGTCGCCGTCAAACTGAAAATCGTCGCTGAGCAACGCCGCCAGGCGCTTGTCCAGGCCGTTCGCGCTGAGATAGGCGGTGTTCAATTGCGCCGCCAGCTCATCCAGCCGGCTCAGGTCCGGCAGGTCGTCGGCCGGCAAGGGGTTCGGATTTTGATCCCGGCTCACCATGGTTGCGGCCTGGGCGCGCTTGTTTTGCAGGCGCATGGTCCCCGCTTGGCTGCCGGCGGAAACCTCCACCATTTCCAGCAATTTGTCGTGTCCGGTCTTGTCGGCGGCGAAAGCCGTCCGCAGCAAATCGACGCGGCTGTCCAGACCGACGGCCTGCATCAAGGGGGCCAGCGCGGTTTTCAGGCTGGTTTGGCTCTGGTTCAGCTTGGCGATGTCGAGTTTGGCCGCGCAAACCGCGACATTGAGGAAGCATTCATTCGCCTCGGTGTCGCTGCTCATCGACAGAATAGCGTCGGTCAGCGGCGTGATGTTGACGGTCCCCGTTTGCGTGGCGACCGAGTGGAGAGACACCGGCACGCCGCCGATCAGTCCGGTAGCCTCCAGCAGCGCCGGCGAGGCGAACTGGCTCAAGTCGGCGCTGTAACGGCCTTGCGCATCGGTCAGCACTGTAATCGAGTGGCCCTGGGCGTCTTTGATCGTGATCGAGCCATTGTCCAATGGGGAACCGGAAGCCGCGGTGCCGCTGATCTGGCCGAGCGTGTGAGCATTGCCGCCGGATGCGGCATGGCTGTTGTCGCCTTCGCAAGCGGTCAGCGCGAACGCGACGGCCAATGCGAGAACGGATTGTTTCATCACAGTATTCAGCATGCGAGTTGTTTTAGTTTGGTGAAGCGTTGAGGAAAAGTTAGGACGAAATAGTACATTGACATTTTGCTTGTGTCATTTATGTCCAGGCGAGCAGTGGCGTGACGACGGAGAGTTGGGCATGGTTCCGTGATCGAGACTCTGAGGCCGCGAGATGAAAAATCTACTCCTGCTGGGCTTGCTGTTAGGCGCGGAACTGTGTCCAGCCGAAGTGTTCAAGTGCAGGAGCGCCGACGGCAGCGTGGCCTATGGCCAGCAGTCGTGCCCGGCAGGCAGCCGGGCGCTGGAAATGGAGTCGCATCCATTCAGCGTGATCGAACAGAACGATGGCGGCCAGGCGGCGAAGCGCTACCGCGAGCAGCTGCGGGAATGGGCGGACAAGCGCGATAAGAATCAGCAGGCCGATGCCAAGACGGAGCAGCGCGAGCGGAGCGCGCAGCGCAAGAAGTGGCTGGCCGAACGCGAGCATTGCCGCCGGCTGGACGCCAAGCGCGCCGCGCTGGACGCGAAGCTGCGCCGCGGGCAGCCGCTGCAGGAGGCCGAGCGTGTGAAACTGCGTCTTGCCAAGGTGGAGGATCAGATGCAGGATCGGGCATGCCATCTATATAAGGAGGGTTGATGGGCGCTTATCGATTCCAGATCGTCAACGTGTTCGCCGAGCAGCGTTTCGGCGGCAATCCGCTGGCGGTGTTCACCGACGCCGCCGGCTTGTCGGACGACGACATGCAGTTGATCGCGCGGCAGTTCAATCTGTCGGAAACCGTATTTTTATTGCCGGGCGACACCGAATGCGCGGCCAGCTTGCGCATCTTCACGCCCAGCTACGAATTGCCTTTCGCCGGCCACCCCACGCTGGGCAGCGCGGCCGTGCTGCATGCGCGCGGCGAGCAGGGCGATGATTTCATGCTGCGCACCCGCTCCGGCCTGATCCCGATCCGCCATGCCGACGGCGTGTTCCGGCTGCGGGCATTGCCTGCGTCGGCCCGGCCCGGCTGCGGCATCGGAGAAGCCGCGGCGATGCTGGGCCTGGACTCTGGCGACGTGCTGCATGCACCGCAGTGGGTGGATGCCGGCAGCGCGCAGCTGCTGATCGGCCTTGCCAGCCGCGAGGCGGTGCTGAACGCCAAGCCCGATCCGGCGCTGTTCACCCGGCATGCGACGCTGCGGCCTGGACACAGCATCGCCTATGTCTGGCATCAGGACGGCGGCGTCGCTACCGTGCGACTGTTCTTCGAGCAGCTGGGTTCGGTGATAGAAGACCCCGGCACAGGCAGCGCCTGCGCCAACCTGGGCGGCTGGTGCGCGCTGAACGGTCTTGCGCCGCTGTCGTGGAAGGTGGAGCAGGGCGAGGCGATCAACCGGCCAAATCGGCTGTATCTGGATGTGGACGCGGATGGCGGGGTCAGCGTAGGCGGGCGCACCCAGTTCATGGGAGCGGGCGAATTCCGCTGCTGACTCCGCGGCGCGGCTTGACTGGCCTGCCCGCTATTGGCATCCTAGAGCCGCTACTCCAAACTGTTGTTTCATAACAAACGAGACGAGGAAAAAACATCATGATCCAAATCGCCAAAGCCGCCTGCCTCGCGACCGCGCTGGGCTTGGTTAGCCAACTGGCGCTGGCCGGCAGCGCCGCCGGCCTGTGGAAGACCATTGACGATGAAACCAAGCAGGCCAAGGCCCTGGTGCAGATCAACGAAGCGCCCAACGGCGAGCTGACCGGCAAGGTGATCAAGCTCTATCTGCACCCGGATGCGGTATGCGACAAGTGCGACGGCGCCAACAAGGGCAAGTCGGTGAACGGCATGCAGATTCTGTGGGGCCTGAAGAAGAGCGGAGAGGAATGGTCGGACGGCCAGATCCTGGATCCGAAGTCCGGCAAGATCTACACCTCCGGCGCCAAGCTGATGGACGACGGCAAGAAGCTGCGCGTGCGCGGCTACATCGGCCCCTTCTTCCGCACTCAGGTGTGGGAACGCCAGCAGTAAGCCGACGGACGCCAGGTCCATCGAAAGGCGGAAGCCGGCGCGAGCCGCTTCCGCCTTTTGCGTGTTGAAAACACGCCGCGAGCGTAGCGAGGCTCCCTTGCAGGGCAAGGGCGGGGGGATTGGGATTCGATGGTCAGGCGGCGGGCGCGCCCACTGATTTGGCGAGGCCCGGCTAAGCCGGGTCCTGCTGCATCGAATCCATGTCTGACCTGCCGCCTGAGTGGAAGCCGGCTCGAGCCGCTTCCGCCTTTCTCATTGTTGGGTACAATCGCTACTCATGAATTCCCCGATCGATCTCGCCAACCAGCCGCCGGCGGCGCCGGCCGCGCTGGTCAAGAAGCTGGAGAAGCTGGGCATACGCCGCCGCTTCGACCTGGTGCTGCACTTGCCGCTGCGCTACGAGGACGAAACCCACATCTATCCGATCGCCGACGCGCCGTATGGCCAGCCGGCGCTGGTGGAGGGCACCGTCACCGCGCACGAGGTCAGCTACAAGCCGCGCAAGCAGCTCAGGGTGCAGATCGAGGACGGCAGCGGCACGCTGATGCTGCGCTTCATCCATTTCTACCCCAGCCAGCTCAAGCAGTTCGCCGAGGGCAGCCGCATCCGCGCGCTGGGCGAAATCCGCCGCGGCTTCGCCGGCGACGAGATGGTCCATCCCAAGACCCGCGAGGTGCGCGAGGGCGCGCCGCTGGCCGACAGCCTGACCCCGGTCTACCCGACGGTTAACGGCCTGACCCAGCCGGTGCTGCGCAAACTGGTGCACGCCGAGCTGAAATCGCAGCGCCTGGACGAGCTGCTGCCGACGCAGTTGATGGCGCCGCTGGCGCTGCAGCCTTTCGCCGAAGCCATCCGTCTGTTGCACCAGCCGCCGCCGGAATGGTCGGCGCAGCAGCTGGCCGATCCGCGGCTGCCGGCCTGGCAGCGGCTGAAGTTCGATGAATTGCTGGCGCAGCAGCTGTCGATGCGGCTGGCCTACCGCGCGCGCCGGCTCGGCCACGCGCCGCGCATCGCCGGCGACGGCAGCTTGACCGAGAAACTGCTGGCTCTTCTGCCGTTCCAGCTCACCGGCGCCCAGCGCAGGGTGCTGGACGAGGTCCGGGCCGACATGCGGCAGGTGCATCCGATGCACCGGCTGCTGCAGGGCGATGTCGGCAGCGGCAAGACCATCGTCGCCGCGCTGGCGGCGCTGTCGGCGATCGAAGCCGGCTACCAGGTGGCGCTGATGGCGCCGACCGAAATCCTGGCCGAGCAGCATTATCTGAAACTGTCCGGCTGGCTGGCGCCGCTGGGCATAGGCGTGTCCTGGCTATCCGGCAGCCTGAGGAAGAAGGCGAAGCAGCAGGCGCTGGACGAGATCGCTTCCGGCCAGTGCCGGCTGGCGGTGGGCACCCACGCGCTGTTCCAGGACACCGTGGCGTTCCAGAAGCTGGGCCTCGCCATCGTTGACGAACAGCACCGCTTCGGCGTCGGCCAGCGGCTGGCGCTGCAGGACAAGGGGGGGGAGCCGCACCAGCTGATGATGTCGGCCACGCCCATTCCGCGCACGCTGGCGATGAGCTTCTACGCCGATCTGGACGTGTCGGTGATAGACGAGCTGCCCCCGGGGCGCACGCCTATCGTCACCAAGCTGATCGGCAATCCGCGCCGGGCCGAGGTGGTGCAGTTCGTCGAGAAGACCTGCGCCGAGGGCAACCAGGCCTACTGGGTGTGTCCGCTGATCGAAGAGTCCGAGGCTTTGCAGTTGCAGACGGCGGTGGACTGCCACCAGCAGCTGCAGTGGGATTTGCCCGGCCGCCGCATTGGCCTGGCCCATGGCCGGATGAAGGCGGCGGAGAAGGCCGAGGTGATGGCGGCCTTCGGGGCGGGCCAGCTGGACGTGCTGGTGGCGACGACGGTGATCGAAGTGGGCGTGGACGTGCCCAACGCCAGCCTGATGGTGATCGAGCACGCCGAGCGCATGGGCCTCGCGCAATTGCATCAGCTGCGCGGCCGGGTAGGGCGGGGCAGCGCCAGGAGCGTGTGCGTGCTGCTGTTCGAGAACCCCTTGTCCGATCTGGCCAAGGCGCGCTTAAAGGTGATTTACGAGAATACCGACGGTTTCGAGATATCCCGCCAGGACCTGCAGATCCGCGGACCGGGCGAGTTTTTGGGCGCGCGCCAAAGCGGCCTGCCGATGCTGCGCTTCGCCGATCTGGAACAGGACCAGGCGCTGTTGGAGGCGGCGCGCGATCTGGCGCCGCAGTTGCTGGAGCGCTGGCCGCGGGAGGCCGAGGCGCACTTGGAGCGCTGGCTGGCCGGACGCGAGCAATTCCTCAAGGCATAAAAAAATCCGCCGCGATTGGGGGAAATCGCGGCGGCGAGGGAGGATTGCTGCAAACAAAAGAAACCATTAATGAAGCAGGCGTATATTAGCAATCAATGAATTTTTCGTTCAAGCGCGGACAGCAGCTCCGTTGACTTGGATCAAGCATGAAAAAAGCCGCTCATCGAGCGGCTTCTGCGTTTGGGTTTTGCTTGGATCAGAACCACTGCGCAGCCAGGTAGTACAGGCCGGCGGCCAGACCCATCGAGGCCGGCAGCGTGAACAGCCAGGCCAGCGCGATGGAGCGCACGGTGCTCATCTGCAGACCAGCCTTGTCGGCGATCATGGTGCCGGCCACGCCGCTGGACAGCACGTGGGTGGTGGACACCGGGAAGCCAAACCAGCTGGCCAGGCCGATCGACACGGCGGCGGTGGTCTGCGCGGCCACGCCCTGGGCATAGGTCATGTCCTTCTTACCGATGCCTTCGCCCACGGTTTTCACCACGCGGCGCCAGCCTATCATGGTGCCGATGCCCAGCGCCAAGGCCACGGCGACGATCACCCAGGTGGGCGCGTATTCGGTGGTGGTGGTCAGGTCCTTGCGTAGATTGCTCAGCAGCTGCTTGTCGTCGGACGACAGCTTGGGCAGATCGGCGGCCTTCTTGGCGGCGTCGTCCAGGCACAACAGCTGGGTGCGCACGTCCCAGCGCTGAGAGGCGCTGAGGGTGTGGTAGTCGTTGCCGTCGCCCATCAGTTTCAGCAACTGGTCGGCGGTGGCCACGGTCTGCTGCGGGTGGCACTCGTACTGGCTGGTGCTGGTGGACTTTACGATGATCTTGGACAGATCGGCCTCGTGGCGCTGGTAGAACTGCTGCAGGTGCTGCGCCGCGTCGCGGGTGCGTTCCAGCTGGTACGGGGTGCTGTCCAGGTTCAGCACGAACTTGGCCGGCACGATGCCGATCAGCACCAGCATCACCAGGCCCACGCCCTTCTGGCCGTCGTTTGAGCCGTGGGCGAAGCTGACGCCCATCGCCGATACGATCAGCATGAAGCGGGTCCAGAACGGCGGATGCTTGCGGCCTTCCACCTGCTGGCGCTGGTACGGCGTTTTATGGACGTTGCTGCGCGGACGGAAGCGCCGCAGCAGGATGACGATCAGACCCGCCATCATCGCGCCGGCGATCGGCGACACCAGCAGCGAGGCGCCGACGTCGATCGCTTTGCCCCAGTTGATGCCGTGCGACAGCGAGGTGTTGTTGATGAAGCTGTTGGCTACGCCCACGCCGAGGATGGCGCCGATCAGCGTGTGGCTGGACGAAGCGGGCAGGCCCAGATACCAGGTGCCCAGGTTCCACAGGATGGCGGCGGCCAGCAACGCGAACACCATAGCCATGCCGCGGCTGGTATTCACCGAGATCAGCAGATCCACCGGCAATAGGTGCACGATGGCGTAGGCGACGGCCAGGCCGCCGCTCATCACGCCGAGGAAGTTGCAGACGCCGGAATAGAACACGGCGAGGCGCGGCTTCATCGACTGGGTGTAGATGACGGTGGCGACGGCGTTGGCGGTATCGTGAAAACCGTTGATGAACTCAAAAGCGAGCACGAAGCCCAGCGAAAGCATCAGCGTGATAGCTACATGGGTATCGAGCCCGGAAAACAGGTCCAGCATGGCGTGTCAGCGTTTATCGTAAAGGCGGGATTGTTGTGTTCCGCGCCATGGCCGTCAAGTCTTTATAAAAAAAAAATAAAGCGTGTGGTTTTGCCTGCGAAAACGGCAAAATCTTCTTGACAGTCCAGGGTTGCAAGACGGCTAAGTCCATGATTTTACAAAATGGCGTCATCATTATTGCTTAGCCGGGCGGCATGAAAACGGCTGGCGCGGTGTGCGCGCCAGCCGGGTCGCAAGGGCGGAGTCAGCCGAATTTGCCGGTGATATAGTCCTCGGTAGCCTTTTTCTGCGGCGTGGTGAAGATGGTGTCGGTATTGCCGAACTCCACCAGCTCGCCCAGATACATATAGGCAGTGTAATCGGACACCCGCGCCGCCTGCTGCATATTGTGCGTCACGATGGCGATGGTGTAGTCCTCTTTCAATTCGTGGATCAGCTCTTCGATGTGGGCGGTGGAGATCGGGTCCAGCGCCGAGGTCGGCTCGTCTAGCAGCAGCACTTCCGGCTTGGAGGCCACTGCGCGGGCGATGCACAGCCGCTGCTGCTGGCCGCCGGACAGCGAATTGCCGGACTGCTTGAGCTTGTCCTTCACCTCGTCCCACAGCGCGGCCTTGCGCAGCGCCCATTCGACGCGGTCTTCCATCTCCCCCTTGGACAGCTTCTCGTACAGCTTCACGCCGAAGGTGATGTTGTCGTAGATAGACATCGGGAACGGGGTGGGCTTCTGGAACACCATGCCCACCTTGGCGCGCAGCAGGTTGACGTCGATGTCGCGCGCCAGGATGTTCTGGCCGTCCAGCATGATCTCGCCCTCGGCGCGCAGGCCGGGGTAGAGCTCGTACATGCGATTGAAGGTACGCAGCAGCGTGGATTTGCCGCAGCCGGACGGGCCGATGAAGGCGGTCACCTTGCGCGGCGCGATCTCCAGCTGAATGCCTTTCAGCGCGTGGAAGTTGCCATAGAAGAAGTTCAGGTCGCGGACCTCGAGCTTGGAGGCGGTGCTGGTCATGGTTGTCATGCCTTAATTCGATTGATTCTTGCGGCCGCCCATCCAGCGGGCGACGATGTTCAGGGCGAGGACGCTGAAAGTGATCAGCAGCGAACCGGCCCAAGCCAGGCGGTGCCAGTCCTCGTAGGGGCTCATCGCGAACTGGAAGATCACGATCGGCAGGTTGGCCATCGGTTGGTTCATATTGCTGTTGAAGAACTGGTTGTTCAGCGCGGTGAACAGCAGCGGCGCGGTTTCGCCGGAAATCCGGGCTACAGCCAGCAAGATGCCGGTCAGCACGCCGGCTTGGGCCGCGCGCAGCGTCACGGTCAGCGTCACCTTCCATTGCGGAGCGCCGAGCGCGGCGGCGGCTTCGCGCAGGCTGTTGGGCACCAGACGCAGCATGTTCTCGGTGGTGCGCACCACCACAGGGATCACCAGGATGGCCAGGGCGAAGGAGCCGGCCCAGCCTGAGAAGTGGCCGACCGACACCACGTACACCTCGTACACGAACAGGCCGATCACGATGGACGGCGCCGACAGCAGGATGTCGTTGATGAAGCGGGTGATGGGCGCCAGCCAGCCGCGCTGGCCGAATTCGGCCAGGTAGATGCCGGCCAGGATGCCGATCGGCGTGCCGAACAGCGTGCCGAAGGCGGTCATCACCAGGCTGCCGTATATGGCGTTGGCCAGGCCGCCGGCGGAGCCCGGAGGCGGCGTGCTTTCGGTGAACACCTGCCAGCTGATGCCGGATAGGCCGTGCTGCAGCAGCGTGATCAGAATCCAGAACAGCCAGAACAGGCCGAAAACCATGGTCAGCATCGAGGCGGCCATGGTCAGCCGGTTGAGCAGGCGGCGCCGGCGGTAAGTGAGGCTATCCTGCTTCAGGCCGGAGGCGGGGGCGGTGCGCAAGGCGTCGTTCATTGTCGCTTGGCTCATCGTTTTGACGTCTTTCATGTCAGGAAGGTTTGCCTTCCTGCTTCTTCAGGCGCAGCAGCAGCAGTTTGGAGCAGGACAGCACCACGAAGGTGATGAAGAACAGGATCAGGCCCAGCTCGATCAGCGAACCCATGTACAGGTCGCCGTTGGCTTCGGCGAATTCGTTGGCCAGCGAGGAGGCGATGGAGTTGCCCGGCTCGAACAGGCTGGTGGAAAAACGGGTGGAGTTGCCGATCACGAAGGTGACGGCCATCGTCTCGCCCAACGCGCGGCCCAGGCCCAGCATGATGCCGCCGACGACGCCGGTCTTGGTGTAGGGCAGCACCACGTAGCGCACGACTTCCCAGGTGGTGGAGCCCAGGCCGTAGGCCGACTCCTTCAGCATGGTCGGCACCACTTCGAACACGTCGCGCATCACCGAGGCGATGAACGGAATCACCATGATGGCCAGGATCAGGCCGGCGGAGAACAGGCCGATGCCCATCGGCGCGCCCTGGAACAGGAAGCCCAGCAGCGGCAGCTCGCCCAGGTTGTCGATCAGCCACGGCTGGATGTGGTCGGCGAAGAATGGGGCGAACACGAACAGGCCCCACATGCCGTAGATGATGGACGGAATGCCGGCCAGCAGCTCGACGGCGATGCCCAGCGGACGTTTCAGCCAGGTCGGGCACAGCTCGGTCAGGAACAGCGCGATGCCGAAGCTGACCGGCACGCCGATCAGCAAGGCGATGAAGGATGTGGCCAGGGTGCCGAAGATGGGCACCACGGCGCCGAATTTCTCCTGCACCGGATCCCAGTCGGTATTGAACAGGAAGCTCCAGCCGAAACCCTTGATGCTGGGCATGGCGCCGACCAGCAGCGAAAGGAGGATGCCCAGCAGCAGCGCCAGCACCAGGAAGGCGAAACAGCGGGTGGTCACCCGGAAGATTTTGTCCAGCAGCTGCTGGCGTCCCAGCTGCTGCTCATAGCTCAATTTTTGCATGCGCCGATTCTTGATGGTTCAGACACAAGGCCGGAGAGAGCGAACTCCCCCCGGCCTGGGTGCGACAGTATAAGCGTCGCCTGTCAGTTCCAGACAGCCTTGCCGCTGCCGTCGGTGATTTGTTTCCAGCTGGTGCGGATCACGCCCTTCACGCTATCGGGCATCGGGATGTAATCCAGTTCCTGCGCGGTCTTGTCGCCGTTCTTGTATGCCCAGTCGAAGTACTTCAGCACTTCGACGGCCTGCGCCGGCTTATCCTGCTTCTTGTGCATCAGGATGAAGGTGGCGCCGGCGATCGGCCAGCTCTGCTTGCCCGGCTGGTTGGTCAGCAGCAGGTAGAAGCCCGGCGCTTTCTTCCAGTCGGCGTTGGCGGCGGCGGCCTTGAACGAGGCCTCGTCCGGCTTCACGAAGGCGCCGGACTGGTTCTGCAGCAGGCCGTAGGCCAGCTTGTTCTGCTTGGCGTAGGCGTATTCGACGTAACCGATGGCGCCCTTGATGCGCGACACGTAGTTGGCCACGCCTTCGTTGCCCTTGCCGCCCACCGAGCTGCCCTTCCAGCTGACGGCGGTGTTGGAGCCGACGTCCTTCGCCCATTCCGGCGATACCTTGGACAGGTAGTTGGTGAAGATGAAGGTGGTGCCGGAGCCGTCGGAGCGGCGAACGACCGAGATGCGCTGGTCAGGCAGCTTGACGCCCGGGTTCAGCTTGGCGATCGCCGGATCGTTCCACTTGCCCACCTTGCCCAGATAGATGTCGGCCAGCAGCGCGCCGGTGAACTTGATCTGGCCGGCGGCGACGCCCGGGATGTTGTAGACCGGCACCACGCCGCCCATCACGGTCGGGAACTGAGTCAGTCCGGACTTTTCCAGCTCTTCCGGCTTCAGCGGCATGTCGGATGCGCCGAAATCGACGGTCTTGGACTGGATCTGCTTGATGCCGCCGCCGGAACCGATGGACTGGTAGTTCATGTTGTTGCCGGTGCTGCCCTTGTAGGTCGCCGCCCACTTGGCGTACAGCGGGTAGGGGAAGGTCGCGCCGGCGCCGGTGATGTCAGCCGCGTAGACCGAGCCTGCGATCAGCGTGGAGCCGAGGACTGCGGCCAGACGAACAGACTGTTTCATTGCTTAACTCCCGAACGAAAGGATGGGACTGCGTTTGTGATGGTCGCCATCGTATCGGGCGAATCTTTCAGTAATATTACAAGTCGTAAATGCTTGATCCAGGCCCATTGGAGCGGCGGGCGAGGGCGCGCTATAATCGGCGCCAACCAAGCAACATGAAGTGGAGAAACGCATGTCCGGCAAACTGGTGATTGGCAACTGGAAGATGAACACCCGCGGCGACAGCGCCCGCCAGCTGGCGGCGGCATTGCTGGCCGACGGGGAGACCAATCGCGAAGGCGTCGGCATCGCCGCTCCCGCCGTCTACTTGGCTGCGCTGGCTGAACAGCTGAAAGGCGGCAACATCGCCTTGTCCTCCCAGGATGTCAGCCGCTTCGCCGCCGACGGCGCCTTCACCGGAGAGGTGAGCGCCGCGATGCTGGCCGACGTGGGCTGCCGCTACGCGCTGGTCGGCCACTCCGAGCGCCGCCAGTATTTCCGCGAAGACAACGCCGCGCTGCTGGCCAAGATGCGCAACGCCATCGCCGCCGGCGTGGTCCCGGTGCTGTGCGTCGGGGAGACGCTGGAACAGCGCGAGTCCGGCGCTTATCTGGACGTGGTGCGGGAACAGCTTGCCATCCTGGCCGAGATCGCCGATGGTGAATACGTTGTCGCCTACGAACCGGTGTGGGCCATCGGCACCGGCAAGGTGGCGTCGCTTGAGCAGATCGCGGAAATCCATGCATTCATCAAAAATTGGTGCTTGCAAAACGTTTCCGGCTCCGATAAGATTCGCGTCCTCTACGGCGGCAGTGTCAAAGCAGAGAATGCCGAGGCGATCCTGGCGACGGAAAACGTCGGCGGAGCACTGGTCGGAGGGGCCTCTTTGGACGCCGGTTCATTCAGAGTGATTTGCCAAGCCGCAGGAAAAATGATATAGTATGGAACTTCTCAAGACGCTTATTTGGATTGTAAATCTGCTGTCCGCAGCATCTATCATCGTCCTTGTTCTGATGCAGCATGGCAAGGGTGCGGATATGGGCGCGGCTTTTGGTAGCGGCTCGTCCGGCAGTCTGTTCGGGGCGTCTGGTTCTGCGAATTTCTTGAGCAGAACGACTGCGGTTGCTGCCGCGGTGTTTTTCTCGACTTCTTTGGCGCTGGTCTTTCTTTCCGGGGGTGGAAAGAGCGATCTCGGCGTGATGGGCGGTAAGATTGAACAGGCTGTGCCGCAAATCCCGGCAGGCGCGCCTAATAAAAATGCTTCGGGAACGGCTTCCAAAATCCCGGAGTAACAATTTAAAGCTTTGCTGTGCCGACATGGTGAAATTGGTAGACACGCTATCTTGAGGGGGTAGTGGCGAAAGCTGTGTGAGTTCGAGTCTCACTGTCGGCACCACCATTCAAAAACAGGCCACCGGGACTCCGGTGGCCTGTTTTATTTGGAGCCAAGAGGGGGCGACCCTTCTTTTTTTGGGGGTGTACGGGAAATGCTGCAAAACTACTTTCCCATTCTGATGTTTGTCATCGTCGGACTTCTGGTCGGCGTGGGCCCTATTGTCTTGGGCAAACTGCTGGCACCGAATCGTCCCGACGCTGAAAAACTTTCTCCATACGAATGCGGCTTCGAGGCCTTCGAAGATGCCCGCATGAAGTTTGACGTCCGCTATTACCTGATCGCCATTCTCTTCATCCTGTTCGACCTGGAAATCGCCTTCCTGTTTCCGTGGGCGGTGGTGTTGAAGGATCTGGGCGTCTATGGTTTGGGCGTGATGGTCGAATTTCTCGCCGTGCTGACGCTCGGCTTCGTCTACATGTGGAAGAAGGGAGCTCTGGAATGGGAGTAGAAGGGATTCTGGAGAAAGGCTTCGTCACCACGACAGCCGACAAGCTTATCAACTATACCCGCACGGGTTCTCTGTGGCCAATGACCTTTGGCCTGGCCTGTTGTGCGGTGGAAATGATGCACGCCGGCGCGGCGCGTTATGACCTCGACCGCTTCGGCGTCGTGTTCCGTCCCAGCCCCCGCCAGTCCGACCTGATGATCGTCGCAGGCACGCTGTGCAACAAGATGGCGCCGGCTCTGCGCAAGGTTTACGACCAGATGGCCGAGCCGCGCTGGGTGATCTCGATGGGCTCCTGTGCCAACGGCGGCGGCTACTATCACTATTCCTATTCTGTAGTTCGCGGCTGCGACCGCATCGTGCCTGTGGATGTCTATGTGCCGGGCTGTCCGCCGACCGCGGAAGCGCTGCTGTACGGCATCATCCAGCTGCAGAACAAGATCAAACGTACCAACACCATCGCCCGCTAAGGTAGAAACTATGGCCTCCAAGAAAATGGAAGCGCTGGGTTCGGTCGTTGCCGCGGCGCTGGGCGACAAGCTCGTGAGCAGCACGCAGGCTCTGGACGAGCTGACCATCGTCTGCAAGGCGTCGGATCTGCCGTCCGTGGCGCTGACGCTGCGCGACCACTCCGATCTCGCCTTCGAACAGTGCATCGACGTTTGCGGCATGGACTACAGCGCCTACCGCGACCAGCCGTGGGACGGCCCGCGCTTCGCCGCCGTGTACCATCTGCTGTCCGTCAAGCTGAACCATCGCATCCGCCTGCGAGTCTTCGCCGCAGACGACGATTTCCCGGTGATCCCCTCGGTCAACGACGTCTGGAACGCCGCCAACTGGTTCGAGCGCGAAGCGTTCGACCTGTACGGCATCGTGTTCGAAGGCCATCCCGACCTGCGCCGCCTGCTGACCGACTACGGTTTTGTCGGCCACCCGTTCCGCAAGGACTTCCCGCTGTCCGGCCACGTGGAGATGCGCTACGACCCGACCCAGCAGCGCGTGATCTATCAGCCTGTCACCATCGAACCGCGCGAGATCACGCCGCGCATCATCCGCGAGGAGAATTACGGTGGCTGAGATCCGCAATTACACCCTCAACTTCGGCCCGCAACACCCGGCCGCGCACGGCGTGCTGCGTCTGGTGCTGGAGCTGGACGGCGAAGTCGTCCAGCGCGCCGACCCGCACATCGGCCTGCTGCACCGCGGCACCGAGAAGCTGGCCGAGAGCAAGACCTTCATCCAGTCGCTGCCGTACATGGACCGTCTCGACTACGTGTCGATGATGTGCAACGAGCACGCGTACTGCCTGGCCATCGAGAAGATGATGGGCATCGAGGTGCCGGAGCGCGCGCAGTACATCCGCGTGATGTTCGCCGAAATCACCCGCGTGCTGAACCACCTGCTGTGGATCGGCGCCCACGCGCTGGATATCGGCGCGATGACGATGTTCTTGTACGCCTTCCGCGAGCGCGAAGACCTGATGGACTGCTACGAAGCGGTGTCGGGCGCGCGCATGCACGCGGCTTACTTCCGTCCGGGCGGCGTCTACCGCGACCTGCCGGACAGCATGCCGCAGTACACCGTATCCAAGATCAAGAACGCCAAAGAGCTGGCGCGCCTGAACGAAGGCCGCAAGGGCTCGATGCTGGACTTCATCAGCGATTTCACCGACCGTTTTCCGGGCTATGTCGACGAGTACGAAACCCTGCTGACCGACAACCGCATCTGGAAGCAGCGGACCGTGGGCATCGGCGTGGTGACGGCCGAGCGCGCGCTGAACCTGGGCATGACCGGCCCGATGCTGCGCGGTTCCGGTATCGCCTGGGACTTGCGCAAGACCCAGCCGTACGACGTGTACGACAAGATGGACTTCGACGTGCCGGTGGGCGTGGGCGGCGACTGCTACGACCGCTACCTGGTCCGCGTCGAGGAAATGCGCCAGTCCAACCGCATCATCCAGCAGTGCGTGGCCTGGCTGCGCGCCAACCCCGGCCCGGTGATCACCGACAACCATAAGGTGGCTCCGCCTTCGCGCGAAGGCATGAAGTCGAATATGGAAGACCTGATCCACCACTTCAAGCTGTTCACCGAAGGCATGCACGTGCCGGAAGGCGAGGCTTACGCCGCGGTGGAGCACCCGAAGGGCGAGTTTGGCATCTACCTGGTGTCTGACGGCGCCAACAAACCGTACCGCCTCAAGATCCGCGCGCCGGGCTATGCCCATTTGGCCGCGCTGGACGAGATGGCCAAGGGCCACATGATCGCCGACGTCGTCGCGATCATCGGTACGCAGGATATCGTGTTTGGGGAGATTGACCGCTGATGCTGTCCGCACAATCGCTAGCCTTGATCGACCGCGAGGTCGCCAAATATCCGGCAGACCAGAAGCGCTCCGCCGTCATGGGCGCGCTGCGCATCGCGCTGGACGAGCGGCGCGCCGCCGGTGAAACCCCGGAAGCGCGCTGCCTGAACCAGGAGCTGATCGAGTTCGTCGCGAACTACCTGGGCATCGCCCCGGTGGCCGCCTACGAAGTCGCCACCTTCTACAACATGTACGACATGAAGCCGGTGGGCAAATTCAAGATCACCGTCTGCACCAACCTGCCCTGTGCGCTGTCCGGCGGCGTCAATGCCGCGGAGTACATCTCGAAGAAGCTGGGCATCGCCATCGGCGAAACCAGCGCCGACGGCATGTACACCCTGCTGGAAGGCGAATGCATGGGCGCCTGCGGCGACGCGCCGGTCTTGCTGGTGAACAACCACAAGATGTGCAGCTTCATGACGCCCGCAGCAATCGATAAAAAACTGGCGGAGTTGAAATAATGGCTGTCTTCGCTAATGGCGTGATTTTCGACGGCGTCGACACCAGCCAGCCCGACTGCTGGCGTCTGGACGCCTACGTGGCCCGCGGCGGCTACCAGGCGCTGCGCCGCATCCTCGATTCCAAGATGACGCAGGAAGACGTGATCGCGGAAGTGAAGAACTCCGGCCTGCGCGGCCGCGGCGGCGCAGGCTTCCCGACCGGTCTGAAATGGAGCTTCATGCCGCGCTCGTTCCCGGGCGACAAGTACGTCGTCTGCAATACGGACGAGGGCGAGCCGGGCACCTTCAAGGACCGCGACATCATCCGCTACAACCCGCATTCGCTGATCGAGGGCATGATCATCGCCGGTTACGCGATGGGCACCAAGGCGGGTTACAACTACATCCACGGCGAAATCTTCGAAGACTACGTATTGTTCGAGGAAGCGTTGGAAGAGGCGCGCAAGGCGGGCTTCCTGGGCCTGAACATCCTGGGCTCCGGCTTCAACTTCGACCTGTTCGCCCACCACGGCTACGGCGCCTACATCTGCGGCGAGGAAACCGCGCTGCTGGAGTCGCTGGAAGGCAAGAAGGGCCAGCCGCGCTTCAAG
This sequence comes from Chromobacterium piscinae, assembly GCF_021129175.1. GTDB lineage: Bacteria > Pseudomonadota > Gammaproteobacteria > Burkholderiales > Chromobacteriaceae > Chromobacterium > Chromobacterium piscinae. Next base: position 30,899 of record NZ_JAJOHV010000009.1, on the reverse strand, counting down.
CCGCCGTTCCCGGCCAGCTTCGGCCTGTACGGCAAGCCGACCACCATCAACAACACCGAATCGTTCGCCTCGGTGCCGTTCATCATCCGCGACGGCGCGCAGACCTTCCTTGAGAAGGGCAAGCCGAACAACGGCGGCACCAAGCTGTTCTCGGTTTCCGGCCACGTCAATCGTCCGGGCAACTACGAGATCGCGCTGGGGACCCCGTTCTCCGAGCTGCTGGAAATGGCCGGCGGCATGCGCGACGGCAAGAAGCTGAAGGCGGTGATCCCGGGCGGCTCGTCCGCTCCGGTGCTGCCGGCCGACATCATGATGCAGTGCACGATGGACTACGACAGCATCGCCAAAGCCGGTTCGATGCTGGGTTCGGGCGCCGTGATCGTGATGAACGAGGACGTGTGCATGGTCAAGGCGCTGGAGCGTCTGGCCTATTTCTACCACGAAGAATCCTGCGGCCAGTGCACGCCGTGCCGCGAAGGCACCGGCTGGCTGTACAAGGTGATCCATCGCATCGTCAACGGCCAGGGCCGCAAGGGCGATCTGGAGCTTCTGGATTCCGTGGGCAACAACATGGCCGGCCGCACCATCTGCGCGCTGGCCGACGCCGCGGTGTTCCCGGTTCGCAGTTTCACCAAGCATTTCCGCGAGGAGTTCGAGTACGCGATCGAACACGGAAAGACCTTGGTGGATCACAAATGGTGTTGAGCGATGCTTGAAATCGAAATCGACGGTAAGAAACTGACGGTGCCGCAAGGCAGCACCGTCATCGAGGCTGCCCACTCGGTGGGCACCTACATTCCGCACTTCTGCTACCACAAGAAGCTGTCCATCGCGGCCAACTGCCGGATGTGCCTGGTGGAAGTGGAAAAGGCGCCGAAGCCGCTGCCGGCCTGTGCCACTCCGGTCACCGACGGCATGAAGGTCCACACCGCGTCGCCGCTGGCCAAGAAGGCCCAGCAGGGCGTGATGGAGTTCCTGCTGATCAACCACCCGCTGGATTGCCCGATCTGCGACCAGGGCGGCGAATGCCAGCTGCAGGATCTGGCTGTCGGCTACGGCAACTCGACCTCGCGCTACGAGGAAGATAAGCGCGTGGTGGTGGGCAAGGACATGGGCCCGCTGGTTTCCGCGGAGGAAATGTCGCGCTGCATCCACTGCACGCGCTGCGTCCGCTTCACTGAAGAAGTGGGCGGCTTCCAGGAAATCGGCATGGCCAACCGCAGCGAGTTCTCCGAGATCCTGCCGTTCCTGGGCAAGACCGTGGACTCGGAAATCTCCGGCAACGTGATCGACCTGTGCCCGGTCGGAGCGCTGACATCCAAGCCGTTCCGCTACAGCACCCGCGCCTGGGAACTGTCGCGCCGCAAGTCGGTGAGCCCGCACGACGGCCTCGGCTCCAACTTGGTGGTCCAGGTGAAGAGCAACGAAGTGATGCGCGTGCTGCCGCTGGAAAATGAAGCCATCAACGAGTGCTGGATCGCCGACCGCGACCGCTTCTCCTACGAAGGCCTGAACAGCGCCGAGCGTCTGCAAAAGCCGATGATCAAGTTCGACGGCAAGTGGCACGAAACCGACTGGGAAACCGCGCTGAACTACGTGGTGAAGGGCCTGAACGGCGTGTCCGCCGATCATGGTAAGGACGCCATCGGCTTCCTGCTGAACCCGCACTCCACCACCGAGGAACTGCACCTGGCGCAGAAGCTGGCGCGCGCCTTCGGCGTGAACGCGGTCGACTACCGCCTGCGCCGCAGCGACTTCTCCGCCGACAGCGCCAAGCAGGGCGCCGAATGGCTGGGCTCCACCATCGCCGAACTTGCCGATGCCAAGTCGGTGCTGGCGGTGGGCGCCTCGCTGCGCAAGGAGCAGCCGCTGCTGGCCTCTCGCCTGCGCGCATCGGTCAAGAAGGGTGCCGAGCTGAACATTATCCACGTCGCCGACGACAATCTGCTGACCAAGATCAACGGCAAGCTGATCGTGTCGCCGCTGGCGCTGGTGAATGCGCTGTCGCAAGTGTTGAAGGCCGTGGCCGAGATCAAGTCCGGCTCCAGCGAGATCGACTTGGCATCGGTGGAAGTGTCCGCCCAGGCGCGCGTCATCGCTGAAAGCCTGACCGGCGCCGAGACCGCGTCCGTCGTGCTGGGCAACGTCGCGCAACACCACCCGGCTTACGGCCAGCTGCTGTCGCTGACCCAGGAAATCTCCCGCTTGTCCGGCGCGCGTTTCGGCATCCTGGCCGAAGCCGCCAACAGTGTGGGCGCCGAGCTGGTGGGCGCGCTGCCGAAGACCGGCGACAACGCCGCCGCGATGATCGCCAAGCCGAAGAAGGCCTACTTCCTGTTGAACACCGAAGTGGAGTTCGACAGCTACAACCCGCAGGCTGCCGTGGCCGCGATGAAGCAGGCTGCCACCGTGATCGCGCTGACCGCCTACAAGGGCCAGGGCCTGTTGGATTACGCCGACGTGCTGCTGCCGATCGCGCCGTTCTCCGAGACCGCCGGTTCCTTCGTCAACATGGAAGGCAAACTGCAGACCTTCAACGGCGTGGTGAAGCCGCTGGGCGAAACCCGTCCGGCCTGGAAGGTGCTGCGCGTGCTGGGCAATATGCTGAGCCTGTCCGGCTTCGAGCAGAACAGCGCCGAGGAAGTCCGCGGCGAGTTCGGCGATCTGGCCGCCAAGCTGAACAACGCGCTGTCCAAGGTCGCGGCCAATCCGGCAGCGTCTTCCGGCATCGTCCGAGTAGGCGAAGTGCCGATGTACCAGGCCGACGCAATCTGCCGCCGCGCGCCGTCGCTGCAGCAAACCAACGAAGCCAAGGGGGCCGCCGTCGTCCGCGCGCACAGCAGCCTGCTGGCCAAGCTGGGCGTGGCGGCCGGTTCCACCGCGCTGCTGAAGCAGGGCGAGGGCGAGGCGCGCGTTTCGGTCGAAGCCGACGACAGCCTGCCGGCCGACGTGGTACGGGTCGCCGCTGCGCACGCTTCCACGCTGGCGCTGGGCGGCATGTTCGACGCAATCGAGATCAAGCAGGGGTAAACGATGGAGTTCTTGCAAGGTATTCTTGGCACTGACGCAGGGCTCCTGGTGTGGACCCTGTTGAAGATCATCGCCATCGTGCTGCCGATGTTGGGCTGCGTGGCCTATCTGACGCTGGCCGAGCGCAAGGTGATCGGCTACATGCAGATCCGCATCGGTCCCAACCGCGTGGGTCCATTCGGCCTGCTGCAGCCCATCGCCGACGCGGTGAAGCTGCTGATGAAGGAAATCATCCTGCCCACCAACTCCAGCAAGGGCTTGTTCCTGCTGGCGCCTGTGCTGTCCATCGGACCGGCCCTGGCGGCCTGGGCGGTGGTTCCGTTCACCGAGCACCTAGTGGTGGCCAACGTCAATGCTTCGCTGCTGTACATCCTGGCGCTGACCTCTATGGGCGTGTACGGCGTGATCATCGCCGGCTGGGCGAGTAACTCGAAGTACTCCTTTCTCGGCGCGATGCGTTCTGCCGCCCAGATCGTTTCCTACGAACTGGCGATGGGCTTTGCGCTGGTAGGCGTGCTGATGGTTTCCGGCAGCCTGAACTTGGTTGATATCGTCAAGCAGCAGTCGTTCGGCATGGGCGCAGGTTCCATCGTGTCTTGGAACTGGATCCCGTTGTTCCCGCTGTTCATCGTCTACCTGATCTCCGGCGTGGCCGAGACCAACCGCGCGCCGTTCGACGTGGCGGAAGGCGAGTCGGAAATCGTCGCCGGTTTCCACGTTGAATATTCGGGCATGGCGTTTGCGATTTTCTTCCTGGCAGAATACGCCAACATGATCCTGGTCGCCGCGCTGACCGCCATCCTGTTCCTCGGCGGCTGGCTGTCGCCGTTCCCGGCGTCGTGGGGCATCCTGGGCGCCGGCGGCTTCCACTGGCTGGCGATCAAGGTGTCGCTGATTCTGTTTTCCTTCCTGTGGTTCCGCGCCACCTTCCCGCGCTATCGCTATGACCAGATCATGCGTTTGGGTTGGAAGGTATTCATTCCGGTGACCCTGGCGTGGATCCTGGTGGTGGGCGTGTGGATGTTTACCCCGCTGTCCATTTGGCACTGAGACAGGGGATAGGTGAAAAAATGAATTCGATCCGCAACTTTTTCAAGACCTTCCTGCTGGTGGAGCTGGTCAAGGGCCTGATGGTCACTGGCCGCTACTTCTTTGCCCGCAAGATCACGGTGCAGTTCCCGGAAGAGAAGACGCCGATTTCGCCGCGCTTCCGCGGCCTGCACGCGCAGCGTCGCTACGCCAACGGCGAAGAGCGCTGCATCGCGTGCAAGTTGTGCGAGGCGGTGTGTCCGGCACTGGCCATCAGCATCGAGTCCGAGCAGCGCGACGACGGCACCCGCCGCACCACGCGCTACGACATCGATCTGACCAAATGCATCTTCTGCGGCTTCTGCGAGGAAGCCTGTCCGGTGGACGCGATCGTGGAAACCCACATCTTCGAATACCACGGTGAAAAACGTGGCGACCTCTACTACACCAAGCCGATGCTGCTGGCTATCGGCGACAAGTACGAGGCCGAAATCGCCGCCAACAAGGCGGCCGACGCCAAGTATCGCTAAGGGGAGGCCATGAACCTAACTACGGTAATTTTCTACGTTCTGTCCGCCATTCTGGTCTTCGCCGGCGTGCGGGTGGTCACGGCCAAGAACCCGGTGCACGCCGCGCTGTTCCTGGTACTGGCCTTCTTCACCAGCGCCGGCCACTGGCTGCTGATGGAGTCGGAGTTCCTGGCGATCACGCTGGTGCTGGTCTACGTCGGCGCGGTGATGGTGCTGTTCCTGTTCGTGGTGATGATGCTGGACATCAACATCGAGAAGCTGCGCGAAGGCTTCTGGAAAAACCTGCCGGTGGCCGCCACTGTCGGCGCCATCATGGTGTTCGAAATGGCGCTGATCCTGGTCAGCCCGCAGGCCGCGTTGTCGCAGTACAAAGCCGCTGCGCCGCTGGCCGCCGACTTCAGCAACGTGAAGATGCTGGGCAGCCAGCTTTACACCACCTATCTGCTGCCGTTCGAGATCGCGGCGGTCGTGCTGCTGCTGGCGATGATCGCCGCCATCGGCCTGACCATGCGCGCGCGCAAGGACAGCAAGGTGATCGACCCCGCCGTCCAGGTGAAGGTGCGCCGCGAAGACCGCGTCCGCATCGTCAAGATGGACGCCGTGAAAAAAGTGGAAGAAGCCGAACAGGCCGATTCCGGTGAGCAACAGGCCTGACGGCCAATCAACCAATAAGGGAGGAAACGTGCTGACACTGACTCACTTTCTGGTGCTGGCCGCCATCCTGTTCGCCATCAGCGTGCTCGGGATTTTCCTGAACCGGAAAAACCTGATCATCCTGCTGATGGCCATCGAGCTGATGCTGCTGGCGGTGAACTTCAACTTCATCGCGTTCTCGCACTACCTGTCGGATTCGGCAGGCCAGATCTTCGTGTTCTTCATCCTGACGGTTGCCGCCGCCGAATCCGCCATTGGTCTGGCGATTCTGGTGGTGCTGTTCCGCAACCTGCAGAGCATCAACGTTGAAGACTTGGGCAGCCTCAAGGGCTAACGGCAAACCGGAACCATTACAAAGCACAAAAGCATGGATATGAAGAGCTTATACCTGCTGATTGCACTCGCCCCGCTGGCGGGTTCCATCATTGCGGGCCTGTTTGGATGGGCGATCGGACGGCGCGCTTCGCACGTCGTGACGATAGCCGGCGTGGCGGTGTCCGCCGCGCTGTCGCTCAAGGTGCTTCTGGGCTTCCTCAACGGAAGCGCGGAAGTGTTCAACGGACCGGTCTACACCTGGCTGACCGTCGGCGGCTACGAGTACTCGGTCGGCTTCCTGGTCGACTCGCTGACCGCGATGATGCTGGTGGTGGTCACCAGCGTGTCGCTGATGGTGCATATCTATACCATCGGCTACATGCAGGACGATCCGGGCTACCAGCGTTTCTTCAGCTACATCTCGCTGTTCACCTTCTCGATGCTGATGCTGGTGATGAGCAACAACTTCGTCCAGCTGTTCTTCGGCTGGGAAGCTGTGGGCCTGGTGTCCTATCTGCTGATCGGCTTCTGGTTCAAGCGCTCGACCGCGGTGTTCGCCAACCTGAAGGCCTTCCTGGTCAACCGCGTCGGCGACTTCGGCTTTCTGCTGGGTATCGGCCTGGTGCTGGCCTACTTCGGCGGCTCGCTGAACTACAGCGACGTGTTCGCCGCCGCCCCGGCGCTGGCGCAGAAGACCATCGAGATCATCCCCGGCCAGCAATGGTCGCTGCTGACCGTCACCTGCATCCTGCTGTTCATCGGCGCGATGGGTAAATCCGCCCAGTTCCCGCTGCACGTGTGGCTGCCGGACTCGATGGAAGGCCCGACTCCGATCTCGGCGCTGATCCACGCGGCCACCATGGTGACCGCCGGCATCTTCATGGTGTCGCGCATGAGCCCCTTGTTCGAGATGTCCGACACCGCGCTGAACGTGGTGATGGTGGCAGGCTCGATCACCGCGCTGTTCATGGGCTTCCTCGGCATCGTCCAGAACGACATCAAGCGCGTGGTGGCTTACTCCACGCTGTCGCAGCTGGGCTACATGACCGTGGCGCTGGGCGCTTCGGCGTACTCGGTGGCGATGTTCCATGTGATGACCCATGCCTTCTTCAAGGCGCTGCTGTTCCTGGCGGCCGGCTCCGTGATCATCGGTATGCACCACGATCAGGACATGCGGAACATGGGCGGCCTGCGCAAGTACATGCCCATTACCTGGCTGACCTCGCTGCTGGGTTCGCTGGCGCTGATCGGCACGCCGTTCTTCTCTGGCTTCTACTCCAAGGACTCGATCATCGAGGCGGTCGCCGCTTCGCATCTGTCCGCGGCCGGCTTCGCCTACTTCGCCGTGGTGGCTGGCGTGTTCATCACTGCCTTCTACTCCTTCCGCATGTACTTCCTGGTCTTCCACGGCAAGGAGCGCTGGATGGAGAACCATGGCTCGCACCACGAGCACCATGGCGACAGCGATGAGGAAGAAGTGTCCCACGACCACCACCATGGCCTGGGCCCGAACGACAAGCCGCACGAATCGCCGTGGGTGGTGACCCTGCCTCTGGTGCTGCTGGCCATTCCGTCGGTGCTGGTGGGCTACTTCGCCATCGACAAGCTGGTTTACGGCGACTTCTTCAAGGGCGTGATCGCGGTCAACAACGAAGCGCACCCGGGCATGGAAGAGCTGGCGCACGAGTTCCACGGCGCCTTCGCCATGACGCTGCACTCGTTCACCACGCTGCCGCTGTGGCTGGCCATCGCCGGCGTCGTCGTGGCCTGGTACTTCTACATGAAGGCGCCGCACATCCCGGCCGCCATCAAGGAAAAGTGCGCTCCGATCCACAAGCTGCTGGAAAACAAGTACTACCTGGACGAGATCTATTTCGCCGTGTTCGCCAAGGGTTCGCGCGCGCTGGGCACCTTGTTCTGGAAGGTGGGCGACACGCTGCTGATCGACGGCCTGCTGGTCAACGGCACCGCCAAGCTGGTGGGCTGGTTCTCCAGCGTGGTTCGCCGCGCGCAGACCGGCTTCATCTACAGCTACGCCACCGCGATGATCATCGGCGTGCTGGGTCTGATGACCTGGTGGTTCCTGCCGCTGATCCTGCGCTGAGTCCGGATTCCGGGATTGAAATAACAATATAGGTTTGACTATGTTCACAAATCTGTTAAGTCTGGTGATCTGGACGCCGATACTGGCCGGCCTGGTAGTGCTGGCCACCGGCGGCGACCAGCGCGCGCCGCTGGCGCGCTGGCTGGCGGTGGCGGGAGCCCTGGCGGGTTTCCTGCTGTCGATCCCGCTGTTCACCGAGTTCAACAACCTGAACGGCGGCATGCAGTTCGAAGAGATGAAGCCGTGGATCGCTTCGCTCAACATCAACTACCACCTGGGCGTGGACGGCATCTCGATGCTGTTCGTGGTGCTCAACAGCTTCACCACGCTGTTGGTGGTGATCGCCGGCTGGGAAGTGATCCAGAAGCGCGTGTCGCAGTACATGGCCGCCTTCCTGATCATGTCCGGTCTGATCAACGGCGCCTTCGCCGCGCTGGACGCGATCCTGTTCTATGTCTTCTTCGAAGGCATGCTGATCCCGATGTACCTGATCATCGGCGTCTGGGGCGGTCCGCGCCGCGTCTACGCGTCGATCAAGTTCTTCCTGTACACGCTGCTCGGCTCGCTGCTGATGCTGGTAGCGTTGATCTACCTGTACTTCCAGGCTGGCAAGAGCTTCGAGATCCTGGCTTTCCACGACATCGCCAAGATTTCGCTGACGGTGCAGATCCTCCTGTTCGTCGCCTTCTTCATGTCCTTCGCGGTGAAGGTGCCGATGTGGCCGGTCCACACCTGGCTGCCGGACGCCCACGTGGAAGCGCCGACCGGCGGCTCCATGGTGCTGGCCGCGATCACGCTGAAGATCGGCGCCTACGGCTTCCTGCGGTTCATCCTGCCCATCATGCCGGACGCCGCGCGCGAGCTGTCGCCCATCATCATCGGCCTGTCGCTGGTGGCGGTGGTCTACATCGGCCTGGTGGCGCTGGTTCAGTCCGACATGAAGAAGCTGGTGGCGTACTCGTCCATTTCCCACATGGGCTTCGTGACTCTGGGCCTGTTCCTGTTCACCGGCAGCGAGCTGAACCAGTGGGCCGTCGAAGGCGCGCTGGTGCAGATGGTGTCCCACGGCTTCGTCTCCGCCGCGATGTTCTTCTGCATCGGCGTGATGTACGACCGCGTGCACAGCCGCAACATCTCCGACTACGGCGGCGTGGCCAACAAGATGCCGATCTTCGCCGCCTTCATGATGCTGTTCGCGATGGCCAACTCAGGCCTGCCGGCCACTTCCGGCTTCGTCGGCGAGTTCATGGTGATCATGGGCGCGGTGCAGGTGAACTTCTGGTACGCCGCGCTGGCCGCCACCACGCTGATCTTCGGCGCCGCCTACACCCTGTGGATGTACAAGCGCGTGATCTTCGGCGACGTGGCCAACGAGCATGTGGCCGAGCTGTCCGACGTCAACAAGCGCGAGTTCCTGGTGCTGGCCATCCTTGCCCTGATGGTGCTGGGCATGGGTCTGTACCCGCAGGCTTTCGTCGCCAAGATGCACCTGGCGGTCAACGACCTGATCACGCACGTCGCGCAGACCAAGCTGCCGTAAGGACGGAAGGAATACACACAAATGAATTGGGCTGATCTCAACCTGATACCCGCGATGCCGGAGCTGTTCCTGATCGGCGCGTTGCTGGTGGTGCTGATGCTGGATCTTTTCATCTCGGATGAAAAGCGCTGCATCACCTACGGCCTGACGCTGCTGACCCTGGTCGGCGCCGCCGTCGCGCAGGTATGCACCTTTACCCCGTACCCGGTGACCACGTTCTCCGGCATGTTCGTCGCCGATCCGCTGGCGGCGCTGGTCAAGCTGGCGATGTACGGCGTCACCGCTATCGTGCTGGTGTACAGCCGCCAGTACACCGCCGACCGAGGCCTGTTCAAGGGCGAGTACTTCTCGCTGTCGCTGTTCGCGCTCTTGGGCATGAACCTGATGGTGTCCGCCTCGCACTTCCTGACCCTATACATGGGTCTGGAACTGCTGTCGCTGGCGCTGTACTCGCTGATCGCGCTGCAGCGCGACTCGGTGTCCGCCACCGAGTCGGCGATGAAGTACTTCGTGCTGGGCGCGCTGGCTTCCGGCCTGCTGCTGTACGGCATCTCGATGATCTACGGCGCCACCGGCTCGCTGGAGCTGGCCGCCGTCGCCAAGGCGATCAAGTCGCACTCCGCCAATGGCGTGCTGCTGATCTTCGGCCTGGTGTTCATCGTCGCCGGCCTGAGCTTCAAGCTGGGCGCCGTGCCGTTCCACATGTGGGTGCCCGATGTCTACCAGGGGTCGCCGACCTCCGTCACGCTGATGGTCGGCGCCGCCCCCAAGCTGGCCGCCTTCGTGTTCGTGCTGCGCATTCTGGCCCAGGGCCTGGACGCGCTGGTGGGCGACTGGCAGGGCATGCTGATCATCGTCGCCGTGCTGTCTATGGCCATCGGCAACATCACAGCCATCGTGCAGACCAACATCAAGCGGATGCTGGCTTACTCCACCATCTCGCACATGGGCTTCTTGCTCCTGGGCGTGCTGGCCGGCACCAAGCAGGGTTACTCCGCCGCGCTGTTCTACGCGGTGGTGTACGTGGCGATGTCGCTGGTCAGCTTCGGCATCATCCTGGCGCTGTCGCGCAAGGGCTTCGAATGCGAGAAGATCGACGATCTGAAGGGGCTGAACAGCCGCAACAGTTGGTACGCGCTGTTGATGCTGCTGGCCATGTTCTCGATGGCCGGCATTCCGCCGCTGGCGGGCTTCTACGCCAAGTTCGCGGTGATCCAGGCCGTGGTGCAGATCGGCATGATCAAGCTGGCCGTGTTCTCCGTGCTGATGTCGGTGATCGGCGCCTTCTACTACCTGCGCGTGGTCAAGGCCATCTACTTCGACGACGCCCAGGACAATGCTCCGATCAACGTTCGCGCCGACATGAAGCTGGTGCTGTCGCTGAACGCGCTGGCGCTGTTGGCGGTGGGCATCCTGCCGCAGTCGCTGCTAGAACTGTGCGCGCAAGTGATGCGCCAGTCTCTGGGCATGATGTAAGGACTGGGCCATGCAGACTGGCATCGTGATCCTGCTGCTGCTGGCCCTGGCGGCCGCCAACTTGCCGTTCGCCACCGCCCGCGTGGCCTGCGTGTTCAAGGTGGCGCGCAAGCACTTCGGCTGGCAGGCGCTGGAGCTCGTCGCGCTGTATCTGCTGGTGGGCCTGCTGGCCCGCCTGCTGGAGGCGCAGACGATGCCGGTGCATGAGCAGAATTGGCAGTTTTACGTCACCACTTTCGCGCTGTTCGTGGTGGCGGCCTTTCCGGGCTTCCTCTATCGCTATTTCTGGCGCAAGCCGGGACAATAGCCGCGCGAACGCGCAAGCAACAAAGCACTGCCTAGGCAGTGCTTTTTTATTGTCATTTGTTGCGGCTACTTGCTTAATATCGCATTTTGAATGAAATTGACATTTTATATCCGTATGAAATGCGGTGAAAACTCAATGGTCATCATCATGCGTAAACTACTGACAGTCTCCTTGCTTGCCCTGCTGGCGGGCGTTGCCCAGGCCGATGAGCTGAAACCAGCGCGCCACGGCGATTTCGCTCATTACACCTTCGCGCTGGCGTGGCTGCCGGGCTTCTGCACCGCGGGCGGAGAGGGTTGTCTGCCGAGCCAGCCCAAGGAGGAACTGATCGGCCTGCATGGTTTGTGGGCGTCGGAACCCAAGAGCCTGGAAGACAAGGGCGTGAAAGTGCAGCAATGGTGGGCAGCGGGCTGCTCGATGCTGCCGCATGTGACGGCGGTCCCGTTGCTGTCCGAAGAACTGCGGCAGAGGCTGAGGGAAACGATGCCGCAGCTTGCCAGCGATCTGCAGACCCATGAATACGTGAAGCACGTGCAGTGCTTCGGCTACGACGCCAATGAATTCTTCTCCACCGCGCTGCAGCTGCGCGAAGCGGTGGTAGACAGCGAATTTGGCCGCTACCTGAGCGCCCAGGTCGGCCAGACCCGCACCGGCGAGGAAGTGAAGGATGCGTTTACCAAGGGCTACGCCACCGGCGAGCGCGGCGCGCTGCAACTGCGCTGCGCCAAGGACGCCAAGGGGCGCAACGTGCTGACCGAGCTGTGGTTCACGTTGAAGAAGGACAAGCTGGACAGCTTCCCTGAGGTGGACAGCTTTATGGACACGCCGACGGCGGAGCGCGAGGACACCTGCTCCCAGCCCTTCCTGCTGCCCAAGTGGTGAGCGAGGCATGAAAAAGCCGCCCGGCCTCACGGCCGGGCGGCTATTCCATCCATAAGCCAAACGCTCAGTCGGTGCCGTATTGCGGCGAGCGCGGGCCGTACAGCAGGCCGTTGGCGTGTCCCGCGGAGAGCAGCTGATTGCTGGCCATGCCAGCGACCGGATAGGTGGCGTCGGTGGCGCTGTTGACGATCTGCTTGATCGCGGCGTTGATCAGCATGCCTACCAGTCCGCCTGCATTATTGTTGTTGCTGTTGGCGTTGTTGGCGGCGGCGCTGCCGGCCCACAGCTCCTGGCCGCTTTTCAGATCCACCAGCTTGGTTTGCACTTCCACTTCCGCGACGCTGTCCAGCACGCTGTAGCGCACGCCATAGCGCTTGACCGTGGTGTACAGCGCGGCATCTGCGCCGAAGATCTCGCGCAGCTTGGCCGGGGAGACCGCCTGAATGTCGTTGGCGGTGGAGAGGCCGTTCTGCTTGAAGGTTTCCGTCATCAGCGCGACGGGGACCACGTAGTAGCCGGCTTCGGCCAGCGGGTAGGTCATCTGCGACAGCACGCCGATGGGGCCGTTGACTTCCGGCGAGTCATTGACCGGCGGCAGCACCAGGATGGCGCGCGGACGGCTCTGCTTGTAGGCGGTGTAGTCGCGATTGACGACCGGGGCGGCGCAGCCGGTGGCCAGCACGGCCAAAGAGGCGATCAGCGTCGCCTTGACGAGATGTTTGAGCATGATGTCCTCTTATTTTTTCAGCTTGCTCATCAGGAAGTTCAGATAGGAGGCCGATTCGGGGAACAGCTTCTTCTCGGCTTCGAACTCCTGCGCCATCCGGTCGGTGTTGCCGGCGTTTGCGTACAGCATGCCCAGATGGGCGTGATAGCCCGGCGGCTCCTGATTGCCCTTGGCGCGGATCTTTTGCAGCCCTTCTTCCAGCACGGAGATCTGCTTCTGAGCGTCCGCGCCGTCGCCTTTCAGGTATTCATACACTTCCGGTTGGTACGATTCCCATTGATAGAGGGTCTTGGGGCCGGTCGCGCAGGCGCTGAGCAGGGCGCAGCCGGCCAGCATGCCGATCACGCGGCGATGCGGTTTGATGCTTTTCGTTTTCATTGTCTCGGTTTTGTTTTTGTATGGGTTGAGGCTTATTTGCCAGGCGTCCAGGCGCCGGAGTCGATGCCGTTGACCAGGTTGTTGACCGCTTCGCGCATGGCCAGATCAAGCACCTTGCCGTTCAGTGTGGAGTCGTAGCTGGCGGTGCCGCCGAAACCGATGATCTCGCGATTGGACAGCGAGTATTCGCCGGCGCCTTGGGAGGAGAAGACGACTTCGGAGGTTTGGGTGTTGACCACGTTCAAGCTGACCTTGGCGTAGGCGATCTGTTGTTTGCCGCGGCCGAGGATGCCGAACAGCTGGTGGTCGCCCACTTCCTTGCGGCCGAATTCGGTGACGTCGCCGGTGATTACGTAGTCGGCGCCCTTCAGCGCTTGCGCCTGCTTCTTCAGGCCGGCTTCCTGCTTGATCTCCGCCAGATTGTCGCGGTCGAGCACATTGAAGCGGTTGCTCTGCTGCAGGTGGGTGATCAGCACGGTCTTGGCTTGGCTGCCCAGATGGTCGACGCCGTCGGAGAAAATGCCGCGCATGAAGCTGGAGCGATTGTCGAACTTGCCGACGGAGATGGGCGCGCGTGGGCCGCTATAGGGCTTGCTGGCGCTGGCGACTTGAGCCACCGCCAGTGTTTGCGAAGATTCCGTGGCGCAACCGGACAGCATGGTAGCTGCCAGGACGGTGGCGAAAAGAGTTTGTTTTATCATTAACAATCTTCCTGTTTTAAATACGTATGCGTATGTTAACGGGGGTTAACAATATACCGTAAACAGGAAGACTGTTATCTGATTAATGCATTGGCATTTGAGGCCGGGCAAGCGCCTGACTCAGGATCAATAAACGCGCGTTTCGCCTTGCGGGCGGTTCTTGAAGCGTTTGTGCAGCCAGAAGTACTGGTCCGGAATTTCGCGGACCCGGTCTTCCAGGAACGCGTTCATGCGGCGGGTGTCGGCTTCGATGTCTTCGCTGGGATAGCCGTCCCAAGGCGGGTAGAACTCCAGCTCGAAGCGATCGCCGACGCGGCGGGGGATCGCCGGCACCACCTTGGCGCGAGCCAGCTTGGCGATGCGCGACATGCCGGTGATGGTGGCCGCCTTGACGCCGAAGAAGTCGACGAACAGCGAATCGCGGACGCCGAAATCCTGGTCCGGCAGATATAGGAAGGGCGCGTGGTCCTTGCGCATCGCCTTGATGATGGGACGCAGGCCCTCCTGGCGCGACACGATGTAGGCGTTGTCGTAGCGCTGGCGTCCGGCGTAGATCTGGCGGTCCAGCGCCTCGTTCTTTTGATGGGAATACACGCTGACCAGGGGGATGTACTGGTTCAGCGCGTAGACGCACATCTCGAAACCGACAAAATGTGGATAGAACAGAATTATGTCCTCGCCCTTGTCGCGAAGATCGGTGACGTAATGCAGGTTCTTGATGTCCACCAGGTTGTCGATCCGCTTGGCCGAACTCCACCAGCACACGCCGTACTCCAGCACCATCCGTATCATGTGCTGGCAGTTCTTGCGGATCAGCCGCTTGCGTTCGGCTAGCGGCATGTCCGGAAAGCACAGTCGCAGATTGATCAGGCCGACGCGGCGGCGGCCGCGCGCCAGCAGGTAGGCGAGATCGCCCAGACCGGCGGCGATGAGGCCGATGGCCCGCATCGGCAGCAGGCGGATCAACCATAGCAGGGCGAAAGCTAATTTCATGCGTGTCCTTGTTGTTCTGCATCCGGGCGGGTGACGCCGGCCGGGCATTTATAGCGGTTATAGCTCCACAGGTACTGGCTGGGGAAGCGGCGAATCAGGTTCTCCACCTGGGTGTTCATCAGTGCGCAGTCGGTTTCCTTGTCGCCGGTGAACGGCTGCGCCAGCGGCTCGATGTGGACTATGAAGCCCTGCCCGCGCGGCAAGCGCTCGCCGACGAAGAACAGCGTGGTCACTTTGTTCATTTGCGCCAGGCGGGGCACCAGGGTCATCGTGTAGGCCGGGCGGCCGAAGAAGGGCGCCCACACGCCTTCGCCGTTGCCGGGTGCCTGGTCAGGCAGAATGATGGTGGCCTCGCCGGACTTCAGCGCTTTCATCAGCACGCGGACTCCAGCGGCGGTGGCCGGCGCGGTGCGTCCTTTGCCGCGCTCGCGGCCGGCCTGCATCACTGGCTCTAGCCATTGCAGTTTGGGCGGACGGTACATCGCGGTCAGAGGAAAGGGCAATCGCGAGCTGATGTAACGGCCGGCGATATCGTAGCTGCCAAGATGTGGCGTAATAAAAATAATGCCGTTATCATTATCCAGGGCCGTCTCGACATGCTCCCAACCGTGGCACTGCTTGACCATGGCGGCAATGTCTTCCGGGCTGCGGCACCAGGCGATGGCCAGCTCCAACGCGCCTTTGCCGGTTTCCGCCGCCGCCAGTTTGACTTGTTGCGGTAAAAGCTGATAGTTTTCGTGGATTTTACTAAAACTAAGATTTTCTCGTAGCCGCGCCGCAAAACGGGGGGATGCGAGGTAAGTCAGCCGCCCCAGAGCGGTGCCCAAACCTTGTAGCCAGGATAATGGGAGGCTCGCCAGGAAGGTCAGTAGCAGTTGGATTAGCTTGGACATAGGCTGAGCGGTCTTGGTCTGAAAGCGGCCTATTCTATCACCACAGGGTTTTGTATTTTTTGGGAACGCATAATAAATGAGTGAATACCTGTTTACCTCGGAATCGGTCTCCGAAGGCCATCCGGACAAGGTAGCCGATCAGATATCCGACGCCATCCTCGACGCCATCCTGCGCGAAGACAAGCATGCGCGTGTCGCGGCAGAAACGCTGGTCAATACCGGTCTGGTCGTATTGGCCGGCGAGATCACCACCACCGCCAACATCGATTACATTAAGATCGCGCGCGAGACTATCAAGCGCATCGGATACGACGATTCTGAGTTAGGCTTCGACTACCGCGGCTGCGCGGTGATGGCTTGCTACGACAAGCAATCGCCGGACATCGCCCAGGGCGTGAACGAAGGCGAGGGCTTGGACCTGAACCAGGGCGCCGGCGACCAGGGCCTGATGTTCGGCTACGCCTGCGACGAAACGCCGACGTTGATGCCGTTCCCGATCTACTACGCTCACCGTCTGGTGCAGCGTCAGGCCGAGCTACGCAAAGATGGCCGTCTGCCGTGGCTGCGCCCGGACGCCAAGAGCCAGATCACCTGCGTGTACGATGCTGCCACCGGTTTGCCCAAGCGCATCGACACCGTAGTGCTGTCCACCCAGCATAGCCCGGACATCGATCACAAGACGCTGGCCGAGGCGGTGATCGAAGACATCGTCAAGCCGGTGCTGCCGCCGGAGATGATCACGCCGGAAACCAAGTTCTTGATCAACCCGACCGGCCGCTTCGTCATCGGCGGCCCGATGGGCGACTGCGGCTTGACCGGCCGCAAGATCATCGTCGACACCTACGGCGGCGCGGCGCCGCACGGCGGCGGCGCGTTCTCGGGCAAGGATCCGTCCAAGGTCGACCGTTCGGCGGCGTATGCCGGCCGCTACGTGGCGAAGAACATCGTCGCGGCGGGCCTGGCCCGCCAGTGCCAGATCCAGGTGTCGTACGCGATCGGCGTGGCCGAGCCGACCTCGATCGCGGTGGACACTTTCGGCACCAACCGGATTCCGAACGAGAAGATCGTCGAGCTGGTGAAGAAGCATTTCGACCTGCGTCCGAAGGGCATCATCCAGATGCTGGACCTGCTGCGTCCGATCTACGGCAAGACCGCCGCCTACGGCCACTTCGGCCGCGAGGAGCCGGAGTTCAGCTGGGAGCGCACCGACAAGGTCGAGGCGCTGCGCGCCGACGCCGGCCTGTAATTTAACCGGCCTCAGTCGAAAAAACCGCCAGTTTCCGCTGGCGGTTTTTTTATTGGCCGTTGGCCGCGCGCACGCTGCAGTTCTTGCCGGCCGCCTTGGCCTGGTACAGCGCTTGGTCGGCGCGGCGGTACAGTTCGTCCAGCGCGCGGCCGTTGCCGGGCAGGGCGGCGATGCCGCAGGAGAAGCTGGCGCGGAACGGATGTTCGCCGGCGTGTTCCTGGCGATGAAAATCGCGCCGCCATGCTTCAACCCGCTGTTGCGCCTGCTCGGCGTCGCTGCCCGGCAGCACCACCATGAATTCCTCGCCGCCCAGCCGGCAGACGATGTCGGCGGCCCGGCTTTGCTGTTGCAGCAGGCGGGCCAGCGCCTGAAGCACCCTGTCGCCGACTTGGTGGCCGTGCAGGTCGTTGATGCGCTTGAAGTCGTCCAGATCCAGCATCGCCACCGCGATCGGCTTGGCCTCGCGCTCGGCGCGCTCGCGTTCGCGTTCGAAGGTTTCGTCCAGGTAGCGGCGGTTGAACAGATGCGTCAGCGGATCGCGCAGGGTCTGCTCGCGCAGCGCCGCCTGCAGCGTTTCGATTTGCGCCAATCGGTCGGTCAACTGCAGATTGGCCTCGCGCAGCGCGTCCTCAGCCTGCCGCCGCTGGGTGATGTCGCGCATCACCAGCATGCGGGTGCGCGCCGGTTTGTGGAAAGGCTCGATCTCGTAAGCGCGGATGTCCAGGATGCGGCCGCCGTCCGGCGTCGTCAGCTCTAGATGCGAGCCGGTTTCCAGCATGCTGGCCTCCAGCCATGGGGCGGGCAGCGGCTGGCCGGGCCAGTCCGCCGGCGCGCCGCCCAGCATGTGGACCCCGGAGGGATTGATGTCGAGGATGCGCAGCTGGTGATCGACGACCACCACGCCATCGCCCATGGCTTCGAAGGCGCGGGCGCGGGCCACCGGCACCAGGTGCAGCTGTCGCAGGTAGAGCAGGTCGATCGCGAAGATCAGGCCGGTGAAGGCGAAAGAATGCGGCGTCGGGTCCAGGCCTTGCAGAGGAAAGGCGCCTGTCAGGTAGAGGATGTTGCCGAACCACGGCGCGACCGCGCTTAGCATCAGGGTCAGCGACTGGCCGCGGAAATGGGCGGGGAAGTAGTGCAGCGCGCGGATCAGCAGCAGGCTGCCCAGCAGCAGCATCAGATAGGAATAGCCGGCGACGCCCAGCCAGAAGGCCGGACCGTGGCCGTAGATCAGCAGGTTGTGGCCTGAGGGGCTGGGCTGGAAGCTGGTCCACACCAAATGGTGGCGCTCGTTGGTGGCCGCCAGCAGCAGACAGACGGCGGGAATAGTGAACAGCAGGGCCAGTCCGCGCCGCCGCAGCGAGATGTGGTTGTAGTCCAGCGCCAGTAGCAGGAACAGCACCGGGGTGGTCAGCGTGCCTAGGTATTCCACCTTGGACCAAAACAGCTTGGCGGCTATGCTGGTGACGGACAGTTCGCACATCGCGCCGGCCGCCCAGAACGCGACCGAAGCCATCAGCAACGCCAGCCAGCGCACGCCGGCGAATTGCCTCCGGCTCCAGGCGATGATGCTGATGGCGGAAGCCAGCAGCGCGGCCAGGCCGGAGAGCGCGGCCAGCGGGGTGAACATGAAACTCATGGCGGTCCGGTGGGAGGACAAGCCCTTAGTTTATCGCTTTGACATGACAAGTCCTACCTTTTCCGATTCGACTGGGTATAATGTCCCGGTCACCCGAGGAGCGCTGCGAGGAGTCTTCTCCCCAGGCTCGGGCTGCCGCCGGCCGTTTAATCGGCCAGCGACCCAACGGCGCTCACCTGACTCATGACCGTGGCGGCACGGGATGACGGGTGGGCCGCATCCTGGCCGGCTGCGTGAACAAGGACGCTTCACGATGGCTGACTTTTCCGATTTCCATGTAGCTGACATCGCGCTTGCCGGTTGGGGGCGCAAGGAATTGAACATCGCCGAGACCGAGATGCCCGGTCTGATGGCGACGCGCGACGAATACCACGCCGCGCAGCCGCTGCGCGGCGCGCGCATCGCGGGCAGCCTGCACATGACGGTGCAGACCGCGGTGTTGATCGAGACGCTGACGGCGCTGGGCGCCGAAGTGCGCTGGGCCTCGTGCAACATCTTCTCCACCCAGGACCACGCCGCCGCCGCCATCGCCGCGGCCGATATTCCGGTGTTCGCGTTCAAGGGCGAGAGTCTCGACGAGTACTGGGAATTCAGCCACAAGATCTTCGAATGGCCCGAGGGCCAGCCGGCCAACATGATCCTGGACGACGGCGGCGACGCCACGCTGCTGTTGATGCTGGGCAGCAAGGCGGAGAAGGACATCGGCGTGATCGCCCATCCGACCAATGAAGAAGAGACCGCGCTGTTCGCGTCGATCAAGCGCCACCTGGCGGTTGATCCGCACTGGTACTCCAAGCGCCTGCAGCATATCCAGGGCGTCACAGAGGAAACCACCACCGGCGTGCATCGACTGTACCAGCTGGAGAAGGACAAGCAGCTGCCGTTCCCGGCGATCAACGTCAACGACTCGGTCACCAAGTCCAAGTTCGACAACTTGTACGGTTGCCGCGAGAGTCTGGTCGACGGCATCAAGCGCGCCACCGACGTGATGGTGGCCGGCAAGGTGGCGGTGGTGTTGGGCTACGGCGACGTGGGCAAGGGCTGCGCGCAAAGCTTGCGCGGCTTGGGCGCCACCGTGTGGGTGACTGAAATCGATCCGATCTGCGCGCTGCAGGCGGCGATGGAAGGCTACCGCGTGGTGCGGATGGACGAGGTGGCCGATCAGGCCGACATCTTCGTCACCGCCACCGGCAACGTCGGCGTGATCACCCATGAGCACATGAAGAAGATGCGCAACAACGCCATCGTCTGCAATATCGGCCACTTCGACAGCGAGATCGAAGTCGCCAGCTTGCGCCAGTACCAGTGGGAAAACATCAAGCCGCAGGTCGACCACATCATCTTCCCCGACGGCAAGCGCGTGATCCTGCTGGCCGAAGGCCGTCTGGTGAACCTGGGTTGCGGCACCGGCCACCCGAGCTTCGTGATGTCCAACAGCTTCACCAACCAGGTGCTGGCGCAGATTGAATTGTTCGCCAACGGCCATCAGTATGAAAAGAAAGTCTACGTACTGCCCAAGCATCTGGACGAGAAGGTCGCCCGTCTGCACCTTTCCCGCATCGGCGCGCGGCTGACCGAGCTGTCCGACCTGCAGGCTACCTACATCAGCGTGCCCAAGCAGGGGCCTTATAAGCCGGATCACTATCGTTATTGATTATTGAACCAAGGCGAAACGGACAGCCCTCATAGAATGGTGCTGTCCGTTTTTTTCGGGCGAGCCAGACGATCAACGGCACACAGAGGCCGATAGCCAGGACAGCGATAGAGAGGATCACCATGACGCAGACGCCGCGCACCTTCAGTTTCGAATTCTTTCCGCCCAAAACGCCCGAGGGCGTGGCCAAGCTGCGCACCACGCGACAGCAGCTGGCCCAGTTCAAACCGCAGTTCTTCTCGGTGACTTTCGGCGCCGGCGGAACTACTCGCGACGGCACCTTGTCCACCGTGCTGGAGATCCGCAGCGAAGGGCAGGCCGCCGCGCCGCACCTGTCCTGCATCGGCTCCACCCGCGAGAACATCGCCGCCATCCTCAACGAATACCGCGGCAACGGCATCCGCCACCTGGTGGCGCTGCGCGGCGACATCCCGTCGGGCATGGTGGCCGCTGGCGAATTCCGCTATGCCAACGAGCTGGTGGAGTTCATCCGCGCCGAGCATGGCGACCATTTCCACATCGAGGTGGCGGCCTATCCGGAATTCCATCCGCAAGCGCGTTCGGCCGAAGACGATCTCGCCAACTTCGTGCGCAAGGTCCGGGCCGGAGCCGACTCCGCGATGACCCAGTATTTCTTCAACGCCGACAGCTATTTCCGCTTCGTCGACGAAGCGCGCGCGCGCGGGGTGGACATTCCCATCGTGCCGGGTATCATGCCGATCTCCAATTTCGGTCAGCTGTGCCGCTTCTCCGACATGTGCGGGGCGGAAGTCCCGCGCTGGCTGCGCCTGCGCATGCAGGCCTATTACGACGATACCGCGTCCATCCGCGCGCTGGGGCTGGACGTGGTGACCGAGCTGTGCGACCGCCTGCTGCAAGGCGGCGCGCCCGGTCTGCATTTTTACACATTGAACCAGGCGGGCCTGGTCTCCACCATCTGGCAGAGGCTGGGCCTGTGACGGCGAGCGGGCGGCGCAAAGCCGCCCGCGGCCGCGAACGACAGGAAAGCCCATGCAAGACCAGCAACACGTCCAAGGACAAATTCAATCCGAACCCAGGAAGTCGCTGCTCGGCCAGGTGATCTTCAGCAGCCGCTGGCTGCAATTGCCCATTTATCTCGGCCTGATCGTGGTGCAGGGCGTGTACGCCTGGAAATTCCTGGCCCAGCTGTGGGAGCTGCTGGAAGGGCTGAACCACCTGACCGAGACCGACATCATGCTGGCGGTGCTGGGCCTGATCGATGTGGTGATGATCGCCAACCTGCTGGTGATGGTGACGGTGGGCGGCTACGAGACTTTCGTGTCTCGGCTGCGCATTGATACTCATCCGGACCAGCCGGAATGGCTGGACCACGTCAACGCCTCGGTGCTGAAGGTGAAGCTGTCGATGGCCATCATCAGCATTTCGTCCATCCATCTGCTGCAGACCTTCATCAACGCCAGCCGCATCGACGAGCACACCATCAAGTGGCAGCTGTTCCTGCACCTGGCCTTCCTGCTGTCGGCGGCGGCCATCGCCTACACCGACAAGCTGCTGGCCGGCACCACCGCCCACCACCAGCGCGATTGACCGGCGCAGCCAAAACAAAACGGCCCTTTCGGGCCGTTTTGTTTTTGGGGCGCGCGCCGCTTACATGCCGCGCATCTGTCCCAGCGGCAGCGCGGTGGTGCGCTTGATCTCTTTCAGCACGAAGCTGGACTTCACGTCCTCGACGCCCGGATGCTGGAGAAGCTCGTCCATCACGAAGCGCGAGAAGTGCTCCATGTCTTCGAAGTACACCTGCAGCAGGTAATCCATTTCGCCGGTCATCGCGAAGCAGTTGATCACTTCCGGCCAGTTTTGCACGGCGTCGATGAAGCTCTGCAAATGCATATTGCCGCGTTTTTCCAGCGTGACGCGCACCCAGGCCTGCAGGCCTAAACCGATGTGAGCGGGGTCGAGCAGGGCGACGTACTGGCGGATTACACCGGACTCTTCCAGTTGCTTAAGTCGGCGCAGGCAGGGCGATGGCGACAGCGCCACGCGTTCGGCCAGCTCGACGTTG
Source organism: Chromobacterium piscinae (assembly GCF_021129175.1). Lineage (GTDB taxonomy): Bacteria > Pseudomonadota > Gammaproteobacteria > Burkholderiales > Chromobacteriaceae > Chromobacterium > Chromobacterium piscinae. The sequence continues at coordinate 8,757 of NZ_JAJOHV010000009.1, read as the reverse complement.
GTCAACCGGCCGTCAAGCTGCAGCTCGGCCAGAATACGCAAGTCTGTCTTATCTAATGTGAGACTTGGCATATTTTCTCCTGATAATCGGTTTGTTGAGACATTTTATTCCTCAATATCGCTCGGCAAAATCCATTTAGCAAGATAATTGCCGTCCGCTTTCCATAGAATAAAAAGCCTAAATCGCAAACGGCGGCGCAAGACTGCCGATGCATGTCGATGGTGTGTGACAGCAGACAACGATTCGTTCGGAGGAGAGCCAAGCCGTGCCGTTTTTGGCGGCCGGCGTCGGCGCGCGTGTCCCATCGCGCGTTCCGCTTCCCCTTGTCTCTGCTTCCTCCCGCCCCGTCGAACCGCTTCCTCCGCCCTGCGGATAGGCATGCGGTCAGCTTACATAACGCGGACCGTCCGCGCACGTTTACAAAAGTCTGAACGAAAATTGATAGTCCATGCCGCCATTGACAGGTATGGGGCTATAAACAGAGGAGAAACAGATGAAAATGGAAGCCATGCTGCAAAATCCGCTCGCCACCGACGGTTTCGAATTCGTCGAATACACCGCTCCCAACGCCGAGGGCGTGGAGAAGCTGAACCAGCTGTTCCTGTCGCTTGGCTTCACCGAAGTGGCCCGCCACCGCAGCAAGGACGTGCGTCTGTACCGCCAGGGCGACATCAATTTCATCCTGAACGCCGAACGCAGCCAGCCGGCCAGCGAATTCGCCAAGGCGCACGGCCCGTCGGCTTGTGCGATGGCCTGGCGCGTCAAGGATGCCGCCAAGGCGTACGAGTACGCGCTGTCGCACGGCGCCAAGCCGTACCAGCGCCCGGTGGGCGCGATGGAACTGAATATCCCGGCGGTGGAAGGCATCGGCGGCTCGGCGCTGTACTTCGTCGACCGCTACGGCAAGGACAAGGACATCTACGAGATCGACTTCGTGCCGCTGGACGGCGTGGACCAGCATCCGTACGGCGTCGGCCTGACCGAGATCGACCACCTGACCCACAATGTGGCGCGCGGCAATATGGCCACCTGGGCCGATTTCTACACCGGCATCGCCAACTTCCGCGAGATCCGCTACTTCGACATCGAAGGCAAGCTGACCGGCCTGGTGTCCAAGGCGATGACCAGCCCCTGCGGCAAGATCCGCATCCCGATCAACGAGTCGTCCGACGACAAGAGCCAGATCGAGGAATTCCTGCGGCAGTACAACGGCGAGGGCATCCAGCACATCGCGCTGACCACCGCTGACATCTACGCCACCGTGGAGACGCTGAAGGCCCGCGGCACCCGATTCCTGGATACGCCGGACACCTATTACGAGAAGGTGAACAGCCGTGTGCCGGACCACGGCGAGGATGTCGCCCGCCTGCACAAGAACAGCATCCTGATCGATGGCGCGCCGGTGGAAGGCATCCTGCTGCAGATCTTCACCGAGACCGTGATCGGCCCGATCTTCTTCGAGATCATCCAGCGCAAGGGCAACGAAGGTTTCGGCGAAGGCAACTTCAAGGCCTTGTTCGAGTCCATCGAGGAAGACCAGATCCGCCGCGGCGTGCTGAAGGCCGATTGATCCATTCCCGCCGCGGCGGCTGTTCCGGACTCCGGACGGACGTCGCGGCGTTTTGCCGTGCGTACATCATGCAAGGGCGCGGTCTGTGCGCCGCCGGCCGCGCCGACAGGACATTCAAAATGCGTAAATGGATCAGTTACCCGCACCGCGAAGGCACCATCTCGCGGCAGGCCCACGCCGATTTCCCGGCCGAGGCCATCTACGAGCGCGAAGTGGGCCGCAGCGGCTTCTTCGGCCCGGCCACCCACCTGCACCACAAACACCCGCCGACCGGCTGGAGCGCCTGGGAAGGCCCGCTGCGCCCGCGCGCTTTCGACTTGAACGAGCTGCCGCACGGCACGCCGGCGCCCTGGGACGCGCCGCTGGTGTTGCACAACGCCCAGTGCAAGCTGCGCATCTGGCGCTGCGACAAGGCGATGACCCAGCTGTTCCGCAACGCCGACGGCGACGACCTGTTGTTCATCCACGCCGGCAGCGGCGAGCTGTTCTGCGACTACGGCCACCTGAGCTACCGCGACGGCGACTACATCCTGGTGCCGCGCTCCACCAGTTGGCGCATCGAGCCGGCCAGCCCGACCACCATGTTGATGATCGAGACCAGCAACGGCGCCTACCAGCTGCCGGAAAAAGGCCTGGTCGGCCCGCACGCGATTTTCGACGAGGCGGTGCTGGACGTGCCGGCGATAGACGACGCCTTCCGCGCGCAGCAGACCGAGGACGAATGGCAGGTGGTGATCAAGCGCCGCGGCGCGTTGTCTACCGTCACCTACCCATACAACCCGCTGGACGCCATCGGCTGGCACGGCAATCTGTCGGTGGCGCGGGTCAACTGGCGCGACATCCGCCCGCTGATGAGCCACCGCTACCATCTGCCGCCGTCGGCGCACACCACCTTCGTCGCCGACGGCTTCGTGATCTGCACCTTCGTGCCGCGGCCGATCGAGTCCGATCCGGGCGCGCTGAAGGTGCCGTTCTACCACAACAACGACGATTACGACGAAGTGATCTTCTACCACGCCGGCGACTTCTTCAGCCGGGACAACATCAAGCCCGGCATGCTGACCTTCCACCCGGCCGGCTTCACCCACGGTCCGCACCCGAAGGCCTTCGCCAAGGCGATGACCGATCCGAAGAAGTTCACCGACGAAGTGGCGGTGATGATAGACGCCCGCGACGCGCTGGAGCAGGGGCCGGGACTGGCCAGCGTCGAGTGGCAGGGCTACGTCGACAGCTGGAAACCCAAACAGGCCTGACGCCATTGCTGCTGCGCGAGCCGATCTCGGCGCTGCGATGCTCGCGGTACGATTTGTACCGCTGCGCTTCTCCCGCCGACCTCGGCCCGCTCGCGACGCAATCGCGTTCAGGCCAGGCTGAAGAATTGACATAGAGGGACGGCCCGCAGCGGCCGCTAGCAGAAAGAACATCAAGATGAAATTAGCCACTTATCACAACCACACTCGCGACGGCCAGCTGATGGTCGTCAGCCGCGACCTGACCCGCGCCGTGGCGGTGCCCGCCATCGCCGCCACGCTGCAGGGCGCGCTGGACAACTGGGCGCAGGCCGAGCCGCGCCTGAAGGAAGTCTACGCCGCGCTGAACCAGGGCAGGGTGCCGGACGAAGTCGCCTTCGATGCCAAGCGCTGCCTGAGTCCGCTGCCGCGCGCCTACCAGTGGGCCGACGGCAGCGCCTACCTGAACCACGTCGAGCTGGTGCGCAAGGCGCGCGGGGCGGAGGTGCCGGAAAGCTTCTACACCGACCCGCTGATGTACCAGGGCGGCTCCGACGCCTTCCTGGCGCCGACGGCCGACATCCCGCTGCGCGACGAGGCCTGGGGCCTGGATTTCGAAGGCGAGGTGGCGGTGGTCACCGGCGACGTGCCGCTGGGCGCGCCGGCCGACGCCAAGCACATCCGCCTGCTGATGCTGGTCAACGACGTGACCTTGCGCGGTCTGATTCCGCCGGAATTGGCCAAGGGCTTCGGTTTCTTCCAGAGCAAGCCGGCCACCGCCTTCTCGCCGGTCGCCGTCACGCCGGACGAGCTGGGCGACGCCTGGGACGGCGGCAAGGTGCATCTGCCGCTGTTGGTCGACTACAACGGCGCCTTCTACGGCAAACCCGATTGCGGGGTCGAGATGCAGTTCAGCTTCCCGCAGCTGGTTGCCCACGTGTCCAAGACCCGCGAGCTGGTCGCCGGCTCCATCGTCGGCTCCGGCACCATCTCCAACAAGGACCGCTCGGTCGGCTCTTGCTGCCTGGCCGAGCAGCGGATGATAGAGACCATAGAGCAGGGCGCGCCCAAGACTCCGTTCATGAAGGTGGGCGACACCGTGCGAATCGAGATGAGGAACGCCGCAGGCGACAGCATCTTCGGGGTGATCGAACAGACCGTGGTGAAACATGACTGATCGCGTGTTGTACGGTTATTTCCGTTCCAGCGCCGCCTACCGGGTGCGCATCGCGCTGAACCTGAAGGCGCTGGATTACCGCTATCAGCCGATCAATTTGCTGAAGGGCGAGCAGCGCAGCGCCGAGTACCTGGCGATCAACCCGCATGGCCTGGTGCCGCTGTTGGATGACGGCGGCGTCAGGATCGCGCAGTCGCTGGCTATCTGCGAATACCTGGACGAGGCTTACCCGGACACGCCGCGGCTGTTGCCGGCCGAGCCGGCGGCGCGAGCACGGGTACGCTCGCTGGCGCTGGCCATCGCCGCCGACATCCATCCTTTGCAGAACACCCGGGTCGGCAAGTATTTGCAGACTGAGTACGGCAAGGACGAGGAAGGCAAGGCCGAGTGGATACGCCATTGGATCCGCACCGGCTTCGACGCGCTGGAAAAGCAGCTGGCCGAGTCGCCGAGCCGCTATGCGGCAGGCGATGAGCCGACGCTGGCCGATGTCTGCCTGTTGCCGCAGGTGTTCAGCGCCCGTCGTTTCGGCGTGGATCTGGCGCCGTATCCGAACATCGTTCGCGTCGCCGACGAGTTGGAGCATTTGCAGGCGTTCGCCGAAGCGCATCCGTCCCGCCAGCCGGACGCGATGTAAGTCTTTGATCTGAAGGCCCGGCCGCGTAGAGCAGCCGGGCCGCTTGTTTTCGCAGAGCAGCAGCAGGCTGTTTTTTTGCAATTATTCCTTGACGCGAATGGCGTCCTCTGATTAAATGCGTGGCTCTGACGGCGCGGTAGCGCTGAAGGTAAAAGTGGCCAGTTAGCTCAGTTGGTAGAGCAGCGGATTGAAAATCCGCGTGTCCGTGGTTCGATTCCGCGACTGGCCACCACAGCAAGGCCAGTTAGCTCAGTTGGTAGAGCAGCGGATTGAAAATCCGCGTGTCCGTGGTTCGATTCCGCGACTGGCCACCAGATTGAAAAAGCCGAATCCGTAAGGATTCGGCTTTTTGCATTGGGCGCCCGGATGGCGCCTGGCAGCCTCAGCAGGCGTCCTCCACGACGCTTTTGGGCGAGGGCGCGCGGGGCAGGGCGGCGGCGATCAGCAGCGCGCAGGCGCCAGCCGCCAGCGTCAGGTTCAGCCCGGCGCGGGCGCCGTAGGCGTCGATAGCCAGACCGCACAAGGAAGCGCCGCCGGCCACGCCCAGCAGAATGCCGGTGACCAGCCAGGTCAGGCTCTCGGTCAGCCGCGCGCGCGGCACCGCTTTTTCCACCATTTCCATCGCCACGATCAGCGTCGGCGCGAAAGACAGCCCGGACAGCAGCATCACCGCAGCCAGCCAGAAAACATTCGGCGCCAGCGCGATGAAGACGGAGCTGGCCGCCGTGGCCGCGCAGCAGCACAGCAACAGCCTGCCCAGCGGCAGCGCCGGTTTGAGCGCGCCGAAGGCCAGCCCGCCCATACCGGAGCCCAGCGCGTACAGCGCCAGCACCCAGCCGGCGGCGGCCGGCGAGCCTTGCGCCTTGGCGAACGCCACGGCCGCGACATCGATGATGCCGGCGATGGCGCCCAGCGTGCCCATCAACAGGGCGAGAACCGGCACCGGGCGCAGGAAGAGCGCGGAGCGGCCGCTGCCCGGTGCGGCGGGGTGTGCCGGCGGTTCGGTGGATTTCTGGCGCAGCAGCGCGGAAACGCTGAACAGGATCAGCAGAGCGGCCGTCAGCGGGCCGGCTTCGGGAAACCAGGCCATGCACAGGCCTATCGACAGCGGCGGGCCCATGACGAAGGAAATCTCGCTCAGTACGCTGTCCAGCGCGAACGCCGTCGGCAGCAGCGTCTGGCCCTCCAGCAACTTCGCCCAGCGCGCCCGTGTCATCGCAGGGATGCTGGGCAGGCAGCCCGCAGGCGCCGCGCACAGGTACAGCGTCCAATGCGGCGCGTCCAGGCGGCTGCACAGGACTAGCGCTAGAAGGGAGAGGGCGCCGATGCCGGTGGCCGGTGGCAGCACCCGGCTTTGGCCATAGCGGTCGGCCAGCCGCGACACCTGCGGCGTGAGCAGGGCTGTGGCCAGCATCAAGGTGGCGGCCACCGACCCGGCGAGGCTGTAGCTGTCCCGGGTCTGCGACAGCATGGTGATGATGCCGACCCCCACCATGGTGCTGGGCAGGCGCGCCACCCAGCCGGCCAGCGCCAGCGCCGTAACGCCCGGCGTGCGGAACAATTGGCCGTATCGATTGGCCATGGGGGCTCTCCTTGCGGTTTTCCGCGCGTAGCGGGGTATCATGCGGATAGGCCAAGTTATCCAGGCCATATGTCTTTGTCAATTTCAGGACGGTCGGCGGAGGCCTTGGTTCGACGGCGTATAATCGACAGCTTGTATTGCGCCGGAGCTCACATGCCTTACCGTTTCATCGCCTCCGATCTGGACGGCACCTTGTTGGACCAGCATCACGCCGTGACCCCGTTGACCGCCTCGACTTTGCAATGCCTGGAACAGCGCGGCGTGCGGTTCGCGCTCGCCACCGGCCGCCATTACCTGGACGTCAGGGGCATCCGCCAGGCGCTGGGCGTGCGCGCCTATTTGATCACTTCCAACGGCGCGCGGGTGCATGATCCTGATGATGCCTTGATCTATCGACGGAATATCGACGCGGAGCTGGTCCGCGTCATTTCCCAGCCGGAGTTCGCCGACGGCGCCATCGTCAATTTCTACCTAGACAATGAGTGGCTGATCAGCGAACCCTGCCAGGAACTGCTGGACATGCACAAGGATTCCGGCACCGCGTATCGGGTGTGCGATCTGGCCCGCCATGACGGCGCGGGCGTGGGCAAGGTGCTGTACATCGCGCCGCACGAGCATTTGCTGGACGTGGAACGCAGGCTGCGAGAGCGTTTCGGCGACAGGCTCTATATCACGTTCTCGCTGGAGCATTGCCTGGAGGTGATGGCGGCCGGCGTGTCAAAGGGCCATGCGCTGGAACTGGTGCTGGAACAGCTGGGCATTCCGGCGGATGCGTGCCTCGCTTTCGGCGACGGCCAGAACGATATCGAGCTGCTGCGGGCGGCAGGCCATCCGCGGATGATGGGCAACGCGCATCCGCGGCTCAGCGACATGCTGCCGCAGGCCCGGCGCATCGGCAGCCATGCGGAGTCGGGCGTGGCGCTGCACTTGCGGGAACTGTTCACACTGTAGCCGATGGCGCGTTCGCAGACTGGATTTCTCCCCGCTGGCCAAGCGGGGCGGGAGCGCGTTAAGCTAGGTAAAACGCCAGTCCTTGTTTCTTATCGTCGATCGAGTTCGTTGTGCTGAGTGGCCATGCCGGGGGGATCGCCATGAATTCATCGTGTCTGGAAAATGAGAGCGGAAACGCCCGCCTGCCGGGGCGCGCCATCATTGAGGAAATGCTGGCCGCCGCCGGCGTCGCCGTCAACGGCAGCCGTCCGTTCGACATTCAAGTGAAAAATCCGCAGTTCTACCGCCGCGTGTTGCGGCAGGGCTCCTTGGGCCTGGGCGAAAGCTATATGGACGGCTGGTGGGAGTGCGAGCGGTTGGATGCCTTCTTCCAGCGGGTGATGCGCGCCGGCCTGGAGCATAGGCTGCCGCGGCGCTGGCGCGACACGTTGTACCTGATGGCGGCCAGGCTGGTCAATTACCAGTCCTTGCGGCGGGCCCGCAAGGTGGGCGAACACCATTACGACTTGGGCAACGATCTGTTCGCCGCGATGCTGGACCCGAACATGCAGTATTCTTGCGGCTACTGGAAGGATGCCGCCACGCTGGAGGAGGCGCAGGAGGCCAAGCTCAGGCTGATCTGCGACAAGCTCGGGCTCAAACCCGGCATGCACTTGCTGGACATAGGTTGCGGCTGGGGCGGCTTGGCCGCTTACGCCGCGCGCCATTACGGCGTTCGGGTCACCGGCATCACCATCTCCGAGCAGCAGCGGCAGTTGGCGCTGCAGCGCTGCGCCGGGTTGGACGTGGACATCCTGTTGCAGGATTACCGCCACCTGGCGCTTAGGGCCGACCGCATCGTCTCGGTGGGCATGTTCGAGCATGTCGGGCCGCGCAATTACGATGCCTATTTCAAGACCGCCGCGCGCAATCTGACGCCGGACGGCTTGTTTCTGCTGCATACGATAGGCGCCAAGACGACCGATTTGCGCATCGACCCGTGGATAGAGAAATACATCTTTCCCAACGGCTGCCTGCCGTCGGTCTCGCATATCGCCGGTGCCAGCGAGCGCTATTGGCTGGTGGAGGACTGGCACAATTTCGGCGCCGACTACGACCTGACGCTGATGGCCTGGCTGCAGCGCTTTCAGCAGGCTTGGCCTCAACTGACGGCCCATTACCCGTCCCGCTTCTATCGGATGTTCACCTATTACCTGAACGCCTGCGCCGGGGCTTTCCGCGCGCGCGACCTGCAGTTGTGGCAGGTGTTGTTCAGCCGGGAGGGAGTTGAGGGCGGGCTGAGGGTGGCGCGCTGAGGGACGGGGGAAATGAAAAACGCCAGCGAGATTCGCTGGCGTTTTTGTTTGCGGCATGACGGGGAACGGTCAGCCCTGCAGCGCGGCTGCCAGCGCCGTGGCTTGGTCGCCGACGATCAGGTGCAGCACGCCCGGCGCCACCTGAGTGACGGCGGAGACGCCGGCGGCGCGGGCCGCGGCTTCGTTGAAGCGGGCGGCGTCCTTCAGCTCCACGCGCAGGCGGGTGTGGGCGATGGCCTCCACCTTGCCGAGGTTGGCCGGGCCGCCCAGCGCCTGTTTCAGCGCGGCGACGTCGGCCTTGGCGGCGGCTGCCGGG
>NZ_JAJOHV010000008.1 GCF_021129175.1 Chromobacterium piscinae | reverse complement strand
ACAAGCCGGTGGCGCGGCAACAGCGGATGGCCAACGCCGAGTCCCGCGCCCGCGCCGGAGAGCGCGCGCCGGTGAAGCTGGCGCGCCGGGACGAGGCCAGGCAGAGCGTGGCTTTGCAGGCGCGGCGCGACGGCGCGCCGGGCGAAGCCGACGCCGACAGCGCCAGCCGGCCGGGCAGGAGCGCCGAATCGGCGTCGTCGGCCAAGGCGCCGCAGCGCGCCGACGACACCGCCGCCGCGCAAAACAGCGACGGCAACGCGCGCAACGTCGATTGGGAGGGCAGGGTGCTGGGCCACCTCGCCGCCCACAAGCGCTACCCGGAAGACGCGATCAGCCGCCGCCGCGGCGGCGTCGCCAAAGTCGAAGTGACGCTGGACGCCGGCGGGCGGGTTCGCGCGGCCAGTCTGGCCGCCGGCAGCGGCACCCTGTCGCTGGACCGCGAGGCGCTGGCGGTGCTGCGGCGCGCGCAACCGCTGCCCGCGCCGCCGCTGGAGCGGCTCAGCGACGGCCAGATCCGCATCGTATTGCCCATCCATTTTGACCTGAACCAGGCCGGTTGACCGGCCGCCGCGAGCGACGATGAACCCTATTCTTTCCTTTGCCGCCCTGGCGGGCTTCTGCCTGTGCGCCGCGCTGGCGCGCGCCGACGCGCCGCCCCGGGCCGAAACCAGGCCGCAGACCTTGAGCGCCCAGGGTGACGCGCGCGTCGATCCCTACGCCTGGCTGCGAGACGACAGCCGCGACCGGCCGGAGGTGCTGACCCATCTGCAGGCGGAGAACCGCTACGCCGAGACGCTGTTGGCCGGCCAGCAGCCGCTGCGCGACAAGCTGCTGGCGGAGATGCAGGCGCGCGGCGCCGGCGGCGAGGCCTCGCTTCCTTATACAGAAAATGGCTGGGAATACCGCGAACGCTACCCTGATGGCGCGCAGCAGCCGGTGTACGAGCGCCGGCCGCTGGCCGGCGGCGCGTGGCGGACGGTGTTGGACGCCGCCGAGCGGGCCAAGGGCAAGCGTTACTACCGTCTGGGCGGTTGGCAGCTGTCGCCGGACGGGCGCTACCTGGCGGTGGCCGAGGACGTCCGCGGCGACGGCACGCAGCGGCTGGCGTTGCGCGATCTGGCCAGCGGCGAGTGGCTGCCGGTTGCCGAAGGCGGGGCGGGAACCGAGATGGTCTGGTCCGCCGACGGCCGCGCGCTGTGGTACGTGGCCGCGGACCCGGATACCTACCGCCCCAGCCGCGTCTACCGCCATCGGCTGGGCGGGATGGATGACGCGCTGGTGTTCGAGGAAAAGGACGAGGGCTATACCGTCAGCCTGTCCGCCAGCGCCTCGCGCCGTTACGCGCTGATCGCCGTCGCCGGCAGCGACAGCAGCGAGGCCTGGCTGCTGGACGCGCAGGATCCGGCCGCGCCGGCCAAGCGCTTCGCCGCGCGCCGGCCGGGCCGCGAATACTATCTGGATCATTACCGCGGCGCTTTCTACCTGCGCGCCAATCCCGACCCAGCGGGTTTCGGCCTTTACCGCAGCGCCGCGCCCGGTGGCGAGTGGCGAACGCTGATCGCGCCTACGGCGAACCGCGAGGTGGAGAGTTTCTTGCTGCTGAAGCGGCATCTGATCGTCAAGGAGCGGCATGACGGCTTGAGCCGGGTACGCGCGATCGCCTGGCGCGGCGGCGCGAGCCGAACGCTGGCGCTGCCGGACCCGAGCTACCGCGTCTGGTTCGACCGCAATCCGGACCTGGACAGCGGGCGGCTGCGCTACCGCTACTCGTCGCTGACCACGCCGACCTCGACCTGGGAATGGAATCTGTCCAACGGCAAGACCCGGGCGTTGTGGCAACCCAAGCTGGCCGGCTACCGCGCCGCCGACTACCGCAGCGAGCGGCTGTGGATACGCGCCCGCGACGGCGAGCGGGTGCCGGTGTCGCTGGTCTACCGCCGGGACCATCTGGCCAAGGGCGGCAATCCGCTGCTGCTGTACGGCTACGGCGCTTACGGCATGAGCATGGACGCCGCCTTCAGCGCGCCGCGCGTCAGCCTGCTGGATCGCGGCTTCGTGTTCGCCATCGCCCACGTGCGCGGCGGCGGCGAGCTGGGCTGGCGCTGGCACGAGGCCGGCCGCTTGGCCAACAAGCAGAACAGCTTCAATGATTTCGTCGACGCCGCCCGCGAACTGGCGCGGCTGGGCTACGCCCGATCCGACCAACTGTACGCGATGGGCGGCAGCGCCGGCGGCCTGCTGATCGGCGCGGCGCTGAACCAGGCGCCGGGCCTGTTCCGCGGCGCGGTGGCCCAGGTGCCCTTCGTTGACGCGCTGTCCAGCATGCAGGACCCGTCCCTGCCGCTGACTGTGGGCGAGTACGGCGAGTGGGGCAATCCGGCCGACGCCGACGCCTACCGCCGGCTGCGCGGCTACAGCCCGGTCGACAATGTCGGCGCCGGTCCGTATCCGCACCTGCTGGTGACGGCGGGCCTGCATGACCGCCAGGTGCCGTACTGGGAGCCGGCCAAGTGGGTGGCGCGGCTGCGCGAGCGGCAATGGCCGGGCCAGCAGCTGGCGCTGATCACCGAGATGGACGCCGGCCACCGCGGCCAGTCCGGCCGGGTGTCCCGGCTGGCGGCCAACGCCCGCGAATACGCCTTTTTGCTGACCCTGTCCGGCTGGCGGGAACCGTGAGCTTTGCCTTACCCCGCCGCCGGCGGGGCGATCCGCCCCGCATGGCCCTGATTTCCACGTCGCTCTCCTGTTTCGTGCTGTCCGAACGCGCGCGCCCCTGGCAGGGCGGTTCGGACAGCGATCACTTTGGAGAGTCAGGCAGTGAACAAAAAAATGATGGCGCATTGGGTGAGCGCCGCGATGGCGGTATGCGGGCAATCGACGCTGGCGGCCGACGCGGCGCAGGCCGACGGCAAGGTCGAGTTCCGGCCGCTGGTGGTCAGCGGCAGCGCGGCGGGCGGCGCGGAGACTGACGGCGACCGCGCCGAGAAGCGCGCGCTGGAGAAGCCGGGCGCGTTCAGCAGCCGCGGCGAAAACACCCGTTCCGAATCGCTGGACGCCGTGCTGCGCGGCATGCCGGGCGTGTATACCCAGATCGACCCCAACCAGGGCGCGGTTAGCGTCAATATCCGCGGCATGAGCGGCCTGGGCCGGGTCAACACCATGATAGACGGCGTCAGCCAGAACTACTTCGGCAGCGCGCCGTCGGAACTGGCCCACGGCGCGGTGCCTACCAGTTCCTTCGGCGCTTTGATCGATCCCAACTTCATCGTCGGCGTCGACGTGGAGCGAGGCGGCTCTGCCGGCGCCAACGGCGTCAACGCCCTGGCCGGCAGCGCCAACTTCCGCACGCTGGGCGTGGACGACGTGCTGCGCGAGGGCAAGCGCTATGGCGCGCGGGCCAAGTACATGAGCGGCAACAACGGCCTGGGCCGCAGCGGCATGGTGGCCGGCGCGACGCGCCAGCAACTGGGCGACTGGGGCGAGTTCGGCCTGGTCGGCGCGATCAGCAGCAGCTCCAGCAGCGGCACCTACCGCAACGGCTCCGGCGTCGACAGCACCGAGTTCGGCTTCGGCGGTGACCAGAGTTTCAGCCAGAATCCGCAATCGCAGCTGTTCAAGGCCGAATGGCGTCCCAACGCCCGCCACTTCGCCGAGCTGTCGGCGCGGCGCTACCGCAACCACTTCACCAAGCGCGACATCCAGAGCGACGACTACGCTCTGAAGTACCGCTACACGCCGTTGTCGGAATGGGTGGACCTGACGGCGCTGGCCAGCCACGGCAAGGGCCGGCAGAGCTATATGCCGGGCGCGCTGATCAACTTCACCAATACCAGCACCGAGAACGTTAACGACAGCCTGAGCGTGGACAACGCCAGCCGCTTCGACCTGTGGGGCGGCGACGCCACGCTGCGGACCGGCGCCAAATGGCAGCGCAACCGCTTCGTGCGCAATGTGTTCAGCAATATCGACGACCCGGAAACCGCGCAGCAGGCGATAGAGAACAACCCGTTCGCGCCGGCGGGCAAGCAGGAGATGCGCTCGCTGTTCGCCAGCCTGGACTACCGCTACGGCATCTTCAATGTGGTCGGCGGCTTCAACTACACCCGTTTCGAGCTGGGCGGCCACAAGCCCGCCTGCCGCGACGATCTGCGCTGCTTCCCGCAGGGCGCGGCCGACATCAGCCTGAAGGAAAGCTATTTCGATCCGTCGCTGTTGATCTCGGCCGAGGTGGCGCCGTGGTTCCAGCCTTTCGCCAGCGCGGCGCGCACCTCGCGCGGGCCGAACCCGCAGGAAGTGTTCTTCGCCAACTCCGGCGCCGATTCGATGAACCCCTTCCTCAAGGGCGAGCGCGCCGACACCGTGCAACTGGGCTTCAATTCGATGTTCCACGGCCTGCTGAGCCGCGACGACACGCTGCGGCTGAAGCTGCTGGGCTACCGTTCCAAGATCGACAACTACATCAGCAGCACGATGTTCCGCATCTGCAAGGAGGGCGCGCGCTGCAGCTACGCCGACGTCAACACCGGCAAGGCGGAGGAGGCGGACGTCAGCGACACCATGTATGTCTACACCAACACGGTGTCGCCGGTGCGCACCCGTGGCTGGGAGCTGGAGGCCAACTACGACGCCGGCTTCGTCTACGCGCGCTTGTCGTACAGCCGCGAGCGCACCAGCCAGCCGCCGTCCATCGCCGCCGCCAATTTCAACTTCGGCGACATCACCGAGCTGCCGTCCAGCTATTACTCGCTGGACGTCGGCGCGCGGCTGCTGGAGCGCAAGCTGGAGCTGGGGGCGATCTTCCGCAAGGACGGCGAGAGCTACCGCATCAATGTCGACCGCAACGCGGACGACATCACCGGTGACGTGGAGAAGGAGCAGCAGAACGCGACGCCGACGCTGATCGACCTGTACGCCAACTACAAGCTGAACAAGCAGCTGACCTTGCGCGCCGGCATCAGCAATCTGACCAACCGCAGCTACTCCGCGCCGCTGAACGTGATGAATGCGATGCCGCTGCAATCCACCGATTGGACGCCCAACGCCACCGGCCGCGGCCGCGCGTATTCGGCCACCGTGGAATGGCGCTACTGAGCGTTTTCAGATAGCCCGGACGTAAAAAAGCCGACTGCCTGGGCAGTCGGCTTTATTTTGCGCCGGTCTGGATGATCAGCCGCGCTGAACGGCGGGCTTGCCGGACGGCGCGTTGTCGCGCTGCATCTCTTCCACTAGCTTCGGATCGTGCTCGTCGCGCAGGTAGCGGGTGTACCAGCCGCTGTTGACGCCCCAGAAGTAGAAGCCCAGCGCGGCGGCGGCCACCACGGCCATATCCACGCCGTACGGCAGGATGCCGATGCCGCCGAAGTCTGTGCTGCCGATCCAGGACAGCAGCGCCATTGTCGGTAGGTAGAGCACCATCCACAGCGCGCCCTTCAGCTCGCGGGCGAATTCCGGCCAGCCGGCGCGGGCCTGGTACCAGATGTAGACCGGCAGCGCGGCCACGATCAGGAACAGGATCTGGCCGGTCAGCGGCCAGCGCGCCCAGTACAGCACCAGCGAGGCGCAGACGAAGGCGAACGGCGCGACGATGTTCAGGCCGGCCAAGCGCAGCGGGCGCGGCAGCTCAGGCGCGCAGCGGCGCAGCGCGGCGGCGCTGATCGGGCCGGTCAGGTAGGAGATCACGGTCGCCACCGAGATCACAGCCGCCAGCGTGCCCCAGCCGCGGAAGAAGAACAGGAACACGAAGGACACCGCCAGGTTGAACCACATCGCCGGGCGCGGAATGCGGTACAGCGGGTGGATGCGGCCGAAGATCTCCGGCATGGTGCCGTTGCGCTGCATGCCGTAAATCATCCGCGAGGTGGACGCCATATAGGTGGCGCCGGTGCCGCTGGGGCTGACGAAGGCGTCGAAATACAGGGTCATCATCAGCCAGTTCAGGCCCAGGGCCATCGCCAGCTGGGCGAACGGCGAGCTGAAGTCCAGACCCTTCCAACCGTGCGCCAGCTCGGACGGCGACAGCGCGCCGAGGAAGGCCACCTGGAGCGCGACGTAGATCACCGCGGCCAGGAGGATGGAGCCGACCACGCCGAAGGGCACGCTCTTACCCGGATTGCGGGCCTCGCCGGCCAGGTTGATCGGGCTCTGGAAGCCGTTGAAGCTGAACACGATGCCGCTGGTGGCCACCGCGGTCATCACGCTGGCCCAGCCGAACGGCGCGAAGCCGCCCAGCGCCGGGTTGTTCAGGTTTTCCGAGTGGAAGCCGCTGTAGACCAGCGCGCCCACCGTCACCGCGGGCACGATCACCTTGAAGATGGTGATGGCGCTATTGGCCTTGGCGAACAGCTTCACGCCCCAGTAGTTGAGCAGGAAGTAGGCGACCACCAGCACGGCGGCGAAGGACAGGCCGACGGTGCTCAATTCGCCGTTGCGGTACAGGTTCTGAGCCCATTCGTAGGGCCAGGTGCTCATGTATTGCACCGAGGCCTCGGCCTCGATCGGAATCACCGACACGATGGCGATCCAGTTGGCCCAGGCGGCGATGAAGCCGAGCAGCGAGCCGTGCGAGTAGCGGGCGTAGCGCACCATGCCGCCGGATTCCGGGAACATGGCGCCCAGTTCGGCGTAGCTCAGCGCGATGGAAAGAATGATCACCATGCCGACGAGCCAGGCGACGATAGCGGCCGGGCCGGCGATCTGCGCGGCGTGGGCGGCGCCGAACAGCCAGCCGGAACCAATGATGGAGCCAAGACCGGTGAGCATCAGCGCGATCGGGCCGATATGGCGGGAATGTTGTTGTTGCAAGGGCGAATCTCCAGTCATTTGAACGATGACGGGCAACAGCCGCCCCGGAAGCGACGCGCGCGCGCCGGACGTGTCCGGGGGAGGTTGCCCACATAGCCGGGTGGGCCCGGTCTTATGTAAATCGCGCCTGCCGGGCAGGCGGACCGCGTCGGCGCGGACGGCGAAGCGGCCGGCGGATGTCGAAGCCGGCGTGGCGGAGCAAATCATGATGCTGCGCCCAGAAGCGGGCGCAAGGCCGAATTTTGTCCGACATGCCGACCCGAAATTTCGGGTGCGCGGATTGTAACGTAATGTGAACAATTTTTGTTACTTACTTATATGTCTTGAAATCTTTACGTCATGTAACTTGGCTAAGATGAGGGCCCCGAAGTCTCACGCAGCACCCGTCATGTCCCTGATCAAACGCCTGTGGCTGACCATCGCCTTTACCCTCGCCAGCCTGGCGCTGGCGATGGCGCTGACCGGCCAGCAGCTGTATTCCTTCACCCGCCACGTCGACAACTACAACCGTCTGCAGCAGCTGGCGGCAAATTTGCAACAGTTGAAGGCCGTGTCGCTGTCGTTTTCACGCGCCGATCCCTTGCTGCCGGAAACCGCGGAGCGGCTGAAGCAGGCCGTGCGGCAGGTGGCCGGCCTTCGGCGCGACATCCATGACGCCTTGCCGGCGGCAGGTGCCGGCGCGTTCGACGGCGCGCTGCGCGACCGCTGGCAGGCTTACGCCGCCAATCTGGGCAGCGCCATCCGCATCGCCGAGACCGCGCCGCAGGACGCGCTGTCGATTCCGGAGCAGGCCTACCAGAACGATCTGGCGCCTCTGGTCGCGCAGATCGACGTCCAATTGAAGCTGCGCGACGGCGAGCTGGCGGGGGAAAAAGCCGGCCTGGCCGCGGCGTTGTCGCGGCTGGCGCCGCTGATCCTGGGGCCGCTGGCCTTGGCCAGCGCGCTGGTGGTGCTGATCCAGTTGACGTTGGCGCGCCGGCTGCGCCGCCAACTGGCGGCGATGGCCCAGGCCGCCGACGCGCTGGGAGAAGGCAATCTGGCCGTGCGCCTGCCCGACCGCGGCGGCGACGAGCTGGCGCACGCGGCGTCGCGGATCAACCGCTTCCTCGACCACCTTGCGGGGCTGCTTGACGAGGTGCGCCGCCACGCCGGGGCCAACCAGGACGACAGCCGCCGGCTGCAGCTGCTGACGCGGCAGAGCGCCGACGCCAGCCGACAGCAGACGCAGAAAAGCCAGCTCAGCAACGAGGCGGCGGCCGAGATCGCCGGCCATGCCGACCAGGTGGGACTGCATATCGAGGCGGCGCTGGATTGCGCGCGCGGCGCGGCGGCGGCCACCGCCCAGGCGCGCCGCCAGGGCGAGCACAACGCCGCGACGATGGGCCTGCTGGCCGAGCGCATCGCCACCGCCAACCTGGAAATGCAGACGCTGGGCCAGGCGCTGTCGGCGATCGGCCAGATCAGCGCTCTGATCCGCGACGTGGCCGAGCAGACCAATCTGCTGGCCTTGAACGCGGCGATCGAGGCGGCGCGGGCCGGCGAGGCCGGCCGCGGCTTCTCGGTGGTGGCCGACGAGGTGAGAAAATTGTCCGAGCGCACCGCCTCGGCCACCAGCGGCATTTTCGACAGCCTGCGGCAGATGGAGCAGGCCAAAGGCGCGCTGGGCGAGGCCGTCGCCGCAGCCGGCAGGGCCGGACGGGACGGCCAGGATGCCCAACTGGCGCTGGATGGGGCGCTGGCCGCGGTGGACGTGGCCTTGGCCGGGCTGGGCGGCTTGATGGCCGACATCGGCGCGGCGGGCGAGGGGCAGACCCAGGCCGGCGGCAATATCCGCCAGCACGGCCATGAGCTGGCCAGCCTGGCCCAGCACATCGAGCAGCAGATGCGAGAGGCCGAGCCGCTGATGGAACAGCTGGCGGAATCCGCCGGCGGACTCAACCAGGCGCTGGCCTGGTTCCGGCTGGACCCGCCGGAGGCCGTCGAGCCGCGGCGGGCGGAGATCCCGCGCGGACGGCTGGCGCCGGTTTAGCGGCGGCCGGGGAAGGCGGCCGGCTGCGGCTTGCGGCGCACCACCACGGTGCGTGCCAGCTTGTCGTGCCAGCCTTGCTTGCGGGCGTCTATGCCCACCCACACGAGGCCTAGGCAGAACGGAATGATGGAGACGAAGTAACCGAGGTAGCGCAGCGCCGCCTGACCGGGCGTCAGCGGCGCGCCGGTGTCGGCGTCCACCACCCGCGCGCCCAGCATCATCTTGCCCGGCGTCGCGCTCTTGTAGATCCAGAACAGGATGACGGCGACGGCCGGCAGCAGGTAGTTGACCAGAAACTCCGCCAGCGAGCCGGCGCCGCTCAGCTCAGCCAGGTCCGGCAGCCCGCCAGTCGACGCCGCTTCGCGTCCGGCCAGCAGCCACAGCAGCGGCGCCGACACGATCAACAGCAGCACGGTGTCGACCAGGCTGGCCAGCACCCTGGCCCAGAACCCGACGTATTCCAGCTCTTCTTCATGGACTTGCGGCGAATCCGCCATCGCTCAATCCTCCAGATTGACCTTGTGCTTGTCGGCCACGCGAAGGTAATGCTCGGCCGAATACTTGAAGTAGGCCAGCTCCTTGTCGGTCAGCGGCCGCGCCTGCTTCACCGGGTTGCCCAGGTACAGATAGCCGGACTCCAGGCGTTTGCCCGGCGGCACCAGGCTGCCGGCGCCGACCAGCACCCGGTCCTCTATCACCACGCGGTCCAGCACGATGCTGCCGATGCCGATCAGCACCTCGTCGCCTATGGTGCAGCCGTGCAGCGTCACGTGGTGGCCGATGGTGACGTGGCGGCCGATGATCAGCGGCGCGCCTTCCGGATCGGCGGCGCTCCTGTGGCTGACGTGCAGCATCGCGAAATCCTGCACATTGCTGTTTTCGCCGACGTGGATGCGGTTGACGTCGCCGCGGATCACCGCGCACGGCCAGACCGAGGCGCCGGCCTCCAGCTTCACCTCGCCGATGACCACGGCCGCCGGATCGATGTAACAGCCGTCGGCGATCTCCGGATGGTGGCCGTCGTACTGGCGGATATTGCTTTTCATCGTTTCGTCCTTATCTCTGTGATCATGCATTGTGCCGGCCGCGCGCGCCGGCGCGCAAATTCCCTTATCATAATCAGCCCGCCCCGACAGGATGTTGAAGCCATGAGCCAGAACCCCTTACTTGATTTCTCCGACCTGCCGCGCTTCGACGCCATCAAGCCGGAGCACATCACCCCGGCCCTCGACGTATTGCTGGCCGACGCCCGCGCCGCGATAGACGCGGTGGTCGCCGCCGGCGGCGATAGCTGGGAGGCGGTGGTGGAGCCGCTGACCGACGCCACCGAGAAGCTCGGCCGCGCCTGGGGCGTGGTCGGCCATCTGAACGGCGTGGTGGGCAACACCGAGGGCCTGCGCGAGGCGTACAACGCCGAGATCCCGCGCATTTCCGCTTTCTTCACCGAGCTGGGACAAAACCTGGACCTGTTCGCCCGCTTCAAGGCGGTGGCGGCCAATCCTGAATTCGCCGCCGCCAGCGCCGCGCAGAAGAAAGTGATCGAAAACGACCTGCGCGACTTCCGCCTGGCCGGCGCCGAGCTGCCGGACGCGCAGAAGGCCCGCTTCGCCGAGCTGTCGAGCCGGCTGGCCGAGCTATCCAACCAGTTTTCGCAGCACGTGATGGACGCCACCGACGGTTTCAGCCTGTACATCGAAGACGCGGCCGAGCTGGCCGGCATTCCCGAGGACACGCTGGCCATGTACGCCGCGATGGCCGAGGCCGACGGCCAGCCGGGCAAATACAAGCTGGGCCTGCAGTTCCCGCTGCTGTTCCCGGTGCTGCAGTACGCCGACAACCGCGCCCTGCGCGAGAAGCTGTACGAGGCCAATGCCAAGCGCGCGTCGGAATTCGGCCCCGTCGAGCAGGACAACGGCCCGCTGATTCGCGAGAAGCTGAAGCTGGCCGCCGAAGAGGCGCAGCTGCTGGGCTTCGCCGACTACGCCGAGCTGTCGCTGTACACCAAAATGGCGGAAAGCCCGAAGCAGGTGATCGACTTCCTGCGCGATCTGGCCCGCCGCGCCAAGCCCTACGCCGAGCAGGACCGCGCCGAGCTGGAAGCCTTCGCCCGCGACGAGCTGGGCCTGGACGCGCTGCAGGCCTGGGATGTCAGCTACGCCAGCGAGAAGCTGCGCGTCGCCCGTTATGCCTTCTCCGAGCACGAAGTGAAGCAGTACTTCCCTGAGCCCAAGGTGCTGCAAGGCCTGTTCGGCGTGGTGGGCACCCTGTACGGCGTGCGTTTCGCCGAGCGCCAGGTCGCCGCTTGGCATCCGGACGTGCGCTACTTCGAGATCTTCCAGGGCGACACCCTGCTGGGCGGTTTCTACCTCGACCTCTACGCCCGCGACGGCAAGCGCCCCGGCGCATGGATGGACGACGTGCGCGGCCGCCGCCGCAAGGGCGGAGAAGTGCAGACCCCGGTGGCCTACCTGGTGTGCAACTTCAGCCGTCCGGTCGGCGACAAGCCGGCCTACTTCACCCACGACGAGGTGATCACCCTGTTCCACGAGTGCGGCCACGGTCTGCACCATCTGCTGACCCGCATCGAGGTGGCCGGCGTGGCCGGCATCAGCGGCGTGGAGTGGGACGCGGTCGAGCTGCCCAGCCAGTTCATGGAAAACTTCTGCTGGGAGTGGGACGTGCTGCAGGGCATGACTGCGCACAGCGAAAGCGGCCAACCGCTGCCGCGCGAGCTGTACGACAAGATGATCGCCGCCAAGAACTTCCAGTCCGGCATGCAGATGGTGCGCCAGCTGGAGTTTTCCTTGTTCGATATGCAGCTGTACACCGCCGGCAATCCCGACAGCGTGGACTGGCTGGCGCTGCTGGAGCAGGTGCGCGACGAGGTGGCCGTCAACCGTCCGCCGGCGTACAACCGCTTCCCCAACAGCTTCAGCCACATTTTCGGCGGCGGCTACGCCGCCGGCTACTACAGCTACAAGTGGGCGGAAGTGCTGTCGGCCGACGCCTACGCCGCGTTCGAGGAGGCCGGCGGCGCCAATCCGCAGGTGGGCCGCCAGTTCTGGGATGAAATCCTGGCCGTCGGCGGCAGCCGCCCGGCGCTGGAATCGTTCCGCGCCTTCCGCGGCCGCGACCCCGAAATCGACGCGCTGCTGCGCCATTCCGGCATGGCGCCGGAGGTGGCGTAAAAAAAATTGAAACTTTAGGAACTCGCCTGGAATAGTCCGGCTCTAATCTTTTGCTCAGGGTTGTCTTCCGGAGCAGCAAGCGAGCCAGACGCGTATCAGGGGTAGTGATATAGTGTCTATTGACGCCTCCGCCGACTGCGGAGGCGCTTTTTTTTTTGCCTTGCCGGCGGCGAGGCGCGAAAATCCCTCAACAGCCGGGCCGGCTGCTGCTATGGTGTCGGCCTTCATCTTTTCCCATTCTGGAGTTCTCGCCGATGCGTTTTGCCACCTGGAACGTCAATTCCCTGAAAGTTCGCCTGCCGCAGGTGCTGCAGTGGCTGGCCGACACCGGCGTCGAAGTGCTGTGCCTGCAGGAACTGAAGATGGACCAGGACGTCTTCCCGCTGGCGGAGATCGAAGCCGCCGGCTACCGCGCGGCCTGGTTCGGCCAGAAGACTTACAACGGCGTCGCCATCCTGGTCCGCGCGCCGCTGGATATGACGGACGTGGTCGCCGGCATTCCCGGCTACGGCGACGAGCAGCGCCGGGTGATCGCCGCCACCGTGGACGGCGTGCGGGTGATCTGCGGCTATTTCGTCAACGGCGAGGCGGTGGATTCGCCCAAGTACCCGTACAAGCTGGAATGGCTGTCCAAGCTGGAAGGCTACGTCGCCGCCGAGCTGGCCAAGCATCCGAACCTGCTCTTGCTGGGCGATTACAACATCGCGCCGGAAGACCGCGACGTCTATGACCCGGAAGGCTGGCGCGAGCAGGTGCTGTGCAGCACGCCGGAGCGCGACGCCTTCCGCCGCCTGATCGCGCTGGGCCTGTCCGACAGCTTCCGCCTGTTCAACCAGGAGGAGAAGCAGTACAGCTGGTGGGATTACCGCCAGATGATGTTCCGCCGCAATAAGGGCGTGCGCATCGACCACATCCTGGTCAGCGACGCGCTCAAGCCCCGCGCGCAGGCCTGCGAGATCGACAAGGCGCCGCGCAAGTGGGAGCGTCCCTCCGACCACACCCCGGTGGTGCTGACGCTGGCCGATTGACCGGCCCGTTTCGCCAGCCAGACGGCCCGGCCTTGCGCCGGGCCGTTCGCTTTGGCGGGCTGATGAGGTTGCCGCCGCATGGATGCGGCGCTTATAACGACGTTGGAATATGCCTTCCGCGTGGCCGGGCCAAGGTTTGGCCTGGCTCAAGCCGAGGGGAAAAGACGCTTGTTAAGCTGGTTCCATCGCTGATAACCGGTAACCCACCATGACCACACTGAACACGCGCGCAAGCGCTGGCGACCCCTACTACCAGGACGTTCCGGACTACATGACCGAGGTCTACGACTGGGCCTACGTCAACCCGCGCAAGGCCAGGATGCTGGACCACAAGCTGGTGGTACGCACGCTGCTGTTCGGCAACGACCAGCGGCTGATGCGCGCCTATCTCGATGAAATCCGGCCAGGCGAGCGGGTGTGGCAGGTCGCCCACGTCTACGGCGACCTGGTGCAGCGCGCGGCGGGTCGGGTCGGCGCGGACGGCCGCTTCACGCTGACCGACGTCACGCCCATCCAGGTGGAGCTGGCCGGGGGCAAGCTGGCCGGCGTGCCGCAGGCCGAAGTGGTGCGCGCCGACGCGGCCCGCTACCAGGCAGATCAGCGGCCGGACCTGGTGTGCAGCTTCTTCCTGCTGCACGAGGTGCCGGAAGGGATGAAGTCGGCCATCGTCGACAATATGCTGGCCCAGGTGGCGCCGAGCGGGCGGGCGATGTTCGTCGATTACCACTGCCCCCGTCCGTGGCAGCCGATAGGCTGGCTGCTCAAGTGGGTGAACCGCGTGCTGGAGCCGTTCGCCGAGGCGCTGTGGAACAAGGAGATCGCCGCCTACGCGCGCGAGGCGGAGCGCTTCGATTGGCGCAAGCGCACTGTGTTCGGCGGCGTGTATCAGATCGTGGTCGCGCAACGGCGCGATTGAGCCCGGCGGGCAAGAAGGGGGCTGCACGCAAGGCATGACAAGAGCGCGCCGGGGGCAGCGGTTTTGTCCCTTGTACGTCGCGTTACACGGCCTTACAAGGCGCTAACAGACGGGTGGAAGGGGCAGGACTAGGATACGTCTCAAGGAAACACCAAACACGGTGCCTTGCGGAGGTGGAAGCCTCCGTTACCGACCTGGAGATGAAATCATGAAAAAGCTGACCCTTCTTGCCCTGTCCGCCGTATTCGGCCTGAGCTCCGCCGCAGGTTTCGCCGCACAGGTCGTTCCGGCTTCCGCTCCCGCCGCCAAGGCAGCCCCGGCCGCCAAGAAGGCCGAGAAAAAGACCCCGGCCAAGATCCACCACGCCAAGAAAGGCGAAAAGGTAGGCGCTTCCGCGCCGCAAAAAGCCCAGGCCGCCAAGGCCGAAGCTTCCGCTCCGGCGAAGAAGGCCGCCCACAAGCACGCTAAGAAGCACGCCGCCAAGAAGGAGGCTTCCGCGCAGAAGGCTCAGGCCGCCAAGTCCGACGCTTCGGCGCCGGCCAAGAAGGCCCACAAGTCCCACGCCAAGAAGCATGCGGTGAAGAAGGAAGCTTCCGCTCAGAAGGCTCAGGCTGCCAAGACTGACGCTTCGGCCCCGGCCAAGAAGGCTGCCCACAAGCACGCTAAGAAGCACGCCGCCAAGAAGGATGCTTCCGCTCAGAAGGCTCAGGCCGCCAAGTCCGACGCTTCGGCCCCGGCCAAGAAGGCTCACAAGTCCCACGCCAAGAAGCACGCTGTGAAGAAGGATGCTTCCGCTCAGAAGGCCCAGGCCGCCAAGTCTGACGCTTCGGCCCCGGCCAAGAAGACTCACAAGCCGCACGCCAAAAAGGCTCACAAGGCTGCCGCTTCGGCCGCCAAGTAATAAACCAGACAGCAGTCTGGCTCGCATAAAAACTGGGGAGGCTCGCGCCTCCCCTTGTTTTTGTCGATGTCCGTTCTGTTCGCGGTTCCGCCGGAAGGGCGGGGACGGGCAAAAAAATGCCCCGCAAGTTTTAGTTTGCGGGGCGTTTTCGCGTCTGCGCGGGGCGGATGGATGGATCACTTCTCGACGAAGGCGCGCTCGATCGCGTAATCGGCTGGCTCGCCCATGCGCGGAGATTCCTTGAAGCCCATGCCGTTCAGGATTTCGCACAGATCGTGCAGCATGCTCGGGCTGCCGCAGATCAGCACGCGGTCGTGTTCCGGATTCAGCTGCGGCAGGCCGATGTCGGCGCACAGCTTGCCGTTGGTGATGAGATCGGTCAGGCGGCCTTGGTTACGGAACGGCTCGCGGGTGACGGTCGGATAGTAGATCAGCTTTTCACGCACCATCTCGCCGAAGAATTCGTTTTCCGGCAGTTCCTTGGTGATGTAGTCGTGGTAGCCCAGTTCGCTGACCCAGCGCACGCCGTGGGTCAGGATCACCTTGTCGTAGCGCTCGTACACGTCCGGGTCCTTGATGATGGACATGAACGGGGCGAGGCCGGTGCCGGTGGACAGCAGATACAGGTTTTTGCCCGGCAGCAGGTTGTCCTGCACCAGGGTACCGGTAGGCTTCTTGCTGATCATGACGGTGTCGCCGACCTGCAGGTGCTGTAGGCGGGAAGTCAGAGGGCCGTCCTGCACCTTGATGCTGTAGAACTCCATGTGCTCTTCGTAGTTGGAGCTGACGATGGAGTAGGCGCGCATCAGCGGCTTGCCGTTCACCTCCAGGCCTATCATAACGAATTGGCCGTTGATGAATCGCAGGCCCGCGTCGCGGGTGCAGGTGAAGCTGAACAGCGTGTCGTTCCAGTGGTGAACGGACAGGACCTTTTCAGCGGTCAGATTAGGAGAGGACATAGCTCGTGCGACTCACAAAATTTAATGATCGGACAATATTGCGCTGCAAAGATTCTAACCCGTTTGCCGGCCCCTTGCTTGTTCGTGCGGCTTCGGGTGTTGTATGGCGGCATGCTTGCCTGTGCTTGGGACGGCGCCGCGCCGGTGTGGGACCGGAGCAGACGCGATCGTGAGTGGCGCCTAGCGGATTATCCAGGCCGTGGCGCGAGGCTGCAGCATGGTAACCGACAGCGCATAGCATACGGAAGATTGTTTACAGATTTTTTTATCGCTTTTCGTTATTTGGACGTGCTATAGCGGACTGGGATTGATCTGAAGCAAGAGGGCGTCCGGTGTCGGGACGCCCTCTGAAATGAATTAAGGGGGATTTTACATCGCGGCCGCGCCGCCTGAATCGTATATGGCGCGGACCTGTCTGCGACAAGGCGTGCGTTGAAGCCTGCACGCCACCCTGAAGCAGGGCGCTGCGAACACACCGCTCTGGCCGGCGCATCGATGATGCGCCCGCGACGGGCGCTTGGACGGAAATATCGCTTCCGGGTACTGCCGGTACTGCCCATGCGCCGGGCCGTCAATCGCGATGAAGGCAGGCTTGCCTGGGGCCGCGGAGAGATGCATCCGTCCTGGATGCTCGTTGGGCATTGCTGACACCTCCGGTGCCGACCGCCGCTCGGTAGCGTGGGCGCGGTCGCAATGCCAATACATGCGCGGGTCCGCCGGACAAGCTCGCCAAAGACATCCGAGCTTTCCGCGTGCTTCGATTTTTGAAATATAGCGCTTACAGCTGATGAAGCAAGGCGCATTTAATCGGCGATGGGGTTCAGTCCGGCGGATGCGGCGGCGTTGGGGCGCAGGTGGGATTCGAATTGGCGGCTGGCGGCCTGCCAGGAGTAGCTCTCGGCCACCCGGCGCACATGGCCGCGGTCCAGCCCCAGAGCCTTCAGGCAGGCGGCGCGCAGGTCCCAGTCCAACACGCCGGCGCCGGTGTCGCCGACCACGTCCAGCGGGCCGGCTACCGGGAAAGCCGCCACCGGCGCGCCGCAGGCCATCGCCTCCAGCAACACTAGGCCGAAGGTGTCGGTGAGGCTGGGGAAGACGAACACGTCGGCGGCGCGGTAGAAGCGGGCCAGCTCCTGCTGCGGGAAGACGCCGGCGAAGTACACGTCCGGGTACTGCTGCTTCAGCCGGGACAGCAGCGGGCCATCGCCAACCACCCATTTGCTGCCGGGCAGGTCTAGCTTGAGGAAGGCTTCGATATTCTTCTCCACCGCCACCCGGCCGATGTAGACGAAGCGGGGCGGGTTGGATTCGTCCAGCCTCTGGCGTTCGCCAGGGCTGAACATGGCGGTGTCCACGCCGCGGCTCCACAGCTTGACGTTGTCGAAGCCACGCGCCTCCAGATCGTTGGCGATGGAGCGGGTGGGCACCATCACTGCCTGCGAGGCGTTGTGGAAACGCCGCATCCAGGCATAGCTGGCGGTTAGCGGCAGCCGGCAGCGGGCGTGGATGTATTCCGGGAAGCGGGTGTGGTAGGCGCTGGTGAAGGCCAAGCCTTCGCGTAGGCAGAAGCGGCGCGCGGCCAGGCCCAGCGGACCCTCGGTGGCGATGTGGATCGCGTCCGGAGCGAAGCCGGCGATGCGTTGAGCCACCTGGCGGTAGGGCAGCAGCGACAGCCGGATGTCGGGGTAGGTGGGGCAGGGAATGGTGCGGAATTCCAGCGGCGTGATCATGTTGACCTGGTGGCCGAAGCCATCCAGCTCGCGGACGGTTTCGGTCAGCGAGCGGACCACGCCGTTGACCTGCGGCTTCCAGGCGTCGGTGACGATCATGATGCGCATGTGGATTCCTCCGAAGGGATGGGCTCTGGCGCTTCCTTGATGGACGCGCCGGCGGTCAGCGCGGTCCAGTGCAGCACCTCCAGCCGGCCGTCGGTGTGCTCGACCAGCGCCGACAGGCTTTCCACCCAGTCGCCACTGTTGCCGTACAGGATGCCGTCTATCATCCGCACTTCCGGCTTGTGGATGTGGCCGCACACCACGCCGTCGAAGCCGCGCCGCCGCGCCTCGCCGGCGAGGATGGTTTCGAACTGGCTGATGAAGTTCACTGCGTTCTTCACCTTGTGCTTCAGGTATTGCGACAGCGACCAGTAGGGCAGGCCCAGCCGGTGCCGCACCCAGTTGAAGCCGCGGTTCAGCTGCAGGATCAGCGTGTACAGATTGTCGCCGACATAGGCCAGCCACTTGGCGTACTGGATCACGCCGTCGAACTCGTCGCCATGCAGCACCAAGAGGCGCTTGCCGTCGGCGGTGAAGTGCTCGGCCTCGTGGCGGATGGCGACGCCGCCGAAGTTCAGCCCGCAGTACTGGCGCGCCGCCTCGTCGTGGTTGCCGGGGATGTAGATCACCTGGCAGCCCTTGCGCGCCTTGCGCAGCAGCTTCTGAACCACGTCGTTGTGGCTCTGCTTCCAGTACCAGGATTTTCTCAATTGCCAGCCGTCGACGATGTCGCCGACCAGGTACAGATATTCGGATTCGTGCTCGCGCAGGAAGTCGAGCAGGTGTTCGGCGCGGCAGCCGGCGGTGCCGAGGTGGACATCGGAAATCCAGATGCTGCGCAGTCGGCGGAAGGCGTCGGAAGCGGTATCTGGCTGCATGGCAGGTCCGTGGGCCGGGATGACGTCCCATGCTGCAATGGCGACGTGACAGGGAAATGAGGTTTTGTTGACGGGAAGGTGAATAGTCCTATGCCGTTCAATGACAATATGGGCGGATCGGGACGGCGTTTAAGCATGGTTTAAGCTGTCAGTGGGATAAAGGACGCTGCGGCGGATAGCGGGAGGACGGATGCGGATACTGGTGGTAGAGGACGACGCGCAGATAGGCGATGGCCTGCAGATGGGCTTGCGGCAGCTGGGATTCGCGGTGGATTGGCTGCGCGACGGCCGGCAGGCGCTGGCCGCCTTGCCCGCCGCGCCTTACGACGCGGTAGTGCTGGACTTGGGGCTGCCGGGTATGGACGGCATGGACATCCTCGCCGCCTGGCGGCGCGCCGGCCGCGACGAGCCGGTGCTGGTGCTGACCG
>NZ_JAJOHV010000007.1 GCF_021129175.1 Chromobacterium piscinae | reverse complement strand
CGCCAGCGCAGCAGCGCCTCGGCCCCGGCCAGCGCCCGGCTGCCCGCGATCAGCTGCGGCTGGTAGTGCAGTTCGAACTCGTGGCGCTCCAGCGCCATGCGCAGGCCGTTCTCCAGCAGCAGCCGCTCGAAAGTCTGGGTGTTCATGCCGACGTCGAAGAACTGATAGGTGTTCTTGCCCGCCTCCTTGGCGCGGTACATCGCCACGTCGGCGTTCTTCAGCAGCGTTCGCGCATCGCGGCCGTCGTGCGGGAACACGCTGATGCCTATGCTGCCGGTGATGAACACCTCGTGCGCCTCCAGGCACAGCGGTTTGCCCAGCGCCGCCAGGATGGCCGAGGCCATGTCGGCCAATTGGTGGTGGCTGTCGAAACCGCTCATCAGCAGCGTGAACTCGTCGCCGCCCAGGCGGGCCAGCAGGCCGCGCTCGCCCACCACGCGCGACAGGCGGATCGCGATCTCGCACAGCAGCTGGTCGCCCACCTGGTGGCCGAAGGAATCGTTGATCAGCTTGAAGCGGTCCAGGTCGATGAACATCACCGCCAACCGGCCGTCCTCGCCGTCCATCCGCGTCAGCGCCTCGTCCAGGCTGGCGGTGAGGCTGCTGCGGTTGGGCAGCCGGGTCAGCGGGTCGTGGTTGGCCAGGAACTGCAGCCGCTCCTCGGCCTCCTTGCGCTGGGTGATGTCGGAGAACACCGCGACGTAGTTGCACAGCACGCCGTCTTCGTCGCGCAGCGCCGAGATCGACAGCTCGGCCGGATACCACTGGCCGCCCCTGCGCCGGTCCAGCATCTCGCCTTGCCAGTGGCCGCAATCGGCCAGCGCCTGCTGCATCGCCGCCCGCGCCTGCTGCTCAATGTTGAAAATGCGCGAGGCCTTGCCCAGCGCCTCTTCCTCGGCGTAGCCGGTAATGCGGGAGAAAGCGTCGTTGACGGCAATGATGCGCGCGCCGGCATCCAGGATCAGGATGCCCTCGGCCGAGTTTTCGAATACCTTGGCGGCCAGCCTGAGATTGGTGTCGGCCAGCAGGCGCTCGGAGATGTCCATCACCACGCCGATCACCGCCTTGCGGCCGTTCAGCTCGAACAAGCGGCTGTGCACCTCCATGTCCACCAGCACGCCGTCCTTGCGTAGTCCGCGGGTGGAGTAATGCATCACCGCGATATTGTCGCGGAAGCGGCGCAGCAGCTGTTGCCGCAGCCGCTCGGCTTCTCCGGGCACCAGGATCTGGCCCATGGTCATGCCGGCCATCTCCTCCGGCTGGTAGCCCATGATCTCGGCCAGCTTGGGATTCACGTAGGCCAGCTTCTCGTCCTGCATGATGTAGATGCCGACCAGCGACTGCTCCACCAGCGCCAGATACCGGTCCTCGGCCTCGCGCTTGGCTTTTTGCTCGCGCCGGGACTGGGTGATGTCGGTGTCCACGCTGCCGACGCCGGCCGGCCGGCCGTCGGCGTCGAACAGGGGAAACTTGGACGCCAGCAGATAGGTTTCCACGCCGTTGAGCGCGAAGTGCTCGTCGAACTGCCGCGGCGACAGCAGGTTCAGCACCTGCTGGTCCTGCTCGCGTATCTGCTGCGCGTCCTCAAGATCGAATACATCCTCCGGCCGCTTCCCCAGCAGCGAATCGGCCGACATGCCGACCCGGCGCGCGTAAGCGGCGTTCACCAGCAGGTAGCGTCCGTCCATGTCCTTCAGCGACATCATTGTCGGACTGTGGTTTACCAGCGATTCAATGCGGGCGCGGAACGCGCGCAGCGTCTCGCCGTCGGCGCGGTGGCCATCCATCAGGATGCCCACCAGCAGGCCGGACACGTTCAAGGCCAGCGCCAGCAAGAGATCGGTGGCCGCGTCGCCCATGCCCACGCGCACCAGGCCGGCCGGCGGCAGCGCCGCCAGCGACAGCAGCAGCGACGCCATGCCGGACGTCAGCGCCGCGCCGCCGGGGCCGGTGCGGCAGGCCGCCCACAAGATCAAGGGGAAGAACAGCAGCTGGCTGGGCACGCCCGGCGGCTCTCCGGCGGCCAGCAACAGGCCCACGCCGCCGGCCGACAGCAGCAGGATCAACGCCAGTTCCAGCCGCAACGGCACCGGCAGCGGACGCAGCGGCGGACGGGCCAGCGGCGCGCACAGGAACAGCGCCGACGCCAGCGCCGCCCAGCATTGCCAGGCCCAAGACCACGGATGGCCGGCCAGCCCGCCGGCCGCCCAGGCATAGCCGCCCAGCAACAGGGTCGCCGCCAGCGCCGGATAAAACAAAGCCAGCAGCAGGTGGCGCAGCTGCTGCGGCGTGCGCGGGCGCTCCAATCCGCCCAGCAGACCGCCCAGGCGCAAGCCCGGCCGGATCAGGCACAGCGACGCCGCCATCAGCAGGGCCCATGGCGGCGGCATCCACGCCGCCGCGGCCATGCCGGCCGCCAGCGGCCACCACCACGCGCGCCGCGGCTCCCGCGCCAGCAACTGCCAGCACAGCAAGCCGTGCGGCGCGAAACTCGCCAGGGACAATGCCGCATGCGGACCGCGCGGCCACAAGGCCACGCTGGCGACAAAGCCCAGGAATACCAGCAACTCCTCCACCCTAGGTGTGGTTCTCACGCTCCCATCCTTCTCCACTGTCGTCCGGTTGACCGGATCTTGCTCCATCCCGGCTCTGCAACCCTGGGCGGTTTCAGAGACATGGCTATTATTTTTTCTGATATCCGATTAGCATTAACAGCTAATTTTCTTCATGCAAAATTAAAACTGGCTTGAAACAAACGCATACGATAGCCGGGAATCCAGACGCCGGCTAGAGTCGGCCGCAGGCAAAGCCGTAAGGCCGCCCGGCGCACTGTTATAATCGCGACAAGCACAACCCCGCACAGAAGCCAGATCAAGTTGGATACGCTCCCGACCCTGCCGCCCGCCGGCCAGAAAACCCGCTGCGGCCGCCTGCCAGACGGCCTGGACAGCCATGCCATCGCCGCGCTTGCCAAGCAGCGCCGCCCACTGCTGGTTCTCGCCGCCGACGCCCAGGCCGCCCAGCGGCTGAAAGCCGAGCTGCCGTTCTTCGCGCCTGACCTTTCCATCGCGCTGTTCCCGGATTGGGAAACGCTGCCCTACGACCATTTCTCGCCGCACGGCGACCTGGTCAGCGAGCGCCTGGCCACGCTGTGGCAAATCCGCCAGCGCGAATGCCAGGTGGTGATCGCGCCGGTCAGCACCGCGCTGGGGCGGCTGGCGCCGGTGAGCTACCTGCTGGGCCGGACGTTTTTCCTGAAGACCGGCCAACAACTCGATGTGGAGAAGCTCCGCGCCGATATGGTGTCCGGCGGCTACCAGCACGTCACCCAGGTGATGGCCCCGGGCGAATTCTCCGTCCGCGGCAGCCTGATCGACCTCTATCCGATGGGTTCGCCGCTACCGTACCGGATCGACCTGTTCGACGCCGAGATCGACAGCCTGAAGACCTTCGACCCGGATACTCAGCGCACGCTGTATCCGGTGCCGGAGGTGCGGCTGCTGCCGGCGCGCGAATACCCGGCCGACGAGAGCGGCGTCACCGCCTTCCGCCAGCGCTACCGCGAGAGGATCGAAGGCGACCCAAGCAAAAGCCGCGTCTACAAGGACGTGTCTCAGGGTCTGTGGCCGGCGGGCATCGAATACTATCTGCCGCTGTTCTTCGACGAAACCGCGACGCTGTTCGACTACGTCGGCGACGACGCGCTGGTGGTGCAACACCACGACGTGCAGGCGGCGGCGGAAACCTTCTGGCGCGACGCGCAAGGCCGCTATGAGATGGCGCGCGGCGACGTCGACCGTCCGGTGCTGGCGCCGGCCGACATCTTCCTGCGCCCGGACGAGCTGATGGCGAGGCTCAAGCCCTATGCCCGCATCGAACTCTCCGGCGACGGCGAAACCGGCGCCGCGCTGCCCGAACTGGCGGTGGATCGCCGCGCCGACGCGCCGCTGCACAAGCTGCAAAGCTTCATCGCCGCCGGCGGCAAACGCATCCTCTTGGCGGCGGAAAGCCTGGGCCGGCGCGAAACCATGCTGGCCTTCCTGGCCGAAAACGGCATCAAGCCGACGCCGATTGACAGCTGGGCCGATTTCGCTGGCGGCAAGGCCGCGCTGGCGCTGGCCGTCGCGCCGCTCTACTCCGGCTTCGCGCTGGCCGATCCGGCCATCGCCGTGGTGACCGAAAGCGAGCTGTATCAGCACGTCGCCCGCAGCCACACCCGCCGCAAGGCCGGCCGCGCCGGCTCCGACGCGATGCTGCGCGACCTGGCCGAGGTCAAGGCCGGCGACCCGGTGGTGCACGAGGCGCACGGCATCGGCCGCTACGTCGGCCTGGTGACGATGGACCTGGGCGAAGGCGAAACCGAGCTGATGCAGCTGGAGTACGCCGACGGCGCCACGCTCTATGTGCCGGTATCGCAGCTGCAGTTGATCTCGCGCTACGCCGGCGGCGCCACCGACGACATCCAGCTGCACAAGCTGGGCAATCCCGCCTGGGAAAAAGCCAAGAAGCGCGCGGCGGAAAAAGCGCGCGACACCGCGGCCGAGCTGCTGAACCTGTACGCCCAGCGCGCGGCGCGCGAGGGCCACAGCTTCGAGCTGTCCCCCGCCGACTACAGCGCCTTCGCCGCCGGCTTCGGCTTCGAAGAGACGCCGGACCAGGCCACCGCCATCGAGGCGGTGATCCAGGACATGTGCTCCGGCAAGCCGATGGACCGGCTGGTTTGCGGCGACGTCGGCTTCGGCAAGACCGAGGTGGCGCTGCGCGCCGCCTTCGTCGCAGTGATGGGCGGCAAGCAAGTGGCGGTGCTGGTGCCCACCACGCTCTTGGCCGAACAGCATTTCCAGAATTTCTCCGACCGCTTCGCCGACTGGCCGGTGCGCATCGCCGAACTGTCGCGCTTCAAGAGCGGCAAGGAAACCAAGCAAGCCTTGCAGGGCCTCGCCGACGGCGGCGTCGACATTGTCATCGGCACCCACAAGCTGGTGCAGCCTGATATCCAGTTCAAGAATCTGGGCCTGGTCATCATCGACGAGGAGCACCGCTTCGGCGTGCGGCAGAAGGAACAGCTGAAGCGGC
This sequence comes from Chromobacterium piscinae, assembly GCF_021129175.1. Classification (GTDB taxonomy): domain Bacteria; phylum Pseudomonadota; class Gammaproteobacteria; order Burkholderiales; family Chromobacteriaceae; genus Chromobacterium; species Chromobacterium piscinae. The sequence continues at coordinate 23,751 of NZ_JAJOHV010000007.1, read as the reverse complement.
TGCGCGCCAATGTGGACGTGCTGACGCTGACGGCGACGCCGATTCCGCGCACGCTGTCGATGGCGCTGGAAGGCCTGCGCGACTTCTCCGCTATCGCCACCGCGCCGTCGCGCCGGCTGGCGGTGAAAACCTTCGTCAGCCCCCTGTCCAACGGCGTGATCCGCGAAGCGGTGCTGCGCGAGCTGAAGCGCGGCGGCCAGGTGTTCTTCCTGCACAACGAAGTCGACACCATCGAAAACATGCGGGAGAAGCTAGCCGAGCTGATCCCGGAGGCGCGCATCGGCGTCGCCCACGGCCAATTGCGCGAACGCGAGCTGGAACAGGTGATGCGCGACTTCCTGCAGCAGCGTTTCAACCTGCTGCTGTGCTCCACCATCATTGAAACCGGCATCGACATCCCCAACGCCAACACGATACTGATCAACCGCGCCGACAAGTTCGGCCTGGCGCAGCTGCACCAGTTGCGCGGCCGAGTCGGCCGCAGCCATCACCAGGCCTACGCCTACCTGCTGACGCCGGACGGCATGACCCGCGACGCGCAGAAGCGTCTGGAAGCGATCCAGCTGTCCGGGGAGCTGGGCGCGGGCTTCTACCTGGCGATGCACGATCTGGAAATCCGCGGCGCCGGCGAGGTGCTGGGCGAGGGCCAATCCGGCGAAATGCAGGAAGTGGGCTTCAGCCTGTTCACCGAGATGCTGAAGCAGGCGGTGCGCGATCTGAAAAAGGGCCGCGCGCCCGACCTCGACGCGCCGCTGGGCGTCACCACCGAGATCAATCTGCACAGCCCGGCGCTGCTGCCGGACGGCTACTGCCCGGACGTGCATGAGCGGCTGCTGATCTACAAACGGCTGGCCAGCTGCGAGACCGAGGCCGAGATCGACGATATCCACGAAGAGCTGATCGACCGCTTCGGCCTGCCGCCGCAGAGCGTGAAGACGCTGATCGAAAGCCACCGCCTGCGCCTGGCCGCCAAGGAGCTGGGCGTGCAGAAGCTGGACGCCAGCGAGGTGGCGGTGCAGATCACCTTCGTCAAGAACCCGCCGATCGACCCGGTGAAGATCATCATGCTGATCCAGAGCAAGAAGAACTACCGCCTGGCCGGGCAGGACAAGCTGCGCATCGAGCAGGCGCTGCCTGAGGTGGCGCAGCGGATCGTGAAGGTGAAGGAGGTGTTGAAGGAGTTGAGCGCGTAGGCTTGCTTGATTTCCATCCTGCCTCGAATGAACGGCCAGCTCGATTGAGCTGGCCGTTCTCCTATCCACGCAATCTCTTCTGATGAATCCGCTTCGCGGATAATGATTTAGTGCCGGTTCCGCCCGGCAAACGGGTGAGGGGGCTGCGCGACCAGCCCCCTCACAACCCCAAGGCCGCCCCGCAGCGCTGCGAAACCCCGTCTTCAAATCCATTTTCAAGGAGCCGCCGGAACTAGCCGCGCGCTACCGTCGCGCGGCGTCGAACAACCGGCGTCTTAAAACCTTGAAAATGGCTTTGAAGCCGGCTTGCGCTGATGGGGACAGGGGCAACATCGGTTCGATGTTAACCTCGACAAACACTGTACCTTCGACAGTCGGGTGGAACAGATATCGTGGTTTTCTACTGGAAGCAAACAAATCCCCAGTTACGCTTTGGCTGAACGTCTGCGACGAACCCTCCTCCCCTTCTGCACGCGCCGGCAAAAAAGCGCTGGGCGAGGTTTTAAGACGCCGGCTGTTCGACGCCGCGCGACTCTAGCGCGCGGCTAGTTCCGGCGGCTCCTCGCTCGGCGCTTTTTTGCCGGGGTTTCGCGGGCTGCTGGGGCGGCCTGGGGTTAAAAGGGGGCTGGCCGCGCAGCCCCGTCACCCGTCTGCCGGGCGGAACCGGCGCCCAATCATCGTCCGCGCAGCGGACACAAAATCTTCGAACAGTGAAGCGGATTCCTCCCCTCCCCCAACCTGCGCCAACCCAAGGCAAGCCTCCCGCCCCGGGGCTAAATTGGAAAGACAAGCACAACGAGGAGCCGCCATGCCCCGCCGCAACGCCGAAACCGACGACGACGACAACGACAAGCCCGTCCCGCTGTATCGCCAGTACGAAACCCAGGGCACAGTGCGGCAGATATCGTTTTATCTGTCCGACGAGATCGGCGCCGCCATCCACTACACCGACCTTTTGTACACGCTGCGCACCGCCAACAGCACCGACATCGTCTACCTGCACCTGAACACCCCCGGCGGCAATTTCGACGCCGGCTTGCAGATCATCAACAACATCACCGCCAGCCAGGCCCACGTGGTCACCATCCTGGAAGCGCGGGCCTATTCGATGGGCGCGCTGATCTTCCTCGCCGGCGACGAGCTGGTGGTGCACGACACCTGCCAGCTGATGTTCCACAACTATTCGTCGGCGCTGATCGGCAAGGGCAATGAGCAGCAGGCGCAGGTGGCGGCCAGCGGCAAGTGGTTCGAAAAGGTGATGCGCCACGTCTGCCGGCCCTTCCTCACCGACGAGGAACTGGACCGCATCCTGAAGGGCGAGGACATCTGGCTGGACAGCGACAACATCCGCCGCCGGCTGAACAATATCCAAAAGGGCGCGCCGGCAGTGACGGCGCGCAAGCCGGGCAAGAAGAGCGGTGCTGCGGAATCCAACGGCTAGCGGAATCGACGTTGTCGACAAAGCACCGCGCGGATAAAATGACATTGTCAAAATACGGATAATTCTGAAATGTCATTACGCGATATTCGCATGCTCACCCGCTACGGCGCCTGGGCCAACCGGCGTCTGTTCGACGTTCTGGCTGCGCTGCCGGAAGAGGAACTGCTCAAACCCCGCGCTACGGTGTTCGGCAGCATCCTGTCCACCTTGAACCACAATCTGGTGGTGGACCGCATCTGGCAGGGCCATCTGCTGGCGCGGCCCCATGGCTACAGCGGCCGCAACACTGCGGACACCCCCAGCCTGGCGGAACTCGCGCGGGCGCAGGCGGAGCTGGACAGCTGGTATGTCGATTACGCCGACGGTCTGGACCCGGCCGCGCATGGGGAGGTAGTGGACTTCGCCTTCGTCGACGGCGGCCGCGGCAGCATGCGACGCGGCGACATGCTGCTGCACATCGTCAACCACAAGAACTACCACCGCGGATTCGTCGCCGACATGCTGTATCAGGTGCCGGCCACGCCGCCGACGACCGACCTGCCGGTCTACCTGCGGGACGCCCACCGGGAGGAAGGCGGCCGATAGCGCGCTAGTGCTGCGCCTCCGGCTCGCGTTCTATCTCCACCCGGTTCCGACCCTTGCGCTTGGCCTGGTACAGCAGCAGGTCGGCCTCCAGGAACAAGCTGGCCAGATTCTCGTGCTCCGGCGGCCTCAGGCAGGCCACGCCTATGCTGGCGCTGATCGACAATTGCAGCTCTCCCACGCGGGGCTGCAAATTGGCGATGGCCAGGCGCAGACGATCCGCCACATTGCAAGCCTCCACCCGGCTGGCCAGCGGCAGCATCACCACGAACTCCTCGCCGCCGTGGCGCCCCAGCACGTCGCCCTGGCGCGACTCCGCCCGCAGGCAGTCGGCCAACTGGCGCAATACCTCATCCCCCACCTGATGGCCGTAGCGATCGTTGACCTCCTTGAAGTGGTCGAGGTCGATCAACAGCAGAGCCAACGTCTCCCCGCGCTGCCGCGATCGTGAAAACATAGCGGCGGCCTGTTCGTGAAAGGTTCGATGGTTGTACAGCTGCGTCAAGCCATCCTGCTGCGCCTGCTGGCGGACCTGCAGCAACAGGCGCTCGTAGCTGATGAACAGCAGGCTCAGGCTGTAGCAGAACGTCAGCCAGAACAGGCTGAGCGAGGTAAACATGACCAGCAGTTGATCCACGCCGGAAAAATTGCTCCCTTTTTCCAGCCAGGACATGGCCAGCCGAAACAACGCGACCCCTATCGTCAGCGCCGCCAGGCCAAGCCCCAGCCGGTAACCCATCATGGTGCGCCACTGCCGCCCGCGATACAGCAGCGCGACGATCATCGACCAGTACAAGATATGCGCGCACGCGGTGACTCCCACCCGCCGCGTGTAACTGCCGGGCCCGGCCCAGAACACGAAGCACAGCATGATGATCGTCAGAGCTGCGAGATGGAAGCGCCAATCGTTGCGCAAACCCAGCAACTGGCGGGTGGCGACCACGGCCAGCGGGTGGTACAGCAGCAGCAAAAAGGTATCCAGAACCAGATTGGGCCAGGCTGGAATAGGCAGGGGAAGATAGGCTATCAGGGTGCCGCAGGCGGCGATGCATCCCGCGATGCCCAGCGTGAGCAGCGCTCTTTCGTTCCGGTTGTAAAGCCAGAACATCAGCACCACCAGGGTCAGCATGGCGGTGTAGCCGGTGGTGCTGAGCAGGGTGGTCTTGAAATCCAGAATGCTTGGTATGATTGGGCTGGGCATGAAAAACAAATGTCTAGTCGACGAAAAACCGGCGCGCGCGAACCCAAATTGGAACCGCCTGCCGCGAGCTGGCGATACCATAGCAGAATTTTACTTGCGCCATGCCATCGCCCATGCCCTTCGCATCATCCTAGACTTGCCCGGACGCGCCCGCAACGTACAGACAGTCTAGTTTCTTGCCCTTCCCACTCAACTTAGATAGAATACTCTATCTTTCAGAGCGGCCAATCCCGCCGTCTCTGTCCCAGTCAGCCACGCGTCCGGCTTCGCCGACGCGCCAGCCATCAAGCCCACGCAACATCGGGTCTGCCTCGCGCGACCCCTTCTGGCAGGAGTCAAAATGCGCCTACACGCCTTCCTGCTGCCATTGGCGCTTTCCCAAGCGTCGCTGGCGGCCAGCACGCTTCCCTCTTACGATTTCGCGTCCAAGCCGGCCATCGCGCCGACTGCGCGCATCAAACCGCTCAAGGCGGACAAGAAGCCCAAGCCGCTGAATGTCCAGCCCCGGGTGAGCCTCGGCGATCTCGACAGCCCCTTGATCGAGGTGCGTCCTCCCGCCTTCTCCGGCTCCCGCGGCAATCCGATGCAGCCGGACAGCTTCTCGATAGGCCATACGCTCAATCAGACAAGTCCTCTCCACCTGCAACCGCAACAGGGCTACCAACCGTCTCGCGGCTGGCAGCATGGCATGCCGTTCACGCCCGGCCTGACGATAGACCCGCAAACCGGCCGGAAACAAGCGATACCGATGCACATGCTGCCTGCCTTGCCGCCCCATCAGTTGCGCTGAATCGCCCGGTTCAGCGATTGACCATGGGCATCACCTCGGCGGCGTAGCGCAAGCCGCTGACCTTGCCGCCGACGAACGCCGCGTCCAGCGCTGCCAGATCGCCGGCGCTCAGCGCCACCTCCGCCGCGCCCAGGTTGTCGCGCAGGTTCGCCTGCTTGCGCGCGCCGGGGATGGCGACGATGTCTTGCCCCTGCGCCAGCAGCCAGGCCAGCGCCAGTTGCGCCGGGCTGCAGCCCTTGGCCGCAGCCAGCTCCCTCACCTTGTCCACCAGCTGCAGATTGCGCTGGAAATTCTCGCCCTGGAAGCGCGGGTTGCCGCGGCGGAAGTCGTCGGCGGCGAAATCGTCCGGACTCTTGATCGCGCCGGTCAGAAAGCCCCGTCCCAGCGGGCTGTAGGCGACAAAACCGGCGCCCACCTCGCGGCAAGCGGCCAACACGTCGTCTTCCGGATCGCGCGTCCACAGCGAATACTCGCTCTGCAGCGCATGGATGGGATGGACGGCGGCGGCGCGTCGCAGCGTGTCGGCGGAGGCCTCCGACAAGCCCAGATAGCGCACCTTCCCGGCCTGGACCAGCTCCGCCATCGCCCCCACGGTTTCTTCTATCGGCACCAGCGGATCGACGCGGTGCAGGTAGTAGAGGTCGATACAATCGACCCCCAGCCGCTTCAGGCTGCCCTCGCAACTGCTGCGCACGTAATCGGGATGGCCGTTGACGCCTCGCCGGGCGGGATTGTCCGGATCGAGCACGATGCCGAACTTGGTGGCCAGCACCACTTCGCCGCGGCGGCGCGCCAGCAGTCTGGCCAGCAGCCGCTCGTTGCTGTGCGGGCCGTACATGTCGGCGGTGTCGAGAAAGTTGACGCCCAGGTCCAGCGCGGCATCCAGCGTCGCCAGCGATTCGGCGTCGTCGCGTGGGCCGTAGAAAGCGCTCATGCCCATGCAGCCCAGACCCAGCGCGGAAACCTGCGGGCCATTGCGGCCCAGCGTGCGTTTTTGCATCGTATTCTCTCCTGTGGTGAATGGACGTCAGCATAGAAGATGGCGATGGGCCGATAAATGGCTCAAAATGACAAACATTATTTAGCCAGGCTTCACAATGTCGAGAATTCCACATGACGCGCTGCAGGCTTTCCGCGCCATCGCCCGTCACCGCAGCTTCACACGCGCCGGCGCCGAGCTGGGCGTCAGCGCCTCGGCGTTAAGCCAGAGCCTGCGCCAATTGGAGGAGGCGCTGGGCGTGCCGCTGCTGACGCGCACCACGCGCCAGGTGGCGCCGACCGAGGCCGGCGAGGCGCTGCTGGCGCGGTTGTCGCCGGCGCTGGACGAAATCGCCGCGGTGCTGGAGGAAACCCGGCAGAGCCGCGGCCAGCCGGCCGGCCAGCTGCGCGTCACCCTGCCCCACACCGCCGCCCAGCTGCTGTTTTATCCGGCGTTGGCCGATTTCGCCGCCCGGCATCCCAAGCTGCGGCTGGAGCTGGACGTCAACAACGGCCTGGTCGACATCGTCGCCCAGCGCTTCGACGCCGGCGTCCGCTTCGGCGAGGCATTGCAGGCCGGCATGCAGGCGCTGCCGGTCAGCCGGCCGCTGCGCTTCGTCGTCGCCGCCTCGCCCGACTATCTGCGCCGCCGCGGCGCGCCCAAAACGCCCCAGGACCTGCTCGGCCACGACTGCCTGGGTTATCGCTTCGGCGGCGGCGGGCAATACCGCTGGCAGTTCGCCGCCGCCGGCCAGGCGCTGCAATTGGCGGTCGATGGCCCCTTGATCGCCAACGACAATATGGCGCTGCTGCATGCGGCGCTGGAGGGCGCCGGCCTCGCCTACCTGGCCGAGCCGCTGATCGCGCCCTGGGTCGCCGAAGGCAGGCTGGCCGTGGTGCTGGACCGTCATATGCCGCCGGCCGAGGCGCTGTACCTGTACTACCCGCATCGGCCGCGACAGCCGGCCAAGCTCAGGGCCCTGATCGCCTTCCTGCGCGAGCGCGCCGGCCTGCCGCAGGCGTAAAAAACCCGCCTGGCGGCGGGCGGGGAGAAATAATCGGCGCGGGCTCAGCGCGGCTGCCGCGCCAGACGCCAGGCGGCGTCCTGCTTGTGGTAGCCCAGCAGATAATAGGCCGCCACCAGGAACACCAGCCAGCCGGGACCGACGATCAGCGCGACGCGGGTGTCCGGGAAATAAGCCATCAGGCCTATCACCAGCGCCAGGAAACCCAGCGTCAGGTAGGAGCCGTACGGCCACAGCGGCATGCGGTGGCTGATGGATGCCAGTTCCTTGGCCGACAGCGAGCGGCGGAACCGCAGCTGCGCCAGCAGAATGATCAACCAGGTCCATACCGCGCCGAAAGTGGAGATCGCCGTCAGCCAGGTGAACACTTCCTTCGGCGCCAGGTAGTTCAGCAGCACGCCGAGCAGCAGCGCGGCCACCGACATCAGCAGCGCCGGCACCGGCACGCCGCTTTGGGAAACGCGCGCGAACACGGGCAGCGCCTGCTTCTGCTCGGCCAGGTTGAACAGCATGCGGCCGGTGCTGAAAATGCCGCTGTTGCAAGAGGACAGCGCGGCGGTCAGCACCACGAAATTGATGATGCCGGCGGCGGCCGGGATGCCCATGCTCTCGAAAGTCAGCACGAAGGGGCTGCCGCGGGTGCCCAGCTCGTTCCACGGGTAGATCGACAGGATCACGAACAGCGCGCCGACATAGAAGATCAGGATGCGCCAGAACACCGAATCCACCGCGCGCGCCAGCGCCTTCTTCGGGTTCTTCGCCTCGCCGGCGGTCAGGCCCAGCATTTCCACGCCCAGGTAGGCGAACATCACCATCTGCAGCGACATCAGCACGCCGGAGAAGCCGTTGGGCATGAAGCCGCCGTGCGCCCATAGATTGGAGATGCCGGTGGCGACGCCGTGGTTGCCGAAGCCGAACAGGATCATCGCGAAGCCGCCGATGATCATCAGCACGATGGTGACGATCTTGATCAGCGCGAACCAGAATTCGAACTCGCCGTAAGCCTTGACCGCGATGAAATTGACGCCGCCCATCGCCAGCATCGCCGCCAGCGCCCAGTACCAGGACGGCACGTCCGGGAACCAGATGCCCATGTAGACGCCGACGGCGGTGATTTCCGCCATGCAGGTCACCAGCCACAGGAACCAGTAGTTCCAGCCGGTAAGGTAGCCGGCCAAGGGGCCGAGGTAATCCTGCGCGTAGCGGCTGAACGAGCCGGCCACCGGATTGTGGATGGCCATTTCGCCCAGCGCGCGCATGATCATGAAAATGGCGAGGCCGCCGATGCCGTAGGCCAGCATGATGGCCGGGCCGGCCATCTTGATCGCGGTGGCCGAGCCCAGAAACAGGCCGACGCCTATCGTCGCGCCCAGCGCCATCAGGTTGATATGCCTCTCTTCCAGCCCGCGGTGCAGGGTCTGTTGTTCTCCTGGCATGCAATGCTCCTTGTGTAAGCGTTGAAGTCCCGGCTGTCGTTTTATCGCCGCGGACAGAGCGCCTGGTCCTGCGTTGGCCGTGCCCAGGGCACAGCCTGCGCTCAGGCTTTCTGTTGCGGCTTATTTTTTGCCGGTCAATGACAAACCATTTTACATATATTCATATCAATATGAATAATCGAGCACATTAAAACCTTGATTCAACATTTTCAAGCACACAAAAAACCAAGAAATCTATCCATCGCGTCAAGATGAATGACGCGCGCCCGATGCCGCGGACGCAAAAAAGCCCGGACGCTCATCCGGGCTTCGATCCATATCCAGCTACAAGCCGCTTCAGGCCTTGGCTTTGGACTTGCCTTTGGCCGGCTTGTCCTCGACCACAGACTCCTCGCGCTCCCAGGCCTCCTTGTACGGGCGGCCGTAGTAGCTGTCCAGCAGCAGCTGCCTCAGCTCGCTGATCAGCGGGTAGCGCGGGTTGGCGCCGGTGCACTGGTCGTCGAAGGCGGCCTCGGCCACTTCGTCCAGCTTGGCCAGGAAGTCCGATTCGGCCACGCCGGCGGCCTGGATGGATGCTGGGATGCCCAACGTCTTCTTCAGTTCGTCCACCCACTCGATCAGCTTCTCGACGCGCTGGTGGTCGCGACTGGCCTCCAGGCCCAGGTGGCGGGCGATCTCGGCGTAGCGCGCCACGCTCTTCGGCCGGTCGTACTGGCTGAAGGCGGTCTGCTTGGTCGGCACGTCGGCGGCGTTGTAGCGGATCACGTTGCTGATCAGCAGCGCGTTGGCCAGGCCGTGCGCCAGGCCGAACTCGGCGCCGATCTTGTGCGCCATCGAGTGGCAGACTCCCAGGAAGGCGTTGGCGAAGGCTACGCCGGCGATGGTGGCGGCGTTGTGCACCTGTTCGCGCGCTTTCGGATCCTTGGCGCCGTTCAGGTAGGACGACGGCAGGTATTCCTTCAGCAGCTTCAGCGCTTGCAGCGCCTGCGGGTCGGAATACTCGTTGGCCATCACCGACACATAGGCTTCCAGCGCATGGGTCACCGCATCGATGCCGCCGAAGGCGGTCAGCGACTTGGGCATGTTCATCACCAGATTGGCGTCGACGATGGCCATGTTCGGGGTCAGCTCGTAGTCGGCGATCGGATATTTCACGCCGGTCACTTCATCGGTCACCACGGCGAACGGGGTCACTTCGGAGCCGGTGCCGGAGGTGGTGGGCACCGCCACCATCATGGCTTTTTGGCCCAGTTTCGGGAACTGGTAGATGCGCTTGCGGATGTCCATGAAGCGCAGTGCCAGATCGGCGAAGTGGGCTTCCGGATGCTCGTACATCACCCACATGATCTTGGCCGCGTCCATCGGCGAGCCGCCGCCGATGGCCATGATCACGTCCGGCTTGAAGGCGTGGGCCAGCTCGGTGCCTTTGCGCACCACCGCCAGCGTCGGATCGGCCGGCACTTCGAAGAAGGTTTCCACTTCCAGACCCATCTTCTTCAACAGGCGGATCGGCTCGTCGACGAAGCCGTTCTCGAACAGGTACTGGCCGGTGACGATCAGGCAGCGTTTCTTGCCGGCCAGATCTTCCAGCGCCACCGGCAGGCAGCCGCGGCGGAAGTAGATGGACTTCGGCAGCTTGTGCCACAGCATGTTCTCAGCCCTCTTGGCGACGGTTTTCTTGTTGATCAGGTGTTTGGGGCCGACGTTCTCCGAAATGGAGTTGCCGCCCCAGGAGCCGCAGCCCAGCGTCAGCGACGGCGCCAGGCTGAAGTTGTACAGGTCGCCGATGCCGCCTTGTGACGACGGAGTGTTGATCAGGATGCGGGCGGTCTTCATCTTGTCGCCGAAGTAGCGCACCCGTTCTTCCTGCAGATCCTGATCGGTGTACAGCGCCGAGGTGTGGCCGATGCCGCCCATGACCACCAGCGCGGCGGCCTTGTCGCAGGCGTCGAGGAAATCCTTGGCCCGGTACATGGCCAGAGTCGGCGACAGCTTCTCGTGGGCGAAAGCCTCTTGCTCCGACACTTCCGTCACTTCGCCGATCAGCACCTTGGTGGTCGGCGGCACGTCGATGCCGGCCATGGCGGCGATCTTGGCCGCGCTCTGGCCGACGATGGCGGCGTTCAGGCTGCCGTCCTGCAGGATCACCTTGCGCACCGCCTCGGCTTCGCTCTTGGACAGAATGTAGCCGCCGTGCTTGGAGAAGCGATCGCGCACCGCGTCGTAGATTTCATCGACAATGATCACCGATTGCTCGGACGCGCACACCACGCCGTTGTCGAAGGTTTTGGACATCAGGATGGAGGCGACGGCGCGCTTGATGTCGGCGGTTTCGTCTATCACCGCCGGCGTGTTGCCGGCGCCGACGCCGATGGCCGGCTTGCCGGAAGAGTAAGCCGCTTTCACCATGCCCGGACCGCCGGTGGCCAGGATCAGGTTGACGTCGGGGTGATGCATCAGTTGGTTGGACAACGCCACCGACGGCTCGTCGATCCAGCCTATGATATCTTGCGGCGCGCCGGCGGCGACGGCGGCTTCCAGCACCAGCCGGGCGGCTTCGCAGGTGGAGCGGCGCGCGCGCGGGTGCGGCGAGAAGATGATGCCGTTGCGGGTTTTCAGCGAGATCAGCGCCTTGAAGATGGCGGTGGAGGTCGGGTTGGTGGTGGGGACGATGCCGCACAGCACGCCGATGGGTTCGGCGATGGTGATGGTGCCGAAGGTGTCGTCCTCGGACAGCACGCCGCAGGTCTTCTCATCCTTGTACTTGTTGTAGATGTACTCGGAGGCGAAGTGGTTCTTGATCACCTTGTCTTCCATCACGCCCATGCCGGTTTCGGAAACGGCCATCCGCGCCAGCGGGATGCGGGCGTCGGCGGCGGCCAGCGCCGCGCTGCGGAAGATGTGGTCCACCTGCTCCTGCGTGAACTGCGCGAACGCCGCCTGCGCCTTCTTGACGCGGGCCACCAGGGCGTCGAGTTCGATCTGATTGCTGACTGCCATTTTGTCTCTCCAAGAACCAAATGAAATTGCCGAGCGCTTGATTTTCGTTTTTGCTGTTAAATTTTCGAATTCGAAAAAAAATCAGCCAAAACCCTATCCGCCACCGCCGCGCGATGACGACGCCATCCAACCCTTTGTAGCGGAGCCATTACATCCGAAACGCGATACCCTGATGAAATTCAGTGAGTTCATCGCGCATCGCCGCTGGCTCGCTTGATTCACGACTATCCTAATCCGTTTTCGGATATTCGTTTTTGCGCACGGCCAAACAATTTCCGCTTTTCCCGCAAAAAGAGCGCCGCTTGGGCGCTCTTTGGATGGTCCCGGAACAGACCGTTGTAACGGGCATGCTACCGGAGCGGACTCAACGCCCCATAAAGCCGTAATGGAAGTAGCGGCCGCTGCGGGTCAGCTCGCGGATGCGCGCCGGATCGGTCTCGCCGTTGATATTGGTGATCACCAGCTTGCCGCGGCCTTGCTTCAGATCGTTGTTGAAGTCGTAATAGCCGCCCAGCACCGCCAGCCTGCCCGCCTCCACCTCGCCGGAGAACTTCAGGATGGCGCCCTCCACCTGGTTGTTGATGTTGATCAGCGCGCCGTTGGTGGCGTCGATTCCCTTGGGAATCTCGATATTGTCCAGCTCCTTCTGCACCGCCGGCCCCAGATTGCTGTAGTCGCCGGCCGCCGCCTTGATCGCGCCGCAGCCGGTGTGGCTGACGAACATCAGCAGCGGGGTGCGCAGGTCGCGCACGCCGTACTCTATCGATCCTTCGGAACTGGCCAGCTGGTTGCCCAGATTGCTGATCACGAACAGGTCGGCGTCGGCCTCCCCGCCCAGCATGCCCACATTGCCGCCGGGACTGGAACAGGCGACCACCGTCGCCCTGGGCGCGGCGCGTCCTCCCAGCTTGGCCAGATAGCCCGGCGAATGCTTGGCGATATACGCGCTGTTGGCCTTGAGGATGCTGCCTACCACGCCCTTCACCTGTCCGGCTTCGCCGGCCGCCTTCTCGACATGCTTGGCCGGGCGTCGCGGCTTCACCCGATGCGCGGCCCGCGGCTTGCCTCCCGGCGCCCGCACTTCCGGGCTGGGCTGGCTCAGATCGCGCGTCGGCGGCTTGGCCATCGGCACGCCGGGTTCCATTTTCTCCGGCGCGGCCTTGGCCGGCTCCGCCTTCTTCGCCGCTTCTGCCGCCGGCTTGGCGGCCTCCGACGGCTTGCCTTCCGCAGGCTTACCTTCCGGCTTGCCTTCAGCCGGTTTCGCTTCGGCGGCCGGCTTCGCGGCCGGCGCGGCGCCGTGCTCCGCGGCCTGCGGAGGCTTGTTCAGCTTCAGCGGCAGCTTGATCACCTGCTGCACCTGGTTGCCGGACGCGTCGTCGGCCCAGGCCGGCTGCAGGCTCAGCAGCAACGGCAACATCATGCAAGATCCGATCAGCCGTGGGCTCATGCTCGATTCCTTACGTCATTCACAATCATTTCTATTCTGCATCATCGACCATGGCGGGGAAAGCCGCCAGCCGCCTTTCACGCCTGCCGCCGCTGGCTCAGCCACACGCCGGCGAATACCAGCGCCCCGGCCGCGCCCTGCCAGGCCTGCAATTTCTCGCCCAGCAACAGCCAGGCCATGGCGACGGTGAACACCGGGATCAGGTTGTTGAAAGCGCCGGCGCGCGCCACCGGAATCCGCGACACCGCCCAGGTGTAGAGCCCGTAAGCGCCCAGCGTGATCGCCGCGCCCAAGTACAGCACCCACAGGCTGGGGACCAGCAGCAGCTTGTCCGGCCAAACGCCCCACGGCGTCAGCATCGCCAGACCGAACCAGGCGCAGCCGGCCAGCGTCTGGACGCCGGTCAGCGCCAGCGGCGAATAACGGACCGATAAGCGCTTGGCGATCAGCACATAGCCGCTGGCGCAAATCATCGCGCAGAACTCCAGCGCATTGCCCAACAGCGGGTCCGGCGCGCCCGGCCCGGCCTGGCTGTCCATGCTCAGCCAAATCACGCCGGCGAAAGACAGCGCGATGCCCAGCCACACTTGCCGCGGCTGGCGCTCATGCAGGAACAGAGCGGCGCCCACCGCCATCATCATCGGCAACGTGGCGGTGATCACGCCGGCCTGCGACGCGCTGGTATGCAGCAGCGCGTTGGCCTCGAACAAAAAGTACAGGCAGGGCTCGCACAGGCCCATCGCCAGCAGCCATCGCCAGTCTCCCTTGCGGTAATGCCAGGCGATGCGCCCCCCCATCGCCAACGGCAGCAGGCACAGCGTGGCGATGGCCATGCGCGCGAACAGCACCGCCAGCGGATGGTAGAACTGGAATACGTATTTCAGAACGATGAAGGCGCTGGACCACAGGAACATGGCCAGCGTCAGGGCGAGATAAGGCAATACGGCTCCTCTGCGATTTCACGGGCCGTCTGCGCAGCCCTGTCGACGAGGCATTGTTTCAGAATATGATGACGACTGTCTAACCTCCGTCCGCCCGCATTCCACGCCGCGGCGCTCCCCGCCACCAAAACAGCAGCGCCGACCCGCTGATCGCCGCCCCCAGCCAGCACACGCCATTCCAGCCAACGCGCGCGTAAACCATGGTGGACGAAATCGCCCCGATGCCGCTACCAACCGAATAGAACAGCATGTAGCACGCCAGCAGGCGGCTTTGCGCGTCCAGCCTGCTGGTCAGAATCATCCCCTGGTTCACGACATGGATGGCCTGCCCTCCCAGATCCAGCAAGACGATGCCGGCGATGAAGACCCCCATCCGCCCGATGCCGGCCAGCATGGGCCAACACAGCAAGAGACAGAGCAAAGCCGCCAGGGTGACGCGCTGCCCCTTGCCTTGATCGGTCAAGTGTCCCGCTCTGGCCGCCGCCAATGCCCCGGCCATCCCCACCAGGCCGAACGCGCCGATTTCCGTCTGAGAATAGGCGAAAGGCGGTCCGCTCAGAGGCAGCGCCATCGCGCTCCAGAAGACGCCGAGCGCGGCGAACATCAGCAAGCCCAACATGCCGCGCGAGCGCAGAACCGGCTCATCGCGCAACAAGACCAGCATGGACAGCAACAGCTGGCGATAACGCATGCCGCCGTCCGCCGGCGCCAGCGGACGCAGCAGCCGAGACAGCAGCGCCAGCATCAGCAGCGTCGCGCCGGCCGATGCCAGATACACCGCGCGCCAACCTCCCAAGTCGCTGACGACGCCGGCCACCGACCGCGCCAGCAACAGGCCGATCACCACGCCGCCCTGCACGGCGCCAACAATCCTCCCTCTCTCCTCGGGCGAGGCCATGGCCGCCGAATATCCAATCAGCCCCTGCGTCATCGCAGTGCCCAGCAGGCCGACTGCCGCCATGGCGATCAATAAGCCCGGCGCGCTTTTCGCCAGCGCAACCGCAGCCAGCGTCGGCAGCAGCAGGCACAATTGCAGCCTGAGCAAACGCGCCCGATCCAGCATGTCGCCCAAGGGCACGATGAAACACAAAGCCAGCGCGCAGCCCAGCTGAGTGGCGCTGATCACGCCTCCCGCCAGCGCGGGGCCAATGTCCAAGTCTTGGGAAATCGCATTCAACAGCGGCTGCGCATAATAGACATTCGCCACGCTCAATGCCGAGCAAGCTGCCAAAATGCCGACCGTCCAACGGCCGAGCCCGACTCGCGCCGCCTCTGGACAAACCGCTAACGCCCCCATACGGTCCGCCTCATACCCATGCCCGATGCAGCTGATCCTGAAGACCCCAACGGTCGGCTTGTATCCAGTACTCGACGATCCTGCCCTCTTCGACCCGATAGCAAGCGCTGTCTATCAGCACCACCGGCACGCCGCTGGGCGGCAGGCCATCCATCTCCGCCAGATGATGGCCGAACTGAGTCCAGCGCGCATAGGCTCGGTCGCCATCCACCAGCAATTCGTCTATCCGCAATTCAAAATCGCCAAACAGGCGCTGGAAATCGCGCACATGCTCGGCGTAATTGGCCGGACTGCGCGCCAGCGTGCGCGGATTTTCCGACTCCAGCTGGTGCGCGGTCACGCTGGTCGCCAAATATTGGCCCGCCGCGTCCGGATTGCGTCCGGAACGCACCTCATGCAGAAAACCCTGCACCACCCTCCTGGTTTCTTCGCTGCTCATTGCCTTCCTCCCATGCGGTTGCGGATGCGCTCCAGCGCCTCCATCTCGTCGCGGCAGACCTGCCTGGCATGTATCGCCATGCCCTGCTGCCACCAGTCCATCCAATGCCTGAGCGCGATCAGCAGTTTGTTCATCGCCGCCTCCATTGTTCAATCATCAATCATGAATCGCATGCTACATGGGCAATAAACATTGAAAAACCATACTTCACATGACACACTGTTCATTAAATGAGAACAGATTATTTACCCGACTCCCAAGCTCTGCTCGCCTTCGACGCGCTGGTCCGCCGCGGCAGCTTCACCGCCGCCGCCGAAGAGCTGGACTGCACCAAAAGCCGCGTCAGCCAACTGGTGAAAGCGCTGGAGAAGCAGTTCGGCACCGTGCTGGTGCTGCGCAACACCCGCCGCGTGGCGCTGACAGAAACCGGCCAGCGGCTAGCCCTGCACGCCCGCGAGCTGCGCTGCCTGTTGGAGCGGGCCCGGATAGACATCAACGAGGCCGAGGGCGAAGTCAGCGGCCCGCTGGTGATCAGCTCCATCACCTCCTTCGCCCAATACCTGCTGGCGCCCATCCTGGCCGAACTGGCGGTGCTGCACCCCGGCCTGCAACTGAAGTTGCAGGTGGAAAACCGGCTGCAGGATCCGATTTCCGAGGGGCTGGACTTCTGCGTCCGCACCCGCAACGTCCACGACGACGCCCTGGTGGCCAAACCTCTGGGGCTGGTGCGCGAGTGGGCGTTCGCCTCGCCCGACTATCTGGCCAAGGCGCCGCCGCTCGCTACCCCGGACGACCTGCCGCTGCACCGCATCCTGTTGGACACCAGCCGTCCCAAACTGCGCGACACGCCAGAATGGCTGCTGGAAAAAGACGGCCAACAAAAGCAAGTGCGGGTGCAGCCGGTGCTCAGCAGCCATCAATACGCGCCGCTGCTATCCGCCGCCATCGCCGGCAGCGGCATCGCGCTGCTGCCGGCCTATGTCGCCAGCGAGCATTTGAAGAGCGGACGGCTGGTCCCGGTGCTGCCGGGCTGGAGCCATGACTGCTGGCCGGTCTACCTGGTCTATCCCTACCGCCACCCGCTGCCGCGCAAATACGAGGCCTTCATCCAGCACGTGGTGCCGCGCATGCGCGCGCTGCTGGAAGCCGGCATTGATCCAGGCCAAGGCGGCATCCCGCTTTCATCGCCAGAATGAGCGCCATTCGCGCCGGCGCCGCGCCGGCCTGACAAGGAGAATGCAATGGAACACCGCGACATCGTCATCGTCGGCGGCGGCATGGTGGGCAGCGCGCTGGGCGCCGCGTTAAGCGGGCAGGGATTGTCGGTCTGCGTGCTGGAAAGAGAGCCCCCCGCGCCATTCGCGCCGGAACAGCCGCATGATCTGCGGGTATCGGCGATCAGCCCGGCCTCCGCCGCCTTTCTGCAGTCCATAGGTGCCTGGGAGCCGGCGCAGGCAATGCGCGCCGCGCCCTACCGCCGGATGCAGGTATGGGAAGGCGACGAGGCCGCCGGCACCTTGTTCGACGCCGCCGAGGCCGGCGTGGCGGAGCTGGGCCACATCGTGGAAAACCGCGTGGTGCAACTGGCCGCCACCGCGGCGCTGCGCGACAAGGGCGACATCGACTACCGCTGTCCAGCCATAGTGTCGGAAATCGTCTACCGGCCCCAAGCCTCCCAGCTGACGCTATCCGACGGAAGCAGGCTGCAAGCCAGGCTGCTGATCGCCGCCGACGGCGCCCGCTCGCAAGTGCGCGACGCCGCCGGAATCGGCGTCACCGGCTGGGATTACCCGATGCACGCGCTGGCTCTGACCTGCCGCATGGAGGGCGGCCAGCAGGACATCACCTGGCAGCGCTTCACCCCCGACGGCCCGCAAGCCTTCCTGCCGCTGACCGGGGACGCGGCCTCCCTGGTTTGGTACCACCGGCCGGAAGAGGTGAAACGGCTGCTGGCGCTGAGCGATGACGAGTTGATCGCCGCGGTCAGCCAGGCTTTTCCGCGCAAGCTGCCCGGCATCTGGGAGTTGACCGCGCGCGGCAGCTTCGGCCTGACCCGCCGCCATGCCCAATGCTACGTCAAGGACGGCGTGGCGCTCGCCGGCGACGCCGCCCACACCATCCACCCGCTGGCCGGCCAGGGCGTCAACCTGGGCTTCCAGGACGCCGCCGTGCTGGCCCGGACCATTCTGGATGCCCGCGCCAAGGGAGAGGACTGGGCCAGCGCCAAAACCTTGTCCCGCTACCAGCGCGCGCGCAAACCGGCCAACCTGGCGATGCAGGCCGGCATGGACGCGTTCTGCTACGGCTTTTCCAACAATATCGGCCCGCTGCGCCTGCTGCGCGGACTGGGGCTCAGGCTGGCGGACAAGGCCGGCCCGCTGAAGCGCGAGGCGATACGCTACGCGCTGGGGCTGCGCGCCTGATCGATTTTTCCATTCATGCTAGGATCGGGAGACTTTTTCCCCTCCCGGCATGTTCATGAACCCATTCCACATTCGCGCCGCCATCGGCCTGCTGCAAGGGATCGCGCTTTACGCGCTGTACCGCGCGTCGGACCATGGCGGCTGGCTGTCCCTCCACCCGCTGCTGTTCTCGCCGCTGCTGCTCGCCGCCGCGTTTCTGCCCCTGCTGTGCCAGACCGGACTCGGCGTGCTGCGCCCCTCCCGGCTGGCTGCCTGGCTGGCGGCGCTGGCCGTCGCCGTCGCCGCCTTCGGCGCGCACGACCGCTGGCGCGTCGGACTGGAGCACGCCGCGCGCTCGGACCTGATGCCGGGGGCGCTGGCGATGCTGGGCGTCGCCATGCTGCTGTTCATCGCCTGGCCGCTGATCCTGGCCGGCGAAAGCGAGCGGCGCTGGCGAGCGTCCTACCCCGCCTATTTCGACACCGCCTGGAAGCTTGGCCTGCAGCTGATGTTCTCCGGCCTGTTCGTCGGCGTGTTCTGGCTGATCCTGAATCTGGGCGCCGAGCTGTTCGCCCTGGTGGGCATAGGCGGCCTGCGCCGGCTGATAGGCGAAGCCGAGTTCGCGATACCGGCCAGCACGCTGGCGCTGTCGGCCGGCCTGCATCTGAGCGATGTCCGCCCCGGCATCATCCAGGGGCTGCGCTCGCTGCTGCTGACCCTGCTGTCCTGGCTGCTGCCCCTGCTGGTCCTGTTGGTCGGCGCCTTTCTCGCGCTGCTGCCTTTCACCGGGCTGGACAGCCTGTGGAAGACCGGCCACGCTTCTGCGCTGTTGCTGGGCGCGAGCGGGCTGCTGATCTTCCTGCTGAACACCGCCTACCAGGACGGCAGCGAGCAGCCCGGTCGCGTCATCCGGCTCAGCCTGCGCGCCGCCTGCCTGCTGCTCGCGCCGCTGCAGGCGCTGGCCGCCTACGCGCTGACGCTGCGCGTCGGCCAATACGGCTGGTCGCCGGACCGAGTGTTCGCCGCCAGCCTCGTCATCCTCGGCGCCTGCTACGCCGCCGGTTACGGCTGGGCGGCCTTGCGTCGGCAGGCCGGACTCGCCGGCGTGGCCTGCGCCAATATCGGCGCCGCCTGGCTGTCGCTCGCCCTGCTGGCCGCCGTGCTGACGCCGCTGGCCGATCCGGCGCGGATCTCGGTGTCCAGCCAGTTGTCCCGGCTGGAGGCCGGCCGCGTGGCCGCCGAACGCTTCGACTTCGATTTCCTGCGCTACCGCGGGCTGCGCTATGGCCATGCCGCCCTGCTGCGGCTGAAGAACGATCCCGGCGTCGACGGCGCTGTCCGCCGCAAGGCCGGCGACGCGCTCAGCGAGGACAAGCCCCAGCCCAAGCCTCCCGCCCAGGCGGTCCGCCCGCGCGGCCCGGTCCCGTTGCCTGCCGGCTTCCTGGCCCAGGACTGGAAGCAAGCCGCCAAGCGAACCGGCGAACTGCCGTCCTGCCTGCTGGATGGCCGCAATGAATGCGACGCCTATGCCGGCGACTACAGCGGCGGCGGCAAGCCGGAAGTGCTGCTGGCGGAAAAGCTTGCCGCCCGCTTGTCGCTGTTCCAGCAGAATGCGCAGGGTCTATGGACGCTGGCCGCGACCTACGACCTGCCCGCCGCCTGTCCGGCCCCGCTGGAAGCGCTGGCGGCGGGACAGGCGCGAGCCGTTCCCCCTCGGCTGCCCGACCTGGACGCCGGAGGGCTGCGGCTGCGGCCGCGCTATCCCTATGCGCCGCAGGAATGCCCAGTCGCTAAAAAATAAGCGGAGCGCGCTGCGCCGCGCGCAGAAACCGAAATAAATGGACGGAATCCGATCGTCAAGACGGCCCGCCTCCCGATACCATGCAAACACAGGCGGCCGCACCTTCTCCGGGCCAGGCCGCCCCTCCGTCCCACCGCAATGGAGCCGCGCCATGTCTTTCATCGACGATCACGACCACTCCGCCTGCCAGCGCCCGCTCGACCGCGTCCGGCCCTTCGACGCCGCCGCCTTCGAACAAGCGGTTGCCGACATGCTGACCGCCAGCGGCATCGCCATCGACCCCATCCACACCGGCAAGACTGCCCAGCGCGTGCGCGAGCTGTGGCAGAAACGCCTGCTGGACGGCTACGACACCGTCCCTGCCGAGGCGCTGGGCAGCGGCTTCGCCGACGACCGCCGCGACATGGTGGTGATACGCAGCCTGGCGGTCCATGGCATGTGCCCGCACCACCTGCTGCCCTTCCGCGGCGTCGCCCACGTCGCCTACCTGCCCGGCGGCCGGCTGCACGGCTTCGGCCGCATCGCGCGGATGGTGGACGCCATCAGCCACCGCTACACCTACCAGGAATGGATCACCCACGAGATATCCCGCACCCTGGTCGAGCACGGCGGTGCGCGCGGCGCCGCCTGCCTGATCGAGGCCGAGCAGCTATGCCTGTTGATGGGGGAAAACCGGCGCGGCGACGAGCGGGTGATCACCCAGTGCTACGCCGGCGATTTCGAAACCGACGCCAACGCCCGCAACGAATTCCTGCGCGCGATCGAACGCTGAGCGGCGGGCATGAAAAAGGCCGCTGCCCATAAGGGAGCGGCCTTGATGTCTTGATTCGCGGCTAATCCAGCAAGCCGCCGGATTCGGACTTCGGCGAGCGCCTGAGCAGACCGTCCACCACTTGTTGCGGATCGTGCCCCTGGTACAGCAGGCCGCACACCGCGGCGGTGATCGGCATGTCCACCTGCAGCCGCTCGGCCATGGTCAGCACCTCGCGCGCGGTGGCCACGCCCTCGGCCACATGGCCCAGTTCGTCCAGCACCTGCTGCAGCGGCTTGCCTTCGGCCAGCTTCAGGCCCACCTGGCGGTTGCGCGACAGCGCGCCGGTGCAGGTAAGGATCAGATCGCCCATGCCGGACAGGCCCATCATGGTCTGCGGACTGGCGCCGAGCGCCATCGCGAGCCGGGTGATTTCGGCCAGCCCGCGGGTGATCAGCGCCGCGCGCGCGTTCAAGCCGAAATCCAGCCCGTCGGCGACGCCGGTGGCGATTGCCATCACGTTCTTCACCGCCCCGCCCACCTCAACGCCGACGAGGTCGTCGTTGGCGTACAGCCGCAGCAGCGGGCTGTGCAGCTCGCGCGCCACGCTGGCGGCGAACTCGGCGTGGTCGGAGGCGATGGCCGCCGCCGCCGGCAGGCCCTGCGCCACCTCGCGGGCGAAGCTGGGGCCGGACAGCGCGCCGTACAGGTGGCCGGCCGGCAGCTCCTCCTCCGCCACCTGGTGCGGCAGCAGGCTGGAGCCGGCCTCGAAGCCCTTGCACGCCCACAGGATGGGCGGCGGCGGCGCGTCCAGCGCCATCAGAGACTTCAGCGTGGGCCGCAGCCCCGCCATCGGCGTGACGATCAGCGCCAGCTCCGCGTCGCGCGTAGCGGCCGCGAGATCCGACGACAGCGTCAACGGCTCCGGAAACGGGCAGTCGGGCAGGTAACGCTGGTTGACCCGCTCAGCGTCCATCCGCCGAATCTGTTCAGCATCGCGCGCCCACAAGGTCACCTGGTGGTGACGGGCAAAAGCTATCGCCAGCGCGCTGCCCCATGCGCCGGCGCCGAGTATCGCCAGTTTCATCCGCGGTCCTTACAAGCCCCAGAGATCGGTAATACGAGCATAGCCGACGCTGCCGTCGCGGTGGCGCACTTTGGCCCAGCCGTTCTGCGGAGCCTCCTGCAGCTCCAGCACGCCGTCCTTGGGCACGGTGAACAGCAGCTTGCCGTCCTCCGCGCCCCGGTCGCGCACGCCGGCCTGGGCCGACACCACCAGCAGCCAGCGCTGCTTGGACAGCGCCGCGGCCGGAATCCAGGCGATGCCGCCGGTGGCGTCGCGCACGCGCGACCACTCCTTCTGACTTTGCAACACCTCGACCGGATAATAGCGGCTGACCGCGAACAGCTTTTTCGCGCTCAGCGAAGGCGCCTCGTACAGCGCGACGCCGGTTTCCTTGACCGAACGGAATTCCAGGGCATGGACGGACGGGGCCGCCAACGCGGACGCCAGCAACAGCGGCAGAACGAGACGCTTCATGGCTGGCCTCAGGCGTTGCCGGCTTCGGCTTGCTGCGCGCGCTGCTGCATGTACAGCGCTTCGAAGTTGATCGGGGCCAGCAGCACCGGCGGGAAGCCGGCGCGGTTCACCACGCTGGACACGGTCTCGCGGGCGTACGGGAACAGGATGTTCGGGCAAGCGACGCCGAGGATCGGATCCAGGTCTTCGCCCGGGATGTTGCGGATCTGGAAGATGCCTGCCTGGGCCACTTCGCACAGGAACATGTTCTTTTCCGGCAGCTTGGCGGTCACGGTGACGGTCAGGGTCACTTCGAAGTAGCCGTCGTCCAGCTGTTGGCCGGCGCTGGCCAGCTGCATGTCGATTTCCGGCTGAGCCTGTTCCAGGAACACCTGCGGCGCGTTCGGCACCTCGAGCGAGATGTCCTTCACGTAGATTTTTTCGATGGAAAACGCCGGTTGCAGCTCTTGTTGTTCGCTCATGTTCTTTCTCGCAAAAACCGTCTCATGACGGCAGAATTTTATGGATACATCGGCGGGCATCATCGCACGAAAGCCGCGCGGCGGCCAATCGCGGCAAAGCCCCGCCGCTCAGTCCGCCAGCAGCGGGTCCAGCTTGCCGGAATGGTTCAGCGCCACCAGTTCGTCGCAGCCGCCGACATGGGTGTCGCCGATGAAGATCTGCGGCACGGTGCGGCGGCCGGTCAGCGCCATCATTTTGTCGCGCGCGTCCGGATCGAGGTCGATGCGGATCTCGGTGATTCCGCTGACGCCCTTGCTGGCCAACAGTTGCTTGGCGCGCACGCAGTAGGGGCAGACCGCGGTGGTGTACATGGTTACCGGTTTCATGGTTCTCGCCTGAAAATTCGATCGCCGACGATTATAGCCGGGTTCGCGGCTCAGCGCCTTGCGCTGGATCGCATCGTCTCGGTATTGAAGCCGCGCGCCAGGTCGGCCACCACCGCGTCCAACGCCTTGCCCGACTCCATCGCCCGCGGGCCGTTGACGATGGCGACGATGGCCAGCCGCCTGCCGTCGGCCGCCTGCCAATAGCCGGCCAGCGCCTTGACGTCGTTCAGCGTGCCGGTCTTCATCCTCAGCCGCGGGCCCAGGTCGGCGAAACGCTTCTTCAGCGTGCCGTCGGTGGCGGCGATCGGCAGGCTGGCGATGAATTCGCCGGCGTACGGGCCGCGCGCGGCGTCCAGCAGCACCTCGCCCAGCAAGCGGGCGGTCACCCGCTCGCGCCGCGACAGGCCGGAACCGTTCTCCAGCCGCAACGCGCCGATGTCGGAGATGCCGCGATGGCTCAGCTCCTCGCGCAGCGCGCGCTCGGCCGCCGCTGCGGTGTCCTCGCCGCCGGCCTCGCGCCCCAGCGTCAGGAACAGCGTGCGCGCCATAGTGTTGTTGCTGTACTTGTTGATGTCGGACAGCGCCACCGACAGGGGCTGCGACTGCCAGGACGTCAGCTCGCGCGCGCCGTCCGGCGCCCGGC
Source organism: Chromobacterium piscinae (assembly GCF_021129175.1). Lineage (GTDB taxonomy): Bacteria > Pseudomonadota > Gammaproteobacteria > Burkholderiales > Chromobacteriaceae > Chromobacterium > Chromobacterium piscinae. The sequence goes on along the minus strand of NZ_JAJOHV010000007.1, from coordinate 17 downwards.
CGCGCGCCACCCGCAGC
>NZ_JAJOHV010000006.1 GCF_021129175.1 Chromobacterium piscinae | reverse complement strand
CTCGTTGATCAACACCGCCGCGCGGTTATCCGGCATCGAGGAGGAATCGCTCAACATCATCTGCGGCAGGCGAACGCCGTAATCGATGAAAAACTGGCTGCGCAGACGCTCCGCCAGCTGCATGCGCTCCAGTTCGGCGCGGCGCGCCTTGGGCACCAGCAGGATCAGCGGCACCGTCTCGGTGGCCACGCGGTCCAGATTGCTGATCAGCCCCAGCGAGCCATCCGAGCCCGGCTTGCCTGATTCGGCCGCCGCGCCGCCCTGAGCCGTGCGGCCGCCAGCCGGCTGGCCAGGCGCGGCGGCGGTCCGCTCCGCGCGCCGCTTGAAATAGAACAAGCCTCCCAGCGCGCCGGCCAGGATCAGGAACACCAGCAGAGGAAAACCCGGCAGCATGCCCACCGCCAGCGCCAGCCCCGCGGTGACCACCAGCACAAAGCGGTTGCCCAGCAATTGGCCCACGATATTGCGGCCCATATTGTCGCTATCGCCGTTGACGCGGGTGACGATGAAGCCGGCGCTGATGGCGATCAGCAGCGCCGGAATCTGCGCGACCAAGCCGTCGCCGATGGTCAGCATGGTGTAGGTGGACAGCGCCGCTGACAGGCTCATGCCGTGTTGCGTCACGCCGACGGCGATGCCGCCGACGAAGTTGACGAAAATGATGATGATGCCGGCGATGGCGTCACCCTTGATGAACTTCATCGCGCCGTCGAAAGAGCCGTACAGCTGGCTTTCCCGCTCCACCACGCTGCGGCGCTCGCGCGCGCCGTCGGCGTCGATGATTCCGGCCCTCAAGTCGGCGTCGATGCTCATCTGCTTGCCCGGCATGCCGTCCAGCGAGAAACGCGCCGCCACCTCCGCCACCCGCTCCGAACCCTTGGTAATCACGATGAACTGCACCACCGTGACGATGGAGAACACCACGAAACCCACCGCCAGGCTGTCACCGATGACGAACTGACCGAAAGTGGCGATGATCTCGCCTGCATCAGCCTCGATCAGGATCAGGCGGCTGGTGCTGATCGACAGCGCCAGCCGAAACAGCGTGGTGATCAGCAGCACGGACGGGAAGGTAGAAAAACTGAGGATGCGGTCGATGTAGAACGAGCCCATGAACACCAGCATCGCCAGCACGATGTTGAGGCCGATCAGGAAGTCCACCAGATAGGTGGGCAGCGGGATGATCAACATCGCGATGATCATCACCATCAGCAGCAGGATCAGCAACTCAGGCCGCGAGCGCGCGCCGTTCAACAAAGAAGTCAACACCGTCATTCATCCAGAAAATCAGACGCTCAATGCGCCTTTCACAAGGGAAAACAGCAAGCGAAATCCTGCGCGGCAGGGCTTGGCTGGCGGCTCTCTCCCAAATGGCTCACCGCGCTCTGCGCCGCTCCGCCAACTCATGCCGATAAACGATTCCGGCCAGGTGGCGGAACTCGTCGAGCAAAGCGTCTAGCCATCCCTCGTCGGGAAACAACCTGGCAGGCAAAGACTTGCAGGCCTGGTACAGCGCGTGCAGCAGGGTGGAGCGATCCGCATGGAGGCTAAGCAAGGCGGTATCGCCCACGGTTTCCGCCAGCAGCTCGTCCAGCTCTTGCGGTTGCTGCAGCAGCGACAGCAGCAGAAACAGCCAGTCAGCCTCATTGGGGTTGAAGCCGCGGACGGCGGGGTTGGCCAACAGACGGCCGATGAACAGACTGTCGGCGGAGCGCAGCAGCTTCAGCTGGGTCAGCCTGCCGAGCAGATCGCCGAACTCCAGCCTCGAGCAGCTGGCATCCAGCGAATCGATGTCAGCCAGCAAGGCCCCCTCGATGAAATCCAGCACCTGCGCCCGGCGCTGGTAGCCGTAACTGGCCACCCAGTCCTGATAGATCTCCGCCTCGCCCGCCTCGCTTTGCAGGAACTGCCGGTAGCTGGCCCGCAGCAGCCCGGGGCTCAGATCCAGCGCCTTTCCGAACAAGCGCGCCTTGAGCGCGCAGTTGATGCCGGCTTTCAGGGGCCGCGGCTCCGCCTCGTCTTCCACCTGATCCAGCAGCGCTTGCAGCCGCTTGCGCGTCACCTCGTCCAGCTGCCGGCGCCGCAGCAACTGGCGCAGCACCAGCACCAGATCGCTGTCGTCGGGAAACTGCGAGCGCGCACGGCGCAGCAATTCCTCGGCGGTGTAGCCGGGCGACTTGGCCACCTGCAGTATTTCCTGCGCCTTGGGCAGGGCATCCTCGTCAAGCACCCGCTCAAAGCTATCCGCCAGATTGCCCCGCTTCTTGTCGTAATCGCGGCGGCTGCGGAACTGGGTGAGCACCGCCGCCATTTCGTCGGCGGATTGGGCGGCGCGCTGCAGCAGCGCTGCCGGATTGGTCTCTTCCGCCAACTCCGCTTCGCTCATCTGCGCATCGGTCTGCTTCGATTCGCTTTTCAGCTGAGCCTCGTGCCGAACATCCTTTTTGGCATCGCGCTTGGCGTCCAGCTGAGCCTGCTGCTTGGGCGTGCGCAAACCCAAGGCATGCTGCTGGCGAGCGTTAATCTCCATGGCCCGCGCCCTCCCGCCGCTCCAGGTAGCGACGCAGTTTCTGCTGCAGCGGATCCGCGTCCAAACCACCCTGCCGGCTCAGTCCGGCGGCCAGATCGCTGGCGTCCGGCGTCAGCGGCGCGTCGATCTCGCGCGGCTGGATCAGAAACACCCGCACGCTGTTCGACAAATCCTTGCGCTGATAGCGAAACAGGCTCCCCACCAGCGGCAATTGGCCCAAGCCCGGCACAGCCGCCCGGTTGTCGCTGCTGGCGTCGCGGGTGAAACCGCCTATCAGCAGGCTTTTGCCCTGCGGCACCCGCGCCACCGTGCTGATGCGCGTGCGCCCCACTTCCGGCGTGGCGGCGTCCTTATTGTCTTTGGAGTAATCCGGCGCGCGCGCCTCGCTGCCGTCCTCGATGTTCAGCGACATCTCGATCTGGCCATCGGCGCTGAAGCGCGGCAGCACGCTGACCAGCGTGCCATAGGTCACATGCTGCAAGTCGACGCTGCGCTCGCCTTCCAGCTTGGTGTAGAAAGTGCGGTTGTTATCAAACACGGCCGGCACATTTTCCTGCGTCAGCAATACCGGCCGCGACACGACATTGGCCTTGTTCTGCTGCGACAAGGCCATCACCGACGCGATGAAGCGGCTGCCGTCCAGCGTGCTCAGCGAGCCGGAACCATTGAACGACACCCCCAGCCCGCCTCCGACGGCAAGCTGCCCGCTCCACTCCACCCCCAGCCGGTTCAAATCTTCCTTCTGCAGATCGATGATCCACAGCGACAGCTCGACATGGCGCTTGGCCACATCCAGCGCGGACACCAGATTCTCGATGAAGCGCACCTGTTCGGCCGACCCCTTCACCAGCAGGCTGTTGGTGTCCGGATAGGCGATCACGCGGATATCCCCGGCGGGGCCGTCCTGCGGCGGCGGCTCCGGCAGCGCCGCCTTGGACGGCAACGGCAACCCCGGCAATGGCGGCAGGCCCACTTGGCTGGCCGCGTCTTCCGCTCGCGCGGGCAGCGCCGGAGAAGGCGGCAGGGATGGCGCCGGCGGCGGCAGCATCCGCACCGACTTCCCCTCGCCCGTCAGCAATTTCTCTATCACCGTGGCCATGCCGGGGATCACCAGCTTCTGGTCGCGCAACTCGTAACTGCGGTCGCCGACGAAAGTGTTGTTGAGCTTGATCACGCCTATCTTCAAACGACCCAGGTCCATGCCTTCGCTCTGTTTATCCATGAACCCGGCCGCATTGATCACCAGGTCCACATAGATCGGCGGGCCCGACACGTAGAAAGCGCCGCTGCGGCTGTCGCCGCGCAGCGGATAGCGTTTGTCGTAGAGGCCGGATTTGCGCAGAAAGCCGTTGAAGGCCGACAAGGACACATTGCGCAGCGCCACCACCGCGTTGCGGGTTTCGCTGGCGTCGTAGACATAGATGGATTGGCCGTCGTGATACCAGACCAGCCCCAGTTGCTGCGTCATCCTCTCCAGCAGCGCCTGCGGATTGCTGAGGTCGAACTCGCCGCTGACCTGCTTGCGCGCCGCCTGCTTGCTCAGAATCACCGGCTTTTTCAACTTGGAGGAAATCGCGTCGAAAAACGAACGCAGGCTGTCCTTTCTGGCCACATAGCCAGCGCCATCGGCAGCCTCGCCCGGCTCCGGCGCGGCCACCGCCCCGGCGGCCAGACACAACGCGCACACCAGCCATAACGCGTACGAAAAACACTTGTTCATTTCACGCTTAGCGGGATGATATTGGACAGACTGCGTGGAGAAACGCCGATCAATCCCTTGATTTCATTTGAAAAGTGCGATTGCGAGGAATAGCCGTGCTTCAAGGCCAGCTGGGTCAGGCTTTCTCTGCCCTCAACCACGTCCAGCAGGGAACGCGCCATCCGCCAATCGCGCAGCGCGGTCTTGGCCGCATTGCCCAGGGCATGACGGCACAAGCGGCGGAAATGGGAGCGCGACACGCCGTAACGCTCGCCCAACTCTTGCAATTTGTCTCCGCCTGCCGACTGCGCCAACAAAAAACGCACCAGCCAATAGCTTTCATTGCGACGCAACAGGGTCAGCAAGGACGAAAACGGCTCCGCAGGCTCCAGCAACTGGTTCAGGAACCAGTACTCGCAACGGCGCCGATCCGACCATAGAGACAGATCATCCTGCGGCAAGCGCGCGCAATGCCGCTCGGCAGAACACGGCGCCAGGCCATTGGCCTCATCGACGAAGGCCAGCAATTTGGCCAGCGCCTCCAGCCGAACCGGATGAAAACCAAGACTGCCGGACGCCACCGTCAGCTTCAGGCGGTCCAGCAATAACAGCCCCTGCCAGCCTGACGGCAGAGTCCAAACCTCACGGTCGGCTTCCCAGCTCAATTCAAGCCGAGCCCCGCCCTTGGCCAGGGGCAGCAAGAGCCAAGCCTCCTGGCCGGCGATCTCTCTCCGGCCGGAGGCCTCCAGGCTTTGCAGGGGGTTCAATACATTGTTCTCTGTCATCGCATGAAATCCAGGCCCGGCGGTTGCCGGGATGACGACAGTGTGTATTAGCGAAAGGAAGGAATCCTGATGGGAATATGATGGCGAGGTAAAATTGACTATTGCAAAGCAATATTAATTCGACAGTTGAATATCAAACAGACGCCTTAAATTGCGTAGCAGACTTCCTCACCCAAGCAGTACAACTAAATCCTGAGCGACGAGTTACACAAGGGCATGAATGGGATAGCCGCCACTCCAGAAGCTGGCCTCCTATTCAAATTATCTCACCTATTCTTACTTGGTCTTTTAGAGGACAGCTCAAGCACACACCACATGAACTAATGAAGGATTAAATCATTAAAAAAATCAACTTCGCAGCACAATGCAAAATCCATGACAATCCAGGGCCATGCATCGACGCACAGCCCTGGAAAAACATCAACCGTTCCCAGGATTTGATTTATACATATTTTGCTTATCAACAGCCCCCGCCAACATCATGCCACCGAAATTCATTGCTGCCGCCGTTAAATTTCCCTCCTGAAGCCAACCGGCCGCAGAGTTAGCAAACCCTGTGCTATTGCTTATCTCGCCTGCCTCCACCAGTTTAACATCCCTAACATAGCTCTCAGCCTTGCCCTTTGATATATTATCATCGCCATGACTACCAAGATTTCCATTAACAAAATTAACAGCCTTTCCAAATGGCTGCGAAGAGTCAGCAGTCCCTTCATGCAGATACTGCCGCGTATCAGACAACGGTTTCGGATCTTCACTTTTTATCAAAGACTTATAAGCTTGCGTACTTTGTACGCCGCTGTTGCTTGTCGAATCCACTGGCATTACACTACCACCTTTCAAGTTAAAGAAACAACATATTCAATACAAAGCCAATTACAACACCCTACTATCAATCACATCTTCCAACTTCTGAACAAAATCTTCAAACAGCAATGGCAAACCAAATTCATCCATCATTCTCAAGTCAAATCGCCGCCACATCACCAGATGCTTGCCATCATCGGTCACTGCTGCGACATAAGGAAAAGCCTCACCATTAATGAGGTTTATCTTTAAGAAATCCACAGCCGCCCGACTATCAAATTGATCGAATATTGAAAACAAAACCAAATAATCAGCAGGCGACTCCACCAGCCTCACACTCAGCGTTCCATCCACTCGAATAGAAAAATTAACGCCATCACCCCAATTCGGAGCTGAACACCCAATCTTTGAAAAAAGATTTTCAACATGCGCACAAAGCTGAGGATTCAAGGACCATCTCCATAATTACGGTCATCATAAACCGCTAAGCCACTTAAAAGAACTGCAAATAGAAGAAAGCTTAGCGAACATTGAAAGCAGCTACTCTGACATTCTGGCTATGCTCTTGCTCAGTAGGCTATTTACCTTTACTACTGCCAATAAAAAGAACACGGTCAGACTCAAAATCTTGTCACTATCCACATTACCCCGCAGTCCACCCCCCTACTTTCATAAAACGCCCATCTGTGACTGGCTACTCAATGCTTTAGCCTCCCCAGCATCGCCTAAGGCTCGCCAGCTCAATTGCCGCAAACCAACAAGCCCTGGCTCAACAAGAATGAAAGCGAGCATCGTCAGCAGGCGCGTTCCTGCCACGACATCCTTCACTCCGTCGCATCCAGCGAGATATCTGATGAGCTGGCCCTCCTCTCCCAGACAACAGACCCCCATAACAATCCCATTGTCAACCTCCCTCACTCCTGATATTGTGTTTGATATGATATCAATTATATCGAACAATATTTACAAAAATGGGCCGTGAGAAGTTACGGTCCAACCCTCAACAGGGGATAGAGATGATGAACAATGATGGCTTCATGAACCGGCAGTTCGTCTTCGGCGATTTCATCCTGCACTTCGACGGCATGCTGACCCACGGCGAGCGGCAGCTGGGCATCCCGCCCAAGGAACTGGCGGTGCTCACCGTGCTGCTGGAAGCCGCCGGCGAATTGGTGAGCAAGGATGAGCTGCTGGACAGGGTATGGCCCGATGACGACGTCAACGAGGAGTCGCTGACTCGCTGCATCTACGCTTTGCGCCGCATCCTGCTGGAGAGCAAGGAGCAGCGCTACATCGACACCGTCTACGGCAAGGGCTACCGTTTCTGCCGCCCCGTGGCCATGGTGACTCAGCACAGCGTGCCGGCGACAAGCGCCTCGGTCGCGGTGCTGCCCTTCCGCATGGAAAGCCCGCAGGATGCCCAGGCGCTGCATGGCGCGCTGGTGCAGAATCTGGCGCGTTACGCCCCCTACGGCCTCTGCGTGCTCCCGGCCACGCTGACCCGGCATTGCCATGCCATCGGCGATATCCACGCGCTGCTGGAGCAGCTCGCTCCCGACTACTACCTGGCTGGCCAAACCCAAGGCGCGGGCGAAGCCTGTATCTTGCGGGTGGAGCTGATCCGCTCCCGCGGCCACCAGCTGGTCCATCACGAAAGCATCTCGCTATCCGGCTTGCACCCGGCGGCGCTGCAAGCCCGGCTGAGCAATCTGCTGGCGCAGCGCATCCCCGGCCTGCGCGTCAGCCGGGTTGGTGAGATGGACGCCGCCGACACCGCCATCCCCTACCTGAACGCCATTCACGAATTGCGGCAGCATACGCCATCCAGCCTGCTGCGCGCGCTGGGCCAGCTGCATCGGTGCGTGGAGAACGCCCCCGGCCACACGCCATCCTGGCGCGCTCTGGCCGAATGCTATCTGGCCTTGGCGCAACTGAGCCTGTTCGATCAGGAGCTGGCGCTGGAACAAGCCAGACAGGCCGTCGACAAGGCGGTGGAACTGGATGCCGCCCACCCTCAAACGCTTGGGCTGCTAGCCTTGCTGGGCAGCTTGCGCGGCGAGCATGCGCTGGCCGACGCGCTGTTCGAGCAGGCGCGGCTGCTGGCGCCGCAATCGGTGGAAGTGCACTGCTGCCACGCTTGGCATCTGTTTTTATCCGGCCGGCTGAACCAGGCGCAAAACGCGCTGGACGCCAGCCTAGAGCGCGATCCCTCCCGCATCGCAGCCAGCATCCTCAAGCTGTGGCTGACCTTTTGCCAAAACCGCCTCGGCGATGCCATCGCGCTGGGCAAGAGCCAGTTGCGCCGCTATGGCCAGGACCATCCGGTGCTGCAAAGCCTGCTGGCCTTGATCTTGTCGCAGCAGCAACAGCATGCCGAAGCGCTGGAGCTCACGCATGCCGTGCGCGCCGCGGGCGAAGAGGCCGGTCTGCTCATGCTCAACCGCTACAGCGTGGAATATGCCAGCTCCGGCGACTGCGCCCCGCTGCAGGCGCTGCAGATCGACAGCCGCCATGTGCGGGCCAGCCTGCTGCCGCTAGTGCTGGCGCGCGACGGCCGCGAAGCGGCGCTGCTTCTATGGGGGCAGTTGCAGGCGGGGCGCTACCCCTGGCTGCCGGCATGGCGGCACGACCCGCGGCTGGCGGAACTGTTCGCGCCGCAAATGTCGGCGGCGGCGTGAGCCACCCGTCAAGCCGACAAGATTCAGATGCGAATCTGATCCGCCGCGCCGAATCTGATCGGTTTTTCATCAGGAATGACATAGCCCGCGCGCATACAGTGGCCGCCGATATCGACTCGCCCAGCAGCCTTGAATAAGAACACCATGCTTGCAGAAGACAACCACCCATCCGAGACGGCCTCCATCGTCGTGCGCCTGCTCAACAGCGCCTTGCGCGGCTGCGAGTTTTTGCTGCGCCCCGGCAGGACGCTGTTTTTGGTCGGCCCCAGCGAAGCCCTGGCCGAGCCCCACCAATTGCCGGAGTTGCCAGGAGACACGCTGTACGTGCCGCTGGCCGACGGCGGCGTCAACTTCGAGATCCTCATCGATGAGGATGCGCAAATACGCGAGCTGGGCCAGGACGAAGTAGCCGAATATCCGGCGGGCTTCAATCAGATCATCCGGGTGGGCGCGCTGGAACTGGCGTTGCGCCCTCAGGACCAGTCCTGGCTGCCGGAAGTGCTCAACCATCCGCGCCAGACCGATATCCTGCCCACGAAGCCTCCGCGCCGCCGCAACCGCTGGCTGGCTATTCCCGCCCTGCTGGCGTTGCTGGCCGCGGCGGCGCTGGGCTTCGGCAGCTACGAGCAATGGCAGGATAGTTCTCAACGCAAGACAACTGAGTTATCGGCGCTGCTGGGCAACGATCCTCAACGCTTTCAGATACTGCCAGGACAAGATGGCCGCTTTTACGTCGCGGCCGGCAACGAAAGAGATACCGCCTGGGCGCGGCAAGCCTTGTTGCGCGGCGACGACCCCCGCGCGTCTGAAGTCATTACTCCCTTGCGCGAAAACGAACGCATCGGTCGTTGGCTGGCCGGAGCCTATCCGGACCTGGCGTATTACTGCCTGCAATTGAATGATCCGCGCCACCCCCAGCTCTGGATCAGCCTGCAGCGCGCCGCGCTGAGCGCGGAAGACAAAATGCGCCTGGCCGCCCGGCTGGTCGAGCGCCTGCCTTACGCCGACAAGGTGGAGATCGTCCCGGTGGACGACGCCGCCGCCGCTCGCGAAGCGGAAGCCGGGCTGCGGCGGTTGGCGTTGCCCTTTCGCCGAAAGGACAACCCGGACAGCGTCGTCTTCGCCATCTCAGGTTCGCTGGGCGACGACGAGTTGCAGCGCGCGCGCCAGTTCGTCGACCGCTATTACCGCCAATGGGGCGGTCGTTACGTGCAGTTCGCCATCGAGTTGAAGGACGACAGTCTCAAGGACAGGTCCTTCATGTATGGCAATCAGGGCTACATCAAACTTGATGCCAGCCATTGGTACTTCCCACACACTTCCTCAACTTCAGGAGAATAAGCATGGCCGCCAATATCGGAGCCTCAAGCCCGGATTCTTTTTACATCAACGTGTTGTCGCAAAATTTTGACGTGACCGGACTAAAAAGCGAAGTAGATACTGCCCTGAAGGACCTTGTCGCCAATCCTTCCGACCCAAGCGTACTCGCCAAGTACCAAAGCAAATTGTCTGAATACAACCTGTACCGCAACGCCCAGTCCAACGTGGTCAAGACCTTCAAGGACATTGACGCCGCCATTATCCAGAACTTCCGCTAATCGTCGCGCCGGCAAGCCGCCGGCGCCAACCTGGACTCCAAGATGATTCCCATTTCCGCCGCCCAGTCGCGCCAGGCCATCCAGGTCAGCGACATCAGCCAGACCGATCAGCAAACCATGTCGCTGGAAGACAGAATGATCCATGCCTTCGCCGAATCCGCGGTCTCAGTCGGCACGGAGAAAACTGCCATCATGCAAAAAATCGATCAACCCGAGGATTTGAGCGACCCGTCCAAGCTATATCAGCTGCAGCTGCGCACATCCAATTACAACCTGGAAGTTTCCATGCTCAGCACCCTCGCCCGCAAAGGGGTCGGCGTGGTGGAAAGCCTGCTGCGCTCATGATGCGCGCCTGCCTGAAAGCCGCGCTGCTGGCGCTGCTGCTGGCAGGCTGCCAGCAAAAGGACTTGCTGAAGGGCTTGGACCAGCAGCAGGCCAATGAAGTCATCGCAGTGCTGCAGCGCCACAACATTGAAGCGGACAAGCAGGACAAGGGCAAGAGCGGCTTCAGCATCGCCGTGGCGCCGTCCGACTTCGCCGCCGCGGTAGACTGGCTGAAAACCTACGACCTGCCCTCCCGTCCCCGCATGGAAGTGGCGCAGATGTTCCCGACCGACTCGCTGGTTTCCTCGCCGCGCGCGGAGAAGGCCAGGCTGTACTCCGCCATCGAACAGCGGCTGGAGCAATCGCTGCAGACCATGGATGGCATCTTGTCCGCCCGCGTCCACGTCAGCTATGACCTGAATGCCGGGGAAGACGGCCGGCCGCCCCAACCCATTCATCTCGCCGTATTGGCAAGCTATGACCGGGATATCGAACCGGAACCGATGATCAACAACATCAAGCGGTTTCTGAAAAACAGCTTCGCCGATGTCGAATACGAAAATATCTCGGTAGTGCTATCGCGCCGCAGCGAAGCCCAGCAGCAGCAGCCTGGCCAACCATCCGCCAACCGGCCGGACAACCTGCCGATATTGCTGGCCGGCTTGGCCGCCTCGGGCTTGCTCGCCGCCGTCGCCGCCTGGTTCTGGCTGCGCCAAGGCAGGCGAGGCGGCAAAACGGCGCTCGCGGAGCCGCGGCATGGCTGAGCGCTCCGGCATCGACGCCGAACTGTCCCTTCAAGTGCGCGGCATTCTGTTCGACCCGCTGTCCTATCTGCATCCGCAACGGTTGCGGCTGCCTGCCGCGCTGGACAGCCCGCGGCAGCGCGCCATAGTCAACGACATGCTGATCAGCGGCCATCGCCTGGATTGTCACTGGCCCACAGGCCCGCTCAATAGCGCCACCCGCCAGTTTCTGCGCCATTGGCCGCGGCTGCCGCAAACGGCCTACCTGATCGGCTGCCAAGCGCTGCGCGCCGCTCTGGGTTGGCAAGGCGGCCTGCTGCGCCTGCCCGTCTGGGCTCAAGGTTTCGCCGCCATGCAGTTGGGACCGCCAGGCGGCGCAGCGCCGTCCCGTCCCATTGTCCACAACGATTTGCTGCGCGCCGGCTACAGCCGCCTGCAAGCCTGGAAGGGGGAGCTGCCCGCGGCGCTCTCCCAGCGGCTGGCGCTCGCGTTTCCTCCAGCCGTCGATGGCATGCCGGCCGCGTCCGGCGCGCCGGACTTCCTGCTACTGACCTTGGCTCTGCAATATGCCCAGCGACACCCCCATCTTCCGCCCGCAGACAGCAATTGAGGGCGTGCTGATCCGCCGCGGCCAGCTGGAACGCATCCGCCGCGCCCACAAGCTGGAGCGTCAGGCGCGCCGACACGCCAGCCAATTGCTGCGGGAAGCTCAAAATCAGGCCGACGCCATTCGCAGCCATGCCTATAGCGACGGCTACCAACAAGGCATGCTGACAGCGCTGGATCAGATAGCCGCCGCGCTGGCCGACAGCCAGGCCCTGGCCGAACGATGGCGCGGACATCTGGAGCAACAGGCGCGCGCGATGCTGGCCGCCGCTGTCGACCACCCTGACACCTTGCTGCTGCTGCTGGACGAGTGGCTGAAAAGCCAGCCGTCCGCCGCGCCGGAAGCGACGCTGTACTTGCGGCTGCCCAAAACCGCCCGCCCGCGGCAAGGCGCGCTGATGTCTCTGCTGGCGGAGCGCTGGCATGGCGTCATCCAGATTGACCACCATGACGATGACCGCTTCATCATGCGGTGCGCCGATCAAGCGGCGGAATTCTCCCCAGAACACTATCTGGAGCCAGCGAGCCGCCAGTTGCTTCAAAGCCTGAACGGTTTGCAGCAAGACTGCCGCCAGTTGTCCGCCGCCGCTCTGGAGCAATTGCAGCGGCAATTGCGGCAACGGCTGGAGCCGCTGGCCGCGACGCTCCCCGCCACCCCGTCAACGGAAAACTAAACACGCCATGATCACGCCCACGCCAAACCGGATTCCCGACACGCAAACGCTCGGCATCAGCGCCGCGGACTCCATCGTCCCGCTATATTTGCGCGCAGCCCAAGTCCAGCAAACCGCCGCCGCGCAGGAAAGCGCGCTCGCGCCCGTAGACGCCGCGCAGGCTCAAGCCTTGCTGGCGGCGCTTAAACAGCTGCCGACGCCGGCGTCGGACTCTCTGGCGGACCGCAAAGCCTATATCGCCGCCATCGCGCGACAGTTGCGCGATTTCAAGACCCCTCAGGGAGACGCCCGCGCATTTGCCACCCTGGCCCAGCAAAGAGCCGTGCTCCAGCACATCCAGAACGAAATCGGCGATGCCTCTCCTCTTTACAAACCGCTGACCGGGGTCATGCTGGGCGCCAGCAATCTGCAATCGCAAGTGAGCCAGTGGATGCAGGAGGTCCTATTGTCGGATGGCACGCCGCCGGAATTCAGCGACTGGTGACGCGGGGATGATCAAACTGCGCTTGGCGGACGGCAACGAAACCGCCGTGGAATATCCTGGCGCAGTCGGATGCGGCCGCTGGCGGGAGGGGCGACATCAGGACTTCCGGATCGCCGCAAAAAAACAGCCGCCCTTCAGGCGGCTGACACAGCTGAATCCCGCGCCTGAGGCAAGGCTCTCCAGCTCAGGGGATAAAAATATCGCGCCGTTCAACGCGGCATCGAAATCTCGGCCGACCGCCCCGCAACCGCGGCGGCGAGGCCGGGGACAGCCATATCGATGGCCGTAGCCGCGCGCCGCTGCCGCCGCCGCGCGTCATCCAGCTGCAGCAGATCCCGAACCATGCCCTCCTCTTCGGAAAGAAACCAGCCGAATAGCTCGCGCGCGGTAATAGGCAAGTCATCATGAATGCCTGACTGAATGGATTGCCGCGCCCAGGCCTGGAAGCGGCCATACAACTCGGCTTCGGTTTCAGGCAAGAGTTCCTGATTGCCGAAATGGCTAGCGGTCAACTGCGTCGACTCCGCGACAGTCAGCAGGGACACGTCCATCCATAGCGCGCCCCGCCGCGCCGCGGACTGGGCAGCGGCCGCAGCCGGCGCAGGCTTCCACTCCGCCGCCGACGGATCGGCCAGCAGATTCGCCCTCACAAACTCGTCGCCCGCTCGCTCGAATGCCGCTGCCGCCGGCGAGCGCTGGCCAAGCCAGGCCCACATTCGCTCAACCGCATGCGCCGCGCGAAAGACTGCCAATGGCCCCTCCGCCCGCTCCGAGCCAGGCACGCGCCGATCCGGCATCTCTCCAAAAAAACCAGGCAGCCAACTCAACATGGCCGCGGCCATCCGCCGCAGCAACTCGGCACCCTCATCCAACTCCTTCTCCTCCAGGCAATGACGGGCCAGGGCCGGGAAGGCATTCAGCTCATCCGCCCATCCCAACTCATTCAATACAGCTTCCGTCAAGCGAACGCCGCCCCCTCCGGCCGCCCGATCGCAATCCGGGGGAGGCGCCAGCGGCGGCAAACCCATGATTTGCGCGCCATTAAACAATGAACAACCTTTCAGCACGTATACGGCTTCATCGCCAGGCATGGCCCCCCCGCGCGTCACAGGCAGCGCGAACACCGCCAAAGCGGCCTGCGCGCCGTTGGCGAGCCTGATGTCGCCAAACCGTTGCCGCAAGTCGTCTATCTGCTTCAACGTCAGCCAGCGGGGATCGGCGCTCTCCGCCGGCAAGGCGGCGCTCAACAGCAAATGATTGATGCCTTGATAAACCGTTCCCGACAGCGGATTGAAATGACGCCCGGGCACAGCCGCGCAGCCTGGCCGCAGCGCATCCGAATACCGGGAAACCCTTTCCGAGGCCTCGCTCAAATAATCGCGCCGTCCGCTTCTCCGCAGACTCATGAAATCCCCTCTTCCCTACAGGTACAAGCCGCTGATTGACTGATGCAGGCCCGTTTCCCCTCGCCCCATCATCGAAGCCAGCGTGGCCAGGCTTCCCAGATAGGCCGCCGCGGCCTGGGCAAACACAGGATCCGCAGCCGACGCTGCCATGGCGCGGATCGCCACCAAGCCATCCCCGCCCAAGGGGGAAAATGCGACCTCATGGTCTTCGGCCAACAACTGCATGATGCACAAGCGCTCGATCGCCAGCTTCAGAAAAGGCAGGCAGGCCCACCGGGCATCTTCCTCCTCGTCGCTCGCCTCCGGCGGCAAAGGCGCATCCAGGCCCAGCCTGCCAGCCTCCGCTGCCGACAATGCATCCGCCGGTATCCGTCGTGGAAAACCTTGCGCTTCCATCGCCACTCCCGATCGCACCATTCAAATGAAAAGCCTGCCTCGCCCGCGAGCGATGCGATTCGGCCTCTATCAGGCGCCGACGGCCAAGGAACGCAGGCCCGCCGTGTTGTCACGCTCGATATCCAGGCCGCGGTAAAGTCTTTCGATCTCCGCCGTATTCTGCGTCGCGGCCAATGTCGAGACCGCCGCCGAAACCGGCGCGGCTGCCGGTTCGCGCTCCATCGTCAAAACCGGGATGTCCGCGCCCGGCGCCGCTCCGTCGCCCGGCAATGCGCGCCGGCCCATATCGCAAGGATGCGGCGGATGGTCCAGCATCGCGATATGCTCGACCCGCCTTACCATTCCAGACAAGGCGGACCCGATATCCTGGCGCAAGGTATGTCGATAGTTGACCGTGCCGCAGACTTGGGCAGTCGGCATCAGCAACACGTGGTCGGCGTAGATATCTCCATCCAGGTTGCCGGCCACGACCACGACACGGGCATGCAGATCGCCGTTGATGTCCCCTCCCTGGCTGACGATGACGATAGGATCGCACTCCTTGACCGCCCCATTGGGGATCAAGCTGCCGATGATCCGCCCCGACACCTTGACACCGCGGCCGATGAAGATGTCGCCATGAATCTCCATGTCGATCTCGATCAGCGAGCGGATCTGCTCGCGCGTGATGGTGGGCGAGCTGCCCTTGAGCGTGTCGCTGATCGCCTCCTCAGGCTGGCTGCCCGCCACCACCTGCAGAGCTTCCGACTGTTCGATAGAGTCGAGTTTGCTGAGCGCGTCGCTGCCCAGCAGCATTTTTGCGAAAAACTTGCGCATGACTTCATCCTTTCATATCCGCGCCCGATGGCGCTGCCGTCATCCAGCCTGCGCCGCTGGCTAGAGGTTGACCTTGTAGCGGCCATGATCCGTTTCGATCACCTGCGCTTGCTGGTCTATGCGCTGAATCACTTCGCCGTTCCTGAAGCGATCGCCTACCTGTAATTCAGTGGCGCGGCCATCCGGCTGCGTCACCCACACAGATGTGGAGGACATCCCCAGCACGCTCAAATCCCGCGCCTTCCGTCCATGTCCGGCGGCAACCGGCTTATGCGCGCTCTCCGGCCGGCTGCGAGCCGTCAATGCTTTCACCTCCGCCTCCAGCCTGGCGACCTTGGCCGCCAGCGTTTCCTCCGGGGGCGCGGACTTCTGGTTGATGGCCCTGGGGTCAAGCGCCGGAGCCGCGGATTTTCGCCCGGATGGAGCGGATGTCGGCGCATCCGGCGCCGTTGCAGACTGCTGAGCGGCAAACGGGGCGGAAGCGTTGGTCCGCGTGGCAAGCATTGGCGGCGCAGCACGCCCGGCCGCCGCGGATGCCGCGCCAATTTTCGCAGCGTTCTGACGCGGCGCCGGCATCGCCGGCCGGCTGACAGGCGCCGCAGCAGCCGCCAGCGGCTCGACAATCGGCTGCGGACTCAAAAACTTCTGCCATAACAGCAACCCCAGCAGGGTGAGAACAAGCCATGCGATCAACGCCAGCACCGCCACGCGCCGGATATCGCGCTTAGGCTTGCCCCCCTGCAGCGGGTGCGCGGGCCTTTCCTCCATCTTGAAGTCCTGGTGCGGCAAAGATTGCCGCCATGCATCTCGCGCGGCTGAGCGCTCATCGGCAAAACCAGGCTCCTCCCTATCCAAGGCCAGGCTTTCCGCATCGCCAAAATCATGCATTCCACTCATTCCGACACCTCGTCACATAGGTCAATGCCAGAAATATGTTATATTGAAGTAGATACTAAATCAAACTTTATGTTGGCGGATCACAAAAATTGCATGCCACATTCCCACTGACAAACCTTGTCCGAAAGAAAGCCAGGAACACATGATCGACCGGAAAAGCGCGCTTCTCATCGGAAGCGCGAGCATCGCGCTGACAGGGCTATTTTCCTGGCTCAGCCTAAACGCCGCACTCACCGCTCAATTCGCCACCGCGCTGCTGGTCTTGGGCTTGCTGCTTGGAAGCTTCTTGAATGTGCTGGCTCACAGGCTCCCAAAAATGATGGAATCCGCCTGGCGACGCGAATGCGCCGAAGCCGCCGGCCAGCCGATGCCGCCGCTTGAAACGCTGACCCTATCCCACCCGCGCTCGCATTGCCCCGCCTGCCATGCCCCGCTGGCCGGATGGACGCTGATTCCGCTTCTTGGCTATTTGCTGCTTCGCGGACGTTGCGCCGGCTGCGCCGCCAAGATCAGCTTGCGCTACCCCCTGGTCGAGCTCGGCATCGGCCTAGCCTTCTTTGGAATAGGCTGGCGGCTAGGCCCCCATCCCACCGCCATCGCCAGCCTGGTTTTTCTGTTCCTGCTGTCCGCGCTGGCGCTGATTGATCTTGATGTCAGACTGTTGCCAGACACGCTGACCCAGCCATTGCTGTGGCTGGGTCTAGCCGCCAATCTCTTTCATCTATTCATTCCACTACAAGACGGGGTAATCGGCGCGATGGCCGGATATCTGCTGATGCGGGCGATCGCCGCCGCGTTCCGCCTATGCACAGGACGGGATGGACTCGGCGCCGGAGATGTCAAACTGATGGCAGGCTTGGGAGCCTGGCTAGGATGGCAGCAACTGCCGCTGATTATCGGACTCGGCGCCATAAGCAGCGCGCTGGCCGGCGGCGCGCTGATCGCGATGCGGAAGATTGACGGCCATGCGCCACAACCATTCGGCCCCTACCTCATCGGCGCAGCCGCGGTAGCGTTGCTCTGGGGAAATGAAATCGCCGCCTGGTATCTGAAGACAGCCCTGGGGCAGGGCTAGCAGCCAGCCTTGACACTGCGCCGGATGGCCCCAAGGGCCATCGCTCGGCGAAACCATACTTGGATCTAAGGCGCCTTGGCGCGGCGCACATCCTTCATGACGTCGGCGGGCGGCTCGCCATCCAGCAGTCGCTTCACCCACCCCCGCTCCGGCTCGGCCAGGACGCCCATGCGCCGCTCCACCCGCTCGGCAAGCCCTTTGGCGCCGTGAGCCTCCTCCAGCGCCACATTAATCATCAAGTCTTTGCGGTACTTGGCATTGCCTCGCATTTGAAAAAAATCCAGCAAATTGCGGTCAATGCTTTCCCCTTCAGGCTGCGCCGATTCGGCCAGGCGCCGATCCGCGGCCGGCGGTTGGCGGTTGGCCGGTGCGACATCGGCGGGATGGATGGCCATATCCACCAGCTCTCGCGCCAGCTGAGCGTGGCCGGCAACCGCAGCGCGCCTCACCGCAGCAGCATCCAGCGCGGTGATGGGCGCGTTGCTCATGGGGAACAACACGGACAACGCCATGGCGCCCAACGCATCCCGCGCCCCGAGCGCCTCCGCCCTCAGGAAAAACTTCGCTACATTGCTTTCCGTCATGGAAGCCGGCGGCGCTCCATCCAGAAAAGCGCCGGCCTTCCACTCGTCAAACCGTTGCCGCATCGACTCAGGCACCTCGCCCCTGAAGTAGCAAGCCTGCAACTCCTCCGGCAATACCGCCGCAAGTTGACGTTCATACACCGGGATGTTCACCGTAGACATCTGTCACACCTTTTTGCGATAGACCCGATCATTACCGAATGACACCATGTTCTTTTAGCGCCGGCACCTCTCCAGTTGCCACCCTTTCCATTCGGTACAACAACTCCGTCAATCTGGCCAAATCCACCACGCCAGAAACGGAAAGACTAGGCATCGCGCCCTGCTGCAGAACCGCCGCCTCAGCCTCACTGCGCGCAGCCACGAAATTGACCACGGGATTCCGGTCCGGCGCATGAGTCTTAGAAAACCCGACAACAACGAAAACCCGCTCCGCGGGCAGGCGGCCGTCATCGCCAAAAGCCACCCCCTCTTGCATCAGGCAAGCCTCGTCGCCGGCGGCGATCCGATTCATGTAATTTACATATCGACGCACTTCGGCCAGACTCATCACACCCGCCGGCTGAAACTGCGGCATGCAACGCTTTGCCAAACTGGATGCGACGGTCGCAGTGTCCGCAATGACATACACAGAAGCCGCCGAGAACGCTTTCTTAAGTTTTGCCCAATAGCCCGCAACCAAAAATACGCGTCCGTCATCGTACATGTCTTTTCCCCTCACTCAGTTACCATGAGTGACCCTGCCTCTTGGCGCAGCCCGGAGGTTACAGTTTCTTTTAGTTTCATTACTACTAGAGTGTACCACAAGGTCACAAAAATTCATTTCCACGAACGCCAACGACTACGCCGCTCATACATGAGCCTCCTCCATGTCCGGGTTATCCGCATTTTAAAACGGTACGTTGCCAGCCACTCCGCCGCGCTGCCAGAAACACAAACCACCATTGTCAGACAATCAACGGGCATAAAAACACCCAGCTCGTCCCTGGGCGACCACCACCACGGCAAATAGCCTGACATGCCAAATTCAAGATAAAAAAAACAAAAATATTGATTTAGTATCATCGGAAAACGAAGTCTACAGGAAAGGTAAGGAATGACCGCGACTATCAACTCAAGAAGCATTCAATAATGCCTCGCCTCCAGCCCGTCCGCCCTCAAGGCGAAATAACCGCCTGCCAACCACCTTCGGTCGAATCCGCCGGCGTTGCCGCCGCAGGTCCAAATACATGAGTTCCGAGTGTTTCTACCGCTCGACGCAGTCAGCGGCGCTCCTCAAAGCGACCCGGATTTGGCACACCGTATCTTCCACCCAGAACAAATAGTCGCGCATGCAGACTGCAAGTTCCTGAAACTCCTCAATCACGGCTGGATCGCCGACATCATCCGCACACCAATGCAGCATGGTTTCCAGACTATCAGCCAGCTGTCCCCTGACGCTCAATCCTTGAACAAGATCATTGGCCCGCTCCTGGGTCAGCGCGCCGACCCGAATCGCCTCATCGATCAAGCTAGCCAGCAGCAGGGATTTTTGCGCAATGTCCTTCAGCACCGCTTGAATTTTTTTCATACCAAACCTCTATCAACCCTTCCAGCCCTATCCAAGGAAGTCTCAGCCAACACACCAGAGCATATGCCAGACAAAACGACACGCATCATCATCCGCTTCACACCCATTCCCAACTCGTCACCCTGATCCAATCGCCCAAAACCGCCTTGACACCCAACAAGGGAGACCGCCGCCGGAACGTTCAATCAATACATGCTGCAAGCTTCAATAACGGAAAAGCATGTCAACGGCAATGCCAAATCCAATTAATAATTTATTAAGATACATACTTTAACACAACTTTTTATTAAAAAAACGCTAAATAACGCTCATGCAAAACGGTGATTTTCCACGCAAATCCACGCGCTACAATGCTTGCCAAGCGCGAAACATCGCATTGCCGCACAAGCGCGCCGACCCGGTATTTTAATGCTCATTCATCCTGGATAATGGCATGGCCCGCCCTGCCCGCAGGCGCCCGGCCTGGCGACAAGTCGGCGAAGCCGAAACATGCCGAAGTCATCACCCATGAGTACAGCGTTAGATGCGCGGCCTTAGCGATCGAGAATGCGCGCCCAATCCGCAATGTCCATCCGGATTGCTCAGCGCCTCAAGACATAGTCATCAAATTTACTCATAACATGCGTCAGGATGCGACAAAGGCGGCCCAGCAGCGGCCATGTCCGCAGCGAGAAGGAAGGAAGGAGCGCGAACGCATGGAGAGGAAACCGCAGCCTCAGACCAACGCTGCCATGGATCAAGAAGACGTAAAACGGCGCAGGACGCAGCCGGTTGCCGCGCCCTGGCCATATTTATTTGGTGCACATGGCTACAGCCTTCCAGCAGCCCGACTCCGCCCCCCCGGTCCAGACATACCAGCCCTCGCGGTTCAACTTGTCGCGCGGCAACGGACGTTCGTCGTTGCGGGACTTGAAGCCCTGCGGATATTCGTCCCGCGCTATGGTGTAAAAGGCCAGCGGCGCGCTTTCCTCCGGCGCGAGGGTGTACTTCTCATATAGATGTTCGTCTGCCTGATTGGGCCAGCCAGTCAGGTAGTAGCCCCCCGCCACCAATCGAGCCCCTTCCTCGCAATAGGCGATCGACGCATTGCCCCTGTCCCCCTTGGGCGGACGCATCGATTGCTTGCCGCAAGTTTCAACCTCCGCCACCGCGGGCTTGGTTTGCGAAAAACCGCCCGGCGCCCACTTCAGCCTCTGGCATGACAGGATCAAGCCATCCTCATCGCGCCCCACCAAGCCGTTCGGCGAGCAATCCGCCCCAATCACCGCTCTGGAGTCTCCTCCCAATTGCAGGTATTTATTGGCGGTCAGCCGCTCCTTGGCGATGAGCTCGCCTTTCATCGTCGCCAGCTTCTCCACCGTCAGGTTGCCGCCGGCAGACAAATCCGCTCCTGCGGTGATGTTCTGAAAGGCCGCCATGCTGCCGGCAACAATCGCACTCCCATCCATCGTCAGCGAGCCCGTCCCCGCGATGTCCTTGGCGGCGCCGATGTTGCCGCCCCCCATGTTCAGATTGCCCGTCATCGGCCGGCTGCCGTCGCGCCGCAGAAATTGGTCCATATCCGAGCGCAGATAGCCGCCGCGCACGGCGACGATGCCGCCCTGCTGATCCGATGCTGGATTTTCCATCTGCAGCGCCTTCTGCCCGCGGTTATCCGGAAACGTCAGAAACTGCTTGCTCTGCAGCATCGACATCCCGCCGTTGACTCCTATCGTCTGCACGGCGGCGGCGGCGGCCACATAGTCGACTTTGTCCGAGGCGGAGGGGTACGGCAAAATCAATGGTTTATCGACATAGGTCAGCGCGTCGATATTGCAAGTCGCCGCATCCGCGCATTGACTGCCCCTCTTCAATACGATCTGGTAATTGCCATCCGTGCCCGGCGGCTTGTCGCCAAAGCCGCCCATGCCGGCGTACTTGACAATTTCCTGGACCGTGGGGCGCAACACATCCTTGGCGACCAACACGCCCTTGTCCACCAAGGGAATCGGCGGTCCGGAAGCAAACAGGGCCTCTACGATCTTGGGGTGATATTCGACGACATAACTGTTCACGCCTCTGGCCAACCCCGCCAGCGCGCCGCCCAGTTGCCGGCCCCGGCTTTCCCGCCAATCGTTCACCTGGCGCACCCCCAGATAAGCCAGGCACATGCCTATCAAGGTCACGGCGATCGCCAGGCTGATCAGCAACTCCCCTGCCTGCTTCCTGCGCATCAGCTTCCCCTGTTCTGAACGTTCATGCGTCGCTGGATGTCCACCTCTCCTTCCAGGCGCGCGTACTCGCCCTTGCTCAGGAACTGGTAAAGATCCCTGCGCTCGCGCACATCCAGCGAACTTACTTGCGGAATGCCGTTGTCCAGGCGCTGGTGAAATACCATGCGCAAGGCGTCGGCGATGAATTTGTCGGCCTGGATCTCGCCGCCGGCCCGCGCCAGCGAAGCCAGCCGGCTCAGCGCGGTGGGAATATCGCGCGAGTGTATGGTGGACAAGACCAGGTGGCCGTCCACCGCGATCCGCAGCAACTCTGCCGCGCTATGCGGATCGCGCACCTCGCCTATCATCAGTATCGAACGCTCGCGCGCCGGGAAGGAGCGCAAGGACGTAGTGATCGCCTCGGCGAAACGGTGATCAAAGCTGATTTCCTGCCCCGAGGGACAATCCGTCACATCGATCTGGGTGCAATAGCCCTCGCCATGCCAGCCCTCGATGACGATCTCCACCGGATCCTCCACGGTCTGGGCGAAGCCGCCGAACTTCTCGAGCCGGGACACCAGCATCGCATTCAAGGTGGTGGTCTTGCCGGAGCCGGTCAGGCCGGAAAACAGCACCAAGCCGCCGCTCTTTTTCAACTCGTCCGACTGCATCATCCGCACGTGGCATTCCAGCAAGCCCAGCTCATTCAGCTTGGGCGCCTGACCCATCACCTTGCGGCAGGCGTAACGGAATGGCTGCATGCGCTGTACGCGCCAGCGCGCCCCGCCAACCGCCACGGTGAAACCCGAGCGCTGCTCCATCTGTTTTTGCTCGGCCAAAACCGCTTCTGCCATTTCCTGCAGGAAAGCCCTGTGCGCGTCCGCCGGCCGGATCTGTCCGGGAAACAGCACGCAGGACTGCCAGTCGCGCACGTGCAACTGAACGTCGGTAATCATTTCTTGCATCATGTATCCGGATACTCTCGCCGCCACCCCGCTTCCGGCGGGGCGCCGCTGTTATTTGGTGAATGCGAACTCGATATCAGCAGTCTTGCCGCCGCCAGGATTGCACGCGATGCCCAGAGAGCTCACGCTCAGCGCCGTGCCATTGGCGGTGTCCTTCACCGTAGTGCCGCCGATCTTGATCCTGGCAAACAATGCCTGCACATTCGGCACCAGCTTGGCGCAGGCTTCCGCCGAATAGCCCTTCGACGTAATCGTCAAGCCGTCTTCGTTGCCGAAAACGCTGCCATGGCTCCAGTCCACCGTGCCGCCAAAGCGGTTCAGAATGTTTTTGCCGCTGATGCGATCCGGCGGCGACAGTTTGAGGCTGACCGCCACATCGGTTGTCAAGCCGCTGCTGTCAGCGCCGCTGCCGAACACGCGCAGGGCATTGGAAACCGATTGCTGAATGTCCGAGGTTTCCGAGTTGACCTTGATATTGGTCATTACCGTAGGCACCACCAAAAAGCCGACCGCCAGAATGAAAGCGATGATGCCGACGGCGACCGAAAGCTGGATCAGATCGATGCCGGCCTGGCGTTTGAGCGAGCCGTTACGGGTCGCCATAGTTTGTATTGGCAATGCATGCATGAGTATCTCCCACCACTATGTAAAGTTAATTAAAATAGTAACTATGATAAATATTTATTTGTATAGGTAGAGTAAATTACCCTCCGGTGGTCATTTGCTGAATCTGATTGCCCGCTTCCAGCGCCGTCATCATCATGCCGGCGATGGTCAGCAGGATGAATCCGCCCACCATCACCACCAGCGCGTTGCGCATGATGGCCGAGCGCTCGCCTATCGCCTCGGCGATCTCTTCGATCGTGCCAAGCCCTATCTTGCGGATGCCGTCTTCGAAATTGCTGCGTTCGGAATATTCCGACAAGCGGTCGAAAATCTCCTCGGAAAACAAACCGGTATCCATCGCTTTCAGGATGCTGCGGTTGGCGGTAAGCGAAATCCGGATCCGCGCCAAATGCCAGCGCATCCATGGCGTGGCGCCGCGCTCCAGCAGCATCACCGCATCGAACACCGCGGTATTCGCTTGCGACAGCGCCGCAAGCGACACCAGAAATTCGCTGGCCTTCAAATCGCGATACACGGAGTACGGCAGATGGCGGTCCAGCCGGTTGCGCAGCGAGCCGGTCCAGCGCGGCAGCGACCAGAAATAGGCGAAGCCCAGCAACACCGGCAGCCCATAGATCAGAAACCAGAAATCGCGTATTGCCGCCGACATGTAGTACAGCACCTTGCCAATGAATGGAAAGCGCTCGGCGGGCATGATCTGCTCCATGATGGGCATCATGCCGATGGCCACCCCCAGCTGCACCCCGCTCATCAGGACCAGCAGAAAAATCGGCAACGCCACCGCCATCTTGATGGCCTTGGCGTTGCCCTCCCTGATTTTCACCACCCTGGCCAAAAAGCGCAGCGCCTCCGGCAGATCGCCGCGCTCGCCGGAACCGATCACCATCAGATCGTCCGCCGGAACCGTTCCCTCCCAGGTGCCGCGTAGATTCATCGACGCCGCCCGCTGGCGCCAATAGGCGAACAAGGGCGCCATCGGGTTGCCGCGCTCGCGCGCCAACGCGTATTTGTGGGAAAACAACTCATAGGGATTGGCGCCGTCCTCGATCGAATCGGCCAGATCGCCGTAGAATTTGGCGCGCAGTTTCAGAAACTTCCGCCGCGCCTTGGCCAGGCCTGCGTATTTCGACTCATCCGCGGGAGCGATGCCGAAAAACCGCTTCAGCAAATCCAGCATGACTGGCTCCTCCTCGCCTCGCCCGGCCCTTCTCCGCGAAACCGGCTCATGCGCATTCCGTTTTCTCCGCCGGCGTCAGCGGGCGGTACTTCTTGAGTTTGCGGAACGCCGACTCCACATCGCGAGGGTCCAGCAAGCCCAGCGACATCTTGTAGAGCGCATGCTCCATCGCGGTCTTTCCCAGCATCGTCGGATCGTCCAGGCGGCCGTTGCTCAGAGCGCGCCAGCGCTTCTCCGCCTCCCAGAACCGTCCCTCCCGGATCAGCGGCAACATTTCCTCAGTCACTTCGCACACCTCGGCGACCACGGTCTGTCCCATGCTGCCCAGATGCCGGCACTCGGGACACCCCGCCCCCTCCACTCTCACCGCCTCGATATCGATGCCCAGATCGGCGATGGTGCGCAGATACGACTCATCCAGGCAGCCTGCCGCCGGCTGGCTGCATGCCGGGCACAGCACCGGCACCAGCTTTTGATAAACCAGCGCGGTCAGGAAGTCCGGCGCCGCCAGCGCGTGGATCGGCATGCCGACCTCGTCGTCGCTCAGCCGCGGGATGATGCCGAAAGCGCTGGCGGCGTGGACGGTGGACAACACCTGGTGGCCGGTCTGGGTCATGGCCTTGGCGAACGAACCGGTTTCCACATCGCGGATCTCGCCGCCCATCACCTTGTCCGGATCGCCGCGCAGCAAGACCTTGGAGGCCGCGCCGAACGCGGTCTCGCTGCCGTCCTTGCGGCTGTCCTCCGCCTTGCGCTGGATGGGAATTTGCGTCACATGCGGCTGGATATACTCCACCGGATCCTCGATGGAGAAAAACTTCTTGCCGGAATGGCGCTCGTAAGTCATCAACGTGCGCAAAGTGGTGGTTTTGCCCGAGCCGGTCTCGCCGGCGATGATGGTCAGCCCGGGCGAGCGGAACACCGCGTCCTCCAATGCTTCCACCTGATCGGCCGAGTAGCCCAGCTCAGCCAGGCTCATGATGTCCTTCTCCACCGCCTCGTTCAGCAGTATCCGCAGGACAATGTCGACGCCGCGGTTTTCCCGGATGCTCTGGAAACGCAACTGGTAGTTGCGTCCCTGGATAGCCAGGCTGATGGAGCAGCTTTGATGCTTGTTTTCATCGAAATGGTTGTGGCTGCGGCTGCTGGAGTCAGCACGGGAGTTGTAAGCAGTGGAAACCGCATCCATCATCGCGTTGAAATCGCGCAGCAATTTATCCTTAGGGTCGCTGTCCCTCAGCTTGCCGTGGACGCGGTAGCGAACCTGGACCAGGCCGCTGTCGCGAAACTCGAAATGGATATCGGTGGCGCGCAGATCGATCGCCTTTTCGATCACCATGTCGAAATTTCGATAGCCGCCGGTCTTGGCGTCTCCTCCCCTCAGCCCGGTCTCCATGCCATGCTGCTGCAGCTGGGAGTGAACCAGCAGGATCTCCTCCATGCTGCCCACGAAGATGCCGAGACAAGCGAAACGGGTCCGGCCGCGCACCCCGGCGTCGAAGCGCTGCAGCAGATCGCTGTGCCGAAGCTGGCGATAAGCGGCATCTTCCAGAAGCAGGATGTATTGCTTCGCCTTGGCCGCGACCAGCACCATCGCGTCGTTCTCATGGCCGGGCAATATCAGTTCGCTCTCCTGCCGCCATCCCTGATGCCGGATAGCCTCCAGCTTGAGCTGGGCGATCGGGCTCGCCGGCATGGCTCTCACCCCTCTCGTCGCATTCCGGGCATGTGCCCTGCGCTCCGCGCCCTCATCCCGCCGCGACGCGCCAGTCAACCATTTCCACACTTCCACGATCCACTCCTTCCCGCGTTCAGCGCGGCTCCGAGATCGCCGCGCCGGCATCCATCAGCAAACGCGTCCGCTTGCCGCGGCGCGCCATGTCGACATAGTCTTCGCCCACCGCCGCGATCTTCCACTCCTGCAACATGTCGCCGGCCTGAACTGCCCGGCCGTATTTTCCGCCCACCACGATATAAGCCTTGCGAACCTTGCCCCGGCTCTGGATAAACATCAGGTCGAACGGCTGCGCCGCAGCCTCCCCCCCCGGCCCTGGCAGTGCGGGCGCGGCTCCCGCGGCGGGCAGCGGCGGCATGCCGCCGCTCGACGACAACGCCCCTCTTGCGAAACTGTCTACGGTTTCCGCCGCCGCGGGCAAAGCCAGCGCCAACCCGGCGAGCGCCAGCCATTTCAGCGGATTAGCGGACATAGAACGCTCCCTTCGCCGAAAATGCGGGATTCTTGTCATCTACCGTCACTGCGAGTTGATCTATCGTCATGTTGTTGGCTTTCTCCATCAGGCCCGGCAAGGAATCCAGAAACGCCAGATGGCCTTGCAGCATCCAGTCCCCCTTGCCCAGCGGCCGAAGCTGGACCGCCCGGCTCTTTAACTCCGGCGGCACCGGCACCAGAGGCTCTATCTTGTTCAAGGCCACCTGCAGCCGGCTTTCCCCAGAGAAGGATTTTCCGTAGTCATCCAGCATCTGCATCCGCACACCAGCCCTTAGGTAGAACTGCGAGGCATCCATCGCTTCAATCGCGGGAGCGCCGGCCGGCGGAGCGAAATCCAGGCTCTCCTCCGCAGTATTCATGTCCTGGAAACGGACATTACGGCGCTGCGCAAGCAAGGTTTCGAACGTGCCCCCGACCCCGCGCAGCCAAGTCAGCGCGCAAACGCCGTTTTGGCAAAACATGCGGCTGATCCGCCATCCGCCCGCCGACAACGGCAATTGCTGGACGACGCCCTGCATCGCCCGGGCATACCCCACGCCATGCCGCAACGGAAGTCCCTGCCAGGCTTTTTCCATCTGGCCGCGATAGATCGCCGCCGGATCTGGGCTGGCCGCCTGCAGCGTCGCCAGGCTCGCCAGCCGTTCGCGCTCTTGTTCCTGGGTCCACCACCAGGCGCCGCACCCCATGCCCGCCAGAACCAGCATCAACAAGGCGACCGCCCAGCGGCCGCCGCCAGGCAAGGGTTGGAAGCGTGACGCCGCCTTATCCTCATCGGCCAGCGCGCTGACGATATGCTCGAGATCGAGCAACCTGGTCGCAACCAGCGGGCCTTCGGACACATCGCCCAAGACGGTGACCCCGGTCCCGACCTCCTGGATGAACTGCCTGGCCGCGGCGATGGCCTCGCCGCGGGAAACCACGCGGTCATATGTCGGCTTGCCCTCGTGTATGGCGATGAAAATCAGGCTTTCCGCATCCTCCGGATCGGTATGCAGGAAGAGAATGTTGTCATCGTCCGACATTTCCCGGAGCAGGCCGGCCAGAGCGAAATACGCCGTTTTGCGCACATTGCCGGGCAAGTCGGCCAAGCCCACCACATGCGGACCCAGCTGATTGCGCAACACCAGGAACTGCTTGGTTCCCCGACGTGAGGATAGTTCGCGGATCTCGTCCGCTTCCTTGCTCAGCCCAAGCAGCGCTTCCCACTGGACCTCGACAACCAGATTGCCGAACAGCAGCCGGGACACCTCACACGCCCTCGGTCAGTTGCGGCGAGATGACCACGATGACTTCCTCGTCGCTCTGCGAGGCGGTCTTCGTGCCGCCCTCGTACGCAATCACGCCCTTGCGCCGCGTATTGTTCCTGGCCTGGCGGAACCCGCTCAGGATCAGCGTCTGTCCGGACTTCAGCGCCGCGCGCTGCATCGTCTGCACCGACGAAGTATTCGGCGTCTGGATCAGGTTGTCTCCGGACTTGACCTCATCGATCCCCATCAACTCGGACAGATCGATCTGAACCTGCAACATGACGCTGCTGTTGTTCAGCAAGGTCGGCAGCAAATTCATGACGAAGCCGGTCGAGATCAGGCCCGGCTCCAACCCAACGCTGGGTCCGGAACCGTTGGTGCCGGGCGTGCTGGTGACCCGGGCCAGATAGCCGCGGTTGCTGGTGACCGCCACCGGCGCCGGCTGATTATTGAGGGTGACGACATTGGTATTGACCACCGTGCTCACGCGTCCTTGTTGGCTCAGCGCCTGCAACAGGATTTTCGATCCCTTGAACTGCCCGGAATCCATCGTGATGCCGAACACGCCTTGGCTAGTATCCGAATTGCCCGCCATCCGGAACGAGCTGCCCCAGCCGCTTTGCGCTGCGTGATACACCAGATCCCAATCTATGCCGGCCGCAGAGTCGCGGGTCAGGCGGATCGAAAACACCTGCACCGACAAGCTGACCTGCCGCCCCAGTACCGCGTTTTCGCCATCGACGTAACGGCTCACGCGCTCAATGACGTCGGCCGAATCGGTCACCGTGATGGAGCTGGTCATCTCGGACGACACCGCCCGCCCAAGCGGCGACAGCATGCTGTTGACCGTATCGCTGAGCCGGTCCCAGTATTTCATTTCCGAATTCATGCTGACCGATGAGTCCGAGCCGAAATTCAGGCTGGAACCGCCAGCGGTGCCGCCCCCGCCAGTGCTGCTCTGCGAGCTCTTGCCCACCTTGGCCACATAGCTGGAGGTGCCCGGCATGGTCTTGATCTGAAAAGTCCGGGTAAGCAAGCGAGAGAATTTGACCGCCCCACTGCGGTACACCCAGTAGGTGCCGGTACGGTTGGCCACGGCATCCAGCAAGCCGCGCAGGCTGCCGCTGTAATTCACTTGCGCCCTGGGCTCTCCATCGCCTCCAGTCGCTGCGGGCAGCGGCAATGCTCCCAAACCCGGCTGCAGCGCCGGCAGCGCCGCCGTCTGCGGCGCGGCGCCGGTCTGCTTCGCCGCCCCGGCGCTGAAGATATCGCGCGCCAGACGGATGACGACTCCCTGCTCCTTGGCGATCTGTTCAAGCAGCAGCGACAGCGGCAATGCCCTGCCGGATGCGAAGCTGGCCGGCTCCTCGAAGCGAGCCGGCAACGCGTCCGCCTCATCCATCACGACCGAACGATGGGCAAGCCAGGCTCCGCCATTCCGCTCCACCAGCTCCGCCGCCGGATACGCCAACTCCGCGCCGGCCTTGCGCGATGCGTCCTGCACGTCGCCGATGCGCTCATCCGTGTTCTGCAACAGGC
Organism: Chromobacterium piscinae; assembly: GCF_021129175.1. Taxonomy (GTDB): domain Bacteria; phylum Pseudomonadota; class Gammaproteobacteria; order Burkholderiales; family Chromobacteriaceae; genus Chromobacterium; species Chromobacterium piscinae. The sequence continues at coordinate 42,407 of NZ_JAJOHV010000006.1, read as the reverse complement.
CCGGCGTGCCGCAGCCGGCCGCCATGACCGAGCAGCACGCGACAACAAGCATATTCCTCATACATCCCCTCATCGTGCGGCTTGAAGCACGCGAATGACCTTGTTCGCTTCGTAGACCTTGACCCGCACCGGCGAATCCGTGTTCTGCAGCGACCTGGCCACCTGCTCGATCACATCGAGAAAAGAGCCGCTGAAAGTCGCGGGATAGTCGATTGGAAAATCGCGATCCAACTCCCAGGCAAGAACCCAGCCATTGGTTTTGGCAAAGTCGCGCAGCGCGGCGGAAACCCTGCCCGCCCCAGGCTGCAAGCGCAGCACGACGCGGCTGGCGGCAGCCCCTTCGGCTGTCGCTGCTGTCATTGCCTCCTTTGCGGACGGACTTGCCGCCGCCATGGGCAGCGGCGCCACAGGCGGCACCGCCGCGGGCGCAGGCGCTGCTGGCGATGGCGCCGCGGCCGGAGAAGGCGGCGGTGATGGCGGCGCCTTGACCTCGGCCCCGCCAACCAAACCCGTGCCAGGAGGCTGCAAACCGGTATCGCCGCCCAAGTACAGAAATCCAGCGCGCGCCTGGACCGCGTGCATCAGAACAAACGTCGCCAGCAATAATTTCTTCTTCACAGCCGAACCCTAATAGTTCACTTTAGTGAATATTATATCAAACATTTTATAGATGCCAGTCAAATAAGATCATGCACAGATCAACACAATGCGAATCCAAAGCGGCAACCCTCTCAGCCACCGAGGGAGTAGCCTACCAATTTTTTGTTTGATATAGTTACTATTTTATCAAATAAATTTTAGAGAATGAAAATACCATCATGGCTGGCGCTGCTCACAGCCGCCCTCAGCGCCTGCGCCCCGCCCCCATACAATCGCCCGGGCGGCTCCTCCGAACTGGCAACCGTGACCAAAGCCACGGATGCGGCGAAAGACGGCCGCCAGGGGATGCCGCGCGCTGCGACGAATCCGGCCGAGGATCTCAGACAGGCGTACTCTGCCGACTACACCGGCTCGCCCCGCGAGATCGCCCGAGACCTCGCCGACGCCATTGGCTGGCGCTTCGAAGAACGCGGCGCCGCCGACAATACCGCCATCGTACGCATCAAAAGCGCGTCGCAACCGGCGCTGACGGTGCTGCAAGCCATCGGCGATCAGTTTCCCTACGTACTGGTGGTGGACGCAAAAACCAGGACCATCGCGCTCGACTACACGCGAATGATCATCGGCTCGCCGGCCGCCGCCAAGGCGCCAGACAAGCCACCCTCGCAGAAATACGCGATGGACGGCGGAATCTTCGCCAAACGCGCCTTGGCCGCGCGCGTAGCCGCCGCCTACAAAACCAAGGGATTTGACAGCCAGATCCAGGATGTCGGCAGGAAATTCCAGGTTCGAATCGGCCCCTTCCTCGACGACGGCGCCGGAGAGCGCAAGGTTCGGGAAGCCCTGGGACCCCTGCGGCGTCTGCCATGAACCCCCAGACACGCCGATTCCATCCCTCTCGCCGGCAATGGGCTTTCATCCTTGCGCTATTGCCGGCCCTTTCCTGCCAAGCGGCCCCCGCCGACCGGGTCACGGAACACTTCGACATCAGACGCACCGCCAATTGCGCGCTGGACGCCTCCCGCCGCTTCAGCGTGCCCTATCTGCTGCTGATGGCGCTGAAAGTAAAAGAGTCCGGCGTCCAGTTCAGCAATCCCTACATTACCGGCCATAACCGCAACGGCAGCAACGACATCAGCTACTGGCAGATCAACGACAATTGGCTGCCCAAACTGGCGCGCTACAATATCGACCGCGCCCGGCTATACGATCCCTGCGTCAATGTTCAGGTCGCCGCTTGGCTGCTCTCTTCCGAAGTGAGGCGCACCGGCAGCTGGGTAGCCGGCATCGGCGCCTATCACAGCCCCACCCCGAGCAAGGCCCAGCCCTACGCGGCCCACGTTTTGAAAATCTGGGCGGAGCTGCGGCGCAACCATCCTGGATGGGAATAAACCAAGCAAGACTGATCGATGATGGATTAAATAGATTCAAAAGTTATATCCGGCATCATCGATATCTCCTTGTGGCAAGCGCGCGGCGGCATTAAGGTAAGCGATCATGACAAGCGCCTGCAGCCACCCGCCCACTCAACCGGAGCCCACGATGAAACTGGAAACCCTCGCCGTCCACGCCGGCTACAGCCCCGACCCGACCACCAAGGCGGTAGCGGTGCCGCTGTACCAGACCACCAGCTACGCCTTCGACAGCACCCAGCACGGAGCCGACCTATTCGACCTCAAGGTGCAGGGCAATATCTACACCCGCATCATGAACCCCACCACCGACGTGCTGGAAAAACGGATCGCGGCGCTGGAGGGCGGCATCGGCGCGCTGGCGGTGGCGTCCGGCATGGCGGCGGTCAGCTACTCGATCCAGACCATCGCCGAATCCGGCGACAACATCATCGCCACCCGCACCCTGTACGGCGGCACCTACAACCTGTTCGCCCACACCTTCCCGCAGTTGGGCATCGAAGTCCGCTTCGTCGACTACAAGGACCCGGCCGCGATCGCCGCGCTGGTGGACGAGCGCACCAAGGCCGTGTTCTGCGAATCGATAGGCAACCCGCTGGGCAATGTGGTGGACTTCGCCGCCTTCGCCGCCGAGGCCCATCGACATGGCCTGCCGCTGATCGTCGACAACACCGTGCCCTCGCCCTATCTGTGCCGGCCGTTCGAACACGGCGCCGACATCGTGGTCCACAGCCTGACCAAATATCTGGGCGGCCACGGCAACAGCATAGGCGGCGCCATCGTCGATTCCGGCAAGTTTCCATGGGGACAACACAAGGCGCGCTTCAAGCGCCTGAACGAGCCGGATGTCAGCTATCACGGCGTCAACTACGTGGAAGCGCTGGGCGAAGCCGCCTACATCGCCCGCGCCCGCGTGGTGCCGCTGCGGAACATGGGCGCGGCGCTGTCGCCGTTCAACGCCTTCCTGATCCTGCAGGGCATAGAAACACTGGCGCTGCGGATGGACCGCATCTGCGACAACGCATTGAAAGCGGCCAGCTTCCTGAAGGAAAGCGCGGCGGTGGAATGGGTGGAATACGCCGGCCTGCCGGACCACCCCAGCAAGCCGCTGGCCGACCGCTACCTGGGCGGCCGCGCCTCCGGCATTTTGTCCTTCGGCATCAAGGGCGGCGCGGAGGCCGGCGGCCGCTTCATCGACGCGCTGCAACTGGTGACGCGGCTGGTCAATATCGGAGACGCCAAATCTCTGGCCTGCCACCCAGCCACCACCACCCACCGCCAGTTGTCGCCGGAGGAACAACTGAGCGCCGGAGTCAAGCCTGAACTGATTCGGCTCTCCATCGGCATCGAGCACATCGACGACATCCTGGCCGATATCGGCCAGGCGCTGAAGGCCGCGGCGCAGTAAACGCGCCGCCAAACGCATCCGGGCCGCGATCGCGGCCCGGATGCGTTGGCTCAAACCGACGGACTCAGCCCGCCTTGGCGGCCGGCCGGACACGCTGGCCGGCCCTGGCCGACGGCGGTCCCGGCTGGCGCTCGTTCTGCGGCTGGCTGGCCGCCGGCGCGGCGGGCGCGGGCGGAACCGGCGGGTTCATCTTCGACAGCCAGGGCAAGGCGCTCAGACTGCCGTTGATGTCGGTTTTGGCGCTCTTGCAGCTCAGGCAAACAGGCTTGCCGTCGCGCTGCCTCAACGCGTTGTCCACCCGCTGGCCGAACAAGGCCTGCTGGTGCTGGCGCTGCCAGGCCAGCAGCGTGTCCGCCAAGTACGGCAGCGAGGGATCGCTCTGCCGGTAGTGGTTGCGGTAGACGGTCAGCCACAGCTGGCCGGCCTCGTCCTCGCTCAAGATGATGGTCTGGTAGGCGACGGTGACCGCGTCGCCGCGGCTCACTGTGCCTGCCAGTTCCAACGCGTCGTTGTTGCGCAGCCGGACACAGCCGTGACTGCGGAAACCCGGCACCGAGCCCGGCGCGTTGGTGCCGTGGAATCCCAGGCCCAGGCTGTTCTCGCCGAAGCGTACGAAGACCGGGCCCAGCGGGTTGTTGGGCCCTGGCGGCACCACGGTCTGCACTTCCTTGCCGTTGCGCCGCATCTCTTCCTGGATGGACTTGGGCACATGCCAGCTCGGCGCGCGGTAGATGCCTGTGATGTCGAAGCTGCCGGTCGGAGTCTGGGTCAGCATCTTGCCAACCGCCACCGGGAAGATCCGCGCCAGTTTGCCGTCCTGGTACAGGAATAGCCGCGCCTGCGGCAGATTAAGCACCAGGTGGCGGCCTATGGGATTGACCGCGACATCCGGCGCGGGCATCACCGCCGCCTGTACGGGAACAGCCAGCCACCATCCCAGCGCCAGCACCGACAACCGCTTCAACATACCGCACCTTCTGTAACCATGATTCACTCTGCTGATTCTAACAGAAAGGCGGCGAATTCCGGGATCGTAAAAAAACCAGCAAGAATCGCCGGTTTTTGAGAAAATCCGCGTTTTACCGTTTGATTTTGCAAGCAAGACGATGACGCACGCACAGACTATTGCCCTGGTCGAATCGCTGGACCACGAAGGCCGGGGGGTCGCCCACGTTGACGGCAAGACCATCTTCATCGATGGCGCGCTGCCGTACGAAAAAGTTGTCTACAGCAGCTACCGCAAAAAGCCCAGCTACGAAAACGCCAACACCTCCGCGGTGCTGAAGGAAAGCTTCATGCGCGCCGAGCCGCGCTGCCCGCACTTCGGCGTCTGCGGCGGCTGTTCGATGCAACACGTGGAATTCACCGCCCAGGTGGCGGTCAAGCAGCGCGTGCTGGAAGACAATCTCAAGCGCATCGGCAAGGTCAAGGCGGAACGCGTGCTCACCCCCATCGCCGGTCCGGCCTGGCACTATCGCCACCGCGCCCGCATGTCCGCCCGCATGGTGGCCAAGAAGGGCGGCGTGCTGGTGGGCTTCCACGAGAAAAACTCCAGCTACATCGCCGAGATGCGCGAGTGCCACATCCTGCCCAAGCACATCTCCGATCTGATCATGCCGCTGCGCGCGATGATCGCCACGCTGTCCATCAGCCAACGGATGCCGCAGGTGGAAGTGGCGGTCGGCGACAAGCTGGACATTCTGGTGTTCCGCAATATGGACGCCATCACCGACGCCGACTTCGCCATTCTGAAGGCGTTTTCCGACACCCACGGCACCGCCGAGCGCCCGCTGCAGGTCTGGCTGCAGCCCAAGGGCCCGGAGACCTGCTACCCGATCTACCCGCTGGACGCGCCCAAGCTGACCTACAGCATGCCGGAGTTCGCGGTGGAGATGCCCTATTACCCCACCGAATTCACTCAGGTGAACCCGCAAATCAACGCGGTGATGGTGGCCCGCGCGCTGAAGTTCCTGGACCCGCAGCCGGGCGAGCGCATCGCCGACATGTTCTGCGGCATCGGCAACTTCACCCTGCCCATCGCCCGTTCCGGCGCCATCGTGCACGGCATGGAAGGCAGCCAGCCGCTGGTGAAGCGCGCGGTGGAGAACGCCACGCATAACCAGCTGCAGGACAAGGTGAGCTATGAGATGGCCAACCTGTTCGAAGTGACCGAGGAGTCGTTCGCGGCCCTAGGAAAATTCGACAAGATGCTGGTGGACCCACCGCGCGACGGCGCGGTGCAGCTGCTGAAGGCCATCACCGAGGACACCGCGCCCAAGCGCATCGTCTACGTGTCCTGTAACCCGGCCACGCTAGCGCGCGATGCCGGCATCCTGGTCAACACCAAAGGTTACACGCTGAAGGCGGCCGGCATCATCAACATGTTCCCGCACACCGCGCACGTCGAGTCCGTGGCCTGGTTCGAAAAAACCAGCCCGTGCAAAACGCGCAAGGAAGTCGAGGAGATCGAGGCGATCGAAGCCGCCGAACGCGAGGCCGTCAAGGCAGCCCGCCTGGCGGAAGAAAACGCTGAGAAGGAAAAGAAAGCCGCCGAGCTGGCGGAGAAAGCCGCAGCCAAGGAAGCGCGCCGCGCGCATTACTTCGCCGAGCAAGCCCGCCGCGAGGCGGAGGAAGCCCAATCGGGTCAATAGACATGAAAAGCGGCCCGCCCCAGGCATGCGCCGGGGCGGGCCGCTTCTCTTTATCTAAAGACAGATTGTTTGATCTAAAGACAAGTATTATTCTCTGCTTCAGCGCATTGTGCTCACGCCGATGGCATCCGCCCCAAGCGCATGCCGCCCGGCGCGGCGCTGACCGCATTTTATAAAAACCGGCATACGGCCCGCGGCATCAGGCGGGACCGGAACCATGCTCGATACCTGCCTAGGCAGGAGGAACCCACAAAGCGACATTCATCATGCATATCGTCCAATTCATCATCGGCCTGATCGTGGTACTGGCCCTCACCCAGCTGGTCGCCCGCGACCGCAAGAACATCAAGATCCGCTCCGTGATCCAGCTGCTGGTCATCGAGATCGCCCTGGCGTTCTTCCTGCTCAATACCACTTACGGCCTCGCCATCGTCGGCAGCATTTCCGGCGTGTTCACCAAGCTGATGGACTTCGCCGGCGAAGGCACCAAGTTCGCCTTCGGCGGCATCCAGAACAAGGATGAGTTCAGCTTCTTCTTGAATGTGCTGATGCCCATCGTGTTCATCTCGGTGCTGATCGGCATCCTGCAGCATATCCGCGTGCTGCCGGTAGTGATCCGCGCGATCGGCTTCGTGTTGTCCAAGATCAGCGGCATGGGCAAGATCGAGTCGTTCAACGCCATCAGCTCAATGATGGTCGGCCAGTCCGAAAACTTCATCGCCTACAAGAACATCATCCACACCTTCGACGAGAAGCGCATGTACACGCTGGCCGCCACCGCGATGTCCACCGTGTCGATGTCCATCGTCGGCTCCTACATGCAGATGATCGAACCGCGCTTCGTGGTGACCGCGCTGGTGCTCAACCTGTTCAGCACCTTCGTCGTGCTGTCGCTGATCAACCCCTACGACAGCGCGCTGGGCGAGGACGAACTGATCAGCAGCGACGCGCACCGCGTGTCCTTCTTCGAGATGCTGGGCGAGTACATCCTGACCGGCTTCAAGATCGCCGTGATCGTGGCCGCCATGCTGGTCGGCTTCATCGCGCTGATCGCCTGCGTGAACTTCATCTTCACCTCCATCTTCGGCATCAACTTCCAGACCATCCTGGGCTACGTGTTCTGGCCGTTCGCCTGGCTGATGGGCGTGCCTAGCCACGAAGCGCTGACCGCCAGCAGCATCATGGCCACCAAGCTGGTGACCAACGAGTTCGTCGCCATGCTGGAACTGAAGAACCAGGCGGCGCACCTGTCCAGCTACACCCGCGGCGTGCTATCCATCTTCCTGGTGTCCTTCGCCAACTTCAGCTCGATCGGCATCATCGCCGGCGCAGTGAAGGGCCTGGACGAAGAGCGCGGCAATATGGTGTCCCGCTTCGGCCTGAAGCTGGTCTACGGCTCCTCGCTGGTGAGCATCCTGTCGGCGCTGATCGCCGGCCTGGTGCTGGCTTCCTACTAAGCCCCGACCGCCCCGCCAAGCCGCCCGCCCCTGCGCGGGCGGTTTTGTTTTGCCCCGCCCTGCCCCATAATGGCCGCCTGACCTAACTAGAAGAATCCGCCATGTCGCACAAGCCGCTCAGCGAACAAGATTATCAACGCCTGTCCGCCACCCTCGCCCGCTTCGCCGGCCACGGCTGCATGAATCTGGAGCGGCTGGACGGCTTCTTCGCCGCGCTGCTCGCCGGCCCGGAGCCCGTGCGCCCGGCGGAGTGCCTGCCGCTGATCCTGGGGGACGCTTTCGACGACGAGTCGGCCTTTCCCAGCGAAAAAGCGCTGGAGCAGTTCGTGGCGCTGCTGCGCGGACACTGGCAGGACATCGCCGAAGCGCTGAAGCAAGGCGAGTTTCAGCCATGGCTGGATGCCGACGCGGCCGGCCAGACCACCGGCAATGACTGGGCCGAAGGCTTCGCCGCTGGCATGGAGCTGCTGAACGACGACTGGGGCCTGCTGTTCGACTCCCCCGACAACGCGCCGCTGCTCGAGCCGATCATGATCCTGGGCTTCGAGCGCCATCCCGACCCGGAAATGCGCCCCTTCGTCGACGCCATCGACGCCGAGACCCGGGCTGAGCTGCTGGCATCGCTCTCCCCCTCCGTCCACGGCATCCACGACTTCTTCGCCGCCATCCGCCGCCAGCTGGAGCAGGAAGAGCAGGAGCTGGATCGGGAAGAGCCGCGCCGCCCGCACTGAACGATCCGGTAAACCGGACAGCTGGCTTGCGCGTTAAGAAGCGGTCATTCTTCCAAAACGGGCGCGGCGGATCCGCCGCCCGTTTCTTCCGCGTCCTATCCAAGGGGGAGCCATGAACGCGACCGAAGCCTTGCTGTTTGCCGTGATCCAGGGCATCAGCGAATTATTTCCCGTCAGCAGCCTGGGCCACGGCGTGCTGATACCCGACTGGCTGCACTGGTCGATCAACCGCACCCATCCCGACTTCCTGCCCTTCATGGTGATGCTGCATCTGGGCACCGCCGCCGCGCTGCTGATCTACTTCCGCCGCGACTGGACAGACCTGATCGGCGGCTGGCTGAAAGCTGGCGGCCGCGCCAGCAATCCGCACGCGCGCCTGATGTGGCTGGTGATAGCCGGCACCATACCGGCTGGCCTGCTGGGTCTGCTGCTGGAAAAACAATTGCGCGCGTTGTTCACCAGCGCCACCGCGGTACTGGTTTTCCTGGCGCTGAACGGCCTGATGCTGCTGTGGGGCGACCGCCTGAAAAAGAAGACCGCGTCGCACGAGCTGTCCGAGCTGACCTTCGCCGGCGCGATCAAGATCGGCGCCGGCCAGGCGCTGGCGCTGCTGCCGGGCTTCTCGCGCTCCGGCGCCACGCTGGTGGCCGGCCTGGCCCACGGCCTGGACTACGCCTCCTCCGCCCGCTTTTCCTTCCTGCTGGCCACGCCCATCATCACCGCGGCGGGCGTGCTGGAAATTCCCAAGCTGGCGCACCATGGCAGCGACGCCCCGCAATGGGGGCTGCTACTGGCCTGCGGCGCCGTTTCGGGACTGTGCGCCTATGCTAGCACCTGGTTCCTGATGCGCTACTTCAAAAAAACCGAAATCGAGTCGCTGCGTCCCTTCGGCTTTTACTGCCTGCTCGTCGGCCTTGGCGGCTTACTGGTCAAACTCGTATAAATGCACTGGACTTGGCCATGCCTTGATATAAAATGGCATGTAACCAGTAATTCTACCTATTGAAGTACAGACGGCGCTCCTCAAAGAGCGCCATCTGCATTTGGAATGCTGGCCCGGGGCATCAAGACCCCGTCAAATAATATTTATTGGAAGAATGAGTGTTTTGGAAGATCGTAAAAACGAGCGCCTGCCCAGCGACCTGGCCAGGCGCGCCACGGCCATCATCGAGATGCCGGACGGCGTGCTGGTCACCGCCAGCCGCGGCGGCCGTTACAACCTCCCCGGCGGCAAGGCCAATCGCGGCGAACTGCGCTCCCAGGCGCTGATCCGCGAAATCCGCGAGGAAACCGGGCTTCGCATCAACTCCATGCTGTACCTGTTCGACCACATCACCCCGTTCAACGCCCACAAGGTCTACCTGTGCATCGCCCAGGGACAGCCCAAGCCGCAGAACGAGATCGAGCGCATCGCGCTGGTGTCGTCGCCGGATACCGATATGGATTTATTCGTCGAAGGACGGGCCATCCTGCGCCGCTACGCCAGGCTGCGCAACGAGGAAACCGCCAAAGGAGAAGCGCTGCGCGCGCTGCTAGGCCTGGCCCGCTACATCGCCAAGGTGGACTGAAGGATTCAATCCTCAAAACAAAAAGGACACGCGTGCGCGTGTCCTTTTTTCTTGCCTCCCATGCGGTTTATTTTTTCACCGCCGACGCGGCATCGCTGGCAGCACCCTGCTGCTGCATCATCTCCACCATCTCCTGGGGCAGCTCCACCCAGCCTGCGGTCTTGGCGAAAGACAGCGTGGCCGCCAGCAACAGCAGCGACAAGGGCGCGAACAGCACCACGCCGGCAAGCGTGCGCATCACGGACACCTGCGCCACCTTGGACAGCGCGTTGACCAGCACCACTAGGCCAAGCAGCGACAGCAGGATGTCCATCACCTTAGCGGCGTCCCCCGGAAGCCAACTGGTCAGCGGCTCCACGAACTGCAGGCCGCTGGCCACCACCACCAGGCCGAACAGCGAGCCGCCCACCTCGCCCTTGCCCCAGCGCAGCCAGACACCCATGAAGCGGGCGAACAGCAGGGTCTGCAGCCAGGTGAACAGCACCATGAAGCCGATGCGGCCGGCGATATTTCCGCCCAGCTCGGCGGTATCGCCGCTGGAAACCGCGCCCATCAGCGTCAGCAACAGCGCCGGCTGCCACCAGGCATATTGGTAGGCGGCCAGCGGCTTGACCCGCAGGCGCAGCAAATCAAGCACATCGTCGATCAACAGGCGCATGGCATCCTCAGTCGAAAACCACGGTCTTGTTGCTGTACGACAGCACGCGGTTATCCAGATGCCAGCGCACGGCGCGGGACAACACCACTTTTTCCAGGTCGCGGCCCTTCTCCACCAGATCCTCCACCGTGTCGCGGTGCGAGATGCGGGTGACTTCCTGCTCGATGATCGGGCCCTCGTCCAGATCCTCGGTCACATAGTGGCTGGTGGCGCCGATCAGCTTCACGCCGCGCGCGAAGGCGCGGTGATAAGGCTTGGCGCCGTCGAAGGCCGGCAGGAAGCTGTGGTGGATGTTGATCACGCGGTCCGGATAGCGCTCGACGAAGCCGCTGGACAGGATCTGCATGTAGCGCGCCAGCACGATGAAATCGACGCCCGCCTCTTCCAGCAGGCGGAACTGCTCGGCCTCGGCCTCGGCCTTGTTGTCCTTGGTGACCTTGATCACATGGAAAGGAATGCCGTTGAATTCCACCAGCCGGCGGCAGGTTTCGTGGTTGGAGATCACCAGCGGGATGTCGCAATCCAGCTCGCCGATGCGCCAGCGGTGCATCAGATCCACCAGGCAGTGTTCGTACTGGGACACGAAGATGGCGATCCGCGGCTTGCGCGCGGACAGCGACACCTTCCAGTTCATGCCGTGCTCGTCGGCGATCGGCTGGAACGCGGCGGCGAAGCTGTCCATCGGCAGCGTGAAGCCGTCCAGATCCCACTGCACCCGCATCAGGAACAGATTTTCGCTGGTGTCCTGATGCTGGTCCGCATGCATGATGTTGGCGTTGTAGGTCATCAGGAAATTGGCGATGGCCGCTACCAGGCCCTTCTTGTCCGGCGCGCTGATCAACAGCGTCGCCGAGTGCTTGTCGTGACTCATGAAGCAAATCCGTAAATTAGTTTTATGTGATACTAAATCTGATACTAAAACAGCCAAGCGCGGCTGTCTGCACATTCGAACGCCGCCATGACGCAGGCAAGCCGGCATTCCCGAAAACAAAATCGCCACAGCCCGGCGCTGCGGCGGCTGTGGCGAGCTGGCTTGGGCCGCCGCTCGGGCGGCTGTCGGCTCAGTCGTTCAGATTGGCGGAATCCAGCGTGTTCTGCAACAGCGTCGCCACCGTCATCGGCCCCACGCCGCCCGGCACCGGGGTGATGAAGCCTGCCCGCTCGCGCGCGACATCGAATTCCACGTCGCCGCACAGCTTTCCGGTATCCAGCCGATTGATGCCCACGTCGATCACCACTGCGCCCGGCTTGATCCACTCGCCCTTGACGAAATTGGGAATGCCGACGCCGGCCACCAGGATATCCGCTCCGGCCACTTCCTCCGCCAGATTCTGCGTCGCGCTGTGGCAGACGGTGACGGTGGCGCGCGCCAGCAGCATTTCCAGCGCCTGCGGGCGGCCGACGATATTGGACGCGCCGACGATCACCGCCTTCTTGCCCTTGGGATCGATGCCGTACTCTTCCAGCAGCGTCATCACGCCGCGCGGCGTGCACGGCCGCAGCAGCGGCATCTTGATCGCCAGGCGGCCTACATTATACGGGTGAAAACCGTCCACATCCTTTTTCGGATCGATGCGCTCGATCACCGCCTGCGGATCGATCTGCGCCGGCAACGGCAATTGCACCAGAATGCCGTCCACGCCGGCATCCGCATTCAAGCCATCGATGATTTCCAGCAATTCCTTCTGGCTGGTGGCGGCCGGCAAATCGTAAGCGACAGAACGGATACCCGCCTTTTCGCAGGCCTTTTTCTTGCTGCCCACGTAAACCGCGGAGGCCGGATTGTCTCCGACCAGGATCACCGCCAGCGCCGGCGCCCGCTTGCCCTGTCCCAGGCGCTCTTCCACGCCCGCGCGCACCTTCTCCAGCAGTTTTTCCGCTACCGCCTTGCCATCGATCAATTGTGCCGACATGCCTGATTCCCATATTGGTGCAATGAATAACGGCCGCTATTCTCGCATTAATTGCGCAGTGCAGTAAGAGCGCTCGGCGGATTATTTTTCTTAAGATCAAGATAAATAAAGAAAAAACAAACACGCCATTCCGCCAAGGCGAAAACACCCCGGAAAGCCCCGAAAATATTTGCACAAAGCCGTTGACAGCCCCATGCCTCATCCGTATAGTTGCGGTCTCTGTTCGGGGCGTAGCGCAGCCTGGTAGCGCACCTGATTTGGGATCAGGGGGTCGCGAGTTCGAATCCCGCCGCCCCGACCAGACACAATGCCCGATAGAGCGCCCGTAGCTCAACCGGATAGAGCACCAGCCTTCTAAGCTGGGGGTTACAGGTTCGATTCCTGTCGGGCGCGCCAGTCGCTTAAGCGGCGGCAACAAACAGTGGTGGATATAGCTCAGTTGGTAGAGTCCCGGATTGTGATTCCGGTTGTCGTGGGTTCGAGTCCCATCATCCACCCCAGAAACAGCAAAGCCCGACCTCGCGTCGGGCTTTATCTTTTCCCGCCTCCGCAATTATAGAATTGCGACAAAAATGTTCAGTTTTGCCGCTTGCCAGTACAGTGAAGCTCCGTATAATCGAATACATTTGCATGTATCCGATTGACTGACAGATAAGCCCATCCACCATGACCACCCTGCAGCCGATCAAGCGCCAGACGCTTACCAGTGCCGTCACCGAATCCCTGCGCCGACGCATTCTGTCCGGCGAGTTCGCCGACGGCCAACAACTGCGCCAAGAGGCGCTGTCCAATGAATACGGCGTCAGCCGGGTGCCGGTGCGGGAAGCGCTGCGGCAGCTGGAGGCCGAGGGGCTGATCCAGATCATCGATCACAAGGGCGCGCTGGTTTCCAAGCTGTCGCTGGAGGACATTCTGGAGTTGCTGGAAGTGCGGGCGATGCTGGAGTGCTCGCTGCTGAAGGCCGCCATCCCCTGTCAAAGCTCGGCCGACCACGACGCCGCCCAGCAGACGCTGCGCGAGTTCGAAGTGGCGCTCAACAACAACGACGTGCGCCACTGGGGCGAGATCAACTCCCGCTTCCACCTGGCGCTGTACCGCGCAGCCAAGCGGCCAAACACCCTGGCGCTGATCGAGCAGCTGCATAACAAGACCGACCGCTACACCCGGATGCAGATCCTGTTCACCCGCACCATGGAGCGCGCTCATGAAGAGCACACCCGGCTGCTGGAGCTATGCCGCCAAGGCAAGGCGGACGAGGCGGCGGAATTCCTGCGCTTCCACATCCTGTCTGCCGGCCATGCGCTGGAAAGCTATCTGAAGGGCCAGCAGGCCAATCACTGAGCGCAGCCGCTCCGCCAGTCGGCGGCGGCCCTCCTCAGCGCTTCGGCCAGATACAGGCAAGCGGGCCCGGCGGACGAAGGTTCCGCCAGCACCAGGTGCAGCGAGGCCTTGCGCACAGCTCCGCTCTTCAGCGGCAGCGGCTTCAGGCTGCCTTCGGCCAGCTGACGCCGGATGCGATGGCGCGCCAGCCAGCCGAAAGCCAGGCCAGCCTCCACCATCGCGATGCCAGTCTCCGGCTGCGACACCGTCCAGCGCTGATGCGCGCCCAGCCAGCCCTCGTCCCTCGGCTGGCGGATGCCGGAATCCCTCAACACCACCTGCACCTCGCCGCGCAGCCTTTCGCTGTCCAGCTCGCCGCCCAAGGCGTGCAAACGGTGGCCCGGCGCCGCGCAAGCGATGAACTCCGCGTCCAGCAGCCAGTCCCCCAGGAAACCCTGCGGCACCCTCCCCGCCACCGCCAACGAGGCGTCGCCCTGATACAAGGCGTCGTCGGCGCCCGACATCACCACCTCATGCAACTGCAGCCGCGTCTCCCGGCAATGGCCGGCGAAATCGCCGCATGCGGCCAGCATCACCTCGGCCGGCAGCAAGCTGTCCAACGCCACCTTGAGCTCCGGCTCCCAGCCCCGGCGCAGGCTTCCCGCGCGGCGTTCCAGCCTGTCGGCGTGGCGCAGCAGCTCGGCGGCTTCGCGCAGCAGCACCTCCCCCTCGCCGGTCAGCCGCATCCGCCGCCCGTCCTGCCGCAACAAAGCGACCTCCAGCTGCTCCTGCAGCCTGGCCACCGCGTAGCTGACCGATGACTGGCTGCGATGCAACTTCTCCGCCGCCTGGGCGAAACCGCCCTCCTCCACGATGGTCCGCAACACTTGCCATTGATCCAGCGTCGTTTTCATAATTGATCATATTTTTAGATATATATACGCTGAATTTTGCGCTTTTTTATCTGATTTTTCACTGCAAAAATAAAGGGCATGAATCCAGACCGGAGAGAAACATGAGCAAGACCAGCCGCGAAGTGGAACACATCATCAATGGCCGCGAGGTATCGGACGGCGCCGGCGTGCGCCTGCTGCGGGTGCTCACCGCCGACCTGCAGCGGCGGCTGGACCCCTTCCTGATGCTGGACGAATTCCGCTCCGACAATCCCGACGATTACATCGCCGGCTTTCCCAGCCACCCGCACCGCGGTTTCGAAACCATCACTTACATGCTGGCCGGCCGCATGCGCCACCGCGACAACGCCGGCAACGAAGGCCTGCTCGGCCCTGGCGGCGTGCAATGGATGACCGCAGGGCGCGGCATCGTCCATTCCGAGCTGCCGGAGCAGGAGGATGGCCTGATGCACGGCTTCCAGCTATGGCTGAACCTGCCGGCGGAACGCAAGCTGTGCGAGCCCTGGTATCGGGACATTCCCGCCGCCGAGATCCCGTCTGCGCCAGCCCAAGGCGAGGCCCGCCTGATCGCCGGCCACTGGCGGGGCCAGGCCGGCGCGATGGAGCGCGAAGCCACCGAACCGCTCTACCTGGATCTGCATCTGGACGCCGGCAGTGAGGAAACGCTGGAAATCCCGGTCGGCCACAATGCCTTCCTCTATGTTTACCAGGGCGAAGTCGCCGTCGGCGCGCAGCAGCGCGGCGTCAAGGCCAGGCAGATGGCGGTGCTGGACAACCGCGCCGGCAACGACAGCGTCGCCATCCGCGCCGCGGCCGACAGCCGCCTGCTGCTGATCGCCGGCAAACCACTGGGCGAGCCCATCGCCCAGTGGGGGCCGTTCGTGATGAATACGCGCGAACAAGTGGAAGAAGCCATCAGCGATTTCCGCGACGGACGTTTCTGACCCGCATGCCATTGCCAGGAGGCATCATGCCGCTGCTTACGCAAACCATAGCCAGCCAAACCCGCGACATCGGCTTTCCGGTGCGCCGGCTGCTGCCCACCCGCCAGGCGCGCCGCGTCGGTCCCTTCGTGTTTCTCGACCACATGGGCCCGGCCCATTTCGCCGCAGAAGGCAGCGCCGGCGATGTGCGGCCGCATCCGCACATCGGCCTGGCCACCGTCACCTACTTGTTCTCCGGCGCAATGATGCACCGCGACAGCCTGGGCACCGTGCAGCGCATCGAGCCCGGCGCGGTCAATCTGATGACCGCCGGCAGCGGCATCACCCACTCCGAGCGGGTGCCAGCCGATATCCGCCGGCAAGGCGCGGCGGTGGAAGGCATGCAGTTGTGGCTAGCGCTGCCGGACGAGCTGGAGGAGTGCGAGCCGGCTTTCGCCCACTACCCAGCCGAGGACTTGCCGCGCTGGGAGCAGGACGGCGTGGAGCTGAACCTGCTGATGGGCGAAGGCTGGGGCCGCCGCGCGCCAGTCGCCTATCCTCTGCCGGTGTTCTACGCCAGCGCCGTCATGCAGGCCGGCGCGAGGCTGGCGCTGCCCGAAGGCGTGGACGAGCTGGCCGCCTATGTCGCCGCCGGCGAGCTGGACGTGGATGGCGCCGTACTGAACGCCAACGAATTGGGCCTGCTGCGAAACGGCCAGGGCGGAGAGCTGATCGCGCGGCGCGACAGCCGGGTGATGCTGCTCGGCGGCACGCCGCCGGCCAGCCCGCGCTATCTGGACTGGAACTTCGTATCCAGCCGCCGCGAGCGCTTGGCTCAGGCCCGCGCGGACTGGATCGCCCAACGCTTCCCCATGGTGCCGGGCGAGACCGAGTTCATACCCCTGCAATAAGAGCGGCTAACAAAAACCAGTTTCACGGCTGAGACAAGGCGCGCCGACGCAGGCAGTACTTGAGTACGGCAAGTCGGCGCAACGCAGCATCAGGGGTTTGCTAGCCGCTCTAACAGCCACTCCAAAACAAAACCCCCGCCAGATTCCTGACGGGGGTTTTCGCTTGGATCAAGCGTCTTACTTGCTCTGGATGCCGCCTTGCACCACGGTCGGCACATTCTCGTGCTCGGCACGGATCAGCGGCGCCTTGCCGGAGGTCACATCGCTGACGGCTTGCTTCAGGATGCCGGACGGCGTGCTGTTCAGCTTGACTCCGCCGCCGCCGTTGTAGCGTTCGGTGGCGATGTCGGCGGTTTCCACCTTGGAGTCGCCCAGATCCACCTTGCCGTTGGCGGACGAGATGGTCGCGCCGGTCAGCTGGGTCTTGCCGCCCACTTGCAGCGTCACGCCGTCGGCGCCGGCGATGCCGGTGACGGCGCCGACCGAGTTGTCGCGCTTGACGCTGACGTCCACATCGGCCTTCAGCTCGGTGCCCTTGTCCTGGGCGTTCAGCAGCTTGTCCTTCAGCGTGTTCCCGCCTTTGCGCGCCAGGGTGTCCAGCGTGCCGGACTTGGCCGGGCCGGAGGTCGGCTGCTCGGGCAGGGTGACCGTTTCGCTGTTGGCGTTGAAGCTCACCGCATTGGTGGTGTCTTCCTTCAGGCCCTTGTTGAAGGCCAGGCTGTCGTACTTCTCCTTCACCTTGTCAGACGCGGCGTTGACCAGCTCGGTGCCCTTCTCCTTCACCTTGTCCTTCAGCGGGCCGGCCTTGTCGGCGGCCTGATCGACCAGACTGGCCTCTTTGCCGTTGGAGCTGTTGACGCCCAACGCCACATCCACCTTCACGCTGTTGTCGCGGTCCTGACGACTTTCCAGCGCCAGCTTGCCGCCCACCTGGCCAGTGACGGCCTTACCGCTGACGTTGGCGCCGGCCAGAGTGGCGTTGCCTTCGGCGTTCAGCTCAACCTGCTGCTTGGCGGTGACAGAAGCATTGGCGTTGCTCAGCTTGTCCTGCTGATCCACCTTGACGCTCAAGCCCGCGCTCACGTCATGCACGTTCTTGGTGCTGTCCGGCTTGATCTGGCCGTTTTCCTTGTCGCTGCTGGCCTTGTTGCCGCCGCCGATATTGCCGGCCACGCCCCAGTTGTTGCGCTGGCTGCTGGACTGCGCCGACTCCAGGCGGACATCGCCCTGGCTATCCAGCTTGACGGTGTCGCCCTGCACCTGGGTGCCGCTCAGGCGGATGCCGCCGCTGCCGGCCTCGATGCTGGCTTTGCCGCCGCTGGCCACGCTGCCGCCGGCCTGGCTGCGGCTGGACTCGTCGGTGCTGGCGTAATTGCCGCCGGCGCCCACATTGAAGCCCTGGCCCGCCTTCTCCTGGCCATTGCTCTGGCTGCCGCCAGCCTTGACGTCAAAGCCCCACTGGCTGCCGGACTTGTCGGCGCTGGATTCGGCGGCCTTGAACTCCACCTTGTCGCCCTTCAGCGCCACGTCGCCGCGGCTGGCGATCTTGTCGCCCTGCAGGGCCAGCTTGCCGCCGGCCGTCAATGCCACGCCGACATCGGCGTCCACGCCGCCGACCACGGCGGCGCTGGAGTTGGATTGCTGCTTGTCCACGCTCACCGCCACACCGCCGCTGCCGCCGACATTCTTGCCGCCGCCTTCGATCGGGCTGGTAGTGATGGCCAGGTTGGCCTTGCCGCCCACCGTGCGCTGCTCGCTGCTGCGGGTGTTGTTGGCCTGGCTGAAGCTCAGGTCGCCGCCGGCGTTGACGCTGGCCGCGCCCTTGCCGCCGGCGATGGCCACGCCCTGGTAAGCGGCGTTGTTGTCCACGTCCACTTTGACGCCGTTGCCGGCGCGGATGCCGCCGGTCACCGCGGTGGAGCTGGAGGACGCGCTGGTCACCGTGCTGCCGCTGCCGGCCGCCTTGACGTTCACGTCTTCGCCGGTGGTGGTGTAGACGCGCACGCCGACATCGGCCTCGGTCTTGCTGCCGCTCTGGCTTTGGGTATTGGCCGCGGCGGTGAACTGGTGGCTGTCCGCCTTGATCTCCACCGTATTAGCGGCCTGATACTGGGTACCCTGGTCGCTCAGGCCTGCCTTGGCGTCCACCTTGACGTTGCCGCCGTTCAGGCTGCTGGCCTGGGCGGTGCTGGACTGGCTGGTTTCGGTGCCAACGCCGGCCTTGACGCCGACATCCACGCCCAGATTGGCCGCGCCCAGATTGCCGGCCGCGCCTGCGGCGCCGGCCACATCGCCCTTGACGACTTTTTCGCCAGCCGCCACCAGCGGACGGGTCACGCCGCTGTAATCGGCGCTGACGCCCACCTCCACGCCCCAATGGCTGCTGTCGGTGGTGGTTTTCTGCGTGCTGTTGGCCGCCTGGTTGTCGATGCGGCCGCCGGCCAGCTTGATGTCGCCATCAGCCTTGACCTGGGTGCCCTGGTTGCGGATGTCGCCGTCGCCATTGCCGGCGACGATGCTGACGCCGCCCTTGGAATTGATGGCGCTGGCCTGGGCCGTGCTGCTCTCGGAGCGGCTGCTGCTGTTCTTCTGGTCCACGCCCAGCGCCAGGCCGGTCTTGTCCAGGCCGGCGTCGATGTAAATGCCACCGCCGGTGACGCTGCTGCTCTTGCTTTCCTTCACCGTGTCCTGCGCCGCGTTCAGGCTGACGCTCTGGCCGCTCAGGGCCGCGCCGCCGGCGCCGGCGTTCAGCGTGGAGCCGGTCACCGCCAGGTCGCCCTGGGCGTTGAGCGCCACTTTGCCGCCGGACAGCGTCGCCGCCTGGTTCTGGGTCGCATCGCGGTCCACGCTGCTGCTGGTGTGCTCGATGCGCACGCCGCCGCGGTACTGCTTGTCGCCGGTGATTTCGCCGACGCCGCGCAGCGCCAGCTCGGTATCCTTGCTCTGCACAGTGTCGCGGGTTTGCGACGCCGCCACCTTGATGTCGCCGTTCGCGGAAACGTTCAGCTCGCCGCCGGCGCGCACCTGGCTGCCGCTGATCGCCACGTCCTTGGCGGACTGGATGGTCAGATTGGTGTCCGACTTCAGCTCGGCGTTGACCGCCTGCTGCTGGCTGGCGTTGCCCTTGCTGCTGCTCTTGGTGATGTTGAAGGCGGTGCCGCTGCGCTGGTCGGTGCGGGTTTGCGACTGGTTGACCACGCTGTCGATGCTGACATCGCCGTTGCGGCTGATCGCCACCGCGTCCTGCTCGCCGCGGGCGCGGCTGCCGGCGATCGCCACGCTGTCGCCCTGCAGCGTCAGCTTGCCGCCGGCGGTCAGATCGCTGCCTGTGTTGACGGTATCGGTCTTGCCGTTGTCGCGGTTGCCTCCGCCGCCGATGCCGCCCCAGTACACCTGGTCGTTGCGCTGGTTGTTCAGGCTCACGGTTTGCTGCACGCCCAGGCTAAGCGCCCCGCCCGCTTCCAGACCAGCGTCGCGGCCTGCGGCCAGCTTGGCCGCCTTGGCGTCGATGTCGCCGCTGGCGCGGATGTTCAGATCGCGGCCGGCGCGTAGCTGGCTTTGCGCCAGGCGCTGCTCGCTGGAAGTATTGTCCCAGGAGCCGGTTTCCAGGCTGGCGCCGTCATTCTTGCGGTTGCCTTGGTCGCGGTGGGTGTCGGTCTCCGTCACGCCGCTCAGCTTCACGCCGCCGTCGGCCTGCAGGCGGATATCCTGGCCGGCGGTGACGCTGCCGCCGCGGATGGCGATCTGGCCGCGCGGCTGCGCGCCGTCGGCGGCTTGATTGTCCGCCGCCGATGCCGCCGCGGTCAGCGTGGCATCCTGGTCTGCGCGGATGCGCACGCCTTCCTGGCGCTGAGTGGTGTCGTTCTGGTCGCGGTTGTACGCCCAGGAGTTTTTCCAGGCGTGATTGCTGCTGCTCGATGTACTTTCCGCCAGTTGGCTGTCCAGCGTCACATCCTTGCCGCTGAGCGCCACATTGCGGCCGCTGATGTCGGTGGCCGCCAGCGTGGCGGCGTCGCCGGCGCTGAGCGCCACATCGTCGCGCGCGCTGATGGCGCTGCGCTTGATGCGGGTGTCACTGCTGTTGCTGGCGGTATTGGTTTCGCCGGTTTTCCAGATGAACCAGCTCTCGTCATGGCTGCTGTCCTGGGTGGTCGAAGTCTCCACCCGGCCGCGGCTGTCGATCTGCCTCGCGGCCAAAGCCACCTTGCCTTCGCTGGCGCGAATCTGCGCGCCTTCCAGCGCCAGCTTGCCCTGATTGGCCTCGACCGACACTTCCTGCGTGCCGTTCAGGCTGCCGCCCACGTTCACGCCCGCGCCGTCGGCGGTGCT
Organism: Chromobacterium piscinae; assembly: GCF_021129175.1. Lineage (GTDB taxonomy): Bacteria > Pseudomonadota > Gammaproteobacteria > Burkholderiales > Chromobacteriaceae > Chromobacterium > Chromobacterium piscinae. The sequence goes on along the minus strand of NZ_JAJOHV010000006.1, from coordinate 21,612 downwards.
GATGATATTGATGCGGCCGGCCTGCATCGCGCCCAAGAACACGCTGTCCAGCGAACCCACGCCCTCAGGCGCCTTGTCGCTGCGGATGATCTTGGCGTCGTCGCCCTGATAATCCACCAGATTGAAACCGGCGCGGGCATTGATCCGGTCGCGCGCGGCGACATTGCCGCGCACATCGATGCGCGGCGCGATCAGGTCCAGCACGTTGACGCCGCTCAGGCCGGAGCCGTTGACGGTGAGCGCGTTGCCGTTCCGCGCAGCCTGCAAGGAAGCGATGGCGCCGTTTTCGATATTGGCATTGCCCACCAGCAGCGACGCGCGCGGAGTATTGATGAAGCCGCAGCCGCTGCAAGTGATGCCGTTGGGATTGGCCAGCACATAATCAGCGGCTTTGCCGAACACTTCCTGCTTGCCCAGCAGCAGAGACGGATTGCGGCTGATCACTTCATTCAGGATCACGCTGGCTTCGCGCCCGCCCAGCAAGGCGTTGGCGCCCAATTGGCCGGCCAGCTGCGATTGGCCTCCGGTGGCGGAGTTGTTGAACACCGCGCCCGGCTTGCCGACGTTGAAATCCTGGTACTGGTTATGCGACAGGCCCGCGGCGCTGGGCGCCACGATATTGACCACCGCCGCGCCGTTGGCGGCATTGCTCACCTGAGGCTGCGCGCCGTTGCCGCCGGCTACGATGCCGGCTGCCAGCGTGGCTTCCGCCACGCAAAACGCCAGGGTCAGCGTCGCGGCCACTTTCCCCGTTGCCGATAATCCGAAATTTATTTTTTTCTTCATGATTTGAGTCCCGTTCATCCAAAGAACAAGCAGATCCGGCCTCAGGCCGCTTCATCCAACCCATGTCGCGCGAGCATCGCCGGCCTGCCTGCCGTTCTTACCCGCACTAAAACATACGTTTGATTTCTAATCTACGTCTCTTTTTAAATCAATTCAAATGAAAAACTGCCAATACCGCTTAGTCGCGTACGCAGCTAATTTCTTTCAGAATATTTATACTTTTAAAAACAGATGCCAAAGGCATCACCAGGACAACGCCAGCCTGGCGAACAACTGATGGCCTTCCGGCTGCCAGCCGGCGGGCTTGTGCAAAGGTCGGCTGTATTCCAGATCCAGGCTGGCCTTGCGATAGCTGAACGCCAGGCCCAGGCTGGCGCCGGCAATGCTTTGCCACTGTTGGACCGAGCCGTTCGGCAATACCCGGCCGCCATCCAATCCCAGCCTCGGCGTCATGCCAACGCCTGCCATCTCGAAGCGGCGCGACAGCGTGTTGCGCCAGGACCAGGCGGTTTCGCCTGCCAACGTGTTGCGGCGAAAGCCGCGCACCGCGCTGGCGTCGGACACGTCCATCTGCTCGACGCCGGGCAGGTAGTCGCGGCTGGTCTGGCCGACCAGCGCGCTGTTGAGCTGGTACGGCCCGCCGGGAAAGGCCAGGCTTTGGAACCAGTTCAGCGACGCCTTCCACTTGGTGAACTGCGGATTCGGGCCGTCCGGCGAACGCGGGTCCGGCGCGCTGGCGCCCAGCCAACGGGTGCCGCGCTGCACGCCGGCATCGGCGATCAACACCCCGCCGCTAAGCAGCTGCAGACGCGACAAGCCCAGCTCGGCCACGCTCAGCGTCGGGCTGCTGACGCCGAGTTCACTGTCGAGAAAATAATTGCGCACCCGCTTATGGGTTAGCTGGGCCATCAGTGAGGTGGTCTGGTCCTGGCCGCGGCTCATTACCCAGTCCGTACGCAGGCCGCTCTGAGCGGTACTGCCGGACAACTGCGCCACGCCATTAGGAAACTGCTGTGTGTTCAGATAATCGGCGCGGCTGGCGAAGGCGCTGAAAGTCCAATAGCCGTAGGGCAAGGAATAAAACAGCGACTCGCTGCGGCTGTGCCGCACCGCGTTGTCGTTGCTGGTGCGCTGCGCCGACACGCTGACGAAATCAGACAAGCCCAGCGGGCTGTCCCAGGACAGCCCCACCCCGGCCTGCACCCGGCCGGTGCTGTCGCGGCCGGTGTTGTCGGCGTTGAAGTTCAGCCGCCAGGGCGCATCCATATTGTTGCGCAGGCTCAGGATGGAGCCGCCTACCGTTTCGCCAGGCAAAATGTCCAGCGTCGCCTTGCTGGACGGTAGCCGGTTGGCCTGGTCCAGGCCCTGGTCGGCGTCATGGATGTTCAGCGGCCGTCCAATCACCCCGGGAAACAAGGTGGCCGGGTTGCTGCGCCGGTCGGCGCTGACGATTTTTTCCACCCGGCCCTCATGCACGCGCAAGGTCAGCACACCCTGTTCGTCCGGCCCTTCGGCCGCCACCCGCGCGGCGATATAGCCCTTCTTCAGATAAAGCTGGGTCAAGGCGCGGCTGTAGCGGTTCAGCTCTTCATTGCTCAGGCAGTCGCCCGCCAGCTCGCCCAGCGAAGCCACTTCCTTGCGGCTCAGCAGCTTGATGCCGGCCAGACGCACGCCCTTGACGCGCAGGCAATCCAGCTCGCTCATGTCCTCCGCTTCCGGCCGATGCATGGTGTTGCTGTCCGGCAGCATCTGCCGCAGGCGCTGCTGCTGGATAATGGCGTCGAAGCGGCGGCTGTTGTCCTGCAACAAGCGCCGCGAATCGTTTTCCATCTGCTGATGCATGCTGCCGGACATGCCGGGCACTTCCGCGGCTTGCGCCGCCACGCCCCAGCAGACCATCCCCGCCATCCGCCACAATCTGGCCGAAGATAGTTTTTTGTATTTAATCATCACTAGATTCTTAACTATTTTTAACAAAGGAAAACAGAAATCCCATTGCACGTCCAGGCTAATGAGAATAACTATCAAATAATGACAAAATTACCCAAGCTTGATGCCAGCCTTGCGGCGTTGACGCAACACAAGATGCAATATAAATAAAAAACCCGGCCAATGGCCGGGCTTGTCCCTTAGTCGTTTGATTCTGAAATACCTTTCAGAAAATCAGAAAAAACTTATACGAATGCAAAGTGGGCGCGCTTGATATTGCACAGCAATTCATAGGAAATGCTGCCGGCGGCGGCGGCAACCTCGTTGACCGATACCGCGTCGCCCCACAATTCCACCTCGCTGCCGATGCCGGCCTCGGGCAGATCGCTCAGATCCACGGTGATCATGTCCATCGACACCCGGCCGATGATGCGCGAACGGCGGCCGTCCACCGCCACCGGACTGCCGCTGGACGCCAGCCGCGGATAACCATCAGCGTAGCCGCAGGCGATCAGTCCCACCCGGGTCGGGCGATCCGTGACGAAATTGTTGCCGTAACCGATAGGTTCGCCGGCGGCCAGTTCGCGCACGCCGAAGATCCGGCTGCTCAAACGCATCACCGGCTTCAATTCATCGCCCTGCGGATAGCCCGCCGGCAAGGGACTGGCGCCGTATAGCACGATGCCGGCGCGGCCCCAGTCGCGGCGCGCGCGCGGATGACACAGCAGGCCGGCGGAATTGGCCATGCTCTCCTCCCCCGGCAAATCGGCAGTAGCGGCGTCGAAAGTTTCTATCTGCGCCTGGGTCATCGGCACCCCCGGCTCGTCGGCGCGGGCGAAATGGGTCATCTTGACGATGCTCTCCGCTTTGCCGCTGTCCCGCAGCCGCTGCCAAGCGGCGCGGTAATGCTGCGGCAAAAAGCCTTCGCGGTGCATGCCGCTGTCCAGCATCAGCCAGACGCGGAACGGCTCGGCCGGATTGGCTTCCTCCAGCATGCGCAGCTGGCTCTCGCTCTGCACCACCAGCCACAAGCGATGGCGCTCGACCTCGGCCAGCTCGGCCGCTTCGAATACCCCCTCCAGCAGCAGGATGGGCGCGGCCACGCCGGCGGCGCGCAGCTGCAGCGCCTCTTCCAGACAGGCGACGGCGAAGCCGTCGGCGATATCGGCCAGCGCCTGCGCGCAACGCACCGCGTTGTGGCCGTAGCCATTGGCCTTCAGCACCGCCAGCGTCTTGCCGCCGTGGGCGGCGCGCGCCAACAGATAATTGTGGCGCAGATGGTCCAGCCGTATCGTCGCAATCAACGGACGCATCGGATCAGGCCCCTTGCACCGCGGGACGGATCACCGGCACCACCAGGGTCTCGCCCTGCTTGGCGTAGCGCTGCATCGACAGGCCGTCGACGCTGATTTCCGGCTTTGCGCCGGTGATCAGGTCGGCCAGCACCTTGCCGGAGCCGGCGCACATGGTCCAGCCCAGCGTGCCGTGGCCGGTGTTCAGCGACAGGTTGGCGAAACGGGTGCCGCCGACGATGGGCGTGCCGTCCGGCGTCATCGGACGCAAGCCGGTCCAGAAGCTGGCCGCCTTGATGTCGCCGCCGTTCGGGTACAGATCGCCCACCACCATCTCCAGCGTTTCGCGGCGGCGCGGGTTCAGTTCCAGGTTGTAGCCGGACAGCTCAGCCATGCCGCCGACGCGGATGCGGTCGTCGAAGCGGGTGATCGCCACCTTGTAGGTTTCGTCCAGGATGGTGGAGGTCGGCGCGCCGGACGGATTGGTGATCGGCACCGTCAGCGAGTAGCCCTTCACCGGGTAGACCGGGATGTCGATGCCCAGCTCCTTCACCATGTCGCGGGAGTAGCTGCCCATCGCCACCACGTAATGGTCGGCGCGCAGCAGTTCGTCGCCGACGCGCACGCCGGTGATGCGCTTGCCGTCGTTCTCGATGCCGTCCACAGTCACGCCGAAGCGGAACTCCACGCCCTTGGCGCGCGCCAGTTCCGCCAGGCGGCTGGTGAACAGGTTGCAATCGCCGGTTTCGTCATTGGGCAGCTGCAGGCCGCCGGCCAGCTTGTGCTTGACCGCCGCCAGCGCCGGCTCGACGCGGACGCAGCCGTCCGGGTCCAGCACATTGAAGTCCACGCCGCACTCGCGCAGCACGGCGATGTCCTTGGCCATGCCCTCAACCTGGGCCTGGCTGCGCAACAGCTGCAGCGTGCCGCCCTGGCGGCCTTCGTACTGCAGGCCGGTTTCGGCGCGCAGTTCCTTGATCTTGTCGCGGCTGTACTCGGCCAGGCGCATCATGCGGCCCTTGTTGACCGCGTAGGCTTTTTCATTGCAGTTGGCCAGCATCTTGGCGATCCACTGCAACTGGTACAGGCTGCCGTCCGGGCTGATGGCCAGCGGCGCATGCCGCTGGAACATCCACTTCAGGCCTTTCAACGGAATGCCGGGCGCAGCCCACGGCGCAGAGTAACCGGGGGAAATCTGGCCGGCGTTGCCGAAACTGGTTTCCAGCGCCACGCCATCCTGGCGTTCCAGCACCGTCACCTGGCAGCCCGCCTTGGCCAGATACCACGCGGTGGATACGCCCAAAACGCCGCCGCCCAGCACGATTACCTTCATTGTCTTTCTCCGTTTGTAGTCTTGCCACTACCAGATAGTGAATTCCGCTAGTATATGCATTGACATCTGGTTTTTTTCACTGAAATTGATAAGAATCAAATGATCTTTCTCAAATCTTTCTCATGTAAACAGTGAAAACATGAAGCCACTTACCGCCGCCGCCAAAGCCCTGGACAAGATGGACCGCAAAATCCTGCGCATCCTGCAGAAAAACGGCCGCATCGCCATGACCGAGCTGGCCGAAAAAGTAGGCCTGTCCACCACCCCCTGCACCGAGCGGGTGCGGCGCATGGAGCGCGACGGCATCATCGAAGGCTATTACGCCCGCCTTAACCCCCACGCGCTGGGCGGCTCGCTGCTGGTGTTCGTCGAAATCAAGCTGGAGGCCAAGTCCGGCAACATCTTCGACGCATTCCGCCGCGAAATCATGAGCATTCCGGAAATCCTGGAGTGCCACCTGGTGTCCGGCGATTTCGACTACCTGATCAAGGCGCGCATCCCTGACATGTCGATGTACCGCAAGCTGCTGGGCGACATCCTGCTGCAGTTGCCGTCGGCGAAAGAATCGAAGAGCTACGTGGTGATGGAAGAGGTCAAGGAGACCTTGCAACTACCGCTGAATGAATAAATTTTTCTTTAAAATCAATGCATACAACTTGACCAAAACCCAGAAAAAGCTTGCTTTTACCTGCCGCGTCAACCAAACCCAAAATAACAAATTCAGTAAAAACACGTAGGCGGGAGACTGGGATGTTTGGCTTCACAAAGACGGCAGACAAGGCCGAAGACGCGGCGCGCCGAGTGCGCCAGCTGGAAAGCGTGCTGGACCATGCGGACAATCTGATCATGCTGTGCGACACCAGCCGCGACAACGTGATTTTCTACATGAACAAGACCGCGCGCGAAGCCTTTGGCAAGCATCGCGACATGATGAACCAGAAGTTCCGCCCCGGCGTCGACGTCAACCACGCCCACGGCCACAGCATCCACCAGTTCCACCGGGATCCGGAACACAACCGCCGCATTTTGGCCGACCTGGCCGGCCGCAAAATCGATCAGCATATCGCGATGATTCCCGTCGGCGAGGTGATGTTCGAAACCAAGGTATTTCCAATCTGGGATTCGGCAAACCCAAACCAGTTGCTGTGCTTCATGGCCAGTTTCCAGGATGTGTCCTCCGAAATCCGCGCCCAGAAACTGCAGGAACAGGGCAATCAGCGGCGCGAGTTTCTGGAGGCCCGCGTCAACGAGCTGTCGGAAAACATGCAGGCGATGAGCGCCACGATCCAGAACGTAGCCGTGCAAACCACATCGGCATCGGAATCCGCTGAATTGATGCTGGACGAAGGCCGCAAAGGCGCCGTCATCGTCAACGAAACCAGCGGCAGCATGAAAAACGTCGGCGGCATGGTGCGCGACACCGCCGACAGCCTTGAATCGCTGGGCCAGCGCTCGGTCACCATCGGCCAGATCATAGGCGTGATCAAAGACATCGCCGACCAAACCAATCTGCTGGCGCTGAACGCCGCCATCGAAGCGGCGCGGGCCGGCGAAATGGGCCGCGGCTTCGCCGTGGTGGCCGACGAGGTGCGCAAGCTGGCCGAGCGCACCACCAAGGCCACCCAGGAAATCGGCGACATGATCCGCGACATCCAGAACGAGGTGAAGCAGAACGTGGAAGCCATCGAGCGCGGCCGCCAGCAAGTGGACGCCACCGAAAGCGACTTCCTGCGCGCCGAGCAGGCGCTGACAACCATCGTCAACGAGATCAACAATATGCGTGATTTCGTGGTGCAGATCGCCAACGCCGCCGAAGAACAAGCCGCCACCTCGCAAGACATCGCCGACAAGCTGGCTGCCATCGTCCACCAGACCTGAGAGCCTGGCGTCTTTGGTTCTCATCGGGAATAATGGACCCGCACCCATCTTTCCGACGAGAACCGCCTATGAGCCTGGAATCGGTCAAAGCCTTCTTCGCCGCCCGCCAAGCGGACATCGCCATCATCGAGCTGGACGTCAGCACCGCCACCGTGGCCGAGGCCGCCGCCGCCCATGGCGTCGAACCCGGCCGCATCGCCAAGACGCTGGCCTTCCGCCTCAGCGACGGCCGCGAGGTGATCCTGGTCGCGCGCGGCGACGCCCGCATCGACAACCGCAAGTTCAAGGATGCCTTCGGCAAGGGCAAGATGCTGCCGCCGGAGGAGGTGGAGGCCATCACCGGCCACCCGGTCGGCGGCGTCTGCCCCTTCGGCCTGGCCCGAGAGCTGCCCATCTATCTCGACGTGTCGATCCAGGCTTTCGACGAGGTGCTGCCGGCGGCCGGGGCGGTGCACAGCGCGGTGCGGATCAGCCCCGGCCGTCTGGGCGACATCACCGCCGGCCAGTGGGTAGACGTCTGCCAGGCTTTCGCCTGAGCCTTATTCTCGGGGAAACGCCAGCAGCGGCTGCGGCTGCAGCCGGATGCCTACCATCTCGCCGACCGCCAGCGGCCGCTCATGGCCCAGCTCGGCCAGCAGCCGCCGGCCGGACAGCAGCTCCAGCGCGTAATGGCTGACCGTGCCGCGCAGCACCCTGTCCACCACTCTCGCTCGCAGCGGGCTGCCCGGCTCCGGCAGCACCGCGTCCGGCCTCAGCAGCACGTCCACCTCGACGCCATCGTCGAAGGGCAAGCCCTGGTCGCATCTCAGCTCGCCGGTCTCCAGCCACACCGCGCGGCCGCTCACTCTGCCCGGCAGAAACGCGCCCTGGCCGATGAAACCGGCCACGTAGCGATTGGCGGGCCGATGGTAAAGCCCGTCCGGCGCATCCCACTGCTGCAGCCGCCCTTGGTGCAGCACGCCCACTTGGTCGGCGATGGCGAAGGCCTCGTGCTGATCGTGGGTGACCATCAAGGCGGCGATGCCCTGGGATTTCAGAATGGCGCGCACCTCACGCGCCAGCCGTTCCCGCAGCTCGGCGTCCAGATTGGAAAATGGCTCATCCAGCAGCAATAGCCTGGGTCTGGGCGCCAGCGCGCGAGCCAGCGCCACCCGCTGCTGCTGGCCGCCGGACAACTGGTGCGGGTAGCGCGCGGCTTCGCCCTCCAGCCCCACCAAGCTCAGCGCCTCCGCCACCCTGGCGTTGCGCTCGGCGCGGGGCAGCTCGGACAGGCCGAAAGCCACGTTGCCGGCGGCGGTCAAATGCGGGAACAACGCATGGTCTTGAAACACCATGCCGACCCGGCGGCGATGGGCGGGCATATTCACGCCCACGCCGAACACCGTCTCGCCTTCCAGCCGGATGAGACCGGCCGACGGCGCCTCGAATCCCGCGATGCAGCGCAGCGCGGTGGTCTTGCCGCAGCCGGAGCCGCCCAGCAGGCAGGCGATTTCGCCCGCCTCCAGCGAGAAACTCATGCCGTCCAGTACCGGCCGGCCGGAAAAAGCCAGGCTTACCGCGTCGAATTCAAGCGTCTTGTCCATCTCACACTCCAGGCTTCTGCCGCGACAGCAGCAAGACCGGCAGCAGGCCGGCCAGCACGATGGCCACCGAGGGCAAGGCCGCGCGCTGCCATTCGCCCTCGCTGGTCAGGTTGAAAATGCGCACCGCCAGCGTGTCCCAGCCGAAGGGCCGGGTCATCAGCGTGATCGGCATCTCCTTCATCGCGTCGACGAACACCATCAGCATCGCGGTGAAGAGGCCTCCCTTGAGCAGCGGCAGGTGCAGACGGAGCAACAGCCGTCCGCCATATACGCCCAGGCTGTTCGCCGCCTCTTCCTGGCTGCGGCTGACGCGCTGCATCGCCGCGTCCAGAGCGGAGTGGGCCACGGCCAGGAAGCGCGACGCGTAGGCCAGCATCAAGACCAGCAATGTGCCCTTGAACACGGCGGACGCGCCTTCCGGCAGCCAGCGGCTGAAATGCTCGAGCAACAGATTATCCAGCGCCGCCACCGGCGCGAATACCCCCACCGCCAACACGGTGCCCGGCACTGCGTAGCCCAGCGTCGCAAGCCTGATCCACGGCCGGCTGCCCGGATCGCGCCGGCCGGCGAAAACCAGGCACAACGCGATGGCCGGCACCAAGAGCGCCGCCATCGCCGCCAGCGACAGCGAACTCTTCAAACTGTCGAGCAGGTCGGCGTCCAGATCACTGGCCAGATGCCCAGCCGCCCAGACCAGGATCTGGCCGAAAGGCAAGACGAAGGCCAGCAGCAAGACCAGCGCGCAGAAGACGCAGGCCAGCCAGCCGCGCGTGCCGGCCAGGCGGGTGCGCGGCAGCGGCGCCGCCCTGCCCGCCTGGACATAGCCGCGCTGGCCCCTGGCGCGCTGCTCCAGCCATAGCAGGACGAACACCAGCAACACCAGCAGCGACGCCAGTTGCTTGGCGGCGGGCAGCGAGAACAGGCTGAACCAGGCCTTGTAGATGGCCGAGGTGAAAGCATCGAAATTGAAGATGGCGACGGTGCCGAAATCGGCCAGCGTCTCCATCAGCGCCAGGCCCACGCCGCCGGCGATCCAGGGCCGGGCCATCGGCAGCGCCACCTTGAAGAAGCCGGCCAGCGGCGACAGGCCCAGCGATTGCCCGACCTCCAGCGCGCGCCGGCCCATGCCGGCGAACGCGTTGCGCGCCAGCAGGTAGACATAGGGATAGAAAGCCAGCGACAACACCAACACCACGCCAGGCGTCGACCGGATGTCGGGCACCCAGGAAGAGCTGCCGAAAGCCTCGCGCAGCCAGGTCTGGAACGGCCCAGTGAAATCGAACAGGCCTAACTGGGAAAACGCCATCACGTAGGCCGGCATCGCCAGCGGCAGCATCAGCGCCCAGGAGAAAAACCGCCGCCCGGGAAAGTCATGCACCGCGGTCAGCCAGGCCAGCGGCACGCCCAGCAACAGCACCCCGGCGCCGACGCCCAGCAGCAGAACGGAGGTGTTGCGCAGCAGCTCCGGCAGCGTGTGCTCCGCCAGATGGCGCCATACTTCGGCGTCCGGCTCCAACAGGCCCAGGGCGATCACCGCCAGCGGTATCAAAGTGAGCAGGCTGGCGGCGGCGGCCGACGCGCGCCAGCGCGAAACGGTAAAAGGCATGCGATGCGATCCAACGGCGGCGGGCCCGCCATCGGCAGACGGCGAGCCCGGTTCAACACAAATCGCGGCGGCTTACTTGTAGCCGGCGCGGTCCATCAGCTTGACCGCCTCGGCTTGCCGGGCGCCGGCATTGGAGACGTTGATGTAGTTGTGCTTGAAATCGCCCCAGGCCGCCACGCGGGCGTCGGGCTTCACCTTGGGATTGACCGGGAATTCCATATTGACGTCGGCGAACATGTTCTGCGCCTTCTCCGAGCTCAGCCACTCCAGGAACTTCACCGCGCCCTTCTCGTTCCGGGCATGGCGGGTGACGCCGGCGCCGGAGATATTGACGTGGGCGCCCTTGCCAGCCTGGTCGGCCCAGAAGATGCCTACCGGCAGCTTCGGCGACTTCTCCATCATCCGGCCGTAGTAGTAGGTGTTTGCGATGCCCACCTCGCACTGGCCGGCGGCGATGGCCTCCAGCATCTTGGTGTCGTCGGGGAACGGCGCGGCGGCCAGATTGCCCACCCAGCCCTTGACCACCTGCTCGGTCTTGGCCGGGCCCATCTCGGCCAGCATCATGCCCACCAGCGACTGGTTGTACACCTTCTTGGAGGTGCGCAGGCAGAGCTTGCCCTTCCACTTGGGATCGGCCAGATCGGCATAGCTGGACAGCTGGGACGGCCTCACCTGCTGGGTGTTGTAGAAGATGGTGCGAGCGCGGATGGACAGGCCGTACCACTGCTTGGCCGGGTCTCGCAGGTGGGCCGGAATGTTGGCGTCCAACACCGGCGAATTGACCGCCTTCAGCAGCCCCATGCGCTCGGCCTGCCACAGATTGCCGGCATCCACCGTCAGCAGCAGGTCGGCGGGGCTGTTGCGGCCCTCGGCGCGCAGGCGCTCCATCAGCGGGCCTTCCTTGTCGGACACCAGCTTGACGTTGACGCCGGTCTCCTTCTTATAGGCCTCGGCGATGGGCTTGAGCAGTTGCTCGCCGCGGGCGCTGTAAACCACCACTTCCTCGGCCAGCGCGGGGCCGGCCACGGCCGCCAGCGCGGCGGCCAACATCAGTTGCTGTTTCAAGGTGTATCCCCTGTTCGATTGAGACGAAAAGCGAAGTGCGGGGAGCACCGTAACATCAGTTGATAATACTTATCAATACAAAAATAAATTGAAAACGGCGGAACTTCCGGCAGAAAAAACCACCGTCAGCGCGCCGTTCCGAAGCGGACGTAATCCCCCTCCGCCACGCGGGCGCGGCCTTGCGTCACGCCTATCGAGAAATTGGGCTGGACCTGGGTCAGCGTCACATCGCCGTTCAGGCTTTCCGGCATGCCCAGCTCCCGTCCGGAGATCAGGTCGCGCAGCGGCTGCCCGCTCGAGCGCTTGTACAACAACAGCTTGTCTCCCACCGCCATGCCGTCCAACAGGCCGGCGTTGATGTAGACACTTTTGCCCTCCAGCCGCACCACCCGGGCGGAGAACGGGATGCAGGAAATCACGCTTTCGATGCGGTCCGACACATTATCCAGCCATCTATCCACCTGCCTGCCGTAGTCGCTCTGCCAGAACGCGACGGAGGCGAAGGGCTGCGGCATGGTCGGAATCACCGGCCCTTTCGAGCTCACGATGCCGCTGACCCTGTCCTTGGCGATCAGCGAGCCGGTCAGCCCGTCGTATATCCAGAATTCCAGATCGAACTGCCGCTGCGTGGGCACATACTTGACCCCCGCGCCGAACATGCCGGCAAAGGGGCCGTTGTAGAACACCCCCTGCTGGCTGGTATTGTTGGATTCGAACAAAGACCTGCGCACGCCCTTGTCCATCACCGATGTGGACAGCACCCGGCCCGCCACCACGAATTGGACGTTCTCCCGCTGCCCCAGCTGGCTGGCGACCTGCCAGCCGGCATCCGGTTCGGCAACGCGGCTGTCGGCCAGCACCGAGACGGTATTGGCGTCCTTCACCACCAGCATGCTGTTGTGCGCCAGCCTGCGCGCCAACTCAGTCGGCAGCGCGGTGGCCAGATCAGGCATATCGGACGCGTCGGCCGGATGCGCGACATCGAAATACGTGGTCACCAGCTTGCGCTTCAGCGACCGGCCCACCGGCATCTGGCAGGCTGGGTCTCCGCGCCGTTCCGGCGCGGGCGCCTGAGCGGCCTTGGCCGAGCCGGTATCCACCTCAACCTTGACGTGGTACAGCTTGCCCTGCGCGTACTCGTTGACGACCCGCACCGCGCCTTGCACTGGAGACAAGGCCCTCAGCGTGCTGGATTCGCCCTGCCGGCCGGCATCGACCAGCTGCGTCGACTCGATGCGCGCGCCCTGCCGGATGGAGAGCAGCTTCAACGCGTCCTGCATCGCCATCTCGCGTGCGGCGACCGGCCCGTTGTCCAGCGGCGCCACGCCCTCGGCGGTCAGGATTTCCGCTTGCGTCGGGCCCGACAAAACAAATGCCGCCGCAAGGGCGGCGGCATGGATAGCGATTCGCGTCATTACTGGGTCACGTAGAAATTGTTGCTGTAGCGGGCTGGCGAAACGGTCATGACGGCAGGTGTTGGCGCGGCCGCCGGAGCCGGCACGATCTTGGTGGCGCCGCAATTGCCTTCCGGACAGAGCGCGCCGGCAGTGCCGGTTTCCTTGGACGCCTGCATCACGCTGCCGGTCTTTTCCATGGAGTGGCGGAATTGCTTGTAGAACTCCTGGTCCAGCGTGATCTCAGCCACCGCCTCGCTGGTGCCGTCCGGCTTCATCACGGTGGAAACGATGGTGACGCCGCGCAGATAGGCGTCCACATAAGTGCGGAAGCTATCGCTGTTGGCGATCATATTGGACACCGAGCTGTTGCCGACCAGTTTCATGCCCTGCACCTGTTCCGCGATCGCGCGGAAGGCGTCCAGCCGGGCGGCGCGCATCGCCAGCAGCTTGCGCTGAGACGGCGTCAGACTGTTGGTGTAGGGCGCGGCGCCGGAGCCGGTCACGCGGACGATGATGGGCTGGAAGGGGTTAACCTCCTTGACCACCACCCTCACCTCTTCGCCGCTGGCCGTCTCGTCGCCGGAGCCGACATAGCCGACGCCCGACGGCACCGCGCCGCTCTCCTTCATCGGCATCGGCGCGGACATCGCGGCTTTCTGCGAGGCCGGGGTGGCGCAGGCGGCCAGACCGGCCATCAGGGCGAACAAAACGAAGCGAGACGTACGACGGACTGTATTCATGGCAATTACCGATAGGTGTTGATGGAATGGTATGAACCATTCCCGGAGCTCGTCAACCTGAAACATCGGCAATAACTGATGAAACTTGAGAAGCGGACGGCATGCGCGGCTTCTCAGTCATGCGCGGCGGCGGCCCGGCTCATCTGCCTGGCCGAGGAAAAACCGGCCGACAGCGCCGCCTTTTCCTTGCCCAGGCCGGCCGAACGCCACTGCTCGGCCAGCGCCAGGCGCAGCGCGCGGTGGTAATCGTGCGCCGAAACGCCGGCCTGGTCGCGGAACAGCCGGGACAGGTGGCGCGTGCTGACATGGACCTTGGCGGCCAGCTCGTCCAGCGGCCAGTCCCGCACCGGGTCGGCGCAGATTAGGTCCTGGGCCCGATGCAGAGCCGGGTGCAGATGGTTGCGCCAGGCCAGCCATGGCGACAGCTCCGGGTCCTGCGGCGAGCGGCGGAAATACACCACCATCTCGCGCGCCACCGCGCGGGCGATCGCGGGATCGGCCAAGTCTGCGATCAGATGCAGCGCCAGATCGATGCCCGCGGTGATGCCGGCGCTGCTGTAGCACGGGCCGTCGGCGACGAATACCCGGTTCTCCTGCACCCGGGCGGCCGGCGCCAATGCGCGCAGTCTTTCCAACAACGTATGGTGGCTGGTGCAGGCGCGGCCGTCGAACAAGCCGGCCTCCGCCAGCAGCAGGCTGCCAGAGCAGACGCCAGCCCAGCGGATGCCCGGCTGGCGCCGGCGCTCGGCCAGCCAGGCGACAATGCGCCTCGCCTCCGGCCGTGCATAGGCCTCGATGGACGGCGTCGAGCCCGGCGCCACCACCACCGCGCCCTCCGGCAACGCATCCGGCAACGGCGCCAGGCCGCCCAGCGGCAAGCCCAGCGAAGTGTCCACCGCCTCCGACGCGCCTATGTAATGCAGGCGAAAGTCCGCGCCCTGCTGCCCCGCCAGGCGGAGAGCGTCGGCCGGCCCGGCCAGATCCAGCAGCAAAACGCTGGGCGACAGCACGAAATAAACGTCACGCACGGCTGGTTCTCCTGGAGGCGGCCAATGCCAGCAGCCTGCCGCCGAACACCGTCGCCAGCAAACCGGCCATCAACAAGCCGCTGCCGGCCAATTGCGCGGCGGTCAGGCTCTCGCCCAGCAGCCAGTGCGAAGCCAGCAGCCCCACCACCGGCACCAGCAGGGAAAACGGCGCCACCTTGGCCGCGGCGTGCCGCGCCAGCAGGCGGCTCCACAAGCCATAGCCGAACATGGTGGCGACAAAAGCCAGGTAGGCGACGGCGAACAGCGACTGCCCATCGAAGCCGCGCAGCGCCGCCTCGATGCGCTCGCCGCCTTCCAGCCGCCACGACAGCAGCAAGAAAGGAATCGGCGGAACCAGGCTGGACCAGATCACCAGCCCCAGCGGCTCCACTTTGAAGCCATCGCGGCCGATCGCGCGCACCACGATATTGGACGCCGCCCAGCTGGTGGCCGCGGCGATGGTCAGGCCAAAGCCCAGCGCCGTCATATCGCCGCCCTTGCCCATGCCTATCAGCGCCAGGCCGCCCAAGGCCAGCGCCGACCCCGCCAATTGGCTGGCCTGCCAGCGCTCGCCCAGAAAGACCCGGGCCAGCAACAAGGTGAAGAAAGCTTGCGACTGCAGCACCACCGAGGCGAGACCGGCCGGCATGCCGAGCTTGATCGCGGTGAACAGGCAGCCGAACTGCCCCACCCCCACCGTCAGCCCATACAGCGCCAGGTAACGCCACGGCAACGCCGGCCGCTTGACGATGAACACCGCCGGCAGCGCCACCAGCGCGAAGCGCAGCGCTCCAAGCAACAGCGGCGGCACGCCGGCCACGCCCCATTTGATCACCACGAAATTCACGCCCCAGGCCAGCACGATGGCCAGCGCCTGCGCTATGTCAGCCAGCGGCATGGTCGCTCCCCGGCCACAGCACCGCCTGCGCGACGATCACCCGCTCGCCGTTGAAAGTGGCCGCCGGCGAGCCGTACAGCCGGTAGCCCAGCGCGAGCGCTTCGCTGACCCGCTTGCAAAACGCCGAATCGTCCGGCCCGGTCAGCAGCCGATATGCAGGCAGGCCATCGGGCGGAATGTCCGTTACATGTTGCGGCATGCCTTCTCCTTATTTAGACAAATCCAATGACGACACCTTATGACATGCCAGCGTCAAGCGGCAAGCGCCGGCGGCCTTCATGCACTTTCGCCACCCGCGCGGGCCGACCCACCATCAGTCCGCCATCCTCCTCAAAGCCTCCTCCACCGTGACGATGGTGGCGAAGCGCCCGGCCAGCACCAGCTCGGTGCGGGTGCGGATGTCGGCGGCGCTGTAAACCACGCCGCTGCCGGCATGGGTCATCGGGAAGGTCAGCGTTGCCTCGGTGACGAAGTCCACCTCGTAACCCAGGTCGGACGCCACGCGGGTGGTGGTTTCGCAGCACTGCTCGGTGCGGATGCCGGAGATGGCCAGTTTCTGGATCCCATGCTTGATCAGCCAGCTTTGCAGGCCGGAATCGGTCAGCGCATTGTGCACGTGCTTGACGAAGGTAGCCGCAGGCTGGTGCGTCATCCAGTCCAGCGGCCGTACCAGGCCTGAAGCGGCGGAAAACGGGCCATCCGCGCCCGCTTCGTGCAGGATGTTGATCACCGGCACGCCGCGCGCCTGGGCGCCGGCGATCAGCGCCTGCTGCGCTTCCCGATAGGCCGGCAAGTCTTGCTCGGTCCAGAACGGACGGTGGCGGAAGGATTCCTGCACATCGATCACCAACAATGCGGTCTTTTTCATTTCGCCTCTCCCGGCGGTGTGGATATGGACAGCATCGTAAAGCGGATAGCGCCAGGAAATAAGGCCGCAAGCGGACAAGCGCCTGCCAAAAAAGGACATCATGCCATCTGGGCGAGCGCAGGCATCAGTTCGTCATAGAGCAGCCAGAGCGCGGTGACGGCCATCAGCGCGCCCATCGTCAGGTTGTAAAGCAGCAAGGCACGAGGCGCGGCCAGCCAGCGCCGCAGCTTTTCGCCGCCCCAGGCCCACACGCTGATGCAGGGCAGATTGACAACCGCGAAGGCTAGCGCCAGCAGCGACGCCGCCAGCCAACGGCCGCCTTCGCCTGCCGGCATGAACAGGATGGACGCATTCAACACCATCACCCAGGCCTTGGGATTCAACCACTGGAACAAGGCCGCGCCGACGAAGCCCAGCGGCCGAGCCTGCTCGCGCGCCTCCGGCTGGCCGGAACGGGCGATCTGCCACGACAGCCACAGCAAATAGACGCAGCCGGCCACCGCCAGCGGCAGCCGCCAGGCGCTGAGCCAGCCCAGCATCTGCGCCAGCAGCATGGCGACGATGAACACCTGCAGCGCGCAGCCCAGGCTGATGCCCAGCATGTGCGGCACGGTGCGGCGGAAGCCGAAATTGACGCCGGACGAGGCCAGCATCAGGTTGTTGGGACCCGGGGTGATGGACATCAGGGCGACATAGGACAGCAAGGCGAATTCTGGCATGGCGGTTCTCCGGCGAAATAGCAAGCGGCGACAAGCCCTTGCCCACTCCCACATGCTATGCGGACCGTTCTTATGGATACAGATTCAAAAATCCATTATTGATCTGGTTACAGATTGATCTTTTCAGCAACTGTCACCATCCACTATGATGAGCGTTGTACTTCTCCCCCGCCGAAAGCCGACGATGCAGAACAGCGCCTCCACCCTTTACCAGCAGTTGGCAGACGATCTGTCGCTGGCGATCAGCCGCGGCACGCTGCCGCCGGGGTCGAGGCTGCCGTCGGTGCGGCGCACCGCGCACAACCGCCAGCTCAGCTTGAACACCGTGGTCAGCGCTTACCGCGTGCTGGAAGACCGCGGCCTGATCGAGGCGCGGCCGCAATCCGGCTATTACGTGCGCGCGCGGCTGCCGTCGCCGGCCAGGCAGGCCGGCACCCAGAGCAGCCCGGCCTCGCCGACCAAGCACGCGGTGCTGGATCTGATCGGCACCGTGCTGCAGGCGCAACAGAGCGAGGGCTTCATCGATCTGGCCCTGGCCTGCCCGCGCGGTGGCGATTTCTACCCCGGCAACAAGCTGGCGCGGCTGATGGGCCAGATCCTGCGCCGCCAGCCCGGCATGGTCAGCACCTATGCGCTGCCGCCCGGCCCGGAGAAGCTTCGCACGCAGATCGCGCGCCGCGGCATGGATCTGGGCATGACGCTGCAGCCGGACGACATCATCCTCACCCATGGCTGCATGGAGGCGCTGCAACTGGCGCTGCGCGCGGTCACCCGCCACGGCGACGCGGTGGGCCTGGAATCGCCCACCTACTTCAATCTGCTGCCGCTATTGGCCAGCCTGGGTCTAAAGGCGGTGGAGATTCCCACCGACCCGCAGACCGGGCTGTCGATAGACGCGGTGGAGGTGCTGCTGGCCGAAGGGCGCATCCAGGCGCTGGTAGCCATGCCCAACGTCCACAACCCGCTGGGCTGCTGCATGCCTCTGGAAAACAAGAAACGGCTGGCGCGGCTGGTCAACCAGCACAAGGTGCCGCTGATAGAGGATGCGCTGTACGCCGAGCTGCAGTTTTCCGACACGCTGGCGCCGGCGGTGAAGTCTTTCGACAACGACGGCTGGATCATCGTCTGCGCCAGCTACACCAAGACGCTGGCGCCAGATTTCCGCATCGGCTGGATGGAAGGCGGCCGCTTCGGCGCGGCGCTGCGCAAGCTGAAATTCGCCTCCTCCGTCGCGCAGCCGGCGGTGCTGGCCGAGACCCTGGGCGCGTTCCTGGAGTCCGGCGGCTACGACCACCATCTGCGCACGCTGAAGCGCCGCTACGCCGCCCACGTGGAAAAAGTACGCGGCCTGATCGCCCGCCACTTTCCGGGCGGCACCCGCGCCACCCAGCCGCAGGGCGGCTTCCTGATCTGGCTGGAGCTGCCAGAGGGCTGCGACAGCGTGGCGCTGTTCCACGCCGCGATGGCCGAGAAGATCAGCCTGATCCCCGGCCCGCTCAGTTCGCCCGGCGGCCGCTACCGCAACGCGATGCGGCTGTCCTGCTGCTACCCGCTGGACGAACGCTATCTGGCCGCGCTGGTGCGTGTCGGCCAACTGGCCTGCGAGCAGCAGGCGAGCGCCGGCTGAGCGCTTTTTTCCGCGATGAGAACAAAACAGCTGACCAGTCTGCCCGCTTGGCGGTACAATAGCGGCTTGCCTCTGGATTTCAGCTGTCGAGCCCCGCGCGGCCCGACGCTTAGCCTCGCCTCTTGGGCCCGCCTAGCGCCCATCCCGCAAGGTCACCGAACTGAAGCTAAAACGCCTCGCCGCGGCAGTCGAACCGACAGCCGCGCGAAGCCATTTCATTACCGTATGAGAAAGGAAACGCTATGTCCAAGGAAGACATGATCGAACTGGAAGGCGTCGTCATCGAAATGCTGCCCGAGTCGCGCTTTCGCGTGAGACTGGACAACAATATGGAGATCCTGGCCTACGGCTCCGGCAAGATGAAGATGCACCGCATCCGCGTGCTGCTGGGCGACCGCGTCACCGTGGAAATGTCGCCTTACGATCTGACCAAGGGTCGCATCAACTTCCGCCACCCGACCGCCAACCCCGGCGCCGGCCCGCGTCCGTCGCACCACCGCCGCTGAGCGCCTGCGGCCGTTTTTTCGGCCCTGTGCGCTCCGCATCGGCCGGCCTCGGCTCTGGCCCCTCGCCGCCTGGCGCTTCCTCTACGGATTGAACTAGCGGCATTGATTTGCATTTGACATACTTCATATTGGTTCCATAGTGGTATTACGTGCCATCCGGCATGCCCCACCATCGAGGAACCGATATGAAACTATTCGCATCCCTTGTCCTGTCGCTGCTGACGGGCTCCGCGCTCGCCGCTCCATGGAACGCCGGCGCAGCCTATCAAAAAGGCCAGACCGTCCAATGGCAAGGCCGCGACTGGCAGGCCAAATGGCCCACCCGCGGCGAAGCCCCGGGCGCCAATCCCAAGGGATCGTGGGTCGCCCATGTCGGCGGAACCTTGCGCAAGCTGGACGACGCCGCGCTGCCCATTCCCACACTGCAGCAAGCGCTGCAACACGAAGCCGACCTCACCAACAACGACTTCTTCCGCAAGGTGAAGGCGTCCATCCGCACCCTGCCCAATGACCAGGTGGAACAAGTAACGCCCGGCCGCGCCGCGAATCCCGCCAACGTGCGCCGCGTGGAGCGCTTGCTGCCATCGGCCAAATGGGATTACTACTTCAGCCGCCGCGACCCCAGCTACACCTACACCCGCTTTCTGCAGGCGGTAGCCAAATTCCCCGGCGTCTGCGACGACTACAGCGACGGCCGCGACGCCGACGCCATCTGCCGCCATAGCCTGGCCACCATGTTCGCCCACTTCGGCCAGGAAACCGGCAACCACGACGCCAGCGACACCGTGCCGCAATGGCGCCAGGGCCTGGCCTACCTGCGCGAGATGGGCTGCACCGACAGCGGCAGCGCCTGCGGCTACAACACAGAATGCAACGATCCGGTCTTCAACAAGGTATGGACCTGCGGCAAAAACGCGGACGGCAGCTGGAAAAAATACTACGGCCGCGGCGCCAAGCAACTGTCGTACAACTACAACTACGGCCCGTTCTCGCAGGCGATGAACAACGGCGACCAATCGGTGCTGCTGCAGAACCCGGACCTGGTGGCCAGCACCTGGCTCAACCTCGCTTCCGCCACCTTCTTCTTCGTCTACCCGCAACCGCCCAAACCCTCGATGCTGCACGTGCTGGACGGCACCTGGGTGCCCAACGCCGCCGACAAAGCGGCCGGCGCCGGCAACAACTTCGCCACCACCATCCAGATCATCAACGGCGAATGCGGCGGCGGCACCGAGCGCCAGGCCGCGCAGAACCGCATCGATTACTACAAGCAGTTCGCCCACGATCTGGGCTGGGACTACGGCAACGAACAGCTGTCCTGCGCCAATATGCAACGCTTCACCTCCGCCAGCTCCGCCGCCTACAACATCTACTGGGAAAAAGACTGGCAGTGGCAACACGACTACCAGTGCCAGCTGATCAGCTACCAGACGCCGTACAGCGCGCTGCAGGCCGGCAACTACCAGCGCTGCGTGGAAGACAACTGGGGCGTCAAGCTGAAATAAGCCCCCTAATCGCGCCGGACCGCCCGCGCGGACCGGCGCGTTTTCCTGATGACGGATGGCCCCGTTGCGTTTACCATTCAGCCCTTCCCCGCAGTCCTGCACGCCAAAGCCCGCCGCCTCGCGGCGAGTCGCAGCCCATTGGCCCTGCGCAGACGCGGCTCCACCCTTGGCCAACCTTACCCGACGTACGACATGACCCAGATTCCGCAGCCCGCCGCCCCAGCGCACCCCATCGCCCACTGGCAGGAGGACGGCGCCGAGCGCAGCGCCCGCTGGCGCTCCGAAGCCGGCCTGCCGCCGCCCAAGCGCATCGTGATCGCCGACGACAGCCTGTCCGCCGACGCCGCCTACAAGCTGGCCTGCGAAGGCGGCACCCTGCTGTGGCGCGGCGACTACCAGAACGCCCGCCAGCTGCTGCAGGCATTGGCGCGGCGCGTGGACCGCAAGGGCGCCAAAACCGGCGCCACCCCGCTGGAATCGTTCCATCTGCACCGCCAGGCCCAGGGACGACGCGCGCAGATTTTGTCGCGGCTGGTGCTGCCGCTGGACGCCGACTACGCCATCCCGCTGCGCCGCGCGCCCGACTTGCGCCAGGCCTGCCAGGAGGCCTACGGCGAGGGCGGCGAAGCGTCGCTGGTGTCGCTGCGCGAGCTGCTGGGCCTGATAGGCGCGCACGAATGGCGCAAGAAAGGCGTGGAAGTGAAGGCGCTGGCCGCGCGCATCCATCCGCATTACGGCGTGTTCGCGCCGATTCGCGGCGAATACGTAGACCTGGCGGCCGACGCCCCGCTGCCGGGCGCTGAGCTGGCCTTCGACATCGGCACCGGCAGCGGCGTGCTGGCGGCGCTGCTG
>NZ_JAJOHV010000005.1 GCF_021129175.1 Chromobacterium piscinae | reverse complement strand
CGGCTTCGCCGCGGCGGAGGCAGGGACCGGGCGGCAGTATCTGCAATTGCTTTACCACCACCTGGCGATCGACCACACCACGCTGGAGCGGTTGCTGGACGAAGTCCGGCTGTTGCAGCAAGGGCAGGGCGCGTCGCTGCCGCCGTCGCTGCCGTTCCGGCAGTTCGTGGCGCAGGCGCGGCTGGGCGTGGGCGCGGCGGAGCACGAAGCCTATTTCCGCGCGCAGCTGGGCGAAGTGGAGGAGCCGACCTTGCCGTTCGGCCTGCAAGGCTATTTGGGAAATGGCGGCGACATCGAAGAGGCGCGGCTCAATCTGTCGACAGAGCTGGCGGGCCAATTGCGGCAGCAAGCGCGGCGTCTGGGCGTCAGCGTGGCCTGCCTGGCCCACCTGGCCTGGGGCCAGGTGCTGGCGCGGGCGTCGGGGCGGACGCAAGTGGTGTTCGGCACGGTGCTGTTCGGCCGGCTGCAAGGCGGGGCGGGGGCAGATCGGGCGCTGGGGCTGTTCATCAACACGCTGCCGCTGAAGCTGGAGATCGGCGCGGCGACGGCGCGGGAAGCGGTGAAGCAGACGCAGCAGGCGCTGACTTCGCTGCTGCGGCACGAACACGCGTCGCTGGCGCTGGCGCAGCGCTGCAGCGGGGTGGCGGCGCCGCAGCCTCTGTTCAGCGCCTTGCTGAACTACCGGCACAGCGCAGAAGAGAATAGAGACGCGCCGATCTGGGAGGGCATTGAAACGCTGGTGGGCGAAGAGCGGACCAACTACCCGCTCATCCTGTCGGTGGACGATCTGGGCGCCGGCTTGGCGCTGACGGCGCAGACGCTGGCGAGCGTGGGGGCGGCGCGGGTGTGCGCGATGATGGAGACGGCGCTGGCGTCGCTGGCGGCGGCGCTGGCGGCGGACAGCGGCGAGGCGGTGCGCAGACTGGACGTGCTGCCGGCGGCGGAGCGCCGGCAACTGTTGGAGACGTTCAACGACACGGCGTCGGACTACCCGCGCGGCGAACTGATCCATCGCTTGTTCGAAGCGCAGGCGGCGTCGCGGCCGGAAGCGGAAGCGTTGCGTCACGGCGAGGCGAGCCTGAGCTACGGCGAATTGAACCGGCGCGCCAACCAGCTGGCGCATCGTCTGATCGGTTTGGGGGTGGAGCCGGGCGACCGGGTGGCGCTGGACCTGCCCAGAGGAGCGGATCTGCTGATCGCCATCGTCGGCGTCCTGAAATCCGGCGCGGCCTATCTGCCCTTGGATGAGGGCCTGACGGCGGAGCGGCGGCAATGGTTGCTGGCCGACAGCGGCGCGAAGCTGTCGGTGGACGCCGCCTGGCTGGCGACGCCAGGGACGTGGCCGGAGGAGAGCCCGGCGGTCGCCGGCGACGCGGAGAGCGTCGCCTATCTGATGTACACCTCCGGCTCCACCGGGGAGCCCAAGGGCGTGCTGACGCCGCATCGCGGCATCACGCGGCTGGTCTGCGGCAATCGCTACGCCGCGTTCCAGGCCGACGACCGCATCGCCTGGGCGGCCAATCCGGCCTTCGACGCCAGCACCTTGGAAATCTGGGGCGCGCTGGCGCATGGCGCCAGCCTGGTGGCGATCGATAAGGACACGCTGTTGAGCGCCGAAGCGCTGGGAGCCCGCCTGCAACGCGACCGCATCACCATCCTGTGGCTGACCGCCGGGTTGTTCCAGCGCCATGCCCGAGGCTTGGGCGCCGCCTTGTCCGGCTTGCGCTACCTGATGGTGGGCGGCGATGTGGTCGACCCGCGGGTGGCGGCGCAAGTGCGGCGCGACAACCCGCCGGCGCATCTGCTCAACTGCTACGGCCCGACCGAAACCACCACCTTCGCGGCGACGCACGAGATCGGCGCGGAGGCGGAGACGGCGGCCAGCCTGCCGATCGGCAAGCCGATAGGCAATACCCGGATTTACATCCTGGACGGCGACGGCCAGCTGGCGCCGCTCGGGGTGGCGGGCGAGCTGTACATCGGCGGCGCCGGGGTGGCGCGCGGCTACCTGAACCGTCCGGAACTGACGGCGGAACGCTTCATCGCCGACCCGTATAGCGCCGATCCGCAGGCGCGGCTGTACAAGACCGGCGACCTGGGCCGTTGGCTGCCGGACGGCAGCATCGAATACCTGGGCCGCAACGACTTCCAGGTGAAGATCCGCGGTTTCCGGATCGAGCTCGGTGAAATCGAAGCCAAGCTGGCGGCCTGCGCCGGGGTGAAGGAGGCGGTGGTGCTGGCGCGGGAGGACGCGCCGGGCGACAAGCGGCTGGTGGCCTATCTGACGGCGCAGCCGGGCGCTGAATTAGAACCATCATCGCTGCGGGCGGCGCTGCTGCAAGAGCTGGCGGAGTACATGGTGCCGAGCGGCTTCGTGGCGCTGGAGGCCTTCCCGTTGACGCCGAACGGCAAGCTGGACCGCAAGGCGCTGCCGGCGCCGGACGGCTCGCAGCTGTCGAGCCGGGCGTACGCGGCGCCGGAGGGCGAGGCGGAGACGACGCTGGCGGCGATCTGGAGCGAGTTGCTGGGGGTGGAGCAGGTGGGCCGCCACGACAACTTCTTCGAACTGGGCGGACATTCGCTGCTGGCGGTGACGCTGGTGGAGCGGATGCGGCAGGCGGGCTTGCACAGCGACATTCGGCAACTGTTCGGCGCGGCCGATCTGGCGGCGCTGGCGAAGACAGTCAGCCTGGGGCCGATTATGGAAGAGGTGGACTTGTTTGCGGCGCCGGTGCTTGGACAATCGGGTGAAATGATTGAGGAAATCGTGTTATGAATTTGAGTTATCTGACTCTGGAACTGAGCCGGCGCAATATCGAACTGAGCCTGACCGAAGATGCCGACAATCTTCATATCCGCGGAGAAAAGCAAAGCTTGAGCCCGGAGTTGTTGCAACACTTGAAGCAGGCCAAACCGGAGTTGATCGCATGCCTGAAGTCGGGAGCCTATCTTGAGCAAGTCAAGCAAATGGATGCTCTGGCGGGAAGCGCCAGACGTTTTGGCTTAGCCTTCAGTCTGGATCAATGGATGTCGATTTGCTCAAGCGTGGCGGGGGGCGTGGCCAATATCCAGGACATCTACCCGCTGGCGCCGTTGCAGGAAGGCATCCTGTTCCATCACCTGCTGGGCGGCGAAGGCGACGCCTATCTGCTGTACGACCTGCTGGCCTTCGACAGCGGCGAGCGGCTGAACGGCTTCCTGGCCAGCCTGCAGCAAGCGGTGGACCGGCACGACATCCTGCGCACCGGGGTGCTGTGGCAAGGCCTGCCGGAGCCGGTGCAAGTGGTGTGGCGGCAGGCGCCGGTGCAGGTGGAGACGGTGGCGCTGGACCCGGCGGACGGCCCGCTGGCGCAACAGCTGGAAGCGCGCTACCACCCGCGGCGCTACCGGATCGACGTGCGCCAGGCGCCGCTGCTGCGCGGCTTCGTCGCGGCTGAGGAAGAGACAGGACGGCAGTATCTGCAATTATTGTTCCACCACCTGGCGATCGATCACACCACACTGGGCTTTCTATTGGATGAAATCCGGCTGCTGCAGCAAGGGCAGGGTACGGAGTTGCCGCCGCCCCTGCCGTTCCGGCAGTTCGTGGCGCAGGCGCGGCTGGGCGTGAGCGCGGCGGAGCACGAGGCCTATTTCCGCGCGCAACTGGGCGAGGTGGAGGAGCCGACGCTGCCCTTCGGTCTGCAAGGCTATCTGGGAGATGGCGGCGACATCGAAGAGGCGCGGCTCAATCTGTCGCCGGAGCTGGCGGGCCAATTGCGG
>NZ_JAJOHV010000004.1 GCF_021129175.1 Chromobacterium piscinae | reverse complement strand
GCTGTTGACTGTTGCGGTTGGCACAATTAAAGGAGTTAATCCTACCCTGCCGGTAAAAATTGGTGGTAAAACAAAAAATCAGCTTATCGAGGGCGCATCAATTATTGACCCGGCATCAAAAAAAGGAGACTTGACTCTAGCAGGCCGAGCGTTGCAGAAGCATGGAAGCCGAGAGGGTAGCGCTTTTCCTCAGGCAAAAGGAAGTCCTGAGCAAATTAATGAGCAGGGGAAAAAAATTGTACAAGATATTTTGAATGATCCAAATAAGACAGTTGTAGTTAAAAACACAGGAAGGTACGGAGAAGTTACTGATATCGTATCGTCAAGTGGGGTAGGTTTGCGATATGATTCAAATGGTCGATTAATTGGTTTCTTGGAGCCGCCGCGATGAGTGATAGTTTATTGGTGCAAATAGCTAGTCTGCCTGATCGAGATAATGTAGTGTTTGAAATATTTCAAAGTGATCGGCAGTTGGCTGAGGTTTATTATGAATCTGAGGAGGAGGGTGTTAGAATTCAAATATTCCCATTGAAGGATGGGGTGATTGACTTGGATCTCACAGATTTTATTTCAGCCTTGATTAAGGCCAAAAGCAATTTGGTGAATTGTTAAATTTTATTTTAACCTACTAGAAGGAAATGGCATAGTTGATGGGCTTTGTTGCATAATCGCCGCTGCGGATTTATTGCATAACGCAAAATTGTGCTAAAACACCGTAGGTTTTTGGCGGGAAATTTCACATCACTATCGACAATTTTATCAGGATTCTTTTTCGTGCAGTGGCACAAAAATTAGTTATGCAACAAAGTCACCTGTGACTGATTTATGCAACAAAGCCGGTTCCTATTAATACGAAGACTGGACAAGCTCAGGTAAGAACTGTGTTTCCATCAAAGAAGCCTAGATGATGGTCAATTCATATATACCGTCTGATGATTTGCCGCGAGTGGAGTGTGGTGATCGATTGGAGCTCTTGTTTTATTGCATAGGCAATGCTGTGCATTGGGGGAGAAATCCTCTTGATGATTTCATTAGAGGTATTATAGACCCAGCTTTGGGAGGGTATTGCGGTGGAGATCCCGGTTGGGAGATAGATGGGCTAGGTGAGGATGGAGATGAGCTTGTTGATCAGTATGGAGTCCCTGCGTTGCGTTGCTGGGCATTACAAGAAATAAGTGGAATTGAACCCTGTGAGGTAATGTATAGCAAAAAGGAAGTAATTGAATGGGTAAAGGTGGCGGTAACGAATATTGCTACTAAATATCCTGAGCGAGCGCAAGAGGCTTCGGATGTGCTAGAGCGTTGCAATAAGGTCCTGGCTGGACTGGAAGTAGGCGGTAAGAATATTTGACAGCGGCGGTCGTGTCACGAATTTGTTTAAATGAAAAAAAGCCTTCCCGTTCAGGAAGGCTTTTTTTCATTTCGCGGCGGTCGCCCATTTCGCGGCTGGCTGTTCCGGAAGCTTGCCGCCTAGCGCCTCGACCAGGTAATCGATGAAGGATGCGATTCGCGACGACACCGCGGTGTTGCGGTAATAGACGGCCTGTATCGGTTGGCGCATGTCCAGGGTGTCGGAGGCGAGGATTTCCGTCAGGCGGCCGGATTCGCGGTCCTGTTCGGTCATGAAGTCCGACAGGCAGACGATGCCGGCGCCGTCCAGCGCCAGTTGCCGGAGCGTTTCGCCGCTTGAGCTCCGCACCGCCGGCTCGATCCGGCAGGCTTCGCCGTCCGCGCCCGGCAGCGGCCACGTGTTCAGCGTCTCGGGCTGGTTGAAGCCCAGCAGCGCGTGCCCGCCCAGCTCTTCTACAGCGCGCGGCTGGCCGTGGGCTTGCAGATAGGCGGGGCTGGCCAGGACGCGCAGCCGGCTGTGGCCGATCAGGCGGCTGTGCAGCGTGGAGTCCTTCAGCTGGCCGATGCGTATCGCCACGTCGGTGCGCCGCTCCAGCAGGTCGATGATGCCTTCGTTGCTGTTCAACTCCAGCTCCACCTGTGGATAGCGTTCGCGATAGCCGCGCACCAGCGGCACGATCACGTGCAGCATGAACGGCGACGCGGCGTCGATCCGCAGCCGTCCGGATGGCTGGTCGCGCCGCGCGAGCATCTGTTCCTCGGCGCGGTCCACCGAATCGATGATGGCCCGCGCGTTCTGCAGAAAGGCGCGTCCCTCTTCGGTCAGCTCCAGGCGGCGCGTGGTCCGGCGCAACAGCGTGGTTTTCAGCTTCTCTTCCAGCCGGGACAGCGAGCGGCTGGTCGCCGAGACGGTGAGGTCCAGTTGCTGTGCCGCCGCGGTGATGGAACCGGTGTCCACGACGGTGGCGAAGGCCTGGAGCTCGTCGAGCGTGACTTTCATTGTTGAATTTAATTCAAGATAATTTCGTTTATAAGCCGGTTTTTGCGCAAAAGTAAAGCGGGCACACTGCATCCATTCCTTCCGGACCAATGGATGTTCAACATGCCACTCGCTCTACTCGCGCTGACTATCGGCGCTTTCGCCATCGGGACGACCGAGTTCGTCATCGTCGGCCTGATTCCGACCATCGCGGCCGATCTCCAGGTGGGCCTGCCTTCCGCCGGCCTGCTGGTCAGCTTGTACGCGCTCGGCGTCGCCGTCGGCGCGCCGCTGCTGACCGCGTTGACCGGCCGCGTGCCGCGCAAGACGCTGCTCGCCGCGCTGATGGCGCTGTTCACCGTCGGCAACCTGGTCGCCTGGCTTTCGCCCGGCTACGAGTCGCCGATCGTCGCGCGCATTCTCACCGGCCTCGCCCACGGCGTGTTCTTCTCGGTGGGCTCCATCATCGCCACCACGCTGGTGCCGAAAGAGAAAGCCGCCAGCGCGATCGCCACCATGTTCAGCGGGATGACCGTCGCCTTCGTCGCCGGCATTCCGCTCGGCACCTTCATCGGCCAGCACTTCGGCTGGCGCGCCACTTTCCTGATCGTCGCCTTGTTCGGCCTGCTGGCTTTGGCCGGCGTGATGGCCTTCATGCCGCGCAGGCTCGCGCAGACCGTGTCCGCGCCGCTGGCCCGGCAATTCCGCGCGCTGATGCAGCCGCGCCTGTTGCTGGTGTACGCGATGACGGCGGTCGGCTACGGCGGTTCCTTGATCGCTTTCACCTATATGGCGCCGTTGTTGGAACAGATCGCCGGCCTCACGCCGACGCAAGTCAGCCTGGCCTTGGTTGGCTACGGCGCATCGGTCGCTTTCGGCAATGTCTGGGGCGGCAGGCTGGCGGACCGCGCCGGCCCGGTCAAGGCGCTGAAGCGGATCTTCCTGCTGCTGGCGCTGGTGTTGCTGGCGCTGACCTTCACCGTCCATATCGCCTGGCTGGCGGTGCTGACGATGCTGGCTTGGGGCGCGGTGGCCTTTGGCAATGTGCCGGGCCTGCAGGTCTATGTGGTCAAGCAGGCGCGGCGTTTCGCGCCGGAGGCCGCGGATGTCGCGTCGGGCTTCAACATCGCCGCGTTCAATCTCGGCGTCGCAGGCGGCTCTTCGCTGGGCGGTTTGATCGTCGAGCGCATCGGGCTGGGCCATACGCCGTGGATCGCGGCGGCGGTGACGCTGGGCGCGTTCGCCTTGACTGCGCTGAGCGGCGCGCTGGACCGTCGCGACAGCCTGCGCGGGCATGGCCAGCTGGCGGACGCTCCTGCCGCCTAGACGCGGTCTTTCAAACGCAATGCTGATTTTCGCCACCTTTCGCGATGGGAAACGCGCAAGCGCCCATCGGCTTTTTCGACCCATCACTTCCAGGGAAAACACACTATGAGCACTATCCCCGCTTTCGGCCTCGGCACTTTCCGCCTGCAAGGCCAGGTCGTCATCGACTCGGTCCGCAACGGCCTCGAGCTTGGCTACCGCGCGATAGACACCGCCCAGATCTACGGTAACGAGGCCGAGGTGGGCGAGGCGATCGCCGCTTCCGGCGTGCGTCGCGACGATCTGTTCCTGACGACGAAGATCTGGGTGGACCACTATGCCAAGGACAAGCTGCTGCCCAGCCTGGAGGACAGCCTCGCCAAGCTGCGCACCGATTATGTCGATCTGACGCTGATCCACTGGCCGGCGCCGGGCAATGGCGTATCGGTCGAGGAATTCATGACCGCGCTGGCCGACGCCCAGGCCAAGGGCCTGACGCGCCGGATCGGCATCTCCAACTTCAATATCGAACTGACCCGGCAGGCCATCGCCGCGGTGGGCAAGGACGCGATCGCGACTAACCAGATCGAACTGAGCCCGTATCTGCAAAACCGCAAGCTGGCCGACTTCCTGCAAAGCGAAGGCATCCATGTCACCTCCTATATGACCCTGGCCTACGGCAAGGTGCTGGGCGATCCGGCGATCGCCGCCATCGCGCGGCGGCGCGGGGCCACGCCGGCCCAGGTTGCGTTGGCATGGGCGTTGCAACTGGGTTACTCGGTGATTCCGTCGTCCACCAAACGCGAGAATCTGGCCGGCAATCTGCTGGCGCAAAACCTGCGCCTGAGCGAGGAGGAGATGGCGCAGATCGCCGCGCTGGAGCGAAACGGCCGCGAAGTGAGCCCCGACGGCCTGGCGCCGCAATGGGATTGAGCGCGCCGCGCCCACCTGAATCCACCCGCCCGCGGCCGGAGGGCCGCGGCATCGACAGGACAAGCACCATGATGCAAGACCCTTTGTTTCAACCGCTGCGGCTGGGTACGCTGGCGCTGCCTAACCGCATCGTGATGCCGCCGATGACGCGCTCGCGCGCCAGCCAGCCCGGCGACGAAGCCAATGCGTTGATGGCTGAGTACTACGCGCAACGCGCCGGAGCCGGCCTGATCGTCAGCGAAGGCACGTATATCGCGCCGCTAGGCAAGGGCTATGCGTGGACGCCGGGCATCCACACGCCGGCGCAAGTGGCTGGGTGGCGCAAGACGACCGACGCCGTGCATGCCGCCGGCGGCCGCATCTTCGCCCAACTGTGGCACGTCGGTCGGCTGAGCCACGCGAGCCTGCTCGGCGGCGGACAGCCGGTGTCGTCGTCTCCTATCCAGGCGGTGGGCGTGAACGTGTTCATCGCCGGCGAAGACGGCCGCACGCCGGGCTTCGTCCAGGCTTCCGCGCCGCGCGCCTTGAGCGTCGATGAGATCGGCGATGTGGTAGACCAGTACCGCGCGGCGGCCCGCAACGCGATGGCCGCGGGTTTCGACGGCGTGGAGCTGCACGGCGCGAACGGCTATCTGGTGAACCAGTTCATAGACTCGAACGCCAATAGCCGGACCGACGAGTACGGCGGCTCGCTGGAGAACCGCCTGCGCTTCCTCGGCGAAGTCGCGCAGGCGCTGATAGACGGCTGCGGCGACGCGTCGCGCGTCGGCATCCGTCTGGCGCCGCTGACCACGCTGAACGGCTGCGTCGACGACGATCCGGAAACCACTTATCTCGCCGCTGCCAAGTTGCTCGGCGAGCTGGGCGTAGGCTATCTGCACATCGCCGAGGCGGACTGGGACGACGCGCCGCTGATGCCGGCGGCCTTCAAGCAGAAGCTGCGCGCGGCCTTTCCCGGCGTGTTGATCTATGCCGGCAAGTACACCGCGGCGCGGGCGAGGGAGGCGATAGCCGCCGGTTGGGCCGATCTGATCGCCTTCGGCCGGCCTTTTGTCGCCAACCCGGATCTGCCGGAGCGCTTGCGCACCGGCGCGCCCTTGGCGGCGCATGACCGCGCGACCTTGTTCGGCGGCGGCGCGCGCGGGCTGACCGACTATCCGGCCTTGGCCGCATCCTCGACTTGAACGGACAAAGAGCCATCCTCGGATGGCTCTTTGTCATCGCCCCGGCAGGTGGCGGCGTGGTTCAACGGCGTCAGCCGAAGATCAACCGGCCGGCCATCAGCACGAACACGCCGCCGAGCAGGCCTTTCTGCAGCTTCGCCGCCGGGCCGCGGCCCTTCAGACGGCGGGCGATGCCGCAGGCGGCGAAGGCGTAGGCGGTGTCGAAACACAGTCCCACCGCAACCAGAATGACCGCGAGCAGCGCGAACTGCGGCAGCACCGCGCCGTGCGCCGGCGAGACGAACTGGGGCAGGAACAGGGCGCAGAACATCAGCGCCTTGGGGTTGAGCAGATTGGTCAGAAAACCGCGCGCGATCGCCGCGCGGCCTGACTCGGTCGTTTGGGGCGCATCTTCTGGCGCCGGCTTGGCGCGCACCACCTTCCATGCCAGCCATAGCAGATAGCCGGCGCCGACCCAGCGCACCGCGTCGAACAGCAGCGGATGGGTGGCCATCAGCGCGGCGAGCCCCAGGCCGGACATCATCACATGCAGAAAGCGGGAGGCGGCGATGCCGAGCGCGGTCAGCAAGCCGGCGCCGACGCCGCGGCTGGCCGAGGTGGCCATCACCAGCGCCATGTCCGGGCCAGGCAATATGTAGACGGCGACAAGGGCGGCAAGGTAGAGCGACAACACGGACAAGGACAGCATGGCGGGCTCCGGCACAGGAAGGCGATGCGGCTAGTGTGCGCCCGGCGAGGTGAAATTGCTTTGCTTTCTCTTGCGTTGTCGCGTTAGATTTGAAAAGACTCTTTTATTAATAGCGCTGTGAATAAATGAATCTTCCAAAATCAGACCTTGATGATGTGGATTTCACTCTAATGGCCTTGTTGCAGAAGGACGGACGGCTGTCCAATGCGAAGCTGGCCGAGCAGGTGGCGCTGAGCGAGACGCCGTGCTGGCGCAGGCTGAAGCGGCTGGAGGCCGATGGTTATATCGAGGGATATCAGGCGGTGCTGAGCCGCAAGAAACTGGGCTACGGGGTACTCGCCTTCGTGCAGATCGGCTTCGGCAGCCACATCGGCGAAGCGCCGCTGCGTTTCGAGGAGCGGGTGCAGGCGATTCCGGAGGTACTGTCCTGCCATAACCTGACTGGCGAGTGCGACTACCTGCTGCAGGTGGTCGCCGAGGATCTGGAGGCGTTTGGCGTCTTCGTGCGCGACGTGCTGCGCGAACTGCCAGGCGTGTCGTCCATCCGCTCCAGCCTGTCGCTGCGCGAAGTGAAGATGTCGGGCCGGCTGCCGGTGGGACCGGAAGCGCGCCGCTAGCAGGAGGCGGGGGGAGGCAAGTTTGAAGCGCCGCGCGGCCAGTACCGGCGGTTCCGTTTTCGCGCCTCGCGGACAGGGCTTGGGGCGCGAAGGCCGCCCGCGTTCAGACCGCCTGCAGCAGGCCGATCGGGTTGCCTTCCGGATCTTTGACCATGGCGAAAGTGTAGCCGTCCACGCTGGTGATCGGCATGTGCGGACTGCCGCCGGCGGCCAGCGCGCGGTCTATCGCCAGCGGCAAGTCTTCCACCAGCAAATAGAAGCTGTGTCCCGGCTCCATGCCGGGCACGCCTTTCTCGGATTGGCCGATGCCGCCCAGCAAGGTGCGCAATTGCAGCGGGAAGTGCACATAGGCGAAGCCGGAGCCGCCGTTCTGGTAGCGCCAGCCGAACACCTCGCTATAGAACGCCTTGGATTTGTCCTGATCCCTGGCGATGATTTCAAACATCACCGCCGGGTGCCGGTTCAGGCTGCCGATCTGCTCGGCTTGCGGAGAACGGCTGTCCAGGCCGCGGATGAAGCCCTGTTCGCGGCGCAGGAAGGTGACCGTGTTATAGGGATGGCCATCGCTGCTGATGAAGCACTGGCCGTATTTGTCGACGAAAGCGGTGAAGGCCGGGCCTTTGACATGGGCCAGAAAAGCGTCTTCGCTGGCATATTCTTCGAAGAACAGCAGGCTGGGGCGCACGGCGGGCGGCAGCGATTGCAGCAAGGGATTGGGATTGTTTTCCGGCAGCGGGGCGTGAACCAGATAGATCAGCGTTCCCGGCTCCTCCATCACTTCCTGCACATAGGCGGGCAGCGCCGACAGCACTTGTTCGACGCAGCCGTGGCGGATGAACCATTGCGAAACCAGGCTCACGGGGTTGCTCTGTCTGCTTGTCATGCCGTTTCCTTTGGGAAGGTTCCGCCGTCACACGATGCGGTCGGGGTTGTCCTGGTCCACTCGCGGCGCCTGGCCGCGCAATACCGAATTGCCGCCGTACAGCGTGCGCTGATCCACCGGCGCGGGTTCCAGCCAGTCGGTTTCGCTCATTTCGCCGCTCAGGCCGTAGACCGCCAGCGCATTGTGGTAGACCACCTGCCGTATCACGGCTTCGTCGAGGCCGTGGGCGGCCATGATGCGCGCCGACTTGGCGACGGCCAGCGGGTCGGACACGCCCCAATCGCAGGCGGAGTCGACAATGATGCGTTCCGGGCCGTAGCGCTCGACGATGGCAGCCAGACGGTCGTTGCCCATCTTGGTTGAGGGGTAGATCGTGAACGCGCACCAATAGCCGCGATCCAGAACTTCCTGCACCGTTTCCTCGTTGTTGTGGTCGATCACGCAGCGCGCGGGATCGAAGCCGCAGGCTTCCAGCGTATCCATCGTCCGCTTGGTGCCGCGTTTTTTGTCGCGGTGCGGCGTGTGGATCATGATGGGCAGGTCGAATTCCTGGGCCAGCTCGATTTGCGCTCGGAAGGCGCGGTCTTCCTGCTCGGTCTGCTCGTCGTAGCCGATTTCCCCCAAGGCCACCACGCCTTCCTTGCCCAGGTAGCGCGGCAGGAGATCCAGCACGGCGTCGGCGAGTTCGCGGTTGTTGGCCTCCTTGGGATTCAGGCCGATCGCGCAGTAGTGGCGGATGCCGAACTGCGCGGCGCGGAAGCGCTCGAAGCCGGCGATGGTAGAGAAGTAATCGATGAAGCTGCCCACGTTGGTGCGCGCCTGCCCCAGCCAGAATGCCGGTTCGATCACGGCGACGACGCCGCTGGCGGCCATCGCCTCGTAGTCGTCGGTGGTGCGCGCGATCATGTGGGCGTGCGGGTCTATCAGCATGCCGCTCGCGCCCGGAGAGAGGTGGTGACGCGACTGGCGCTCCTGTTGCCGCTGCGAGGCTTGCCGCAGCAGGCCTCGCAGCATTTCCGGACTCAATGTCGACCCGCAGCAGGGGCAGGCCGCGCTGCGGTCGGAAAACATTTCTTCGATTGCTTGCTGGATGTCGCTCATCTGGTTTCCCCCTTGTTGGATTCATTCCCGCCACTGGGCCAGCCGTTCCCATTCGTCGCTGAATTCGATGCCGGGTAGTCCGACAGGCGCCAGTGCCCGGACATCTGCATGCGGGCTTTCCCTCGCCGCCAGTTGCAAGGCGTACATCTCATGCGTGCCGGGACGGGTGTCGGCGTATTGCCGGCGCAGCAGCGCGTGTCCGCGCTCGCCGGGGCATAGCGCCAGCAGGCGCCAGAGTTCCAGGTTCAGGCCGCGGCCGGCGGCGGCGCGCTCCGCCGCCAGGTCGCACAGGATTTCGCCCAAATCCTGATTGGCGCGATCAGCCAGCCCCTGAATCGGCCACAGCGGCAAGTCCAGAAAGAAGGTTTTGACCACCATCTGATTCCACGCCGCTTGCGGCAGCATCGCTTGCGGCCAGGGATCGCGCAGCGCGAAGGCGGCGAAGACCGGACGGATGCCGCTGCGCACGGCTTCGCCGGCGCGCGCGAGCAAGGCGGGATCTTGCGGATACAGGGCGAATCCCTGATACAGGGCGATCTGTTCCTGGATGTCGCCCTGATTCGCCAGCTCGTCGAGCAGGGCTGCGAAGGCCGCCCCATCGGGCAGATTGCCGGACGCGGCCAGTATCAAACCGACGCGGGCCGCCTGATCCACGCTCCAGCGAATGGAGTCGAAGCCGGGCTGCAAGGCGCGGGCCTGGCGCTGTTCCGCCTCGCTGAGCGCCAGGTCTTGTTTGCCCAGCTTGCGCGGCGCGATGCCCATCGCTTTGAACAGCAGGTTCAGCGGGCGGTCGCCCGCGGTGGCGTGGGCCAGATCCTGGCATTGCCGCGCGTACCAGTCGCCGTCGGCTCGGGCGCTCAGCCAGCCTTGCAGCAGCTCTTGCCAGGCGCGCATGCGGGGTTGCCAGGCGCTCCATGCGTCTGAGGCGGGAAGGGTGTGGGGGGCGAGAGTCGGGTCTTGAGTGTCGCTGCGCATGTTCAGGTTCCCGGGATATAGGTTTGCAGGAAGCGCGTGGCGAAATAGGCCGCCACGCAGCCGAGGATGGCCGCGGGCGCGGGCTGCGGCAGGCAGGCGGCCAGGGCCAGGCCGTCCAGCAGGCTGACGGCGGCGATCATCCGCGCCACCGCCTGTCCGACCGCGCCGGGAGCGGATCGCTTGATCAGCCGCGCCACGGCGAGTGCGAGCGCGGCGACCAGAGCGGCGGCTAGCAGCGCGGCCAGCGCCAAGGCATGCCAGGCTTGAGCGGTTTCGTCGGTGATGAACCGGACCAGGGCCAGCAGCAAGTAAGCCAATGGCGGCAGGCCGAGCACAGCAAGCGGCCAGAGGGCGCCGATGCGGTCCAGGCTTTCCTGCTTGGCGGCGTGGCTGAGTCCAACGATATGCGCCAGCAGCAGGGCAGCCGCCAGACAGAGCAGCGGCGGGGTGCCGCCGGCGAAGGCCGAGCCGACGCACAGGCAGAGCAGGGCGCGGCAGGCGCCCATCAGCAGCGGGCTGCAGGGATTGTCCTTATGCCAGACGTTGTAGAGCACGATGCTTGATGCCAGCAGCGCGCCGTAAAAGCGGCTGTGATTGTTGCCGTACAGCCCCAGCAGCAGCCAGCCGGCCAGCAGCATGCCGAAGCCGCAGGCGAAAACCGTTTGCGCGCGGGCTTCGCCGGATGGAATGGGGCGCTGGGGACGTTCGCGGGCATCGATTTCGCGGTCGAAGGCGTCGTTGAGGTACATGCCGCCCATGTAAAACAGGCACATCGACAGCATCAACGGGGGCAGGGCCGCCAGGTTTGCCGAGCTTAATGCTTGTCCGCCGGACGCGGCGCCCAGCAGCGCGGCGGCCAGCGCGTTGCTGAGCACGGTGGGCAGGTTGGAAACGCGGCCCAGGCGCAGCCAGGCCGGCATCGATGAAATGGCGTCAGCGCTCATGGCGCAGCTCCTTCATGACGGTGTGCAATTCGAGCGCGATCGCCTGGGCCTTGGGTATTTCGCGCAATTGGGGCGGCAACACGTCCCAGGTGTAGGTTTCCACTTCGAGATGGGGGCTGATGGCTTGCCGGCGCAGCAGGCCGAGCACCGCGTCCAGGCTGTCGCGGGTGTTGGCTAGGCCCGCTTCCGGCTGTGCTTGCCAAAACAGCGGCACGTGGCAGTGCACGCGCCATGATTCCCGCCGGATGGCGTCGAGCGGCAGGCTCAGCGCCTGCGGCAAGTCCGGGTGGCGCTGCAGGCCGGACGCATTGCGTCTGACCACCTGATGCAGGTAAACCCCGTCGTCGAAGGCCTGCAGCTGAAGCGCGGCGCGCGCATCCATCTCCTCCACCCTGAGGGCGCAGGATAGCTGGATCTTGGCGATGCGGATGCCGGCGTTGAGCAGCCCGGCCAGCGCCGCGCATGGGTCTTCGAATTCAATCGCGCCGTGGCAGACGTCGTAGCAGACACCCAGATGGCGCTGCGCCAGCCGCCGGGCTTCGGGCTGCGCGCAGCCAGCCTGTCGGGCCAGTTGCGCCAGGTTGTCCTCGGCAAACCAATATCGCTGGAAAAAATGCAATGCGTCGGCGGCGTTTTCCAGCAGACAGGCGGGCTCCGGCTCCAGCGCCAGAACGATTTCCTTGCCGGTTTCGCGCATCAGCCGGTTGAGCTCCAGCACGGCTAGCCGCAGTTGCGGCAGCGAGTCCGCCATCGCCGCCGCGCGGTCCCTTTCGGCGAAACCCAGGGGCACGGTGGAGATGCTTCCTTCCACGTCCGCAGGCAGCAGCGCGGCCAGCGTCCGCGCGCAATGGACGGTGTAAGCGGCGCGCTGGCCACTGCGCCAGTCGGGCTGGTAGACCGCCTGCTTCACCGGTTTCTGATGAAAGTTTCCCCAAGGGAAGGCATTGATGGTGAACACATAGGCATGCAGCGACTCCAGCCGGGCGGCGAAGGCGCGCAGCATGTCTGGCTGCAGCAGGCTTTCCGCCGCCTGGGCGGACAGCCGCAGCCCCAGGCCGAATGGCGCGTCGGGGGCCAGCGCCCGCCATTCCTCCAGATGGGCGCGGATCGCCGGCAGGAAATCATCCAGGCTGGCCTCGACCTCGGCCAGGCTGTCGCCGGCATGGATATTGGTGCAATAGGAAAGATGCGCGGGCAGGGGCAGGTGCGCCAGCTTCATCTTCCGGCTCCGCAGACCGTTTCGTTGACGCCGGCGCGGGCATCGGGCGAAGGGGCGGCGTGCCGTTGCTGCAGCCAGAGGATGCTTTGCATGACGCGCTCGCCATCTACGGTGTTTACCTCCCGGCCGCGGCCCAGCTCTTCCAGCAGGGTCACGCACAGAGCGCCGCCTAGGTGTTCGCGGAATTCGCCGAGGCCTTGCAGTAGCGCCAGCCGGCCATGCTCGTCTTGGGCCAGCAGCTGTTCGTGCCATAGCTCGAAGCCCAGCGCGCGCAGCAGTCGCCAGACGCGGGCCTCGTCTCCCGCGGGCAGCAGTCCGGCCAACGCCGAATAGCGCGCGTCGCAGGCGATGCCTATGGCCACGGCTTCGCCGTGGTTCAGCGCATGGGCGCTCAGCCGCTCGAGTTTGTGGGCGATCCAATGGCCGTAGTCCAGCGGGCGAGCCGAGCCCTGCTCGAATGGGTCGCCGCCCTGGGTGATCTGGCGCAGGTGCAGCGCCGCCGAGCGTTGTATCAGTTCCTCCAGGTCTGGCTGCTCGAAGCGGGCGAGCGCGTCGGCCCGGGCTTCCAGCCAGCGGAAGAATGACGCGTCGCGG
Source organism: Chromobacterium piscinae (assembly GCF_021129175.1). Lineage (GTDB taxonomy): Bacteria > Pseudomonadota > Gammaproteobacteria > Burkholderiales > Chromobacteriaceae > Chromobacterium > Chromobacterium piscinae. The sequence goes on along the minus strand of NZ_JAJOHV010000004.1, from coordinate 27,828 downwards.
ATCAGCGCCACCTTCACCGCCTCGGCCATGCCGGCGCGCTTCTCGCGCGCGGGCAAACCATCGATCAGCGCCGCGTCGTTGATCACGGCCCAGGGCACGGCGAAGCTGCCGATCAGGTTTTTCTGCCCGTTCCAGTTGATGGCGTTTTTCACGCCGACGCCGCTGTCGGCTTGGGACAGCACCGTGGACGGCAGGCGGATGTGGCGCACGCCGCGATGGAACAGCGACGCGGCCAGGCCGACTGTGTCCAGCGCCGCGCCGCCGCCTATGGCCAGCGCGTAGGAGTGGCGGTCTATATTGCGGTCGGCCAGGGCCTGCAGCAGCAACCACAGGTGCAGGGGATCGTTCTTGCAGGCTTCTCCGCCCGGCAGCGGCACGATCTCCCCGGCTATTTCCAGGTGGGCGGCGTGGGTGTCCGCGTAGCCGCGGATGCGCTGCGGCAGTTCCGGGCAGGCGCGCAGCACGCCGTCGTCGATGAAAACCGCCAGGCGATGCCGCTTGGCGGGCTCGCGGCGGCGCAGGACCTGAAGCAGGGCGGGGTTGTCCGCGGCGAAGGCGTCGCGGGTGTGGATCACGCTGAAGTCATGGTTTAGTTGCAAACGTTGATGCGAATCCGGTCGGGCATCCGCTGCTGCGTCGCGGGAGGTCGGGAGTAGGCGAACAGGGTCTGTTCCGGCCAGTTTCATCGGCATCTCCTTGTTCGAAGGCTACGCGTTCCGGAAGGCTGGCGGGAGCGCGTAGCCACGGGGGATCAACGGATCAGCATGAATGGCGGGGCCGCCATCAGGTTGGACGCATTGCCGCCGACCGGACATTGCGCGACCTGCTGTGCTTGCAGCTTCAACTGGTACATCAGGCCCATCGCCCGGTCCATGGCTGCCGGTTTGCCGTTGAACACCTGATTCAGGCTGGTCAGCAGCATTTGGTAGGCATCGTAGAAGCGTTGGGCGGCGACGGAGGCGGATGAGCCGGGCAGGTAATCGCTGACGGCGGCGTTGGGCAGGAAGTTGTAGATCTGGCTTTCATCCAGCGGCACCGGCGCGCCGTTGTAGGACCAGCCCGATACGGCTTCGGGGTCTGGCATCAGCTCGCGGCCGTAAAAGATCTCGCCGAATTTAAAATAGTGCGCGTAGCTGCCGTCACCGTCGCCAGGGCTGACATTCTCGACGGACACGCCTCCGTTTCCGCCGTGACGATGCCGCGGCAGGATCGATTCATTCAGATTTGCCTTCCTGAGTTTGCCCTCGATTCTCTGGCCTTCGAGATTCCCCTGGCTCTCGCCTCCAGTTTCGATGCCTTCGCCTTGGATGATGATGGTGTTGATCGCCATCGCCGCATCGTCGAGATTGCGGATCTGACCATTCGCCGGCGCGGTGGGGACCGGCGGGAACCACTTGCTGATGTCGAGCTGCTGTTCCAGCCTAGGGGTGGAGAACAGTCCCGGATTGTTGGCGTTGGCGATGGCCAGGGCGGTCAGCAGAGCCTTGTAGAACTGGCCGATGGAGCCGAACTCGCCGGGGTCGACCGGCGTGGGTTGCGGCGCTTCCTCGCCAGGCAGGATTTCCCCCGGTTTGGTTTCCGGGCGTTCTATCGCCATGAACACTTTTTTCAGCTGCGGTTTGCTGAGCGCGGCCAGCCCCACTTGCAGATCGTTGTCGATCTGGTCCGGCAAGGGTCCCGGATAAACCAGGGAGCGGCCGATGGCGACGATGTCCGGATTGCCCCCGATGGCGATCAGGATGTTGGAGGCCAGCGTCAGGTGCAGCATTTCCTCGGTGACGATGGATTGAATCAGGGCGGAGGCTCTTTGATTGCTGCCGGGCATGATGGAAAACAGTCCGGTCAGATAGGGGGGGATGGTGGAGAACTCAAGCGCGATCGCGGTAGTCACGGCTTTCTTCAGTTCATCCAGGCTACAGCCCTTCAGCAATTGATTGATGATGCTCTGTTTGATGCGCAGCATATTGGTACCCTTTCGAAGTGGAAGCTCGGTTATTTAGCCGGGCAGTCGGGCTTGCCGTAGCTGACGGAGCCTTGAGGGCAGTCTTTTTGAGAACCTCCGCCTCGGGTGGGGCAACGCTTGCCGAACATGTCCAGCATGCTGGGAGGGCGGCCTTGTTCCTGCAGCACGCTGTCGAAATACTTGATCAGCGCCTGGCGCTTGCTGCTGGACAGATCCCGCGTGACCGGCATCTGGTCCGGGTCGTCATCCGGTTTGTCCAGCACGAACTTGAGGATGAAGGCGTTGGCGTCCGCCTGTTCCTTCTTGGAGAAGTCGAACAGGCCTTGGCTCATCACCGGATACAGGTTGGCGTATTGTTGCAGGATGGGCTGCACGTCTTCCCAGGTGACCGTATCGGGAACCACATAGGTGGAGCGGACGACGATCACGTACTGGTCGAACATCTGCTGTACCGTAGGCTGCGGCGCCGCCGACTTGGGGGGGGAGGGATCGGACGCGAAGTTGTAGGCATAGTTGAACAGCTGGCCATCGATGTAATAGCGGGGGTAACCCAGGGCCAGCGGGCCATTGAAGGTAAGCTTCACCATGCCGTTGGCATCGGTGCGCGCAGTGTTCTGGGCGAAGCGGACTTGCTCCGCCGGCACGTTGAAGGTGGGAGCCGGAGCCTTGGGCGTTGTTTCCGGCGGGGTGTCGGAGGGACAGTCGCCCACATCCACTTGGGGACCGGTGGAGGTGACGGCCAGGGTGACGTCGCCATTGGCCAGCGGCACGCCATATTGCGCGACGTAAACGTCGGAGTCCAAAACGTTGGCCTCCGCGTCGTTGGGGTCAAGGCGCAGCGCGAATTGGTCGGCGCGCACTTCCCAGCCGCCGCTTCCTTCGCAGCACAATAGCAAGGCGATGCCGGTGTTGGGATTGGCTGAAGTCAGCAATGCCAGCGGCAGTTGGTTGATGCTCGGTTGCATGGATGCAGGAATCGGCACTGCGACAATGCCGCTGCGGCTGAGCAGATTGGCATTGCTGATGTCGATGGTCGCCAGTGGCTGATATTGCGCAGCTGCGGGAGCCGGAACGGTTTGTCCCGGCTGCAGATAAGGACTGGTCGGCAGCGTCTGCGACGTCAATTGAGCGATGATCAGGGGTTGCTGCCACAGCTGTTGGCTATTGCCTTCTTTAGGGGCTGCTGGATTGCCGCTGCCCCTGCCGCAGAGAATGTCTACCTCGTAAGTCGTTTCCGGCGTGCTTACAGGCCTTGGGCGACTGCCGTCTGGCGGAGTTTGGGAGGGTTTGTAGACCAAGGGCAGCGCGTTGCTGAGGTCCACGTACAGAGTGCTGCTTTGGGTTTTGTCGTTTGTCACCACTTGCGCGCTGAACCAGCCGACATTGGGAACATAGTCTTGCGGCTGGTAAGCGTCGGACGGCAGCAGATTATTGGCGGGAATGAAGCGGCGGCCCAGAATGAAGGATTCCGGTTCGGTCTCATAAGCGGGGCCGATGGCGCCCAGCAGGATGCCGTAGGAGAAGAAGCTTTCGCCCAAGTCGTCGTCGTAGCCGTAAGTGGTCAGCCGCAACGACAGGATATTGCCCTGTTGCTCGCAGATGGCTTTCAGGGCATGCAGCACCGGGCTGTCGATCTTGTCCAGATCCCATTCCACATGGGTGAGCTGAGTCTGCCAGATGGCGGAGGCCGCGCTGTCGCCCGATATATTCCCCACCCGGTTGAACCACAGGTCGCGGAAGGGGTTGGGCGCGTATTGGCCGCGCATCAGCACTTGTCCATTGGCGGAGCGCAGGGTGATCACTTGGCCGTAAATACAGGAAGCCAGTTGCCAGTCCGGGTCCAGGTCCACCATCTTGCCGGAAGGCTGGTCGTTGGCGTTGCCCACGAGCAGGCCGACAGCGGCGTCTTCGCCGCTGCTCAGGATTTCCTGGCCATCCGGTCCCAGCGCCGATTGCACCACGCAATTCTTCAGCCCGAAGATGCCGGTGCCCCAAGGGTTCCACCAGCCGTTGTTGATCGAGACCTGAGCGCCGCCGGCGTCTTCCTGCACGGGGGGCTGGTAACGCGGCTCCTGGAAGCGCTGTTCAAAGGTGGCGTTGTCGAAATGGCGCGGATCGTTGTTGACGGTGGAGACATCGGATTGGAACAGGCCGGAGAAGGCCAGGCGGGGGTACTGGAGATAACTCATGCGATAGCTCCTCGATAAGGTTGCTACGGTCTTGAGCGGCTTTGCGATGCGGCGGGACGGCGAATACGGGAAGGATGCGAGCATCAGCTGTATTTCTAGGGGAGGGTTTCAATAATTTCAATGACGATTGGCTGTTTTGATCCTATTGTGGAGTTTATTGGTATCTAAATGCCTATATCGGCAGCTTAGGCCAGGGCGGTGGTCTCCGGGCGGGGCGGGCCAGACGGCAGATTAGGCCGTGTCGCCGCGCGTTTCTTGTCCGGGCCGCCGCAAGTCGCGTGATAAGGGAAAGGTGGATGTATGCAACCGCTGCTTCTGCTCGATATCGTTGGCCTGACATCGCGCCTCATCGGGGAGCACACGCCCCGCTTGGCCGAGTTTGCCGGCCAGGGCGCAGTCAGGACTTTGAACAGCATAGTGCCGGCGGTGACCTGTTCTGTGCAGGCGAGCATGTTGACTGGGCTGATGCCGGAGCAGCACGGCATCGTCGGCAATGGCTGGCTGTTCCGCGAGCTGGCGGAGGTCTGGTTCTGGCGCCAGTCCAACCGCCTGGTCCACGGCGAGCGCTTGTGGGAGGCGGGCAAGCGGCACGACCCGGACTTTTCCTGCGCCAACCTGTTCTGGTGGTACAACATGGCGTCCAGCCATGATTTCGGCGCGACGCCGCGTCCCATTTACAAGGCTGATGGCCGCAAGCTGCCCGATTGCCACACCAGGCCCGCCGAATGGCGGGACCGGCTGACGGCGGAGCTGGGTCCGTTTCCCTTGTTCCATTTCTGGGGACCGGCCACCTCCATCGCGTCCAGCCGCTGGATCGCCGAAGCCAGCAAGCTGGCGATGGCCGATTTTCGCCCCAGCCTGTTGCTGAGCTACCTTCCCCATCTGGATTACGATCTGCAGCGCTACGGACCGGATCTGGGGCATCCCGCGGTGCGGCAGTCCTTGCGGGACATCGACGCGGTGGCGGGGGATTTGATCGCTCATGCGCGAGAGCGGGGCTATCAGGTGATGGTGGTGTCAGAGTACGGCATCACCCCGGTGAGACGCGCGGTGCATCTGAACCGCCATCTGCGCGAAGCGGGCCTGCTGCAGGTGCGGCATGAGGCGGGCGCGGAGATTCTGGACCCCAGCCAATGCCAGGCGTTCGCCGTGGCGGACCACCAGATCGCTCATGTCTATTTGCAGCCCGGTTTGGGCGCGCGCAAGGCCGCCGAAGTGGAGGAGGCGCTGCGGTCCATCCCGGGCGTGGCGGGGGTGTGGCAAGGGCGCGCGCGCGGCGAGCTGGGCCTGAATCACGAGCGCGCCGGGGATTTCGTCGCGTTGTCCGAGGATGACGCCTGGTTCAGTTATTACTATTGGCTGGACGATGCCAGGGCGCCGGATTTCGCGCGCACGGTGGACATCCACCGCAAGCCCGGCTACGACCCGGCGGAGCTGTTCATCGACCCGAGCATCCGCTTCCCCAAGCTGGCCGTGGCCAGCCGGCTGGCCAAGCGCGCGCTGGGCATGCGCAGCCTGATGGATGTGATCGGCCTGGATGCCAGCGTGGTCAAGGGATCGCATGGGCTGCCCGCGCGCGATGCCGCGGACGCGCCGCTGCTGATCAGCGACTGCGCTTTCGCTTGCGAAGTGGAGTTGTCCGTCACCGACGTCAAAGCATTGGCCTTGCAGGCGATGTTCGGCGTGGATGCGGCCCAGGCGGGGTCGAAAGCGCGGGGGCTGGTGGGCAGCGCCTGAAGCGCAAGCCGGAGCGGCGAGGCTAAGGAACTAAAGAAAGCTTCGCCGTCCGAGGGGCGCGAATCCGTGGCAGGCCAGGAGCCAATCCACGGCCCGCCGCCGCTTACCTCTTGCCAGCTGCCTCTTCGCGCCGGCGTTTGGCCTCCTCCAGCAGGTAGACCTGGTAGTCGTCCAGATCGCCATCGAAGTCGCTGACGCCGCCGCGCGACACCATCCAGAACTCGTCGCATACCGCGCGCAGCAGGGCGCGGTCGTGGCTGACCAGCATCACTGAGCCTTCAAACTCGTTCAGCGCCACGCTCAGCGCCTCGCGCGTGGCCAGGTCCAGGTGGTTGGTGGGTTCGTCCAGCAGCAACAGGTTGGGGCGCAGCCAGACGATCATGCATAGCACCAGCCGCGCCTTTTCTCCGCCGCTCATGCTGCCCACAGCCTGCTTGACCATGTCGCCGCTGAAATTGAAAGTGCCCAGGAAGTTGCGCAGGCCTTGTTCGCGGCAGTCGTTGGCTGGCGGGCGCAGCTGCGCCGGCGTTTCGCGCGCCAATCGCAGCATGTGCTGCAGCGGATCGTCCTCCGGCCGAAGCACGTCCAGCTCCTGCTGCGAGAAGTAGCCGATATTCAGGCCTTTGCCGCGGATGATCTCGCCGCTGGTGGCCGCCAGCGCTTCGGCCACCGTCTTGACCAGCGTGGATTTGCCTTGGCCGTTGGCGCCCAGAATGCCGATGCGCTGGCCGGCCAGCACCGAGCGGTTCACGCCTTTGACAATCACGGTGGGCGGCGTGCCTGCCGCGGCGTCTTCCGGCGCCGGATAGCCAAACGAAGCCTGCGACATGGTCAGCATCGGGTTGGGCAAGCTGCCCGGTTCCTTGAACTCGAACTGGAACTCGGCATCGGCCAGAACCGGCGCGATCTTCTCCATCCGTTCCAGCGCCTTGACGCGGCTTTGCGCCTGCTTGGCCTTGCTGGCCTTGGCCTTGAAGCGATCGATGAACTTTTGTAGGTGCGCCATCTTTTCCTGCTGCTTGGCCAGCGCGGCCTGCTGCAGAATCATCTGCTCGGCGCGCATGTCCTCGAACTTGCTGTAGTTGCCGCCGTAGCGCACCAGCTTGCCGTGGTCGATGTGCAGGGTGACATTAGTCACCGCGTCCAGGAATTCGCGGTCATGGCTGATCACCACCATGGTGCCGGTGTATTGCTTGAGCCAGGCTTCCAGCCAGACCAGCGCGTCCAGGTCGAGGTGGTTGGTCGGCTCGTCCAGCAGCAGCAGGTCCGACGGGCACATCAACGCGCGCGCCAGCTGCAAGCGCATGCGCCAGCCGCCGGAGAAACTGTTCACCGGCTGCTGCAATTCGGCCACGCTGAAGCCCAGGCCCAGGATCAACGCCTGGGCGCGGGCGGGGGCGTCGTGCTCGCCTGCATCGTTCAGGGCGGTGTAGGCATGCGCCATGCGCATGTAATCTTCGCCCGCTTCGGCTTCGGCCACTTCGCGCCGCGCCGCCAGCAAGAAGGTATCGCCCTCCACCACAAACTCAGTGGCGGTTTGCGATGTTTCCGGCATGTCCTGCGCCACCTGCGCCATGCGCCACTGGCTGGGAATGGAGAAATCGCCGCCGTCTTCGTGCAGGCTGCCATTCAGCACCGCGAACAGCGAAGACTTGCCCGCGCCGTTGCGCCCTACCAGGCCGACCTTTTCGCCGGGATTGATGCTGACGGTCGCGCCGTCCAGCAAGACTTTAGTGCCGCGGCGCAAGGCCACGTTTTTCAGAATGATCATTGGGAATAGCCGTGCTGCAAAATTTTAGGGAGCGAGGAAATAGCAGTCCTGGCGACTGCTTGCGTCCCGATGGAATGCGATGAATCAATAGCGCCTTCGGACAAAATTCCAAGGCACGCGGGGATTATACGCAGATGCAAGCCGCCGGAGGGCGGGCGGCTTGCATTTGTAGGCCGGCGATTTTCAATTGCATGAAGCATTCCGAGCCCGGCATGGAGAAAAGCATGCAAACAGCCGCACTCCTGGATCGCCATCCATGCTGGCTATGATTCGCGGCCGCTCCGGCTGCTTGGCGGGTGCCAATTCTCCCGCGTTACCTGCATTTTTCCTGCAAGCATCTATGATGGAGGTGCAAGGACATGTTTTGCTCTCCGGCGCAGGCCGGAAACCGAGACTACATGGGGAGGCAATAAGATGAAGTTGGACGATTTCAATGTGGTGGCCGACCTGATCGGCATGAAAAAACGTTCGCGCGAGGCTGTGTGGCTGATGGAGGTGGAAGGCATGACAGGCTACTTCGCCGCGCAGCAGATGGACATCAGCGAATCCACCGTTTCCCGCGCCCACGCGCGTTTCCGCCGCGCGGTCGGCAAGCTCAATACCCTGTCGGGGCATTTGCCCCTAGGCTGAATAACCGTTCATTGCAGCACATTGGCCCGGAGCGTGTTTCCTCCGGGCCTTTTGTCGCGGTGGATAGGATTCTGACGGATTTGGCATACTGTCTGCATCCCGGGCAACAGGAGCGGCGAGCATGGCGATTCGGCACGGCATCGATCTGGACAAGGCGCGCGCGCTGCATGCGCGCGAGACGGAGGATTTTCTGGCGAGACACTCGCGCTCGCTTGAGTTGGCGGTGAGGGCCGGAGGGCATTTGCTGTTCGGCGTGCCGCTGCACTGGATGGATGATTGGCCGACGCCGCGCTCGCTGTTTCTGGCCGTGGCGCGGAACGCGCGGCTGACAGATGTGGATGGCCATGTCTACGCTGATTTCTGCCTGGGCGATACCGGCGCGATGTTCGGCCATTCGCCGGCGCCGGTGGCGGAGGCCATCGCCCGCGAGTCGGCGCGTGGCTTGACTGCGATGCTGCCTGGCGAGGACGCGCTGTGGGTGGCGGAAGAGCTGTCGCGGCGCTTCGGTCTGCCGGTGTGGCAGTTTGCGTTGTCGGCCAGCGACGCCAACCGTTTCGCCATCCGTTGGGCGCGGGCCGTTACCGGACGCGACCGGATATTGGTGTTCAACGGCTGTTACCACGGCACGGTGGACGATGTGTTCGTTGACCTGGCAGGCGGCCAGGCTACGCCCAGATCCAGCCTGCTGGGGCAGGTTTACGATTTGACCGAACACACCCGGGTGGTGGAATTCAACGATCTGGCCGCGCTCGAGGATGCGCTCGTCGACTGCCGCGTCGCCTGCGTGTTGGCTGAGCCGGCGATGACCAATATCGGCATGGTGCTGCCCGATCCCGGCTATTGGGAACAGGCGCAGGCCATCATCCGGCGCTACGGCAGCCTGTTGCTGCTGGACGAAACCCACACCATCAGTTGCGGTCCGGGCGGCTATGCCGCCGCGCATGGCTTGCGGCCGGACATGCTGGTGTTGGGCAAGCCGCTGGCCGGCGGGCTGCCGGCCGCCGCCTACGGCTTCAGCGCCGAACTGGCGGCGAGGGCCCAGCAGGCCAAGCGCGCCGCGCCGCCCGGGCATTCCGGCATCGGCACCACGCTGAGCGCCAACAGGTTGGCCTGCGCGGCGATGCGCGCCAATCTGGCCGAGGTGATGACCGAGGACAACTACCGGATCATGTTCGAGCGCGCCGGCCAGCTGGCGCAGGGGCTGCGCGAGCTGTTCGCCCGTTTCGCCTTGCCCTGGTGCGTGACCCAGCTGGGTGCTCGTTGCGAGTTTCAGTTCACTGCCAGGCCGCCGCGCAATGGCAGCGAGGCAGAGGCGGGGCAGGACGAGGAACTGGAGCGCTGCATTCATCTGTACCTGTTGAACCGAGGCCTGCTGATCACGCCGTTCCACAATATGCTGCTGTTCAGTCCGCATACCTCGGAGGCCGATGGGCAACGCTTGCTGGAAGCTTTCAGCGCATGGCTGGAGGGGACCGTGGCCTGAGTGTGTGGGAGGATGCCGGCTTCTGTTAATTTGCGTGTCATCGCCGAAGGCGCGGTCAGGGCGAATGGTATAACCAAGCCATCGGGCCGGGTGGGCCTGCTTGCCCTGAGTGGATGCCATGCGTTTCGCGATTACCCTTTCCGATCGTTTCAAACCGGTGCTCGATGTATTCCTGCAGGCGGGTTGGCAGCCAGTGAAGGTGTTCTGCACGCCGGTGGACCACCGGATGCATCACAATAAGATGTCGGTAGGTTTTGCCGAGCAGCACAAGCTACCGCTGCAGCTGTCGCCGATGCGGCCGCGGGATCTGGAAGAGCTGGCTGAGCTGGGATGCGAGGCATTGCTGGTGGGCAGCTACAACTGGCGCATACCCGACTGGACCCCATATTTGAAATACGCGATCAATTTTCATCCTTCTCTGCTGCCGATGGGCCGCGGGCCGTATCCGCAGGTGCGCGCCTTGCTGGAGGGCCATCGCGAATGGGGCTGCAGCTGCCATAAGGTGAGTCCTGAGTTCGATGCCGGGGACATCCTGGCGCAGGAGCGTTTCGCGCTGGGAGAGGGCGACAGCCATCAGATGCTGGACATCAAGCTGCAACTGGCGCTGCACCGGCTGAGCCATAAATTGGCCCATGATTTCGAGCGCCTGTGGAGCGGGGCGAGGTCCCAAGGGGAGGGCGGCAGCTATTGGCCGCTGTGGACCGACGGCGACCGAATGCTGGATTTCAGCCGCACCACGGCGGAGCTGTTGCGTCAGGTGCGGGCCTTCGGCGATTTCGAGTGCGCGGCGGTCGTCAATAACGTTACGTTCTTCATTCATCGCGCTGAGGGTTGGGTGGAGTCGCATGGCTTTGCGCCGGGTAGCCTGATTTATTCCCAAGCCGAACAGCTGCTGGTGGCGACTGGGGATGGCATGCTGCTGATCAGCGAGTGGAGCCTGTACGGGCCGGACGCGGTGACGGGGCGCGGCCGGCGCTGAGCGGTCAATGGTGTTTGTTTGATCTTTATGTCATTTTTGTGGCGGGAATGCTGCGGGATTGTCCTGAGCGGGATCGATTGATTGACCCTGCCGGATGATTGTTAAAAAATGTGAATAGTTGGGGAGTGGGCGGCAGGCGAGTGAACGCCGGCCGGAAATCGCCGCATGGGCACAAGCCTGGCGGCGATTGTCTTTATGGCTGGGCGGATGAGGTCGGCGCGGAAGCGCGCTGAAGGGGAATGATCAGGTTTTTGTTGTTGTTTTGCGCGTTTTGCGCCGTGGTGCTGGCGGCGAGTTGGCATGAGTTGGGGAATGAGCTGCCGCCGCGCGTATGCGTGGTGTGCGCCGACAAGGCGGCCGCGCGGGCCGCGGCCGCGGAGCCGCGGGATAGTGTGGAAAGGCTGGCGCTGGCCGCCGAGCTGATGTCTCGCAGCGAGAGCATGCGGGACGCGAAGAAGTGGTTTGCGCTGGACCTGCTGGTGCTTGGCGTAGCAGTGCTGTGCCTGTTGGGCTATCTGCGCGGCATGCGCGAACAGGAAGACTGGTAGGGACTGTAGGTAAGCGGCGTCCGCGGCGAGGCGGACGCCGTTTCGCCATTCGGGGCGCGGCGGGCGGAGGCGCTCGCCGCGCCCTTGGCGTTTACAGCACCTCGCCGGCGTAGTCGGCCAGCCGCGAGCGCTCGCCGCGCTGCAGTGTGATGTGGGCCGAATGTCCCCAGCCCTTGAAGCGGTCCACCACGTAGGTCAGGCCGGAGCTGCCTTCGGTGAGGTAGGGCGTGTCGATCTGGCTGACGTTGCCTAGGCAGACCACCTTGGTGCCGGGGCCGGCGCGGGTGATCAGCGTCTTCATCTGTTTCGGCGTCAGGTTCTGCGCCTCGTCGATGATCAGGTACTTGTTGAGGAAGGTGCGGCCGCGCATGAAATTGAGGCTCTTCACCTTGATGCGGCTGCGGATCAGGTCGCGAGTGGCGGCGCGGCCCCAGTCGCCGCCATCGTCGTCGCTCTTGTTCAGCACGTCCAGGTTGTCTTCCAGCGCGCCCATCCACGGCGCCATCTTCTCCTCCTCGGTGCCGGGCAGGAAGCCGATGTCCTCGCCCACCGGCACGGTGACGCGGGTCATGATGATTTCGCTGTAGATCTTCTGCTCCAGCGTCATCGCCAGCCCAGCCGCCAGCGTCAGCAGCGTCTTGCCGGTGCCGGCCTGGCCTAGCAGGGTGATGAAGTCGACGTTGGGGTCCATCAGCATGTTGAGCGCGAAGTTCTGTTCGCGGTTGCGCGCGGTGATGCCCCAGACGTTGTTCTTGTTGTGGCTGTAATCCTTCAACGTCTCAAGAACCGCGGTCTTGCCCTCCACTTTGATCACCCGCGCCTGGAACGGCTTCTCGCCCTCTTGCCACAACAGCTGGTTGACATAGAGCCCGCTGCAGTCTGGCCCGGCCAACTGGTAGTAGCTGCGGCCGTGGTCTTGCCACGACTTCATGTCCTTGCTGTTGCGTTCCCAGAAGATTTGCTCGATTTCGCGCGTGCCGGTGTACAGCACGTCGGTGTCTTCCAGCACCTTGTCGTTGAAGTAGTCTTCCGCCTCCAGGCCCAGCGCGCGGGCCTTGATGCGCATGTTGATGTCTTTGGACACCAGGATGACGGCGCGGCCTTCATAATGGCTTTTCAGCGCCATCACGATGCCGAGGATCTGGTTGTCGGCCTTGCCCATGGGCAGCGAGGAAGGGAGAGTGCCGTTGATGGCCTGGGTCTGCAGGATCAGCTTGCCGCTGGCGGCGTCGCGGCTGGCGTGCTTGAGGGGGATGCCTTCGGAAATGTCCAACTCTTTGCCGCTGATGATGTCGTCGAGGAAGCGGCTGGCCTGGCGGGCGTTGCGCGCCACTTCGGACATGCCCTTCTTGTGGGTGTCCAGTTCTTCCAGCGTGATGATGGGGATGAACACATCGTGTTCTTCAAAGCGGTACAGACAGGTGGGGTCGTGCAGCAGTACGTTGGTATCCAGTACGAACAGTTTGCACGCGGTGGTCTTTTTACGGCCGGCCATGATGTGGTCCCCTTGTTCATGTTCTGGCCCGGCCGGTCGGCCGGGCGGCTACGGCTTGCTACTTCAACGTCTTGACGTACGCCAGCACCTCCTCTGCGTGACCGGGCACTTTCACGCCGCGCCATTCGCGCGACACCATGCCGGAGGCATCGATGACGAATGTGCTGCGTTCGATGCCCCGCACCTGTTTGCCGTACATGTTTTTCATTTTGATGACGCCGAACAGGCCGCAGGCGGTTTCCTCGGCGTCGGACAGCAGCTCGAACGGTAGCTCCAGCTTGGCCTTGAAGTTGTGGTGGGACTTCAGGCTGTCGCGGGAGATGCCGACGATTTCGGCGCCCAGCGCGGCGAATTCCGGATGGAGGTTGCGGAAGGCCATGCTTTCATTGGTGCAGCCGGGCGTGTTGTCTTTGGGGTAGAAGTAGATCACCAGCGGCTTGCGGCTGGAGGAGAGCTGAAAATCGGCGCCGGCGGTGCCGGGCAGGGTGAAGTCGGGGCAGGGTGTGCCTGTCATGCATAACTCCTGGTAGTGTGCAGGGGTCCGCCTTGTTTTGAGCTTAGCGGATTATCATTGCGGTTGTCACGTTATCCTTCGTCGCGGATTTCTCCGGGCGCGGGGCGGCGCAAAAGCACCAGCAGCGAGCCGCCCGCGCCGCCGGCTTCCGCCTCGCAGAAAGCCAGCACGTCGGGGTGGTGCTGCAGCCAGCTGCGCACCAGTTTTTTCAGCACCGGCTCTCCTTGCGGCGAGCCGAATCCCTTGCCATGGATCACTTTCACGCATTGGCCGCGGTGGCGGGCGCGGTGGATGAACAGCGCCAGCGCGTCCTGCGCCTGATGGCGGGTATAGCCGTGCAGGTCCAGTTGGGCGCAAACCGGCCAGTTGCCCTGGCGTAGCCGTTTCAGCGTGGCGGACGGCATGCCGGGTCGGGCGTACTGCTGCAACTGGTGGGTGGGTTCGAACCAGCCTATCTGATGCTGCAGGATTTCCTGGCAGGCAGCAGCGTGCAGCGCCGGCCCCTGGCTGGGCTTGCGCGGACGGGGGCTGGGCTTGGGAGGCTGAGGGTGGTGGCGGTCGTCAGGCTTCAGCGGCCTGACCTTGCCGACCGACTGGCGGAAATCCGCCTCCTCGGGCACTGCAGGCTGCGGCAAGGCCGCCCGCGGCGGGGCGGCCTGGCGCAGCGTCTGGCGAAGGCCCTTCAGAGTGTCCTTGAAGGTCTTCATGATGCAGGGTTCCGGCGCTTACTTCAGGCTGTCGAGATAGCGCTCGGCGTCCAGGGCGGCCTGGCAGCCGGAGGCGGCGCTGGTCACTGCCTGGCGGTAGATGTGGTCCTGCACGTCGCCGGCGGCGAAAACGCCGTCAATGCTGGTCAGGGTGGCGTTGCCGTCGCGGCCGCCCTTAGTGATCAGGTAGCCGGTTGCGTCCATTTCCAACTGGCCTTTGAAGATGTCGGTGTTGGGCTTGTGGCCGATGGCGATGAAGACGCCGGTCAGCGCCAGGTTTTCGCTGGCGCCGTCGTTCAGCTTGACGCGCACGCCGGTCACGCCGGTGTTGTCGCCCAGCACTTCGTCCAGCGTGGCGTTCAGCTTCAGGCTGATCTTGCCCTCGGAGACGCGGCTCATCAGCTTGTCGACCAGGATTTTCTCGGCGCGGAAGGTGTCTCGGCGGTGGATCAGGGTGACATGCTTGGCGATGTTGGCCAGGTACAGCGCTTCTTCGACCGCGGTGTTGCCGCCGCCGACCACCGCCACGTCCTGGTTGCGGTAGAAGAAGCCGTCGCAGGTCGCGCAAGCGGACACGCCCTTGCCGGAGAAAGCTTCTTCGGACGGCAGGCCCAGGTATTGGGCGGAAGCGCCGGTGGCGATGATCAGCGCGTCGCAGGTGTATTCGCCTGCGTCGCCCACCAGGCGGATCGGCTTCTCGCTCAGGTGAGTGGTGTGGATGTGGTCGAACAGGATTTCAGTGCCGAAGCGCTCGGCGTGCTGCTGGAAGCGCTGCATCAGCTCCGGACCCTGCACGCCTTCCGCGTCGGCAGGCCAGTTGTCCACGTCGGTGGTGGTCATCAGTTGGCCACCCTGGGCCATGCCGGTGATGACTACCGGCTTCAGGTTGGCGCGGGCGGCGTAGACGGCTGCGGTGTAGCCGGCGGGGCCGGAGCCAAGAATCAGCAGAGGGCTGTGACGGGGTGCGCTCATGTGTGTTTTCCTGTCGTCAAAAGGGGTGGATTGGCTGACATTCTAGCAGTTTTGTTGTGACAGCAGGCCTGCGGGCCGCTACACTGCAAGCAATGGCAGCATGTCAAACGTGGAGGTTGGGGTATGGATGGATTAAGTCAAGTGAGCGCGAATGTCAGCACCAATGCGCAGGCGCTGGTGCTGAAAAAGGCGATGCAGGCGCAATCGCAGGCGGCCATGACCCTGCTGCAGGGCGCGGAACAGTCCGCACAGCAGATCCAGGCTTCCAATCCCGCCCATCTGGGACAAAATCTCGACGTGCGCGCCTGAGCTGGCGCCGCATGCGAAAAAGCGACCTTGGGGTCGCTTTTTTATTGTCTCCGTTTTGACGGAACGGGGCGTGCCGGGTCTCTTTCACAGGAATGGCGCAGCGCCCGAGCATTTGCCGCCATAGCCGGTTTGAGCGGTTCCTAGCATTGGTTTGGGCTTATTTTCAAATCTAACTGTAAAATCATCCAATCTTCAGGCTAATTATCAATTTATCCTGTCAGGACAATAATCGACTCCCAAGCAAACCAGCAACCAGGAGCCGATATGAACCGTCTTCCCAATCTGATAAGCGCCAGCCTGCTGGCGTTCGTTTCCTGCGCCGCGATGGCCGCCGATGCGTTGCCGCAACCGGCGCGGGTGTTTTCCGAACGCAACGGCGGAAATGCCGCCGCGGTGAAACTGGCGGCCTTGCGTTACGCCGCCTTCTGGAACACCGGCGATCCGCGCTACGCCGAGCTGGCGCTGGACCCGGAATTTCTTGACCGCACGCTGCCCGAGGGGCGGCGCCAGGGTACGGCCGGGCCATTGCAGGCTTCGCAAACCTTCCGCGCCGCGGTGCCGGATCTGAAGGTGGAAGTCACCGATATGGTGCTGGCCGCCGACCGGGTGGCGCTGCGCCTGCATTTCACCGGCCATTTCAGCGGCAAGTTCGGCGATATCCAGGGCGCAGGCCAGGCAGTGGATTTCCAGGCTTTCGACCTTTACCGGGTGAAAAACGGCCGCATCGCCGAAAACTGGCATCTGGAAGACAACCTGACCCTGTTGAAGCAATTGGGAGCGCTGAAGCCATGAGCGCGGCCACGGATTTTCTGCGGCAAAAAACGGTGGCGGTGCTGGGCGGCACCTCCGGCATCGGGCGGGCTGTGGCGCAGGCCGCGGCTGACGCCGGCGCCCAGGTTTACGTGCTGGGGCGTTCCGTCGCCCAGCCGGGGCCCTGGCAGAGCCTGCGGGCC
Source organism: Chromobacterium piscinae (assembly GCF_021129175.1). GTDB lineage: Bacteria > Pseudomonadota > Gammaproteobacteria > Burkholderiales > Chromobacteriaceae > Chromobacterium > Chromobacterium piscinae. The sequence goes on along the minus strand of NZ_JAJOHV010000004.1, from coordinate 11,578 downwards.
GATGTCACCGATCTGCACAGTCTGCGCAACGCCTTCGCCGGCATCGGCCGCATCGACCATCTGATTCTGACCGCCGGCGCGCGGGTCGGCTCGCCGAGGTTGGAGGACATGACGGGCGATGATCTGCGCCAGACCTTCGAGGTGAAGTTGTTCGGCAATCTTCTGGCGGCGCAGCAGGCTTTGCCCTATCTGGCCGCGGATGCCTCCATCACTTTCACGTCAGGCCTGCTGTCGCGCAAATACGGCGCCGGCGGCTTGCTCAAGAGTACGGTCAACGCGGCGCTGGAGGCGGCGGCCAGGAATCTGGCCAAGGAGCTGGCTCCGCGCCGGGTAAACGCGGTGAGTCCCGGCGTGGTGGACACCGAGCTGTGGGGCGAAGCCGGCGCGGAAGGGCGCGGGGCGGAGATGGCGCGGATCGCGTCCGGCCTGCCGCTGGGCAGGGTGGGCAGGCCGCAGGATCTGGCTCAGGCCTATCTGTTCGCGATGGGCAACGTCTTTCTCACCGGCGCGGTGCTGGATGTGGATGGCGGCGGTTTGCTGTAGCCGGAGGACGCGATGAAAAGAACGCTAGCAATCAACCGCCGCCAGTTTCTGGCCAGCGCCACGGCCGGAGGCGCGAGCCTGGCCATGGGACAAGGGCAGGCCTGGGCGGCAACGGGAAGGGCAGGAAAAATGACGCAAAGCAAGCATGAGCAAACCGGGTTCTGGCCGGGAGACACCCGGCTGGTGATTTCGATCTCGATGCAGTTCGAGGCCGGCGCGCAGCCGGAGCGGGGCGCCGGCGGGCCGTTTCCGCCGCTGGATCCGAAGTATCCAGATCTGCCGATGCAGACCTGGTACGACTATGGCGTGAAGGAGGGCATCCCGCGCATGCTGGACCTGTGGGACCGCACCGGCGTGAAAGTGACCTCGCACATGGTGGGGCAGGCGGTTGACCGCAATCCGCATCTGGCGCGGGAAATCGTCGAGCGCGGCCACGAGGCGGCCGGCCACGGCCAGACCTGGGAGCCGCAGTACTCGATGACGCCGGCGCAGGAGCGCGCGGGCTACCTGGCCAGCATCGCCAGCATCGAGCGCGCCACCGGCACGCAGCCGATCGGCTTCAACGCCTTCTGGCTGCGCGGCACGCCCAGCACGCTGGGCATCCTGCAAGAGCTGGGCTTCGTCTACCACATCGACGACATCAGCCGCGACGAGCCGTTCACGGTGCCGGTGAACGGCAAGCCGTTCATGGTGGTGCCGTACACGCTGCGCAATAATGACATCGTCCGTTACGACTCGCCGGCGCTGACTGTTGACGGCTATCTGGCCGACCTGAAAGCCGAGTTCGACCTGCTGTACCAGGAGGCTGGCCATCGCCGCAGGATGATGTCGATCAGCACCCACGACCGCATCTCCGGCACGCCGGCGCGGGTGAAGGCGCTGGAGACCTTCATCCGCTACGCGCAGGGCCATTCTGGCGTGCGCTTCATGCGTAAGGACGAGATCGCGCGCTTCGCACTCACTGCGCCCGGTGTGCCGATGTCTTGACCAAGTGGGTTTTCTTCTTGGCGCCGTTCTTCGCGACGGCAGCCTTGGGGCCGGCGGCTTTCCGCGCGGCCTTTTTCGCGCGCGGCTTGGCCGGAGCCGCCTGGGCGATCGCCGCCTTGCCGCGGGCGGCCTTGCCTTTGGCCAGGGTGGGTTTGGGCATCGGCGCGGCAACCGGCTTGTAGCCGCTCAGCTCGGCCACCAGCTTGTTCACGCCGTTGCTCAGGTGCTGGTAGCGGGTGCCGCCGCTGCGGGTGAGGCCGACCCATACCGCCACGTCGTTGCGCGGCGCCAGCGCCGCGTAGCCCAGGAAGCCGCCGCCGCCCGCCGTTTTCTGGATGATTTCCGGCGAGTTGGGGCTGGGCTCCATCCGTATCCACGCCAGGCCCAACTGGTCCGCCTGGCCGGCCACGTCCATGCCGCGCAGGCTGCTCAGGTCGGCGCGTTGCAAATGCATGCGCAGCGTCTGGTCGCGCAGCTGGCGGCGGGCCTCGTTCTGCGGGTGGAGCAGCTCCTGCAGCCAGCGCTGCATGTCGCGGGGAGTGGAATAAATACCGCCGCTGCCTATCGCTGCCGTGGTGTCCACGCAGGGGCTGGAGCCGTAGCCTTCCATCAGCCGCGCGCACTGGGCGGGACTGGGGCTGAAGGTGGTGTCCTTCATACCCAGCGGGACAGTGATTTTTTCCCGGAACAGGACCGGATAGGGCTTGCCGGAGGCGCGGGACAGCGCGTCGGCCAGCAGGTCGAAGCCAAGGTTGGAGTATTGGGCGCGCTGTCCGGGCGCAAGTTTGTTCTTGGTGCCGGACAGCCAGCTCCAGCGTTGCTGGACATTGGGCCAGACGAAAACCGGCGTGTCCTTGGGCTTTTCGCCCGGCATTTCGCGCGGCACGCCGCTGGTGTGGGTGGCGAGGTTGAGCAGGGTGATCGATTGTCCCGCCGGCGGCAGCGCCACGCCGGCCGGCGCGTATTTCTGCAGCGGGTCGTCCAGCTTCACTTTTTTGTCCAGCGTCAGCGCGCTCAACACTTCGCCGGTCATGGCCTTGCTGATGCTGGCGATGCGGAGCAGAGAGTCCGCATCCGGCGTCTGGCGGCTGCCGGACCGAGTCTCGCCGTAGAAGCGCATCTGGGTTTGATTCTTGTCGATGACCACCATGGTCATGCCGATGGCCCTGCTGTTCTTGAAAATCTGCTGGCCGTAACGGTCTATCGGGGATTCGGCTGGTTGCGCGGCGGCCTGGGCCAGGGTGGAAAACAGAGGCAGGCCGAGGCTTAGCAGGGGGATAATTCTCATTATTGTTCCGTGTTGCTGTTGGGCGCGAGCGGCGCCGATGAATCTTTGCGCTGCATTGTATTGCCGCTTTGGCTCGAACGGTACGGAAAGATTGCTAATACCTGCTAACCGGAGGTCGAGGAGCGATTTTTTCGGCGTCAAAAACGCAAGATCGCCAAAGGCTGCGCCGCGAGATACAAACCCAGGCCGGACGCCGCGTGCGCGGACAGGCTGCGAAGCCTGGCGGCCGGGATTAGGCGTGTTGCGGGAGGAGGTCATTCAAGGTGAGCAAGTCGGAACTCGCTCGGGGTCCGGTCGCCGAGCGAACTGTGCGGCCTGAATTCATTGTAATCCTGCCGTCAATGTTGGATCTTCCGCGCCGCAGCAGAACATGGATGCGGCGCGCGCCATGGCGAATGCGCGTGGCGGCGATTTCACGGATTTGCTGCCGCTCCGCATGATCGTCACAAGGGTGGAGCCGATAAAAATAGGGGCCTTGCCACAGTTGGATCACTGCGGTAGCGCACCGAATGCTGACGCGGTGTGCGTCGATCCGGAAGTCGGCCAGCTCGCGTTTGCGAGCCGGCGTCACAGCTTTTTGGGATGGCTTCCAGCAGCATTTGCTTGTCCTGGCTCAGGTCGGCGGCCATGCGCTTGAGATGAGCACTCTCTTCTTCCTATTGCTTCAGGCGGCGCAGTTCGCTGACACCCAGGCCACTGTATTTTTTCTTCCAGTTGTAGCCTCTGAAATGCCCATCTTGCGGCAGACCTCGGCGATTGTGGTGCCGGACTCCGCCTGGCGCAAGGCGAAGGCGATCTGCTCTTCCGTAAACTTCGATTTTTCATGACAAACCTTCTGCCCGGATGGGCTTGATTTACCAGAAATCTCTACTTTTTATCGCTACGTTTTTGGTGGTGTTAAATAATTAATAGTGATTTTCATAATTAGTATAAATTTTTTATTTGCTTGGCCGATTTTATTAATTGAGCTGTGTCTATTTTTTGTTTGAATGATTATTTGTTTTGAGTGGCGTGTTTGCAATTAATCTAAATAAAATCAACAAGTTGTGTGTTTTGAGATATCTGTTCTTAAATTATTCCTATGAAAATAATTTCAGTTCAGAAAGTCATCAAGAATAAATTCTAATCGGGTATTTGTATAATCATTTAAATCCATTTGTCATTAATATTTCTTTGTCGGATTGATTTTCTATGTGATAATCGTTTTTGTCTTTGAGTAAATATTTAATGATAAGTATATTCTTAAGGGTATGAGCCATGTCTGTAACAATCTTCAGTGAGTTTGAATCGGAAGTGCGTAGTTATTGCCGAGCGTTCCCCGCAGTGTTTTCGCGCGCCAAAGGAGAGTATCTGCTTGCTGAAGATGGGCGGAAGTTTTTGGACTTCTTTGCTGGCGCGGGATCGCTCAACTACGGCCACAATGATGACGATATGATTGAGGCCGCCATATCCTATATGCGTAAAGATGGCGTTCTCAATGGTTTGGACTTAAATACTTCGGCTAAAGCGGAGTTCATCGAAACATTCTGCACCTTGGTGCTGCAGCCTCGTGATCTAAATTATAAGCTTCAATTCACCGGGCCGACGGGCGCGAACGCGGTGGAAGCGGCCATGAAACTGGCCAGGAAAGTCACGCAACGACCCGATATCGCCTGCTTCTCGGGCGGCTACCACGGCATGTCACTGGGGGCGTTGTCGGTGACGGCTAATGCCGTCAAACGGGCTTCGCTGGTAGTGCAGGTGCCTGGGGTGGTGCGTTTGCCGTACGAGGGGGCGATTGAGGGCAGCGTCGCCAGCCAGCTGAAAGTTTTGCAAGACATGCTGTGCCGTCCCGGCTTCGGCATCGATCCGCCGGCCGCGTTCCTGCTGGAATGCGTGCAAGGCGAGGGCGGAGTGAATTGCGCGTCGGCAGAGTGGCTGCAGGGGGTGGCAGCGCTCGCCCGCAAGCTAGGCGCCTTGTTGATCGTGGACGAAATTCAGACCGGCTGCGGCCGCACCGGGCGCTTTTTCAGTTTCGAGCACGCCTGCATCGAGCCGGACATCATTTGCTTGTCTAAATCCTTGGGTGGCGGCGGATTGCCGTTCTCGCTCAATCTCATCAAGCCTGAGATCGATATCTGGAATCCGGGTGAGCACAATGGGACCTTCCGCGGCAACAATCTTGCCATGGTCATGGCGACCGCCGCGCTGCGGAAATATTGGGCGACCCCGCACTTTGCCCATGAGGTCGAAGAAAAGGGCTTGGCCGTGGCCGCTTGCTTGAAAAATGAGCTGCAAGCCTTTGATGGCCAGGTTCGCGTAGTCGGCAAGGGGCTGATGATAGGCTTGCGTTTCCAACATGCCGAGCACGCCCGCGAAGCCTCGCGCCGTTTATTCGAATCGGGCTTGCTGATTGAGGTATGCGGTCCTCGCAATGAGGTGCTCAAGTTGATGCCTGTCTTGACCATGGATAGGCAAGCTATGTTAGCGGCGGCATCGCGCATCGCTGCCTGCGCCCAGGCTTTGCTAAGCCGCTCGATCGAATCAGAAACGGCCTGATTCTCCACCTATTAAATTTGACGAGGGCCCGCGCGACGCGACGGCCCCTCTGTCGTCACGGCTGCTTCACACAGTTAGCCGTTCCCTTGATGGCATATCACTTTATTAAGAACGAAGAGAAAAATGCATCAGCCCCAATCGCTCACAATCTATCCTCTTTCGGAAACACAAAAAAGTCGTTGGCTGCAGTATCAGTTGAAACCGGAATCCGCCGGGGAATCCAATACGCCATTTTGCGCGCGTGTGCGCGGTCTGACGCCGGACCGTCTGGAGGAGGCGTTGAATCTTCTAGTTCGCAGACACCCAATGTTACGCGCGGCATTCGAAATTCATCAGGGGGAGTTGGCTTATCGGATTCTAGAAGATGTCTCGGTCAGGGTGACGGTGGTGGATGTCGGCGCGGAAAGCGACGAGGCGCTTCGGCATCGCGTGGTGCGAGATTGCGAGCGCGCCTTCGATGTGACCCGTCCGCCCTTGCTCGCGGCCTATTGGTATGTGCGCGCGGGCCAAGACCCCGTAATGTTGATCTTTTGCGAACATTTGGCGGTGGATGGCTGGTCATATTGGGTGGTGTTGGATGAGTTGGGCTTTGTGCTGGCGGGGGAGCCGCTGGAAGCGTTGCCGCCGCAGGATTTCGCGCACTATGTCCAGTGGCAGCAGAAGTGGCTGGAAGGCCCGGTTGCGCAGGCCCAGCGCAGGCATTGGCAAGAGGTTTTATCCGGCGAATTGCCGGTTTTGCAGTTTCCTGTCGGCAAGAGGGGCGCCAAGGGTAGCCAAGTGATCGATCCTGTCGTGCCCGAGTCCTTGGCCAGAAGGTTGAACGACTTGGCGGACAGGCAAGGCAGCGGTTTATTCGCCATCATGTTGTCCGCCTATCAAGTCTTATTGCATCGATACAGCGGTCTGGACGACATCATCATTGGTTCCAGTTTGCCGGGACGAACGCGCAGCAAATGGGGGCGCGTGGTCGGGGAGTTCGTGAACTCGGTGGCGCTGAGATGTCAGATTGACGGTGCGCTGACCATACGCGAACACATTCGCCATACCCAAAAGCTGATTCGGCAAGGCATCGAAAACCAAAAATATCCCTTCGCCAAAGTGCTGGAAAGCCTCGGCGTGGCACGCAATCCGGAAGTGTCGCCTGTTTTCCAGGCCATGATGACGTTTCAGAATACCCGTATGGAGGGCGGGCTGGACAAGCTGTGGGTGGCTGAGAATGACGAAGAAGCCGTTTCCTGGGGGGGCGGAGAGCTTCGGCGCTTCCCCTATCCGCTGATCGGCGATTCCTCCGTGGCTTTCACCCTGGATGTGCTGGTGATCGGCGACCGCATGCGCTGCCCTTTCCGCTTCGATACCGCGCAAGTGGATGAAGCCTTGATGCAGCAAATGATTCGGCACTATTTCACATTGCTGGAGGCATTTGCGGATGACGACTCGCAAACGGTGGGCGAGTTACAGCTGCTGTCGCCGGCTGAGCGCGAACAAGTGCTGAATGGCTTTAATGCCACCGCCAGGGATTTTCCGCGCGAGGCCCTGATCCATCAATTATTCGAGGCTCAGGCCGCACGCACGCCTGACGCGCCGGCGGTTGAGCACAAGGGTGTCACGCTGAGCTACCACGAGTTGAATTGCCGAGCCAATCGTTTGGCTCGGCACTTGCGCGTGCAAGGCGTGCAAGCCGGCGAATTCGTGGCGCTGTGCGCGCAGCGCAGCCTGGACATGGTGGTGGGACTGCTGGCGATCCTGAAGGCCGGCGGCGCCTATATCCCGCTGGACACCGCCTATCCCGAGGACCGGCTGGCCTATATTCTGGGAGACAGCCAGCCTTTGCTCATCCTGGCGGACGACGCCGGGCAGGCCATTCTGGAGCCCTTGCAGCTCGCGACCCGGCTGATCAATCTTGAGCGGCAGGGCGAGGCTTGGGCGGCGCTGTCGGCAGAGGCGCCAGCTTGCCTGCATCTGAATTCCAGCGATCTCGCCTATGTGATTTACACCTCCGGGTCTACCGGTCATCCCAAGGGCGTGATGATCGAGCATCGCAGCCTGGTCAACTACGTATTGGACGCGATTCGCTGGTTCGAATTGACGCCTTCCGATCGCGTCTTGCAGCAGAACTCGCTGAATTTCGACCTCTCGCTGGAAGAAATGCTGCCGGCGCTGCTCTCTGGCGCATGCCTGGTCCTGGCGACCGAGCTGTTTGGTTCCGCGCCGTTGTCCGAGCATCGAAAGCTGGGCCTCAGTTTCGTGCATATGACGGCCGCCCATTGGCACACCCTCGTTGGACAATGGAGCGATGCGCCCTTGCAAGCTTTGCAATATTTGCAAGGCGTGCGCTTGGTCAATGTCACCGGCGACGCGCTATCCGCGCAAAAAGTGCGCGCTTGGGAAAGCATTCGTCCAGAGTCTACCGGCTTGATCAATACCTACGGACCGACGGAAGCCACGGTTTCCTGCACGGCGACGCGATTGGCAGGCGAGCCGGAGGGCGTCAATGTCACGATAGGCAAACCATTCGCCAATACCGGCATGTATATCCTGGATGGCAAGTTGCAACCGGTGCCCATAGGCGTGAGCGGAGAGCTGTACATTGCAGGCGTCCAGGTGGGCCGCGGCTACCTGAACCGTTCGGAGCTGACGGCGGAACGCTTCATCTCCGATCCTTTCAGCGCCGATCCGCAGGCGCGGCTGTACAAGACCGGCGACCTGGGGCGCTGGCTGCCGGACGGCAGCATCGAATACCTGGGCCGAAACGACTTCCAGGTGAAGATCCGCGGTTTCCGGATCGAGCTCGGTGAAATCGAAGCCAAGCTGGCGGCCTGCGCCGGCGTGAAGGAAGCGGTGGTGCTGGCGCGGGAAGACGCGCCGGGCGACAAGCGGCTGGTGGCTTACCTGACGGCGCAGCCGGGAGCTGAATTAGAGCCATCATCGCTGCGGGCGCAGCTGTCGGCCAGCCTGGCGGAGTACATGGTGCCGAGCGGCTTCGTGGTGCTGGAGGCCTTCCCGTTGACGCCGAACGGCAAGCTGGACCGCAAGGCGCTGCCGGCGCCGGACGGCTCGCAGCTGTCGAGCCGGGCGTACGCGGCGCCGGAAGGCGAGGCGGAGACGGCGCTGGCGGCGATCTGGCGCGAGCTGCTGGGGGTGGAGCAAGTAGGCCGCCACGACAACTTCTTCGAACTGGGCGGACATTCGCTGCTGGCGGTGACGCTGGTGGAGCGGATGCGGCAGGCGGGTTGGCACAGCGACATCCGGCAACTGTTCGGCGCGGCCGACCTGGCGGCGTTGGCGGCCAGCCTGAGCGGCGACGCGGCGCTGGTGGCGGCGCCGGCCAACGGCATCCCGGCCGAGGGCTGCGAGGCGATCACGCCGGAGATGGTGACGCTGACGGCCTTGAGCCAGGCGCAGATCGACGCGATCGCCGCGCAGGTGCCGGGCGGGATGGCCAATATCCAGGACATCTACCCACTGGCGCCGTTGCAGGAAGGCATCCTGTTCCACCACCTGCTGGGCGGCGAAGGCGATGCCTATTTGGTCCCGACTTTGATTCGCTTGGCTGACAGAGAAAAGGCGCGGCATTTCATCGCGAATGTGCAGCAAGCGGTGGACCGGCACGACATCCTGCGCACCGGGGTGCTGTGGCAAGGCCTGCCGGAGCCGGTGCAAGTGGTGTGGCGGCAGGCGCCGGTGCAGGTGGAGACGGTGGCGCTGGACCCGGCGGACGGCCCGCTGGCGCAACAGCTGGAAGCGCGCTACCACCCGCGGCGCTACCGGATCGACGTGCGCCAGGCGCCGTTGATCAAGGCGATCATCGCCGAGTCCGGCACAGGCGAGTGCTGGATGCTGCTGCTGGTTCATCACCTGATCATGGACAACGTTGGTTTGGCCTTGTTGGTGTCCGAAATCCGGCAACTACAGCAGGGGCAAGGCGAAGCGTTGCCATCACCGCTGCCGTTCCGGCAGTTCGTGGCGCAGGCGCGGCTGGGCGTGGGCGCGGCCGAGCACGAAGCCTACTTCCGCGCGCAACTGGGCGAGGTGGACGAACCGACGCTGCCGTTCGGCCTGCAAGGCAACCGGGGAGAGGTCGGCGAGCTCGAAGAGGCGCGGCTCAGCCTGTCGCCAACGCTGGCGGAGCAATTGCGGCGGCAAGCGCGGCGTCTGGGGGTCAGCGTGGCCTGCCTGGCCCACCTGGCCTGGGGCCAGGTGCTGGCGCGGGCGTCGGGGCGGACGCAAGTGGTGTTCGGCACGGTGCTGTTCGGTCGGCTGCAAGGCGGGGCGGGGGCGGATCGGGCGCTGGGACTGTTCATCAACACGCTGCCGCTGAAGCTGGAGATCGGCGCGGCGACGGCGCGGGAGGCGGTGAAGCAGACGCAGCAGGCGCTGACTTCGCTGCTGCGGCACGAACACGCGTCGCTGGCGCTGGCGCAGCGCTGCAGCGGGGTGGCGGCGCCGCAGCCTCTGTTCAGCGCCTTGCTGAACTACCGCCGCAGCACCGATGACGATGTGATGGAAACAGTTTGGGATGGCATTGAAATTGTTTCCAGTCAGGACAGCACGCATTACCCGCTGACGCTGTCGGTGGATGACCTGGGCATCGGCTTGGCGCTGACGGCGCAGACGCTGGCGAGCGTGGGGGCGGCGCGGGTGTGCGCGATGATGGAGACGGCGCTGGCGTCGCTGGCGGCGGCGCTGGAGTCGGACAGCGGCGAGGCGGTGCGCCGGCTGGACGTGCTGCCGGCGGCGGAGCGCCGGCAACTGTTGGAGACGTTCAACGACACGGCGGCGGACTACCCGCGCGGCGAACTGATCCATCGCTTGTTCGAAGCGCAGGCGGCGTCGCGGCCGGAAGCGGAAGCGTTGCGTCACGGCGAGGCGAGCCTGAGTTACGGCGACTTGAACCGGCGGGCCAACCAGCTGGCGCATCGTCTGATCGGCTTGGGGGTGGGGCCGGAAGCGCGGGTAGGCATTTGCGTGGAGCGCGGGCTGGACATGGTGGTGGGCTTGCTGGGCATCTTGAAGGCAGGCGGCGCGTATGTGCCGCTGGACCCGAGCTATCCAGCGGAGCGGCTGAGCTACATGTTGGAAGACAGCGCGCCGGTCGTGGTGCTGACGCAAGCGAGCCTGGCGGAGAAACTGTCGGGTTCGACCCCGCGGCTATTGCTGGACGCGCTGGAAGAGCGAGCGAAGCAAGCGGCGCAGCGCGAGGCGAATCCGGCGGTAACGGGGCTGGACAGCGGCAAGGCGGCGTACGTGATCTACACCTCGGGCTCGACCGGCCGACCCAAGGGCGTGGTCAACGAACACGAGGGCGTGGTTAACCGACTCTGGTGGGCGCAAGAGACCTATCGTTTGACGACGGCTGACCGCGTGCTGCAAAAGACGCCGTTCGGTTTCGACGTCTCGGTCTGGGAATTCTTCCTGCCGTTGCTGGCGGGGGCGCGGTTGGTGATGGCCGATCCGGAAGGACATAAGGATCCGCATTACTTGAGGCAATTGATCGAGGCGGCCGGCATCACCACGCTGCACTTTGTGCCGTCGATGCTGCAAAGCTTTGTCAGCCTGGTGCCGCGCGGCAGCTGCCCGACGCTCAAGCGCATTCTGTGCAGCGGCGAAGCGCTGCCGCACGCCTTGCAGACGCAATGCCTGAGCCACTTCCCGCACAGCGAGTTGCACAATCTGTACGGTCCGACGGAGGCCGCGATCGATGTGACGGCCTGGCCGTGTAGCGCTACGGGGCCGAGCAGTTTCGTGCCGATCGGCAAGCCGATCTCCAATATCCAAATCCACATCCTGGACGGCGATGGCCAGCTGGCGCCGCTCGGGGTGGCGGGGGAAATCCATATTGGCGGTGTCGGCGTGGCGCGCGGCTACCTGAACCGTCCGGAACTGACGGCGGAACGCTTCCTCGCCGACCCGTATAGCGCCGATCCGCAGGCGCGGCTGTACAAGACCGGCGACCTGGGGCGCTGGCTGCCGGACGGCAGCATCGAATACCTGGGCCGCAACGACTTCCAGGTCAAGATCCGCGGTTTCCGGATCGAGCTCGGTGAAATCGAAGCCAAGCTGGCGGCCTGCGCCGGGGTGAAGGAGGCGGTGGTGCTGGCGCGGGAAGACGCGCCGGGCGACAAGCGGCTGGTGGCCTATTTGACGGCGCAGCCGGGCGCTGAATTAGAGCCATCATCGCTGCGGGCGCAGCTGTCGGCCAGCCTGGCGGAGTACATGGTGCCG
>NZ_JAJOHV010000003.1 GCF_021129175.1 Chromobacterium piscinae | reverse complement strand
AACCCATGTAGAAAAAGCCGCTCTGTGCGGCTTTTTCTACATGGGTTCCGGGAAGCGCTTACTCCCCGAAACCACAGAACACTTCGCGCATCATCCTGAGCACGTCCAGCGTGCGGATGTCGCCCACCCGGTAGTAGACCCGGTTGGCGTCCTTGCGCGTGCGCAAAACGCCCTTGTCCCGCATAATGGCCAAGTGCTGGGAAATATTGCTCTGGGAAGTGCCAACCTGCTCGACGATGTCTTGCACGCTCACCTCCCTGTCTTCCAGCACCGATATGATCTTCAGACGCAGCGGATGCGACATGGCCTTCATCGCCCGCGATGTCTGTTCGATCTGGTCGTCGTTGAACAGCAAAGCTTTTCTCCTAATGTAGCCTGACATTTTTTTGATTTGACTGCGGTACAATAGTATCCACAAAACCAGATACTATCAAGGTTTTCTAATATTCTGAATGCGAATGCCATGAAATCCATCAAGCCAGTGTTGTTATTGATCCTCGACGGTTTCGGCCACCGCACGGAAGGCGATGACAATGCCATCCTGCACGCCAGAATGCCGGTATGGAACCGCCTGTGCGAACAGTACGCATACGGAACAATAAACGCCTCGGAAAACTTCGTCGGCCTGCCCTCCGGCCAGTTCGGCAACTCCGAGGTCGGCCATCTGAACATCGGCGCCGGCCGCATCGTCCAGCAGGACATCAGCCGCATCGACTGCGACATCGAGGACGGCCGCTTCGCCGACAATGACACGCTGCAGCAATCCATGAGCAAAGCTCAAGGTTCGGCCCTGCATATCCTGGGCCTGCTGTCCGATGGCGGCGTTCACAGCCACGAGAACCACATCCACGCGCTGATCCGCGCCGCCCAAGCCGCCGGCGTGCCCCAGATTTACGTCCACGCCTTCCTCGACGGCCGCGACACGCCGCCGCGCAGCGCCGAAACCTATCTGAAGCGCCTGGACGCGGCGCTGGCCGAGTGCCCGAACGCGCGCCTGGTTTCCGTGACCGGCCGCTACTGGGCGATGGACCGCGACAAGCGCTGGGAGCGCGTCGAGCCCGCTTATCGCCTGCTGGTGGATGGCGAGGGCCTGTTCCACGCCGAAACCGGCCTGGAGGCGCTGGCCGCCGCCTACGCCCGCGACGAGAACGACGAGTTCGTCAAGGCCACCGGCATCGGTGCGCCGGTGAAGATGCAGGACGGCGACGCGCTGATCTTCATGAACTTCCGCGCCGACCGCGCCCGCCAGCTGACCACCGCGCTGACCGACCCGGCCTTCGACGGCTTCCAGGCGCGCCAGCCCAAGTTCTCGTGCTACGCCACGCTCACCAGCTACGGCGAAGCCTACTCGGCCCTGCCGGTGGCCTACGCGCCGCAGAAGATCCACAACGGCATGGGCGAATACCTGTCGTCGCAGGGCCTGAAACAGCTGCGGATCGCCGAAACCGAGAAGTACCCGCACGTCACCTACTTCTTCAACGGCGGCGAGGAGCAGGTCTACCCGGGCGAAGACCGCATCCTGGTGCCCTCGCCCAAGGTGGCCACCTATGACCTGCAGCCGGAAATGAGCGCCGGCGAAGTCACCGACAAGATCGTCGCGGCGATCCAGTCCGGCCAATACCAGGCCATCTTCTGCAACTACGCCAACGGCGACATGGTCGGCCACAGCGGCGTGTTCGACGCCGCGGTCAAGGCGGTGGAGGCGCTGGACGGCTGCATCGAACGCTGCGTGGAAGCGATGCTGGCCGCCGGCGGCGAGGTGCTGATCACCGCCGACCACGGCAACTGCGAGCAGATGTACGACGGCCAGCACCACCAGCCGCACACCCAGCACACCACCAACCAGGTGCCCTTCCTGTATATCGGCCGCCCGGCCAAGATTCGCGCCGGCGGCTCGCTGCGCGACATCTCGCCGTCGCTGCTGAAAATGATGGGGCTGGAACAACCGGCGGAGATGACCGGTCAATCGCTGATCGACTTCCAATAATCGCCTCACGGAGCGGCGGCCATGCTCCGGCATGGCCGCCGTTATTGCCTCAAGCGAAAGAACATCAAGGGCATGAAACCTTACCTGCTGCTGGCCTTGCTGGCCGGCGCCGCCCAAGCGGCCAACACCAACGCCTCCTCTACCAGCCTGTCCGCCGCGCCGCACCAGCAGGACCTGAAAAACGTGCGCAAGGAAATCGACAGTCTGAGGAAGGATCTGGCGCAGAAACAGACGGTCCAGAAAGAGGCGCAATCCGCGATCCAGGAGTCTGAGCAGGCGATCACCCAGACCAAGCAGGCGTTGGCCACGCTGGAGCAGCGCCAGAGCCGCTCGGAGCAGCAATTGGCCGAGCTGCGCGGCAAGATCGAGCAAACCCGCGCCAAGCTGGCCGGCACCCGCCAGCGCGTCGGCCAGATGCTGGTGCGCCAGTACAAGAATGGCCGGCATGACGCGATGAAGCTGATGCTGAACGCCGACGACCCGAACCAGAGCGCCCGCGACCTCGCCTACTATCAGCACATCGCCCGCGCCGAACAACAGTTGGTCCAGCAGCTGGTCGCCCAGCAGCGGCAGTTGGAGACGCTGTCCGCGCAACTGGAACAGGAGCTCGCGCGGCTGAACAATTTGTCCGATCGCAAGTCGCAGGAAAAGAGCGATCTGGAAAAGGACAAGACTCAGCAGGTGCAGCAGCTGAACAAGGTGGCCGGCGAGATCAAGCAGGGCCAGAGCAAGCTGACCCAGCTGCAAGAGGATGAGAAGCATCTGGCCAACGTGATCGCCCAGATCAACCGCGAAATCCAGCGCCGCAAGGCGGAAGCCGCGCGCAAGGCCGCCGAGGCGCGCAAAGCCAAGCTGGCCGCCGCCCGCGAAGCCGCGCGCAAGGAAAACGAGCGCCGCCGCAAGCTGGCCGAGCAAGCCAAGAAACAGGGCAAACCGGTGCCGGAAGAAGCGAAGAAGCCGGTGATCGTCAAGGAAGAACCGGCCCAGAAGGTGGACGAGGTCGCCGACGACAGCACCTCCGGCCGCGCCTTCGCCAGCCTGCAGGGCAAGATGAAGATGCCGGTGGCCGGCCAGATCGGCGGCGCCTACGGCAAGCCGCGCAAGGAAGGCACCACCTGGAAAGGCGTGTTCATCCGCGCCGCCGCCGGCCAGCCGGTGCGCAGCGTGGCCGACGGCACCGTCGTCTATGCCGATGAGTTGCGCGGATTCGGCAAGGCGGTGATCATAGACCATGGCGGCAATTACATGACGGTGTACACCAATCTGTCCGCCATCGCCAAATCGTCCGGCGGCAGCGTCAAGGCCGGGGAAACACTCGGCAACACTGGATCGCTGGACAACGGGGAATCCGGATTGTACTTTGAAATCCGGCACCTGGGCCGCACCCTCAACCCGCAAGCCTGGACACGCTAAGGTGCCGGACACGGAGAATCAGCAAAGCATGAGCAGCCAAAAAATGAAGAAAATCGCATGGTTGGTGGCAGGCGCCATGGCCGGTGGCGTACTGACCCTCAGCATGCAGGCCCTGGCCGACAAGGAAGCCTCGCCGCTGCCGCTGAACGAACTGCGCACCTTCGCCGAGGTATTCAGCGTGATCAAGCAAAGCTACGTCGAGCCGGTGACGGACAAGAAGCTGATCGACGAAGCCATCAAAGGCATGCTGACCGGCCTGGATCCGCATTCCGACTACATGGACGCCGAGGAATTCAAGGAACTGCGCGAAGGCACGCAGGGCGAATTCGGCGGCCTGGGCATCGAGATCGGCGCCGAGGACGGCCTGGTCAAGGTGGTATCCCCCATCGAAGACACGCCGGCGCAGAAGGCCGGCATCAAGAGCGGCGACCTGATCATCAAGATCGACGACACCCCGGTGCGCGGCCTGTCGCTGAACGACGCGGTGAAGAAGATGCGCGGCAAGCCGGGCAGCAAGGTCACGCTGACCATCGCCCGCAAGAACGAAGCCAAGCCTCTGGTGTTCACGCTGGCGCGCGCGGTGATCAAGACCAAGAGCGTCAAGTACAAGATGCTGGAATCAGGCTACGGCTACGTGCGCATCGCCCAGTTCCAGGAGCATACCGCGGAAGACCTGGCCGCCGGCCTGCAGAAGCTGTACCAGGAGAACAAGCAGCCGCTGAAAGGCCTGGTGCTGGACCTGCGCGACGACCCGGGCGGCCTGCTGAACGGCGCCGTCGGCGTCGCCGCCGCCTTCCTGCCCAAGGACAAACTGGTGGTCTACACCGAAGGCCGCACGCCGGACGCCAAGATGCGCCTGACCGCCACGCTGCAGAACTACGCCCGCCAGAACGGCAGCGACCCGCTGGCCAAGCTGCCGGTGGCGGTGCGCAGCGTGCCGCTGGCCGTGCTGGTCAACGGCGGCTCCGCCTCGGCGTCGGAAATCGTCGCCGGCGCGCTGCAGGACCACAAGCGCGCGGTGCTGGTGGGCACGCAGACCTTCGGCAAGGGCTCGGTGCAGTCCATCCTGCCGCTGGGCAGCCAGGGCGGCATCAAGCTGACCACCGCCCGCTACTTCACGCCTAGCGGCCGCTCCATCCAGGCCAAGGGCATCACGCCGGACGTGGTGGCCGAGGACGCGACCCTCACCGCCGCCGACCAGGCACTGCGCGTGCGCGAGGCCGATCTGGAAAACCACCTGGCCAATCCCAATGGCGACGACAAGCCCGCCAAGACGGCCAAGCCCGCCGCCAAGCCGGTGCCGCCGCCGGCCCCCGCGCCGGAGAGCAAGGACAAGGAGCCGGCCGCACCGGAGGCCCAGGGCGGGCAGCGGATGCCGAATCCGAAAAACGACTACCAGCTGTCGCAGGCGCTGAACGTGCTCAAGGTGCAGCAGATCCTGCAGAAAAACGAGAACTGAGCTTCCAGTTCCCGACATCGTGCCGCCCGGTCCCGCCGGGCGGCATTTTTCATGCCGCCGCGCTTACTTTCCGAAACACAATGCCGCGGCAATCCTGATATTCTTGATGGTTATCCATCCCTTCCACCGGCCGGAGCCCGCCGCATGCTGACCCGCGAGTTCGTCCACACCTTCCGCGAAGCCGCGCCTTACATCAACGCCTACCGCGGCAAGACCTTCGTGCTGGCCATGGGCGGCGAAAGCCTGCTCGACGGCGACTTCTCCAGCATGGCGCAAGACATCAACCTGCTGGTCAGCCTGGGCGTGCGCATCGTGCTGGTCCACGGCATCCGGCCGCAGATCGAAACCCTGCTGCAGCGCCAGGGCATCGCCCCCCAGTTCCACCAAGGCCGACGCGTCACCGACGCCGCCACCATGGACATCGTCAAACAGGCCGCCGGCGCCACCCGCCACGACGTGGAGGCGCGGCTGTCGATGGGCATGCCGCACTCGCCGATGCACGGCTCCCACCTGCATGTGGCCGGCGGCAATTTCGTCACCGCACAGCCGCTGGGCGTGCTGGACGGCGTGGACATGCAGTACACCGGCCAGGTGCGCCGGGTGGACGCCGCGGCCATCCGCCAGCGGCTGGACGCCGGCGAGCTGGTGCTGTTGACCCCGGTTGGCTATTCGCTGACCGGCGAAAGCTTCAATCTGACCATGGAGGAACTGGCCGCCCACGCCGCCATCGCGCTGAAGGCGGAGAAACTGATCTACGTGGTCGAAGGCCGCGGCGTCGTCGAGCACGACGGCCAGCTGGTCAGCTCGCTGACCTCCCATCAGGCCGAAGAGATGCTGCAATCGGGCAGCCTGCCCGACGACGTGGCCACTTACCTGCCCTACTGCATCCGCGCCACCCGCGACGGCATCCCGCGCGCCCACTTGGTCAGCCGCCATCAGGACGGCGCGCTGCTGCTGGAGCACTTCACCCGCGGCGGCAACGGCACCATGATCGCCCGCGACCCGCTGGTCAAGGTGCGCAACGCCAGCATCGAGGACGTCGGCGACATTCTGGGCCTGATCCGCCCGCTGGAAGAACAAGGCATCCTGGTGCGGCGCAGCCGCGAGCGGCTGGAAGTGGAGATCGGCGAATACTCGGTGCTGGAGCACGACGGCAAGATCTACGGCTGCGTGGCGATGCACCCGTTCCCGGAGGCGGAAACCGCCGAACTGGCCTGCCTCGCCGTGTCGCAGGAGAAGCGCGACGGCGGCTTCGGCGAAATGCTGCTCAAGCACGTCGAATACCAGGCGCGCACCCGCGGCCTGCAGTCGCTGTTCGTGCTGACCACCCAGACCTCGCACTGGTTCGTCGAGCGCGGCTTCGCCGAGGCCGACAAGAGCTCGCTGCCGCTGGCCCGCCAGCAGTTTTACAATTACCAGCGCCGTTCCAAGGTATTCGTAAAGAAGCTGTAACAATTAACGGCGATGATGCCGCCACGGTTGGAACGGCGCGGGCTCTGTGACACAATAGCCTGTTGTTTCAATCCGATTTCAAGCAAGGATTTCAAGCGATGAGCCGAACCGTTAACTGCATCAAGCTGGGCCGCGAAGCCGAGGGCCTCGACTTTCCCCCGCTGCCGGGCGAACTGGGCAAGCGCGTTTACGAAAGCGTGTCCAAAGAAGCCTGGCAAGGCTGGCTGCGCTACCAAACCATGCTGATCAACGAGAACCGTCTCAGCCTGGCCGACGCCCGCGCTCGCCAGTATCTGGCCAGCCAGCTGGACGCCTACTTCTTCGGCCAGGGCGCCGACGCGCCGGCGGGCTATACGCCGCCGCAGAACTAAAGCCGTGAACAAGCCCTCCAAGCGAGGGCTTTATTGTTTCCGATCACCGTCATTTTGGCTCGCTACCGTATGTCACAACCGCAAGACTTGCTGCTGAACCGTGAACTGGGACTGATAGAATTCAACCGCCGGGTCCTGGCCCAGGCGGAGGACCCGGACCTGCCTCTGCTGGAACGCCTGAAGTTCCTCTGCATCGTCTCCTCCAATCTCGACGAATTCTTCGAGGTCCGCGTCGCCTGGCTGCAAGACGCGGCCCACGCCACGCCGGACCGCATCCTGGCCGATGGCTCCACGCCGGAGCAGGCGCTGGTCAAGGTGGCCCGCGCCAGCCACCAGTTGGTGCGCGATCAATACGCGGTGATGAGCGAAGTGCTGTTCCCGGCGCTGCGCGAACAGGGAATCGTCTTCCTGCGCCGCAGCGAATGGACGGAGCAGCAGCAGGAATGGGTGCGGAATTATTTCTTCCGCGAGCTGATGCCCATCCTGACGCCGATCGGACTCGATCCATCCCACCCCTTCCCCAAGGTGCTGAACAAGTCGCTGAACTTCGCGGTGGAACTGGAAGGCCGCGACGCTTTCGGCCGCGCCTCCGGCACCGCCATCGTGCAGGCGCCGCGCATCCTGCCGCGGGTGATCAAGCTGCCGGCCGACGCCTGCGACGGCCGCCCGCACTGCTTCGTCTTCCTGTCATCCATCCTGCACTCGCACGTGCATGAGCTGTTCCCCGGCATGACGGTCAAGGGCTGCTACCAGTTCCGCGTTACCCGCGACAGCGAGCTGTCGGTAGACGACGACGACTTCAAGAACCTGCGCACCGCGCTGCAGGGCGAATTGCGCCAGCGCCAGTTCGGCGACGCGGTGCGGCTGGAAATCGCCGACACCTGCCCGCAGCACATGGAATCCTTCCTGCTGACCCAGTTCAATCTGCAGCCGCGCGACGTCTACCGCGTCAACGGCCCGGTGAACCTGGTGCGGCTGATGCAGGTGCCCGACCTAGTGGACCGCGCCGATCTCAAGTTCGCGCAGTTCACCCCCACGCTGCCGCTGCCGCTGCAGAAAAAATCGAAGTCGTCGCCGCTGTTCGAAACGATACGCAAAGGCGACATCCTGCTGCACCACCCGTACCAGAGCTTCCAGCCGGTGATCGACTTCCTGACCCAGGCGGCGACCGATCCGCACGTGGTGGCGATCAAGATGACGGTGTACCGCACCGGCACCGACTCGGTGTTGATGGAGTCGCTGATCGCCGCCGCCCGCGCCGGCAAGCAGGTGACGGTGGTGGTGGAGCTGATGGCCCGCTTCGACGAAGAAGCCAACATCGGCTGGGCCAGCCGGCTGGAAGACGCCGGCGCCCACGTCGTGTACGGCGTCATCGGCTACAAGGTGCACGCCAAGATGCTGATGGTGGTGCGCCGAGAAGGCCCCGGCCTGCACCGTTACGTGCATCTGGGCACCGGCAACTACCACCCGCGCACCGCGCGGCTGTACACCGACTTCGGCCTGTTGACCTGCAACGAGGAAATCGCCAGCGACGTCAACGACATCTTCATCCAGCTGACCGGCCTGGGCCGCGCCAGCAGCCTGAAGCGGCTGTACCAAAGCCCGTTCACGCTGCACAGCATGATCATGGAGGCGATACAGCGCGAGACCGAGCACGCGCAGGCCGGCAAGCCGGCGCAGATCATCGCCAAGATGAACTCGCTGCTGGAGCCGCAGGTGATCCACGCGCTGTACCGAGCCAGCCAGGCCGGCGTGAAGGTGCAGCTGATCGTCCGCGGCGTGTGCGCGCTGCGCCCCGGCGTGCCGGGCTTGTCCGACAACATCTCGGTCCGCTCCATCGTCGGCCGCTTCCTCGAACATCCCCGCATCTTCTATTTCTACAACGACCACAAGGAAGACCTGCTGATGTCCAGCGCCGACTGGATGAGCCGCAACTTCTTCCGCCGCATCGAAACCTGCGCGCCGATCCTGGACAGCAAGCTGAAGCGCCGCATCATCAAGGAGGCGCTGCGCCTGTACCTGGAAGACAACGTCAACAGCTGGGAGATGCTGCCCGACGGCGGCTATAAACGCCGCTCCAGCCGCGGCAAGCCGCACTGCGCGCAGCGCGAGCTGCTGGCCTCCTACACCGGCAACCCCGAGGCGGAGTAAACGCATGGAAATACTCGGCTATATCGCGGCCGCGCTGATGGTGCTGGCCGGCCTCGCCGGCACCATCCTGCCCGCCATTCCCGGCCTGCCGCTGATGTTCGGCGGCCTGCTGCTGGCCTCCTGGCTGGACGGCTTCAACCACCTAGGCGCCGTCAGTCTCACCGTGCTCGCGGTGCTGGCCGCGCTGGGCCTGTTGATAGATTTCGTCGCCGGCCTGCTCGGCGCCAAGGCCACCGGCGCCAGCCGCCAGGCGCTGTGGGGCGCCTTCATCGGCAGCCTGGTCGGCAT
The DNA here is from genome assembly GCF_021129175.1 of Chromobacterium piscinae. Taxonomy (GTDB): domain Bacteria; phylum Pseudomonadota; class Gammaproteobacteria; order Burkholderiales; family Chromobacteriaceae; genus Chromobacterium; species Chromobacterium piscinae. The sequence continues at coordinate 147,862 of NZ_JAJOHV010000003.1, read as the reverse complement.
GTTCTTCGGCATCGCCGGCGTCATTCTCGGCCCGCTCGTCGGCGCCATCGTCGGCGAATTCATCGCCCGCAAGGACGCGTTCCAGGCCGGCAAGGTCGGCGTCGGCACCTTCATCGGCTTCATCGTCGGCGCGGTGGCCAAGGTGGCCTGCGCATTCGCGATGCTGGCCACCGCCGCGCTGGCGCTGGCGCTGTAACCCCCTGGCCATGCGGATGGACGGCGCAGCCATCCCGCACCAGGCGCGAAGATTTTGCTATGCTGCTGCGATCGATAGCGTCCGCCCCTTCAGCCGAGGACATTCGCCATGGCACTGCAGCACCTGATCTACGTCAGCACCGCCCGACGGGAGCTTAGCAACGCGGAACTGGAAACCTTGCTTGAGTCCTGCGTGCGCCACAACCTGCAGAACGACATCAGCGGCGTGCTGCTGTATGGCCCCGGCAACTTCATCCAGGTGCTGGAAGGCGAAGCCGAAGCCGTCGCCGAAACCTACCAGCGCATTCTGGACGACCCCCGCCACCACCATCTGATAGAAATCCTGCTCGAAGACATCGAACGGCGCAGTTTCGCCAACTGGCGCATGGGCTTCACTCGGCTGGACGATGAAGCCATCCGCAGACAGCCTGGCTTCGTCGATGTCTACGGCCCTGACTTCCAGCCCACGCGGCTGGCGGAGCGGCCGACGCTGGCGATGAACATGCTGCTGAGCTTCCGCGAAAATTGCCGCTGACTGCCGCACCGGCGCTCATCCGGGGCGCTGGACCCGCGCGGATTTCGTTATAATCGCCGATTAGTCCCATCCAACCAATGTGAACGCACTCATGGCCCAATACGTGATGTCGATGCTCCGCGTGAGCAAGATCGTCCCGCCCAAGCGGCAAATCATCAAAGATATTTCCCTCAGTTTCTTCCCCGGCGCCAAGATCGGCCTCTTGGGCCTGAACGGCGCGGGCAAGTCGACCGTGCTGCGCATCATGGCCAACGTGGACAAGGAATACGACGGCGAGGTGCAGCACCTGGCCGGCGTCAAGATCGGCTACCTGGAACAGGAACCGAAGCTGGACAATGACAAGACCGTGCGCGAGGAAGTGGAAAGCGGCATGGGTGACGTGATGGGCGCGCAGAAACGCCTGGAGGAAGTCTACGCCGCCTACGCCGAGCCGGACGCCGACTTCGACGCGCTGGCCGAAGAGCAGGCCAAGCTGGAAGCCATCATCTCCGCCGGCGCCGGCGACAATGTGGCGCTGCAACTGGAACTGGCCGCCGACGCGCTGCGCCTGCCGCCGTGGGACGCCAAGATCGGCCCGCTGTCCGGCGGCGAGAAGCGCCGCGTGGCGCTGTGCAAGCTGTTGCTGTCCAAGCCGGACATGCTGCTCTTGGACGAGCCGACCAACCACCTGGACGCCGAATCGGTGGAGTGGCTGGAGCAGTTCCTGGTGCGCTTCCCCGGCACCGTGGTGGCCGTCACCCACGACCGCTACTTCCTCGACAACGCCGCCGAATGGATTCTGGAGCTGGACCGCGGCGAAGGCATCCCGTGGAAGGGCAACTATTCGTCCTGGCTGGAACAGAAGGAAGAGCGCCTGGCGCAGGAAGCCAAGAGCGAAGGCGCCCGCATGAAGGCGATGAAGCAGGAGCTGGAATGGGTGCGCCAAAACCCGAAGGGCCGCCAGGCCAAGTCCAAGGCGCGTATCGCCCGCTTCGAGGAGCTGTCCAGCTTCGAAACCCAGAAACGCAACGAGACCCAGGAAATCTTCATCCCGGTGGCCGAGCGCCTGGGCAATGAAGTGATCGAGTTCGACGGCGTGTCCAAGGGCTTCGGCGACCGCCTGCTGATCGACAACCTGTCGTTCAAGGCCCCGCCGGGCGCCATCGTCGGCATCATCGGCCCCAACGGCGCCGGTAAATCGACGCTGTTCAAGATGATCGCGGGCAAGGAACAGCCGGACAGCGGCGCGGTGAAAATCGGCCAGACCGTGCAGATGGCTTTCGTCGAGCAGAGCCGCGAAGGCCTGGACGGCGACAAGACCGTGTTCGAAGACGTGGCCGCCGGCGCCGACATCCTGACCGTCGGCCGCTTCGAGATGTCCAGCCGCGCTTACCTCGGCCGTTTCAACTTCAAGGGCGCCGACCAGCAGAAGAAGGTGGGCATGCTGTCCGGCGGCGAACGCGGCCGCCTGCACCTGGCCAAGACCCTGCTCAAGGGCGGCAACGTGCTCTTGCTTGACGAACCGTCCAACGACCTCGACGTGGAAACCCTGCGCGCGCTGGAAGACGCGCTCTTGGAATACGCCGGCACCGTGTTCGTGATCTCTCACGACCGCTGGTTCCTGGACCGCATCGCCACCCACATCCTGGCGGCGGAAGGCGATTCGCAGTGGACCTTCTTCGACGGCAACTATCAGGAATACGAGGCCGACAAGAAGAAGCGCCTGGGCGAGGAAGGCGCCAAGCCCAAGCGCATCCGCTACAAGCCGATCAGCCGCTGATCCGCTGCGCATCGCCAAGCCCCCGCCCGCGGGGGCTTTTTGCCGCCCTCAATCCAGATAACGCGCCACGATTCGGGCGCTGGTGCCGTCTTCATGCAACTGCTTGAGCGCGGCGCCCAGCTTTTGCGCCATGTCGTCCGGCAAGCGCCGGCTGCAGGCCAGATAGATGCCGGTGCTCTGCAGCTTCATCACCTCGCGTATCGGCACGCCGCCGCTGCCCTGCTTCTTCACCATGTAGCGCGCCACCGGACTATGCACCGCCCAAGCCTCGGCCACGCCGCTGCTGAGCTCGCGGTAAGCATCCTCGGTGGTCGGCAGCTCGGAAAACGCCACCTGATGCTGCCGCAGCCAGTCCGCCATCGACGAGCCAAGCAGCGTCACCACCCGCAAGCCCTTCAGATCCGCCACGCCGCGAAGCTGCAGCTTGCTGCCGGCCGCCACGAACAGCGATTGGCTGCTCTCGTCTATCAGCCCCACCCAGCGGTAGGTATCTTCGCGCTTGGGCGAACGGGTCAGCGGCAGCAGGCAGCCGCTTCCCTCAGCCTGCACCTGCATCTGCGCCCGCTTCCAGGGCAGATCGACATATTGCGCGCGCACTCCGCTGCGCGCCAACGCCTGCGCCAGCAACTCTACGGCGATGCCATGGGGGGGACGGTCAGTGCCTTCGCGGATCACGAAGGGCGGGTAATCCACGGTATACAAGTTGATTGATGGCTCCGCCCGACAAAGGGAACCTATGCAGCACAAGCCAAGCCAAAACCATTTCCTCATCGCGAAGCCCCGTTCCTCCCCGCGCCCGGACAGCAGCCCGGACAGCGGACGGTGATAGAATCCCAAACCATGTCCTTGCGTACCCTTATTCTTTGTAGCAGCTTATTGCTGGCTGCCTGCGCCACCCCATCCTCGCCGAGCGCGCCTGCGCCGGCGGGTTATTACCGCGTGCAGCCGGGCGACACGCTGTACCGCATCGCCCGCCAGAACAAGCAGAGCGTCGCCAACCTGGCGCGCTGGAACCAGTTAGCCGACCGCTCCAGCATCCAGGCTGGCCAGTTGCTGCGGGTTCAGCCGCCAAGCGGCGCGGCCAAGCCCGCTTCATCCGGCGCTGGCAAGCCTGCGGCGTCGAAGCCGGCGGAGACCAGGCCGGCCCCGCCGCCGGCGAAGCTGGACATCAAACTGCAATGGCCGGCCGACGGCGCGCTGATTTCCGGCTTCGACGGCAACCGCAACAAGGGGCTCGATCTGGCCGGCAAGGCCGGCGACCCGGTGCGCGCCGCCGCCGCCGGCAAGGTGATATACGCCAGCAAAGGCATACGCGCCTACGGCAACCTGCTGATCGTCAAGCACAATGAAAACACGCTGACCGTCTACGCCCACAATCAGAAGCTGTTGGTGCAGGAAGGCCAGCAAGTGAGCGCCGGCCAACAAATCGCGACCATGGGCGACTCCGGCGCCAACCGGGTGATGCTGCACTTCGAGCTGCGGCTGGGCACCCGGGTGGTGGATCCGGCCGCCTACCTGCCGCCTCGCTGACCGCCTACGCAAGCCGAGCACGAACAGCGCGCCAGGCTTCGCTTGCCCGCGGCGGCGGCTTGGCCTAAGCTCGCCGCTGTCGCACCCTCGCTCCAAATACAATGAGAACATTCAGCCTGATGCTGTTATGCGCGCTGCTGGCCGCTTGCGCCGACACACGCCCCCTCCCGTCCTCCGCGCCGGCGCTTCTGCCCGAAGCCGCGCCGCCGCCGACAGAACCTCTGCCCCAGCAGCCCGCAATCGTCGAGCCGCCACCCACAACTCCCACAACGCCACCCGTCAGCCAGCCCAAGCCGCTGCCGGCCTCGCGCGCCTTCATCGTCGCCGCCGTGCCAAGCAACGCGCGCGACCGCCAGGGCTGGATCGCCGATATCGACGCCGCCTTCCGCCACCTGCAGATTCCCGCCACCGCCGACAATGCCTGCGCGCTGGCCGCGGTGATCGAGCAGGAGTCCAGCTGGCAGGCCGATCCGGTGGTGCCAGGCTTGCCCAAGATCGTCTGGGGCAAGATAGAGGAGCGCGCGCACCGCTACCTGGTGCCGCTGACCGTGGTAAAGGGCGCGCTGTTGAAAACCTCGCCCAACGGCCAGAGCTACAAGGCGCGGATAGACAACCTGCGCACAGAGCGGGAAATGAACCTGCTGTACGAGGACATGTCGCGGGAGGCGCAAAAACTGGGCCTGCCCATGGAGATGAAGAATCCGATACGCACCGGCGGGCCGATGCAGGTCAGCGTGGAATTCGCCGAAGGGCACGCCAGGGTCTGGCCCTATCCCTATCCGGTGCAGGGCAGCATACGCCACGAAGTGTTCAGCCGCCGCGGCGGCGTCTACTTCGGCGCCGCCATCCTGCTGCAGTATCCGGCCCCGTACCGGGACATGCTGTACCGCTTCGCCGATTTCAACGCCGGCCGCTACAGCAGCCGCAACGCCGCCTTCCAGGCCGCGCTGTCGCGGCTTTCCGGCCGCAAGCTGGCGCTGGACGGCGACCTGTTGAACTACCAGGGCAAGGCTGCCTCCGGCAGCCAACAGGCCGCGCTGTCGCTAGCCGGCCGGCTGGGCATGAGCGCCGCCGCCATCCAGCGCGATCTGCAGCTGGAAAAAAACGCCGCCTTCGGGCAAACCCCGCTCTACCGGCAGGTGTTCGCGCTGGCGGACAAGCAGGCTGGCCAGGCGCTGCCGCGCGAGCGGATGCCGCAGATCGACCTGAAAAGCCCCAAGATCAGCCGCAAGCTGACCACCGAGTGGTTCGCCAAGCGGGTGGACGGCCGTTACCGCCAGTGCCTGGCCCGCGCAGCCGGCGCGCGCTGATGCGCTGGCGCTGACGACGTCATATAATGCCCACGCAACGGCCGGCCCCTCCGGCCGTTTGTGCATTCAAAAAAACAGCGGCGACGCCGCATTTGCTCAGGTTGAACCCATGCCTTCCACTTTTTCCTATTTCCGCGGCTCGCTGATCTTCAGCGTCGCCGTGCTGGCCGCCGTCGCCTGGTACGGCCACATGCGCGGCGGCGCCGAGCTGGCCGGCGCCTTCCTGCTGACCACCGCGGTGCTGGCGGTGCTGGAAACCAGCGTCTCCTTCGACAACGCGGTGGTCAACGCCACCGTGCTCAAGGCGATGAGCCACCGCTGGCGGCAAGTCTTCATGACCGTCGGCATCGCGGTGGCGGTGTTCGGCATGCGCGTGCTGTTCCCGCTGCTGATCGTGTCCACCGCCGGCGGCGTATCGCTGGCCGAAGCCTTCGCGGTGGCGACCCGGCAGCCGGAGCGCTATCAGCAGATCATGCACGACAGCCATCTGATGATCATGGGCTTCGGCGCCACCTTCCTGCTGATGGTGGTGATCGAATATTTCGTCCAGCACGAGAAGGACGAGCACTGGCTGCCCGGCATCGAGCCGTTGCTGGCCAAATTGGGCAGCGTGGAGAACGCCCAGTCGCTGGTCACCATCCTGGTGGTGGCCGCCATCGCCGCGCTGCTGCCGGCCGGACAGAAAATGGCTTTCATCAGCAGCTGCTTCTGGGGCTACGTGGTATTCATGGTGCTGCACATGTTCAAGCAGCTGTTCGGCGGCGTGGACATCCAGACCGCCGCCGCCAAAAACGGCCTGATCGGCTTCGTCTACCTGGAGGTGCTGGACGCCAGCTTCTCGATGGACGGCGTGATCGCCGCCTTCGCCATCACCAACGATTTCTGGCTGATCGCCGCCGGCCTGGGGATAGGCGCGATGTTCGTGCGCTCGCTGACCCTCTACCTGGTGGAGCGCGATGTGATGGGCCAGTTCAAATACCTGGAAGTTTCAGCGTTCTGGGCGATCGCCGCGCTGGTGGCCATCATGTTCGCCGCCGCCCTGCACGTTGAGTTGGGCGAAGTGACCACCGGCCTGATCAGCATCGCCATCATCGGCCTGGGCGTGCTGACCAGCCTGCCCTCGCGCAACAAGCGCTGAGCCGCTGCCGCGGACAGGAAAAAGGCCGGGGTTTCCCCCGGCCTTTTTCCATCCCGACCCGGCGCCCCGCGCGGGGCAACCTGGTCAGGCGGAAGTGCTCAGCAACGCGCCGACGCCGGCATTGGCGCCGGGCTGGTTCTGCTGCAGATCCTTGGCCAGATTCTGCAGGAACGCCTGCAACGAAGACGACTGCCCAGACTGCCCCGAAGTCAGTCCCAGCGCCTGCTGCAGGCTCTGGAACGCGGACTGGATGCCCGAGGTGGCATTGTTTTGCGTGCCATTGGCAAGGTCTTGCAGCAGTTGCTGCAGATTGTTCTGCAAACCGCTGTAGCCGCCGACCGCCGCGCCGCCATCCTGATCCCGTCCTCCGGTGTCGACATCGCCGTCATTGTCGGAGGCCGAAGCCGAGGTGCCGGAGGAAGACGCGCCCTCCTGCTGCAAGGCCTGGAACAGCGAATGCATGAAGGTGTGTATCGCCTGCTGGCTGCTGCCGGCCGCGCCTACGGCGCCGTCGCTGCCGCTGTCGGATGCCCCGCTGCCGTCGCTGGAGGAGCCGGACGAAGCCTGCTGCAGCAAGCCTGATTGCTGCAAGGCCTGCAACACGCTCTGCGCGAACTGGCCGCCGCCTCCCCGGTGGTGATGGCCGCCGCCGCCCTGGACGGCGCCGCTGCCCGCTGACTGTCCCGAATCCGAAGAGAAGCTTTCCTGTATGTCCACTTGCGTGTACTGCAAAGAAATGGAGCTATTGCCGAGAGAACTAACTGACATGATGCTCTCCTTCCAAGGAAGAACCGAATGGCCCACGCCCAGCCTGCGCTGATATCGGTATATCGGCACCCAGACTGCGAAGCACAGCAACAAAATGCAAATCTTTGTTAATTCAAGGAAAACATCAAAATGGCCATTCCGCAAGGTTGATCAGCATCGGTCCATCTTGGCCGCTACTCAAACTCAGGCGGAAGTGTTGACCAGAGAGCCCAGAGCCCCGACGAGTTCAGCGGGCTGTTTTGCCGGGTGACCAGATTTTGCAGGAAATCATGCAATGAGCCCTGCCGCGACATGGAGGCGGCGGCCGAGCCGCCCAGCGAATGCTGCAGATTGCGGAGGGCCGAAGCCAGGTGCTGCGTGGCGCTGCTCTGCACGCCGTTGCCGACATCCTGCAGCAGCTTCTGCAGATTGTCCTGAAACGCGCCATACCCATCGGATGGCGAGCTGCCGGAATCGCCGCTGGAGAAACTCTCGGCCTGCACTGCCTGGTATACCGCATGGACAAAGGTATGAAGCGCCTGCTGGGCCGCGCCGGCCTGGGTCTCACCGGATGCCCCGCCAGCCGTGCCAGGCCTGGACTCTCCCGCCGCGCTTGAGGCCGACACATTGATCCCGCTCAGCAGCAAAGCCAGCATGACGCTTTAGCCGAAGCCGCCGGCAGATTGGCCGCCCCCAGAAGAAGCGCCAACGGTCTGCGGCGCATCAGCGCCATTCTGTGCCAGCGGAGGGGAAAGCGGATCGACCGCAGGCGTGTAGCCAATAGACGAGCAGGGGTTACCGATGGCGCCGATGGACATGGCACACTCCTCTCAACCAGTGCCACGTCCGCGTTCCAGCCAGCAAAACCCGGGCACCATCCGGAAACAGGAATCACTAGTATATTTAAAATGATAAATAAATACACATTGCTTCGCTATAAGCACAGAATGGTAGGCAGGCCATCCCAGCCCCGTCGGTTAAGCATTGCCACTTAACCGCTTGCGCCCTAATCAAATCCGCGCCAGCAGCCCAAGCGCCGCCAGCGTGCCCGCCGCCGCCACACCGTAGGTCAGCGCCTTGGCCAGCGGGCCGCCATGGACGCCGACATCGTGCAGGCTGTGGTAGATGCGGTGCGCCGCATGCCACAACAACAGGCTGACCAGGCACCACAACACCGCCTTGCCCACCAGGCTCTGCGCCAGCGCCAGCATGCCCTGGTAACTGGCGGCTTTGACCGGCAGCCAGCCCAGCGGCGCGGCAAAGCCGGTGAGTAAAACCAGCATCGGCCCGCACAAGGCCGCCAACATGCCGCCAGCGCCGAACAGCCCCCAAAAGATGGGCGCATGAGAACGCTTCAATTGCCGGTTTTTCATTGCGAGATCCCCCAGACGATGCCTAGAAGCGCCAGGCTGGCCAGCAAGGTGGCGGCAAAGCCGCCGGCGGTGATGGCAGCAGCGGACACGCGCCTGCCGCCGATGATGACCGGCGGCAAGGTGCGCGGCATGATCTTGAACCAGGTGTAGCCGTGGTAGCCGATCATCGCAAGCAGGATCAGGTGAAACAGCAGCGCCAGCGGGCTCTGCAGCGTCGCCATGAAACCATTCCACGCCGCCTCGCCCTGGCTCAGCCGCCACAGGCCCCACAGCAGCACGAAAGCGTAGGCGGCGACGAACAGCGCCGTGCCCTCGTGGATCATGTACTCGATGAAATAAGGGTTCTTCTTCCACCAGCCGTCCATGGGCCGGACATAAGGCTTGCGCTTGCTCATTTGCATGCTCCCTTCGGCCTGGCGAATCGCAGGAAATAATCCTTGGCCACCGCGGTCTTGTTCAGGTTGACCGCGTTGGCCGGGTCCACCGCCTTGGGGCAGACTTCCGAGCAGTAACCTACCGCGGTGCAGTTGAACACACCCTCCTGCGCGGCCAGCAGCTCCATGCGCTGCCCGCAAGCGCCGTCGCGGCTGTCCTGGTTGTAGCGATGCAGCAGCGCGATGGCGCCGGGGCCAAGGAAGTCGGAATTCAAGCCATACTGCGGACAGGCGGCGTAACACAGCAGGCAGTTGATGCAGCCGCTGAACTGGGCATACCAGTCCATCTGCGCCGGCGTCTGCTTGTATTCGCCCTCGGATAAAGGCTTGTCTTCCTTGGGCACGATATAAGGCGTGATGCTTTCGAGTTTCTCGATGAAGTCGTCCAGCACCACCACCAGATCGCGCTCGATCGGGAAGTGGTTCAAGGGTTCGATGCGCACTTTGCCGGGGTAGTCGCGCAGAAAGGTTTTGCAAGCGAGCTTGGGCACGCCATCCACCATCATGCCGCAGCTGCCGCAAATGGCCTGGCGGCAGGACCAGCGGAAGGCCAGCGTGCCATCGAGATAATCCCGGATGTATTGCAGGCCCTGCAGCACCGACATGTCGTCGCTGTATGGCACATCGAAGCCTTGCAGCCACGGCTTCTTGTCCTGCTCGGGCCGGTAGCGCAGCACCTCGATATGGATGGTTTTGTCCATCATGCCTGTTCTCCTTGTTCTGCGGCCACACCCGCCGCGCCATAAGCGCGCACGCCGGGTTGGGACGTGGTGATCTTCACTGCGCCGTACTCGATGCGCGGCCCGGCATCCGGCTGATAAATGGCGTGGCTGTGCTTGAGAAAGTTGGCATCGTCTCGCGCCTCGTAGCCATCCAGCCGCTGATGCGCGCCGCGCGACTCCTTGCGGTTCAACGCCGAGTGCGCCATCGCCTCGGCCACGTCCAGCTGGTAACCCAGCTCGATGGCCAGCAGCCAGTCGCTGTTCCACACGCTGGACTTGTCTTCCACGTTGACGTTGTTGAAGCGCAGCTTCAGCTCGGCCAGCTTGTCGCAAGTAGCGCGCATGCTGTCTTCCATCCGGTAGATGCCGCAGCCGGCCTCCATCGTTTCCGCCATCTCGCGCCGTAGATCGGCGATGCGTTCCGTGCCGTCCTTGGCCCGCAACGCATGCAGGCGGGCCTCCGCTGCTTCAGCCTGTTTCAGCAGCCGCTCGCGCTTGGCCGGCTTGCTGTCGCGGGCGAAGCGCGCGGCCTCTATGCCCGCCACCTTGCCGAACACCGACAACTCGGCCAGCGAATTGGAGCCCAGCCGGTTGGCGCCGTGAATGCCGACGCTGGAACACTCTCCCGCCGCGTACAGGCCGGGCATGGGCGCGGCGCAATGGCCATCCACCAGGATGCCGCCCATGGTGTAGTGCACCGCCGGGCGCACCGGGATAGGTTCCTTGGCCGGATCGATGCCGAGGAATTCCTCGGCCAGCTCGCAAATCTGCGGCAGCCGCTCGCGCAGCTTGGCGTGGCCCAGATGGCGCAGGTCCAGGTATACGGCGTAACCCCATGGTCCCTGCACGGTGCGGCCCTTCTGCTGCTCGTACCAGAAAGCCTGGCTCAGGCGGTCGCGCGGGCCCAGCTCCATGAACTTGTTGCGCGGCTTGTCCTCGGCCGGCCCCAGTCCATAGTCCTGCAGGTAGCGGTAGCCGTCCTTGTTGATCAACAGGCCGCCCTCGCCGCGGCAGGCCTCGGTGAACAACAGCCCGGTGCGCGGCATGCAAGTGGGGTGGTACTGGACAAACTCCATGTCCCTGAGCGGCACGCCGTGGCGGTAGGCCAGCGCCATGCCGTCGCCGGTGACGATGCCTCCATTGGTGTTCTCGCGAAACACCCGCCCCGCTCCGCCTGTGGCCATCACCACCGCGCCGGCCTCGATCAGCAGGCTTTCGCCACTGGCGATCTCGATGGCCAGCACGCCGCGCGCCTGGCCGTCCTCGACGATCAGGTCGGCGCAGAAGTATTCGTCGAAGCGCTGGATGTTCGGAAACTGGATCGACGTCTGGAACAAGGTGTGCAGCATGTGAAAGCCGGTCTTGTCGGCGGCGAACCAGGTCCGCTCTATTTTCATGCCGCCGAAGGCGCGCACATTGACGCTGCCGTCGTCCTTGCGGCTCCAAGGACAGCCCCAATGCTCCAGTTGCACCATTTCCTGCGGGCACTGGCGGACGAAATACTCCACCACGTCCTGCTCGCACAGCCAGTCGCCGCCGGCGACGGTGTCGTGGAAGTGGGCGTCGAAGCTGTCATGGTCCTGCTTGACCGCCGCCGAACCGCCCTCCGCCGCCACAGTGTGGCTGCGCATCGGATACACCTTGGACACCAGGGCGATCTTGAGCTTGGGATCGAACTGCGCGGCAGCGATGGCCGCCCGCAATCCGGCGCCGCCGGCGCCGACTATCACCACGTCTGCTTGGTAGGTCTTCACGGACTCCCCCTCGTCAGAAATAAAAATGCGTCAATGCGTAGGCCGCCGCCGTCGACACGCCCACCCCGATCAGCCCCGGCATCATGAAGCTGTGGTTGAGCAGGTATTTGCCGATGCGGGTGGTGCCGCTGCGGTCCATATTGATGGCCGCCAGGTCGCTGGGATAAAAGGCGAAAAAGAAATAGGCGTAGCAAGACGGCATGATGGCAAGCAGTTGATGCGGCGTCAGGCCCAGCGCCAAACCGAACGGCACCATGATGGTCAACGTGGCGGCCTGGCTCTTGACGAAGGCCGACACCGCGAACATCGCCAGCGCGAAGGTCCACGGCGCGTAGGCCACCATCACCTTGATGTTGTCGACCAGGAAGGCCTCGTTGGCCTTGACGAAGGTGTCGCTCATCCAGGCGATGCCGAAGATGGACACCACGGCGATCATGCCGGCGGTGAATACTTCGGAGCGGGCGATCACGGCGGCCTTGGCCTTGGACAGGAAGAGGATGAAGGCGCCGAAGGCCAGCATCACGAACTGCACCGCCGTCGTCATCGGCACCGGCTTGCCCTTGCCGTCCAGCGGCAGCCAGTGCGGGAACAGCGCCAGCAGCACCACCAGCAAAATGCCGGAGAAGAACAGGACCACCGCCGGCTTGGCGTGGGCGGGCAAGGTCTTGTCCAAGGTAGTGACGGATTTTTCGATCGAGGCGCGGAAGTCCGGGTCCTGCAGCCGCGCCTGGTACTCCGGGTCCTGATCCAGCTCGGCGCCGCGCTTCAGGCTCCAGAAGGCCGCAGCCAGCACACCGATCAAACCGGCGGGAATCGTAACCATCACGATTTGCCACAGCGTCAGCGGCTGGCTACTTTTTGCCGTCATCGCCAGCAAGGACGTCACGGCAGCCGCCGCCGGGCTGGCGGTGATGCCCATCTGCGAGGCGACGCTGGCCATGGCCATCGGCCGCTCCGGCCGGATCTTGGTTTTCAAGGACACATCGGCGATCACCGGCAGCAGCGAATACACCGCATGCCCGGTGCCGACGCACATCGTCAGCAGAAAGGTGGACAAGGGAGCGAGGAAGGTGATCTGCTGCGGATGCTTGCGCATGACTTTTTCCGCCTGCTGCACCAGGAAATCCAGCCCGCCCGCCACTTGCAGCGTGGCCGAGGCCGTCACCACCGCCAGGATGATCAGCATCACAGTGATCGGCGGCTCGGCCGGTGCCACCCGGAATACGAAGGCCAGCACGGCCACACCTAGCCCGCCTATCATTCCCAACGCCACGCCGCCGCGCCGGATGCCGATCAGTATCGCCGTCAACAGCAGCGCGAATTCAACCCAGAAAGTCCACATGTCCCACTCCCCGCGGCCGCCACGCCGGCTCCGTACGAGCCAAGCCGAAGACACGGCCGCTTGCTATTGGGATCGTTTATAGGGCAAGCGCGGAGACGGCTGGTAGACCTTGATCAAGCAAGTGGAAGGCGCGTTGACAAGATATGAATCCAGCATCGCGAATCCGGAACAAGTTTGAGGCAGAACAAACAAAAAGCCGGCGCAAGGCCGGCTGACAGGATGCTGCGTCCGCTTGGAACGCGCGCTTAGAACCTGTTCAAAGTCTCGCGGGTAAGAGCGAGACAAGGCGAAAACGAGCGAAAAAGCGGAATGTACAAGTGGTACATGAGCATTTTGAGCTTGTTTTCAACGCCGTATCGCCGAAGCGCAGCAGACTTTGAACAGGTTCTTAGAGACGGTAGCTGCTGCCGGTCATCACTTTGGCCGACAGCTTCATCGCCGCCTTCACGGGCGCGGGCAATTCCGCCGCGCCCAGCTCATGCGCCATTTCGGCGTGCTGCAACTCGTCGTCGCGCATCTGGCAGACGATGGCGCGGCTTCGGGCGTCATCCGGCGGCAAGGCGCTCAGATGGCTGTCCAGATGGGCGCCGACCTGGCGCTCGGTTTCCTGCAGAAAACCCAGATTCCACTTGTCGCCCAGCACGCCGGCCGCCACGCCCAGCGCCAGCGAGCCGGTGTACCACAGCGGATTGAGCAGGCTGGGCCGGCCGCCCAGCTCGCGGATGCGGCGCTCGGTCCAGGCCAGGTGCTCCACCTCCTCCCGCGCCGCCTGCCTCAGGGCTTCGCGCGCGGACGGATCGCGCGCGGTCAGCGCCTGGCCCTGGTACAAAGCCTGCGCGCATACTTCGCCGCAGTGGTTGACTCGCATCAGCCCCAGCGCGTGGCGCTTCTCGGCCGCGGAGAGATCGGCCTCGTCGACGCCCTGGTCCGGATGCGCGCGGGCGCTGTGCGCCGGCGCGCACAATGTGCGCAGGCCCTTGTCCAGTTCGGTGATCAGCTTGTCCAGCATCGGCGCGTTCTTCCTCGCGTGAATGGCGTCAAACGGCCGATTATACCTTGCGGGCACAGCGCAGGCAGCAGCTGATATAATCGGCCGGTTAAACCCGTTTAATTACTCAATACACGAAGGATTGCGCGCAATGAACCTCGCAAGCATCGGCCCGGGCAAAGACATGCCGGGCGACTTCAACGTCGTCATCGAAATCTCCGCCAACGCCGCTCCGATCAAGTACGAATTCGACAAGGAATGGAACACGCTGGTGGTTGACCGCTTCATGGGCACCTCCATGATGTATCCGGCCAACTACGGCTTCGTGCCGCAAACTCTGGCCGGCGACGGCGATCCGGTCGACGTGCTGGTGGTGACCCCGTTCCCGCTGCCGCCGGGCGTGGTGGTGCGCTGTCGCGCGCTGGGCCTGATCAAGATGGAAGACGACGGCGGCGTGGATGCCAAGCTGGTCGCCGTTCCGGTCGAAAAGCTGTGCCCGATGTACAAATCCATCCAGAAGCTGGAAGACCTCCCGGAACTGCTGCGCGCGCAGATGGTGCACTTCTTCGAGCACTACAAGGATCTGGAAAAGGGCAAGTGGGTCAAGATCCAGGGCTGGGGCACGCTGGAAGACGCCAAGACCGAACTGGTCGAAGGCATCGAGCGCTTCGGCAAGTAAGCCGTTCCCCGCGAAACAAACCGGCCTCATGGCCGGTTTTTTTATCGCCCGGCGCATGCTGCATTGCACAACACTCATCTTCCACGGGATAATGGTTTGCCGTGGCCGGCGTTATCTGCCACGCTTCCCATGCAACCTCGCTTCATGGTGGTCCGTGGTATCCGAATGATGGTCGTTTCCTACCGCATCGGGGGACAAGCCCCCCACCTTCCCTGGTTCTTGCGCCGCCTCGCCGCGCAAGGACTGGCGGCTGCGCCGGAAGGCGGCCAGCCCGGCCGGCTGCCCGCCGACTGGGCGGGCCTGGAATTCGCCGACTGTTGGCTGGATCTGGGCCGCGATGGCGACCAGGCACTGGCGGAGCGCGCCGCCCGCTGCCGCGACGCCGGACTTTCCTTCGTGGAGCTGGCCGGCGGCTGGGCGCCGGCAGGCGCCGAATTCGGTTTCATCCTGCTGGTGGGCGACCCGCCGCCCCCCGGCACCGCAGCCCGCCTGGCGCTCGACGCGCTGGCGCCCCAACCCGGCTGCTGGCTGTCCAGCGGCCCCGTGCACAGCGCGCGCTTCTGCCAACGCGCCTTCGACGGCCTGATGCATGCCGGACTGGCCCCCATGCCCGAACCCGACAGCCAGCCGCGCGCGCTGGAGTGGGAAGCGATACTGCAGAAACAGTGGATGCTTGCCGGCAAGCTGCGCCAATTGGCGGAAGCCTATCTGACCGAGCGCGTCGGCCTGCTACCGCCCTACTCCGCCCCTCTTCCCGAAACCGCAGCCCATTACGCGGCCAACCTGGCCAGAACCATCATGCTGGCGCTGCCGGATAGCCGCGACTGGGCCGCGCTGCAAAACGAACTGGCCGCCCATCTGCAAAGCCGGGACGACGCCCGGAAATGAAAAACCCGCCGCGGCATGCCGTCGGCGGGAGTGACTTGACCAGAGCGCGGGATCAGGCGGCGCTAGTGGTGGTCTTCTTGCTGCGGGAAACGGCGGCGCTGGCGGCCTTCGCGGAGTTGGTGGCGGCTTCCACGCCGGCTTCGGCGATTTCGGCGCCCACTTTCTTTGCGGTCTTGGACACGCTTTCAAACGCGGCGGTGGAGGTGTTCAACAGCGTCTTCAACGCGGCGACGGCGACGTCGGAACCGGCCGGCGCGTTCTTGGACAGGCGGTCCAGGCCGGATTGCAGCGCCTTGCTGTTCTCGGCGATTTGCTCTTCGACGAAGCTGCTCAGCTCGTTCTGGGTGGTCAGCGCGGCGTCGTAGACGTTGCGGGCGGCCGAGAAGGCCTGGTCCAGCGCCGGCTGCGCCAGGCTGGTCTGCAATTCACCCAGCGTCTTGGCGTCCTTCACTTCGCTCAGCGCCTTGAAGGTTTCGGCATTGTCGTTCAGCAGTTTGCGGGACAGGTCCAGCTGCAGGCTGGCGAAACGCTCGGCGCCTGCCAGGACGATGGAAGACAGACGAACGGCCTTGTCGAACTGCGACTGGCCGAGGGCGGAGAGTTCCTGGGTAGTGGTAAACATGTGATCGGCTCCTAGTATGTCGGATAGACAACGACTCGGTACGGCAGCGACAACACCGCTGTTCCGCGAATGCTGCATTGCAACAATTCCACTTTAACGCCGGACAACTCGCCCAGTCAAGAATTTGACGCAACGCACAATGCACTAAATGGCTATTTCGCCACGGTTTTATCACGCGATTATTCCATAATCATTACAAGGCCACACCTGTCCGCCGAGGCAAGATCCCGGCTGGAAATTTTCGCGCCGCAACAGCCATGGTCGCATCCCTGCCCCGACGCCGGCCCGCCGGTGTCTGACCTCCGCCACGACGCGGCCCGCCCGCGGATCGCCGCCATTGAAAGGCCGCGCCCAAGCCAGTACACTCGCGCCATAGAAGAAATCTATCTACCAAAATTAAAGCTAGCCCAATGAGCCCTGTGGCCAACGCCTTCGATATTAAATCCGCCAGCCTGGACTTGCTGGCGCTCTTGCTGCGCACCGACAACCTGGACGAACTGAGCCAGGCGCTGGACGCGCGTTTCGGCGACACCAGCGACGCCCCCGCCGAGGCCTTCGTCCTCGACGTGGAAGCGCTGCCCAATCCGGCCGAGCTGGACTTGGGCCGCCTGCTGCCCCTGCTCAGCCGCCGCGGCATCCGCGCGGTGGCGCTGCGCCATCCGGACAACGCGCTGGCCGCCATGGCCAGCCGCTTCGGCCTCGCCTTCGCCAACAGCGCCGCCCAGCCCCGCTCGGTGCAAGCCGCCGCGGAACCGGCGGCCAAGCCGGCCGTCGAAACAGTTGCGTCGCCCGCCGCCGCGACCATGATCGTCGACCGTCCGGTCCGCGCCGGCCAGCAGATCTACGCCAAGGGCGGAGATCTGGTGGTGCTGGCGATGGTCAGCGCCGGCGCCGAAGTCATCGCGGACGGCAACATCCACGTTTATGCGCCCTTGCGCGGCCGCGCCCTGGCAGGCGCGCGCGGCAATCACGCCGCACGCATCTTCGCCCGCAGCATGGAGGCCGAGCTGGTGTCCATCGCCGGCGTGTACCGCACGATCGAACAGGCCTTGCCGGACAGCATTCTGGGCAAGCCGACCCAAATCTATCTTGAGAACGAGCGGCTGGTGATGACCGCGCTCGGCGAGTAACACTTTCAAAGGAAAGCCCCGTGGCAAAAATCATCGTTGTGACATCCGGCAAGGGTGGCGTAGGCAAAACCACCACCAGCGCGAGCTTCGCCTCCGGCCTGGCACTGCGCGGCCACAAGACTGCCGTGATCGACTTCGACGTCGGCCTGCGCAACCTGGACCTGATCATGGGTTGCGAACGCCGCGTGGTGTACGACCTGATCAACGTGGTCAACGGCGAGTCCAGCCTGAACCAGACCCTGATCAAGGACAAGCACTGCGACAACCTCTACATCCTCCCGGCCTCGCAAACCCGCGACAAGGACGCGCTGACGCTGGAGGGCGTGGAAAAAGTGCTGAAGGAGCTGGAGGAAGCCGGCTTCGACTACATCGTCTGCGACTCCCCCGCCGGCATCGAGAAGGGCGCGCTGATGTCGCTCTACTTCGCCGACGAAGCGCTGATCGTCACCAACCCGGAAGTGTCGTCGGTGCGCGACTCCGACCGCATCCTGGGCATCCTGTCGTCCAAGTCCAAACGCGCCGAGGAAGGCCGCGAGCCGGTCAAGGAGCACTTGCTGATCACCCGCTACTCCCCGGGCCGCGTAGACAAGGGCGAAATGCTGTCTGTAGATGACGTGAAGGAAATCCTGCGCGTGCCGCTGATCGGCGTCATCCCGGAATCGCAAAGCGTGCTGCAGGCCTCCAACTCCGGCACCCCCGCCATCCACCTGAAGGGCAGCGACGTCGCCGACGCCTATGGCGACGTGATCTCGCGCTTCCTCGGCGAAGAGCGCCCGATGCGCTTCCTGGAAGCACCCAAGGTGAGCATCCTCAAGCGCCTGTTCGGAGGTTAAGTATGTCATTGATCGATATGATTTTCGGCAAGCGCCAAAAATCCGCCGCCATCGCCCGCGAACGCCTTCAGATCATCCTCGCGCATGAGCGCAACGGCCGCCACGCGCCCGACTACCTGCCCGCGCTGCAGCGCGAGCTGATGGAAGTGATCTCCAAGTACGTGGCCGTCAACCTGGAAGACATCAAGGTGCAGGTCGAGCGCCAGGACGACTACGAAGTCCTGGAGGTCAACATCGTGCTGCCGGAACACCAACGCTAAGCCATGACGCTGACCGAACTGCGCTATATCGTGGCGGTGGCGCGCGAGCGCCACTTCGGCCGCGCGGCCCAGAGCTGCTTCGTCAGCCAGCCGACGCTGTCGATCGCCATCAAGAAGCTGGAAGACGAGCTGGGCATCACCCTGTTTGAACGCGGCGGCCAGGAAGTGGCGGTCACCGAAATAGGCGAACGCATCATCGAGCAGTCCCAGCGCGTGCTGGAAGAAGCCGAGGCGGTCAAGCGCCTGGCCGGCGAGCACCAGAACGAGCTGGCCGGGCCGCTGAAGCTGGGCGTGATCTTCACGATCAGCCCCTATCTGCTGCCCAAGCTGATTCCGGCGCTGCGCATATTGGCGCCCGACATGCCGCTGATCCTGGAGGAGAACTACACCTCCCGGCTGGCGGAAATGCTCAAGCGCGGCGAGGTCGACGCCATCATCGTCGCCGATCCTTTCGAGGAAACCGGCATCGAAGCCTGGCCGCTGTACGACGAGCCCTTCGTCGTCGCCACGCCCAAGGGCCATCCCTGGGAAAAGCAGCAGGTCATCGACCCCTGTCAGCTGGCCGAGGAAAGCGTGTTGCTGCTGACCCAGGGCAATTGCTTCCGCGACCAAGTGCTGCAAACCTGCAGCGAGCTGTCCAGCCGGCAGAACCATGGCAACAATCTGGCCAGCGCGCTGCAAGGCAGCTCGCTGAACACCATACGCCACATGGTGGCCAGCGGCATGGGCGTCACCGTGATGCCGGCCACATCGGTCGGCGCCGGCGACGAGTCACTGCTGTCCATCGTCCCCTTCGACGCGCCCGCCCCGCAACGCCGGGTGCTGCTAGTGACCCGCAAGCAGTTCTTCCGCAAGAAGGCGATAGAAACGCTGCGGCAGGCGGTGTTCCGCTCCGGCCTGCCCGACGTCGTCATGCTGGAAGGCGAGCCCAAGCTGGCATAAGGCCGACATGGTCCAACAACCCGCCCGGTCCGCCGAGGCGGGTTTTTCATATCCTAAAGGAGAGTCGCCGCGCCGAATCTGAATAGCGTCGAACTGAAAGCCTTCATACCCAGCCGCGACTTCGCTCTGCCCCAGGCCTTCTATCAGGACATCGGCTTCGAGAGGAAATTCGTCGGCAACGGCATCGCCTACTTCGCCCATGGCGACTGCAGCTTCCTGCTGCAGGACTACTGCCATCCGGAATTCGCCGCCAACTGCATGATGCATCTGCTAGTCGAAGATGCCGCCGCCTGGCATGCGGAACTGAAACGCCTCGGCATCGCCGAGACATACCGGATCGAAATGGGAGAGCTGAAGCAGCAGCCGTGGCGCATGCTGGACTTCACGCTGACCGATCCATCCGGCGTGCTGTGGCGGATCGCGCAAAACTTGTAACATTCCGTCGGCATGGCCTGGTTTGTTTCGACCAGAAACAATGCTAAGGTCATGAGCTCAACGCCAACCAAAGCGAGAAGAGCGCCATGAACGCCAATCCCCTGCTGCAAGACTGGACCACTCCGCACCAGTTGCCCCCGTTCGAGCAGATCCGCCCCGAGCACTTCGAACCGGCCTTCGACGCGCTGTTCGCCGAGCACCTGTCCCAGATCGACTCGCTGGCATCGCTGGCCGAGCCGGCAAGCTTCGCCAACACCGCCGCGGCCTTCGACCGCAGCGGCCTGAAGCTGGAGCGCGCCCATCTGCTGCTGGACAACCAGACTTCGTCAGAAACCTCGCCCGAGCTGCAGGAAGTGGAGCGCCGCATGGCGCCCAAGCTGGCCGACCACCACAGCCGCATCTACATGCACGAGGGCTTCTTCGCCCGGCTGGACCAGGTTCACGCCCAGCGCGACAGCCTGGGCCTCAGCGAGGAGCAAGGCCGTCTGCTGGACCTGATCCACCGCAATTTCGTCCGCGCCGGCGCCAAGCTGCAGGGCAATGATCGCCGCCGTTACGCCGAAATCGTGTCCCGCCTGGCCGAGCTGACCACCGCCTTCAGCCAGAACGTGCTGGCCGACGAAAGCGAGTACGCGCTGCAATTGGGCGAGGCGGATCTCGCCGGGCTGCCGCCCTTCCTGCTGGACGCCGCCCGCGCCGCGGCCGAGGCCCGCAAGCTGCCAGGCTGGGCGATCACGCTGTCGCGCTCGTCCATCGTGCCCTTCCTCACCTTCTCCGCCCGCCGCGAGCTGCGCGAAACCGCCTGGCGCGCCTGGACCGGCCGCGGCGAGCACGCCGAGCGCGACAACCGCCCGCTGGCCAAGCAGATCCTGGCCTTGCGCGTCGAGCAGGCCAAACTGCTGGGCTATGCCAACTTCGCCGACTACGCGATCGCCAACCGCATGGCCGGCACGCCGGCCGCGGTGCACGCGCTGATGGACCAGGTATGGGAGCCGGCCAAGGCCCGCTTCGAATCGGAAAAAGCGATGCTGCGCGAAGAGGCCGCCAAGCTTGGCGAGCTGGCCGACATCCAGCCCTGGGACTGGTTCCACCTGGCGGAGAAGGTGCGCATCGCCCGCTACGCGCTGGACGACGCCGAGATCAAACCCTATTTCGGCCTGGACAATATGATCGCCGCGATGTTCGACGTCGCCGGCCGCCTGTTCGGCCTGGGCTTCAGCGAACGCCACGACCTCAAGCTCTACCACCCGGACGTGCGCGCCTGGGACGTCAGCCGCGGCGGCAAGGTGATCGGCCTGTTCCTCGGCGACAACTACGCGCGCCAGAGCAAGCGCGGCGGCGCGTGGATGAGCGTCTACCGCTATCAGGCCCGCAACGGCGGCGAGGCGCTGCCCATCGTCGTCAACAACAATAACTTCGCCAAAGCCGGCCACGGCCAGACGCTGCTGAGCTTCGACGACGTGCGCACGCTGTTCCACGAATTCGGCCACGGTCTGCACGGCATGCTGTCCGACGTCGAATACCGCTTGCTGGCCAGCCCCAACTGTCCGTGGGACTACGTCGAGCTGCCGTCGCAGCTGATGGAAAACTGGGCGCTGGTGCCGGAAGTGCTGGAAAAGCACGCCCGCCACGCGGAAACCGGCGCGGCCATTCCGGTCGAGCTGGTCGCCAAGATCAAGGCGGTCCGCCACTTCAACCAGGGCTTCGAGACGGTGCGCTATGCGGCGTCCACGCTGATCGACCTGGCGCTGCACCAACGGGACGACGCCGAAGGCATCGACATCGCCGCCTTCGAGGCCGCCGAGCGCGAGCGGCTGGGCATCCCGCCGGCTGCCGGCATGAACCACCGCCCGCCGCACTTCGGCCATATCTTCTCCGACGACGCCTACGCCGCCGGCTACTACGTCTACATGTGGGCGGAAGTGCTGGAAGCCGAAGCCTTCGCCGCGTTCGAGGAGGCCGGCGATCCGTTCAACCCGAAACTGGCGGACAAGCTCTACCGCCACATCTACAGCGCCGGCGACGCCCGCGAGCAGCGCGCGGCTTTCCGCGCCTTCCGCGGCCGCGATCCGCAAGCGGAGGCGATGCTGAAGAACCGCGGGCTATTGTAAGCCCACAGGCCGCCGGCCCCGCCCGGCGGCCTCAGCCAAACAGCCTCGCCGCGCCGACGGCAAACCAGCGCCTGACCCCAAAACATCCCAGGCGCCGCGAGCGCGTCCAGCCGACAAAAACAACAGAGAAACCATCATGAGCAACCCGCTGCTGCAAGACTGGCGCACGCCGCACCAACTGCCGCCGTTCGATCTCATCCGCGCCGAGCATTTCGCGCCGGCGCTGGAACTGCTGATGACGGAGCACCGCCAGGCGGTGGAGGATATCGCCAATCAGGCCGAGCCAGCCGATTTCGCCAACACGCTGGAAGCGCTGGAAACGGCTGCCGTGCCGCTGAATCGGGTTTCGCTTGTTTTCCATAACCTGTGCGTGTCTCACTCGTCGCCCGAGTTGAGAGCGGCCGAGCGCGAATTAGCGCCCAAACTGGCAGCTCATCACAGCGCCATCTATCTGAATGAGAAACTGTTCGCCCGCCTGGACGCCGTTGCCAAGCAGGCCGTGGAGCTGGAGCTGGACGCTGAGGCTCGCCGCCTGCTGCAACGCCTGCATCTCGACTTCACGATGGCCGGCGCCTGCCTGCGAGACAAAGCTCGAAGCGAATTCGCTGATTGCGCCGCCGAGCTGGCTCGACTATCCACCGAATTCGGCCAAAACATCCTGACCGACGAAGCCGAGTACGCGCTGCAGCTGCGCGATGAAGCCGAGCTGGCCGGCCTGCCGGCGGCGCTGCGCGAAACGATGGCGGAAGCCGCGCGCCAGCGCGGCCTGGAAGGCTATGCCGCAACGCTGGCCCACTCTTCCGCCGCCGCCTTCCTCACTCACTCCAGCCGCTCCGATCTTCGCGCCGCCATTTGGCACGCCAAAACCGGGCGCGGCTCGCAGCCTGCGCGGGATAACCGCCCAATTCTCCGCCGCATCCTGACGCTGCGACAGCGACAAGCCCGCCTGCTCGGCTACGCCAACTACGCCGATTACGCGCTGAGCGACCGCATGGCCGGCTCGGCGCAAGCGGTGTACCGGCTGCTGGAGCCGACCTGGGAAGCCGCGCTCGGCCAGTTCGCGCGGGAAAAGGCGCTGCTGCAGGAAACCGCCAGACGCGAAGGCCTGCCTGAAGACATCGCGCCTTGGGACTGGCGCTATCTGGCGGAGAAGGTCCGGCTGCAGCGCTACGCGCTGGACGATGCGGAAGTGAAGCCATATTTCAGCCTGGAAAACATGCTGGCCGCCATGTTCGATGTAGCGGGCCGCTTGTTTGGCCTCAGCTTCGAAGAACGACATGACCTGCCTCGCTACCACGCCGATGTCCGCAGCTGGGAAGTAAGCCGCCACGGCCAGTTGATCGGCATTTTCCTCAGCGACAATTTCGCCCGCCCCGGCAAGAAAAGCGGCGCCTGGAACAGCATTTACCGCGCCCAGGGCCTGCATGGCGGCACATCGCTACCCATCGTCGTCAACAAAACCAATTTCGCCAAGGGCGAGCCGACACTGCTGAGCTTCGACGACGTGCGCACGCTGTTCCATGAATTCGGCCATGGCCTGCACTGCCTGCTGTCCAACGTGCGCTATCAACGCCTGGCCGGCACGAGGGTGCCGCGCGACTACGTGGAGTTGCCGTCGCAGCTGATGGAGAACTGGGCGCTGGTGCCGGAGATATTGGACAGACACGCCCGCCACGCGGAAACCGGCGCGGCCATCCCGCCGGCGCTGGTGGCTAAAATATTGGCCGCGCAAAACTTCCAACAGGGCTACGCCACCGTTCGCTACACGATATCAGCCTTGCTGGACCTGGCGCTGCACCAGGAAGCCGACGGCGTCGACGATCCCTCCGCCTTCGAAGCCGAGCTGTGCCAGCATTACGGCCTGCCGGCTGAGGCTGAACTCGCCCATTCGCTTCCCCACTTCAACCATCTGTTCAACGGCGGCTACGCGGCCGGCTACTACGTCTACTTATGGGCGGAAGTGCTGGAAGCCGAAGCCTTCGCCCGCTTCGAGGAAAGCGGCGACCTGTTCGACGCCGGGCTCGCCGACGCGCTGCGCCGCCACATCTACAGCGCCGGCAACGCCCGCGACCCGCGGCAGACCTTCCAGGCTTTCTGCGGACGGGAACCATCGGCGCAGGCCATGTTGAAAAAAAGAGGACTGGCAAGCTAGAGCGCGCTGGCGGACTGGCGCCTGGCACGTCGCGCCAGTCCAGCGTCCCCCCATTGAAGCAGCCTCACCGGAGGGCGCGACGCCAGGATTAGCGCTAACAAACCCGGCCCCGCAGCCGCGCCGCAACACTCATCTCCCTCCCCACGGCGTGGAAATGAAAATGTCATTGATCTATTCAGTCGCTGCCGGGATACTGACGCATCCGTGATCAACCCATGCATTGGAGACGCGCATGCGCCGCTTCGCCGCAGCCTGCCTCGCCTTTTCCGCATTGTCCTGCAGCCAAGCCCAGGCCTTCGACCTGGGCTCGGTGCTCAACTCAGTCAACCAGGCCGTCGACACGGTCAAAAGCGTCGGCGGCGCCATCGGCTCCAACCAGACCGGCGACCAATCCACCACGCCCAGACTGCGGCTGAGCCAGCCGTCGCCGGTCGTCTCGCCGCTGCCGGCCAAGCTGGATGAATACCGCCACAGCTACAAGGAGCTGGACGAGCAAACAGTATTCCTGAGCCGCCCCAACCTGAACAACGACGGCTCGATCCGCGTCGTCAAGTCGGAGCTGCTGCGGGGCCAGGTCTACAAGGATCTGTACGAACACCCGGACACCCAGAGCACGATGCAGGTGTGGGCCGCCTACCAGAGCCAGTTGCGCCAGAACGGCTACGCGTTGGATTTCGTCTGCGACAAGCCCTGCGCCAACGACCCCAGCCTCTGGCAGACCGCCCAGAATTCATCCTTCATCGTCTATCACAAGACCGACCGCTACCTGGTCGCGCACAAGGACGACACCTGGGTATCGGTCGCGGTCGGGGAAATCAGCTCCCACCCGCTTTCCAGCGTCAACGTGGTGATTCGCCAGCGCTGAACCTTCTTATTCATGCCGGCGGCCGCCGGCGCCCATCAACCTGAACAGGACACGACATGAGCCAGTCTGTTGCAAACAAGGAGGCGGAAACCGGTCTGGACACCCGGGCAGCGATCGAGATTTTCTACTACGCGTACAAGGCGTTGACCGCCAAACCGGACGAAATGCTGGCCCGGCGAGGCCTGGCCCGCGTCCACCACCGCATCCTGTTCTTCGTGGCGCGCTATCCCAAGCTGTCGGTCAAGGATCTGCTGTCCTTCCTCGGCGTCACCAAGCAGGCGATCAACATCCCGCTGCGCCAGCTGATGGAAATGGAGCTGGTTCTCAGCCAGCCGGCTCCGCACGACAAGCGCGTCAAGCAACTGACGCTGAGCGAGGAAGGCCTCAGGCTGGAGGAAGCCCTCCACCGCGAGCAGCAGCGGGTGCTGCAGAATGCCTTCGACGATTGCGGCGACAAGGCCACCCGCGACTGGTTCATGATCAACGGCAAGCTGTCCGAGCACATGCAGCCCTGATCCCGCCCGCCGCCCAAACAGAAACGGCCCGGAATATTCCGGGCCGCTATTTTTCCATCCGCGTTCCGCCTCAGTCCAGGCGGACGTAGCAGACCTCCAGCACTTCGATATCCTCGTCGCCGTCCGGACCGCGGAACAGCACGCTGTCGCCCTCGCGCGACTTCAACAAGGCCCGCGCGATCGGCGAGATCCAGCTGATGCGGCCGCGCGCCAGATCGATCTCGTCGACGCCGACGATGGACAGGCGCTGCTCGTTGCCGTCGCCGCGTTGGATCAGCACGGTGGCGGAGAAGAACACCTGATCGGTGGCTTCGCGCGCTTCCGGGTCCACCACCTCGGCGATCTCCAGCCGCTTGGTCAGGAAGCGTATGCGGCGATCTATCTCGCGCAGCCGACGCTTGCCGTACAAGTAATCGCCGTTTTCCGAGCGGTCGCCGTTGCTCGCCGCCCAGTTCACCACCTGCACCATCTCCGGACGCTCGCGATTCACCAGGTGGTACAGCTCGTCCTTCAGCCGCTGCCAGCCGACCGGAGTGATGTAGTTCTTGGTCGAGGCCGGCAGGCGGCGCTCGGCCGGCAGGTCGTCGTCCTGCTGCTCGTCTTCTTTGGTAAACGCCTTGCTCATGTCGTTCATCCTGATACGGGTTGCGCCATTATGCCCCAGCCTGTCCCGCCTCCTCCAGCAGAGCCAGGCAATGCGGACGCAGCGACTTGGGCCGCAGCTTGACCCGCTCCAAGGCCTCGGCGTCCAGCCAGACCAATTCGTAAAGATTGTCCGGCGACAGCTTGGCCAGCTCCGGGCCGCCCAGCCTCAGCATGCCGCGATGCTCGCGGGCGACGAACACGTGCTCGGTCCGGCTCTCGCTCTCCAGCACGCACAGCGGGCCGGGCACCAGCCAGACGTTCAAGCCGGTTTCCTCGCGCGTCTCGCGCACGCAGGCGATCGCCGCCGTCTCGCTCCGCTTGATATTGCCGCCGGGCAGCGAGTAATAGTCCTTGCCCGGCTTGACCCTGTGCATCAACAGCAGCCTGCCGTCCTCGATGATGACGATGGACGCGCGCTGTTTTCTCTCCGGCGCCGGCAGGGGCAGGCCGGCTTGGCATTGACCGAATTCTTCCAACAAACCTCCCGAAAAACAAAACGGGCAACCGCCTCTCGGCGGTCGCCCATATCTTCGACGCGGATTCCGCTCTCGCGGAAACCCGGCTTACTCGCTGCGCGCGGCCTTGGGCTTGCGAGGCGAACCGCGGCGCTGGCCGCCGGTCTTCTTGCCGCCGGTGACAGTCAGGTTGGACCATTTCATCACCGCGGCGACCTCGGCGGCGTTCAGCTCATAGAACTGGCCGCGCTTCAGGCGAGGAGGCAAACCGATATTGCCGAAACGCACGCGCATCAGCCGGCTGACGGTCAGGCCGAAATGCTCGAACATGCGGCGCACTTCGCGGTTGCGGCCTTCCTTGATCACCACGTTGAACCACTGGTTGGCGGACTCTTCCTGGCCGCCGGTCTGGAAAATGCGGTCGAAACGGGCTTCGCCGTCTTCCAGTTCCACGCCCTTGGTCATTTCCTTCATGATTTCCGGAGTCAGATCGCCCAGCACGCGCACCGAGTACTCGCGCTCCACTTCGAAGCTGGGGTGCATCATGCGGTTGGCCAGCTCGCCGCTAGTGGTGATCAGCAGCAGGCCGGCGGTATTGACGTCCAGACGGCCGATGGCCACCCAGCGGCTGGACTTGGCTTGCGGCAGACGGTCGAACACGGTGACGCGGCCTTCCGGATCATCGCGGGTGACGATCTCGCCCTCTTCCTTGTGGTACATGATCACGCGCGGCAGGCGGTCCGGCCACTTCAGCTTGATCTGGTCGCCCTTGACCAGCACCTTGTCCTGCGGGCCCACCTTGTCGCCCAGGCTAGCCTTCTTGCCGTTTACGGTGACCAGGCCGGCCTCGATCCACTCTTCCATCTCGCGGCGGGAGCCGACGCCGGACGAGGACAGGGCCTTCTGCAAGCGCACCGGCTCGATCTCGTTCAGATCGACGCGCACTTCCTTCAGCTTCTGCGCCTTGTTCTTGATGTCCTGGCTGGGGCTGCGCAGACGCAGTTTCTTGGCCTTCTGCACCTGCAGCTTGGGCTTGGCGTCGCCGCGCGGCTTGGCTTCCGTCGCCGGAGCCTGGCCGGACTGGGCCTGGGCGGCCGCGGGCTTTCGGCCCCTCGCGGCGTTTCCATTGGCGGCCGGGCGCGCGGCGTTCTTGTTGCCGAAACGCTGCTCGTGGTCCAGCGCCACATTGCCGTTGACGTCGCCATTGCTGTCGCGTTGATACTGCGGCTTGCGGTTGCCTGCGGCCAGCGCCTGCTGTTCCTGCTCGCGGCGGCTCAGCTTGAACAGCGGCACGCCGTTCTGCGTCGGCGCGATGGGGTTGCCGTAAGCGTCGCGCGCCTGGCGCTGTTGACCGCCGCGGCGGCCTTGCTGGCCTTGTTGCGCTTGCTGCTGCGGGAAGCGCGGCTGGGCGCCGGCGGCGGTGTTCTTGCCCTGGCCCTGGCGCGACTGGCTCTGGCTGCGGCCGGCATTCTGGCGCGGCTGCGAGGTTTCATGACCTTTGGCACGCGCGACCGGTTGGCGCGCGTGGTTACGTTGTCCTTTTGTAGACATGTGCTTGCTCTTTCCATGCGAGCAACTGGCGGAAGCGTTATTCCGCGACTGGCTCTAAATTGTCCGCCTCATCGTCGAGGGGGAGATCGTCTGCGCCCGCGTCGGGGCCGTCGTCCTGCGTTTGGCTGTCCGGCACCACCAGGCTGCCCAATTCCGCCAGCGGCGGCAGGTCGTTCAGCGAGACGAAGCTCAGATCATCCAGAAATTTGCGTGTGGTGGCGTACAGGCCGGGGCGGCCCGGTACGTCCTTATGGCCGATGACTTCGATCCAGCCCCGCTCCAGCAGGGTCTGCATCACATTGGTGGACACCGATACTCCACGTATCGCTTCGATGTCGCCGCGGGTCACAGGTTGTTTGTAGGCGATGATCGCCAGGGTTTCCATCACCGCCCGCGAGTAGCGAGGCGGCTTTTCCGGGTTGAGCCGGTTCAAATAAGGCGTGAATTCGGCCCGGGCGCGGAAGCGCCAGCCGGAAGCCAGCTTGACCAGCTCTATGCCCCTGCCGCGCCAGTCGCCCTGGATATCTTCCAGGATGTCGTTGATCAACGCGGCCTTGACGTCCTCGGTGAACAGCCGTTTCAACTGGGAAACCGACAAGGGTTCCTGCGCTGTCAGCAAAGCCGTCTCCAGCACAATCTTCAAATACTTTAAATCGGTAATGGTGGACATTAAACCGGGGTGCCGGGGAGTTCTGGGGTTTAAGCGCGGGAAGCCGAGGATTCTACACGACTTCCGCCGCGCGCGAAACTATTGCATCAGTCCCAACGACGCCAGGCTGTAACGCCTCAGCACCCGGCCGTCCGGCTGCGGCATGTCTTCCAGCCGCTGGCCGCCGCAGGCCTCTATCGTGCGCACCGACGCCTGATTGTCGGCGTCGCACACCAGCACCCAGTTGCCGCAGGCTGGCGGCGGCGCCATCGCCTGCACGTACTGCAGCAGCACCCGGCCATAGCCGTTGCCCCGCCACTGCGGCAGGACTTCGAAACCGATGTGCCCGATCACGTCCTGGATCACTGCGGTCTCGCCCTCCCGCAGCCTCGCCGCCCCGGCGATCTCGCCATCGTCGCTCAACAGAAACCAGGTCTGGCAAGGCACCCAGCCATCTGGCAGCGCCTCGCCGTCGGCATGCTGCACCACCTTGTGCAGCCAGCCATCGGCGTCGCAGGGAAGGCCGCGATAGTATTCGAAGTCCTCATCGCGACAAGCCTGAAAATAGCGGCGATAGACGGACAGATGCTGCTCGCTGGCTGCTTCGATTTTCATTGACGCCTCCCAGGGTCGATACTCACATCGTAAACAGCTGAGCGGCAAGGTCAAGCCTTTCGCGCATGTCCCCGCCGGCTATGCGACAATCGCCCCCTGACCGCAACGAGCAATACCATGAGCGACACCCCGCAAGCGATACTGCTAATGGGCCCCACCGCCTCCGGCAAGACCGGGTTGGCACTGGAGCTGGCCCGTCGTTTTCCCGTCGAAATCGTCAGCGTCGATTCGGCGCTGGTCTACCGCGGCATGGACATCGGCACCGCCAAGCCCTCCGCCGAGGAAATGGCCGCCTGCCCCCACCATCTGATAGACATCATCAGCCCGCTGCAAAGCTATTCCGCCGCGCAGTTCCACGCCGACGCCAACCGGCTGATCTCGGAGATACAGGCCCGCGGCCGGCTGCCGTTGCTGGTGGGCGGCACCATGCTCTATTACAAGGCGCTGCTGGAAGGCCTGTCCGACCTGCCGCAAGCCGACGCCGCGCTGCGCGCCGAACTGGACGCCGACGCCGCGCTGTTGGGCTGGCCGGCGATGCACGCCCGCCTGGCCGAGCTGGACCCGGCCACCGCGGCGCGGCTCAATCCCAACGATTCGCAACGCATCCACCGCGCGCTGGAAGTCTGCCTGCTCAGCGGCAGGCCGATGTCGGAGCTGATCGCCCAGGGCAAGGAAGCCGCCGCCGGCTTCCGCTTTCTGCCGCTGGCGCTGGTGCCGCGCGAGCGCGGCTGGCTGCACGCGCGCGTCGCCGAACGCTTCCGCATCATGCTGGAGCAAGGCTTTCTGGACGAGGTCAGCCGGCTGCGCGCGCAATATCCGGAGCTGACGCTGAATCTGCCCTCGATGCGCTGCGTCGGCTACCGCCAGGCCTGGGAACATCAGGACGGTCTCTACGGCCTGGACGAATTCGTCGAGCGCGGCGTCGCCGCCACCCGCCAACTGGCCAAGCGCCAGCTGACCTGGACCCGCAGCCTGGACGTGATCCCAGTGGACGCGCAACGAGACGGTCTGGCCGCGCTGCTCGGCGACGCGGTGGACGATTTCCTGGCCGGCCGCCCCCCGGCCGCATCGCTGCGCTACGATGGCGGTTTCTGAACGGCAAACGGCGGGCTCGGCCCGCCGTTCTCGCATCCGCATTCCCGTTCAGGGGCTGACGCTCATCCTCAGCGTGTGGGTCCAATCGTGATCGCTGGCCGACACCACGCTGTTGTACGAGGCGTAGGTCATCCCCTCGCCCGGCCACGGGTTCATCATGTACAGGTAATTGCCGCTGCCGGTCTGATAGCCGCGGCCGACGATGAAGTGGCCGCCGCCATTGGTCCAGCCGTAACGGATCACGAAGGGGCGGTTGGCCTGGATGTCCTGCAGCACGTGGGTCCAGGACAGGTAGTCGTACACCGCGGTGTTGGGCACGCCCCAGTTCTTCAGGATGCCCTGCAGGCTGCCGTTGCTGCCGAACATGTCGTTGGGCTGGTTGGCATAGCTGTTCCAGTTGAAATTGCTATTGCCGCAGGCGTAATTGATGCCGAAGGCCCAGTTGACGATCGCGCACTGGGTGGGCGTCTTGTTGTACAGGCCCAGCACCGCCTTGCTGGAGCCGGCCCAGCACCATTGGCTGTGCTCCTGCGTGGTCAGCGGCACATTCAGCACCTTGCTGTCCGCCAGCGCGACCGCCGCCGACGCCGACAGGGCCGAGGCCAGGATCATCGCGTTCAAGCGCTTGTTCATGTTCACGCCCTCCTCAACGGAAACTAGCCAGGCCGGCGCGCACCGCGGCGCGCAGCGGTTCGATCAGGTCCGCGCCGTCCAGCAGCGCCGGCTGCTGCTTCAGCGACAGCCTCTCCCGCGCCGACATCAGCGCGGCGAATCGCGGCTTGCCGTCCGTCTGCGCCACCTCCAGAAAATCGGACTGAGCCTGGTAGACGCGCAAGAAACGGGTCTGGCCGCCGTGGCCGGCTTGCGCGGCCTCGACATTGCGGGCCAGCTCGGCCGCGCCAAAGGAGATGGCTTGCCAGCGGCCATCCATCTTCTCCACGGTCACCAGCCCCACCGGCCTCGCCCCGGACAACACGACGAAGCGCCAGCTGCCGGTGGGTGCCATCAAGCCGCTCAGGTCGGCATCGGCGGCCAGCAGGCGCTGCGGATTCACGCTGTACACCGGAAATCCCCGGCCCAGCCGCAGCGAGGCCAGTTCCCGCCCATCCGCCACCGAAAGCGGAAAGCCATCCGGCAGGCGGACGCCGTACTCGGCCAGGTTCTGCTTGACGAAGCCGGCCAGGCCCTGGCGGGCGGCGTCGGCGATGCCCCGCTCCTGGACCGCGCCTGGGGCGGGAAGCGGTTGCGCATATGCGGAGCCCGCGGCGATGGCGGCCAGGCCGAGCGCGGCCGCCAGAATGATTGCGGATTTCGACTGCATGGCTGGACTCTCCTTGCTGGGAATGCGGTTTCGGTTCACTGCGCCGTCAATACCAAACGCATACCAATAGTCTTAGCGGTCGAAAATCTGCGATTCAAATTTGCCGACAAGGTCCAATTCATTGAATTTTCAATAAAAAATCAAAGAATTACATTTACTTATATGATGTTTTTAAAGTAAAAAATCAGACAAAAACTGTTCGGAAGATCAGGAGTCGTCTTGTTCTTCATGCAAACGTCCGCCTATCGTGAAACATCTTCCCAGGAGACGCTCCATGCGCATCGCCATTCCGCCGCTCCTGTCGGCCTTGCTGGCCGCGGCATCGATCCAGGCCGCCCCCGCTCCGGACCACCAGCGCGTGCCGCCCGACGAGGCGTTCCAGGCCTGCAACGGCAAGCAAGCCGGCGACGCCGTGTCGTTCACCACGCCCCGCGGCGAAAAAATGACCGGCAAGTGCAAGATGATGCCGGCCCGGATGGCCGCGGTGCCCGACCATCCTCCTCCGCCGCCGAACGGCAAGCCGCCTCCGCCGCAATGAGCCGCGCGGATGGCGTCCTTCCAGATGCCGGAATAAAAACGGCGCGGCCCGTCCGGACCGCGCCGCGGCTACGCGCTCACTTGGTCAAAGCGCGCTCCCACAGCTGGTTCAGCTTGGGATCGGTGAACGGCTTGATGCTCTCGTAGATGTGGCTGACGCCCACCGTGGCCTTGACATTGGTGTTGGTGGCCTTGCCGACGTTGTGGCAGGAAAAGCAGTTGTACAGCTTGTTGCCCAGGGTGACGTAGGTTTCCATCGTCGAATTGGCCAGCGCGTTGCCGCCGACATGATTGGGCTGGTTGTTGCCGCCTACCGGCTGGAATGGGTTGTAGGGATCGTTGCCGCCATTGGTCCAGGTGGCGCCGATCAACAAATAGTTGCGCCGGATGTCGCCCTGCTTCAGCAGGCTGCGCACGCTGCTGTTGATCGAAATCACCTCGCTGTTGGCCTGCGCCGCGCTTTGCGCCGGCTGTATCGGCAAGGCCGCGGACACGCCCCAGGGGAAGGTGCGCAAGGTATCGCTGGGCGAGATGGTTTGCCCGGTGCTGGCCTTGATCGTCAGCGGGCTGGCATCCGGATCGACGTACATGTGCTGGACGTTGAACGGCCCGGTCGCGCCATTGGCCGAAAACAGCATGCCGCGCGGCACTTCCTGCTGCACCGCCACCGTCGCGCCCCTGGCGTTGACATAGGAATAAGCGCCGTTGGGCGAGTTGTTGTCGTGCTCATAGGTGGCCCAGATCATTTCCGGATGCCCGGCCGCGCTGCCGACCACATGCAAGCCCACCAGCGCCAGCAATGCCTGGCGGCTGCCGGTTTGCACCCATTTCTGCGGATCGCGGGTATCGAACACCGGAATCTCGCCCACGGTGGTGATGTAGTGGTTGGTGTCCAAGCCGCCGGCGTCCACCCAGGAAGCCTTCAGCTCCAGCGCCAGCGCATCGGCGTCCGGCACCTGATGATGGTGCTGCTTGGCCCAGGCCAGCACCTTGTCGAGCTCGGCCTGGGTGGTTGGAAAACGCAGCCTGGGGTTCTTGGTGCCGCTGGCTGAGGCGAAAAAAGCGTACACGTCGTTGACCAGGATAGTGTAGTAGACCATCTTGCCGCCCTGCGCCATCAAGGCCGCGCCGTCCGCCTGCTTCGGCCCGCTGCCGTCAGCCTGGTTGACCGCGCTGTCATTGTCTACTGTATCGGTCTTGTCGAAGCGCGGCTTGTTCACCCTGATGTTGAACACCGAGGCCGGCTTGCCGCCGCAGGTGTTCACCCCCAGTTCGCGGTTGACCAGGCAGCGCGCCTTGCCATCGTCGCTATCCAGCACGCTGTAGAACGCCACCGAGTCCATCACCGTGCCGTTGCCGCCGTACATGCGCATCGGCGAGGACGTCAGCCACAGAAACATCCGCTGCGACCATTGGTAGAAATTGCAATTGATGGTCTTGTTGCTGGCCGGCGGATTGACGGTGTCGTGGTTGAACTTGACGCTGTTGGCCGGCGTGACCGCGCCGTTGGGCGTCACCCGGTCGAGCAGGAACCAGCTCTGGAACATGCCCGGCGTCACCGTACAGGTCGGCGCCGCGTCGACGGGAAGCGCGTTTTGCGCCTGGCTGGCGCCGCTGGCCAGCAACGCGACAAGCGGAATCGATGCGACGGCAATCGGTTTGAGGATGAACATTGTGCTTATCTCCCTGGAAGTCTTCCCGGCCGGAAAATCAAACAGCCGGATATGAAAAAGGCGCCCATTCATGCCTACGGCCTGAATGAAGCGCCTGTATCCGTTCTAGCGAAGACAAAATGACGTTTCAATTGCAAAATAACTAATTGAAATTACTTAGGAATGTTTCCATAACCCAATCAAATCCAGCTGGGCGCGCCGCTGCGGCAAAGAGAAAATGGAAGACGACTGTCAACCGCCCGGGATCAACAGGTGCGCTGACCAAATGAAAAAGCCCGGAACCTGCGATGCAGGCTCCGGGCTTTCGAATCCAACGGGAACGGCGTCGCCGCCGTCAATCCCCCGGCAGGACTGCGCGGCTGATCAGCGCGCGGCCACCAGTTTGATTTCCACTTTCCACGCCGGATTCGCCAGCTTGGCTTCCACCGTGGCGCGGGCGGGCACGTTGCCGGCCGGCACCCAGGCGTCCCAGGCGGCGTTCATCGCGTCGTAATCGGCCAAGTTGGCCAGGAAAATGGTGACGTCGACGATCTTGCTCTTGTCCGAATCCAGCTCTGCCAGCAGGGCATCGATCTGAGCGAGCACATTCTCGGTCTGGCCGCGCGCGTCGGCGTCGGTGTTTTCCGGCACCTGGCCCGCCAGGAAGATCAGGCCATTGGTGACCACGGCTTCGGCCAGGCGGGCGCCCTGCTTGTGACGGTAAATGCTCATATCGTTCTCCTTATTGGATGAGTGGGTGGGCATGACGGCTGATTCTAGCGATAAAGCGCTCAGCTGTCCCGCTGCGCCCGCTCCAGGTCCGCGATCAGCGCCGCTTCGCCCTCGACGCCGACCGAGAGGCGGATCAGGTTGTCGTGTATGCCCAGCGCCGCGCGGCGCTCCGCCGGAATCGACGCATGGGTCATCGCCGCCGGCAGGCAGACCAGACTCTCGACGCCGCCCAGGCTCTCGGCCAGCGTGAACAGTTTCAGCCTGGACAGGAAGGCCTTGACGTCTCCCTTCAGGTAGAACGACACGATGCCGCCGTAGCCCTGCATCTGGCGGCGCGCCAGCTCATGCTGCGGATGGCTCTCCAAGCCCGGATACAGCACTTTCTCCACCCAAGGCTGTGCTTCCAGCCAGCGCGCGATGGCCAGGCCGTTGCGGTTGTGCTGCTCGATGCGCAGCGCCAGCGTGCGCAGGCCGCGCAGCACCAGGAAGCTGGGGAAGGCGTCCAGGATGGCGCCCACCGCGTTGTGTAGGAAAGCCAGCTGCTCGGCCAGCTCCGGCTTGTCGCGGCTGACCACGGCCACGCCGGCCACCACGTCGGAATGGCCGTTCAGGTACTTGGTGGCGGAGTGGACGACGATGTCGAAGCCGAAGTCCAGCGGCCGCTGGTTGACCGGCGAGGCGAAGGTGTTGTCGACCACACCGATCAAGCCGTGGCGGCGGGCGATGGCGGACACCTGCTGCAGATCCACCAGCTGGTTCAGCGGATTGGACGGCGTTTCCACCCAGATCATCCGCGTGTTCGGCCGGATCGCGGCCTCCAGCGCGGCGCTGTCCTCGGAGGCGACATAGGTCACTTCCAGATTGGCGCTGGCCTTGCGCACCTTCTCGAACAGGCGGTAGGTGCCGCCATACAGGTCGTTGACCGCGATCAGGTGGCTGCCGGCCGGCAGCAGCTCCAGCACGGTGGAAATCGCCGCCAGGCCGGAACCGAAGGCGTAGCCGCGGGCGCCGCCCTCCAGTTCGGCCACCGCCCGCTCCAGCGCTTCGCGAGTCGGGTTCTGCGAGCGGGAATACTCATAGCCGGTATGTTCGCCCGGCGCGCTCTGGCGGTAGGTGGAGGTCGCGTAGATCGGCGGCATCACCGCGCCGAACGGGTCCTCGTGGGCGCCTGCGGTCACGGCCAGGGTGTGGAAATCGGTCATGTTTTATCCTTTCTCAAAATCATGCGCCCCGGCGCATGGCGCCGGGGCGGAAAATCGGTTTAAGCAGCGCGCGGCTGGCGTCGCCAGAACGACAGCAGGTCGGCCTGGGTAATCAGGCCCAGATAGCGTCCCTTGTCGACGATCAGCGCGATGTGGCCGTCGTTGAACACCTGCAGCAGATCCTGCAGCGAGGCCTGCGGCGACAGCGTGCGCACATGGCCGCTCATCGCCGTGGCCACGGTCTGGCGGAAGTTCTCCGGCTCGCCATGCACCGACAGCAGCAGATCCCACTCGTCCAGCACGCCAACCACCTTGTCGTCGTCCAGCACCGGCATCTGCGACACGTCGTGCAGCCGCATCCGCTGGTAGGCGACGTTGAGCGGCTCGTCCGGATGGCACGACACGGTGCTGCCGTCCTGATGGCGGCGGACGATCAGGTCGGTCAGCCCGCCCACCTCGGGCAGGCGCAGCATGCCCTGGTCCACCAGCCAGTCGCGGTTGTACATCTTGGACAGATACTTGTTGCCGCTGTCGCACACCAGCGTCACCACCCGCTTGGGCTCAGTCTGCTCGCGGCAGTAACGCAACGCCGCCGCCAGCAGCGCGCCGGACGACGAGCCGGCCAGAATGCCTTCGCTGCTCAGCAGTTGCTGCGCTGTGTCGAAGCTTTCCTGGTCGCTGATGCGGAAGGCGCGCTTCACCATCGACAGGTCGGTCAGCGGCGGGATGAAATCCTCGCCTATGCCCTCGATCAGCCAGCTGCCCGCCTGGCCGAAACTGCCGGTCTCGACGTAGTCGGCCATCACCGAGCCCACCGGGTCGGCCAGCACAAAGGCGGTGGCAGGCGATTGCGCGCGGAAGAAACGGGTCAGGCCGGTCAGCGTGCCACTGGAGCCGACGCCGACCACCACCGCGTCCACTTCGCCGTTCATCTGGCGGAAGATCTCTGGTCCGGTGGTGGTTTCGTGCGCCAGCGGATTGGCCGGATTGTTGAACTGGTCGATGTAGTAAGCGCCCGGCGTCTCGCTGGCGATGCGCGCCGCCATGTCCTGGTAATACTCCGGGTGGCCCTTGCCGACATCCGAGCGGGTCAGCACCACTTGGGCGCCCAGCGCCTGCAGGTGCAGAATCTTTTCCCGGCTCATTTTGTCCGGCACCACCAGCGTCAGTGGATAGCCCTTCTGCGCCGCCACCAGCGCGAGGCCGAGCCCGGTGTTGCCCGCGGTGGCCTCGATGATGGCGCCGCCGGGCTTCAGTTTGCCGTCGCGCTCGGCCGCCTCGATCATGGTCAGCGCGATGCGGTCCTTGATCGAGCCGCCCGGATTGTGGCTTTCCAGCTTCAGATACAACTCGCACGGGCCGGTGTCCAGATGGCTGACGCGGACCAGCGGCGTATTGCCGATCAACGATAGAACGCTATTTTCCTGCATTTCCATACTCCTGGCTATTTTAAAATTACTTTTAGTAATTTTTTGTTATATAAAAATTGCAAAAA
Source organism: Chromobacterium piscinae (assembly GCF_021129175.1). Classification (GTDB taxonomy): domain Bacteria; phylum Pseudomonadota; class Gammaproteobacteria; order Burkholderiales; family Chromobacteriaceae; genus Chromobacterium; species Chromobacterium piscinae. The sequence continues at coordinate 110,654 of NZ_JAJOHV010000003.1, read as the reverse complement.
CTTCTACAAAATCGAAGTAGTCCTACTAAATATAATAAGCCTTCACACCACCGCACTGGCCTGCATGAAGCTGTAGAAGAATACCAGTTCCGGGTCGCTCCTAAGCAACCTCAATTCCTTTGTCATTGACTCGACCAGCTCGGCATCCACCCTGCCCGCTTCTATCAACTGGTCGGCGGCGGACAGCAAGAGCTCAGTCCAGTAATCCAGCACCTGCTGGCGCCGGTGCGGCTCGCGGCTGTCCAGATGCCAGGTTTTCACCTTGGTCTCCACATGGCGGAAGCCAAGCCGCATCAGGATGTTGCCCAGCTTGGCGCCGACAAAGGGATCGCCGCCCACCGACAGCTGGTGGTCGTTGAAAGCCATCCAGTACTTTTGCAGATTGGCCGAATACGGCGCCAGGAAGAAGGTGGCGTTCATCGCCTCCGTCGCGTACAACCTAGCGCCGGGCTTCAGCACCCGCCTCACTTCAGCCAGCACGCGCTCCGGCGAATGCACATGCTCGAGAATCCAGCACAGGAAGGCGCCGTCGAAGCTGGCGGGCGGGAAGTCCAGATCCTCGGCGTCCATGTGCAGCAGCGTCGCCCTGCCGTGCTCGGGGCTGCCTTGCAAGCGCTGGCGCGCCACCGCCAGCTGCCGCTGGCTGAAATCCAGGCCGGTGATGTCCACCTCTGGGAAGCGGCGCAGCAGAATCTCGGTCTGCGCGCCCACGCCGCAACCGACCTCCAGCAGCTTTTGCACGCCGGAAAAATCGACGTCGCGGTACACCATCGCCTCGGAAAAGCGCGCCTGGCGCACCAGCCTCGCCTGCTCGGTGGCGGAAAACCCGTGGATGTAAGGCAGATCGGACTGCGTCTGCGTCAATTGCAATGCACTCATCTCGATGACCTCGCTCGAATAGCAACAGGCCATCATTATATTTCTTTCAGCTATTTTGAAATCAAACTTTATTTTCTATTTGAATATAGAAAAAAACTCTAACGGCATGTCGGGCGATAAAAAACCCCGCATCGTCGGATGCGGGGTTGGCAATGAAAACGGGAATCAGGCGTCAGGCCAGCGCGGTCTGCCTCAGATTCTGCGAGAAACGCTGCAGCGCGGCGATGCCGGACGCTTCGGCGCGCGCGCACCAGTCCTGCAACTCCTGCAGCAATTGCTCGCGGGTCAGGCTGGAACGCTCCCACAGACGGGTCAGCTCCTGGCGCATATTGTAGATGGTCGCCAGCACGTGGCTCTGCTCCAGGATGCGGGCCAGTTGGTCGCGGTCGCACTCGGGCAGGTCTTTGGCGTCCTGCTTCAGCCACACCTTCATCTTGCGCGGCAGGTTGACCTGCGGCAACTCGGGCAGGCTCAGCTTGGCCAATTCCGCGCCGCACTCGGCCTTCAGCTCCCGCGCGTAACGCGAGGCGATCGCGTAGCGGTTGGCAATGATGGCCTGCAGGTGTTCCAGATCCAGCTGCGGGCGCGACGGATCGTGGGCCAGTTGCGGCGCCACCTTGCGCACCTTGGCCAGGCCGCAGATTTCCAGCATGCGGATGTACATCCAGCCGATGTCGAACTCGTACCACTTGTACGACAGTTTGGCCGAGGTGCCGAAGGTATGGTGATTATTGTGCAGCTCCTCGCCGCCCACCAGGATGCCCCAAGGCACCAGATTGGTGGAAGCGTCCTCGTTCTCGAAGTTGCGGTAGCCCCAGAAGTGGCCCAGGCCGTTGATCACGCCGGCGGCCCAGAACGGAATCCACACCATCTGCACGGCCCAGATCGACAGGCCGATCGGCCCGAACAGCGCCAGATCGATGAGCAGCATCAGCACGATGCCTTTGGCGTTGTGCTTGCTGTAGACATTGCGCTCCAGCCAGTCGTCAGGTGTGCCGTGGCCGAACTTGTCCATGATGGACTGGTCCTTGCAGGCGGCGCGGTACAGTTCGGCCCCTTCCCACAGCACCTTCTTGATGCCGAGCACCTGCGGGCTGTGCGGGTCTTCCTGGGTTTCGCAGCGCGCGTGGTGCTTGCGATGGATGGCCGCCCACTGCTTGGTGACCATGCCGGTGGTCAGCCACAACCAGAAACGGAAGAAGTGGCTGGGAATCGGGTGCAGGTCCAGCGCGCGGTGGGCCTGGTGGCGGTGCAGGAAAATCGTGACCGCGGCGATGGTGATGTGGGTCAGGATCAGGGCGGCGACGATATTGCCCCACCATGGCAGATCCAATAGACCGTTGAGCCAGTTCAGGTTCATGTATTCGATGCGTCCGTCGACTTAGAGACAAAGCTCTATTCTATAACAAGCCCTGCCGCCATGCAGAACCAAATTTGCCGGTCAAGCGCGCTGGGAGCGCATCCGCCGGTGCATTGGTGTACCATAGGGCATCATTTCACCCTAGTTCAGAAAAATACTAGTGTTGCCAAAACGTCGACTGATCATTGCCGGCGCCGCCATCGGCGGCTTGTTCGTCCTATACGCGGGCTCCAGCTACTGGGCCGGCGTCAAGGCCGAGGAAACCTTGCAGGAGCAGTACCGGATGCTCTCCGGCCTGCCGCTGTTCAAGGTCAAATCGCACAGCTATCAACGCGGCTGGTTCTCGTCCACCGAGACCACCGAGCTGGTGTTCAACCGCCATCTGTCCGGCCCGTACGAGAACATGCTGCCGGACAATATGAAGCCGCTGCTGAACTCCACGATCAAGTTCACCAACAACGTCAAGCACGGCCCGCTGCCGGGCCTGGCTGGCTTTGACTTCCGCCCCGGCCGCGCGCTGGTGCGCACCGAGTTCGCGATGAGCGACGCCACCCGCAAGACGCTGAAGACCTTCTTCGGCGACAAGGAGCCGATCGCCATCACCAACCGCATCGGCTTCGGCGGCGGCGGCCTGCTGGAAGTGGCGGTGCCCGCCTTCGACTACGAAGAGGCGCTGTCCGGCGTCAAGATGAAATGGAAAGGCTTCGACCTCAAGGTCGATTACGCCAACGGCTACAAGGAATACAAGACCGAGGCGCTGTCGCCCGGCTTCCTGCTGGAAGCCGCCAGCAAGGGCAGCATCTCGTTCGAAGGCGTGCGTTATGTGTCCGACATGCGTCCGGGCAACACCGGCATCAAGCTCGGCACCAGCGAACTGACCATAGGCAATGTGCAGCTGAGCTCGCGTGAGAGCGTGCCGTACAGCATCAAGCTGAACGAGCTGATCTACCTGATGACCCGCGTCCGCGTCGGCGAGTTCGTCAATCCGTCCGGCGAGTTCAAGCCGTCGTCGGTGGTGCTGAAGAACTTCAGCTACCAGATCGTCACCAGCGAGCAGGACGAATTCGTCAACACCCGCGGCAAGGTGAACTTCGCAGAGCTGAGCTTCAACGCCAACCGCTACGGCCCGCTGCGGCTGGACGTGTCCGCCAACCACCTGCACGGCCCGACGCTGGTGAAGCTGGACAAGGCGATCAGCGAGATTCCGTTCGAAGGCGTGGATCCGGCGGTGCTGCGCAAGCAATACGTCGACACCATCAAGAAGAACGCGATCCCGCTGCTGGAAAACAATCCCAAGCTGCTGATCAACGAGTTCTACCTGAAGATGCCGGCCGGCGAGGCCAAGCTGCAGGGCAGCCTGGGCATCAACGGCTTCACCCCGGCCGACTTGAACGACATCACGCAGCTGGCCAAGCGCATCGAAGCCGACGCCAAGCTGAGCCTGCCGCGCCAGACGCTGGAAGAGCTGGTGCTGACCCAGGCCCGCAACCTGTTCACTGTCGATCAGAGCGCCGAAGAGCAGCCGAACATGCAGGAAGTGGAAGACCTGGCCAGAAGCCTGCTGGACAGCCAGCTGACGCAATGGAAATCGGGCGGCTATCTGGTGGAGGACAACGGCCAGATTTCCACCGACCTGAAATACGACGCCAAGGGCCTGACCATACACCAGCAGAAGGTGCCGCTGCCGTGGGAGGAAAGCGAGGAAACCATCGACGCCTCCGCTCCCGCCGCGGAACCAAGCAAGCCTGCGGCGAAGAAATAAGCCGGACGCAAAAAAGGGCTGTCGCAACGACAGCCCTTTTTTCTTGCATCCCACAGATCAGGAAGCGTCTTCCATCTGGCTTTGCAGATAGTTCTGCAGGCCGACTTTCTCGATCAGGCCCAGCTGGGTCTCCAGCCAGTCCACGTGCTCTTCCTCGCTCTCCAGGATGTCTTCCAGCATGTCGCGGCTGACGTAGTCCTTGGAGGTTTCACAGTAGGCGATGGCCTCGCGCAGCAGCGGCAGCGCCTCCAGCTCCAGCTTCAGGTCGCACTCCAGCATTTCCTTCGGATTCTCGCCGATGTGCAGCTTGCCCAGGTCCTGCAGATTGGGCAGCCCTTCCAGAAACAGCACGCGCTCGATCAGCTTGTCGGCGTGCTTCATTTCGTCGATGGATTCTTCATACTCGTGCTCGTTCAGCTTCTTCAAGCCCCAGTTCTTGTACATGCGGGCATGCAGGAAGTACTGGTTGATCGCGGTGAGCTCGTTCTTGAGAATCTGGTTCAGGTACTTGATGACCTTCTTGTCGCCTTGCATGTCATATTCTCCTGAAAAATCGTCCAGGCATTATGGCACAGCAGGCGCATAGCTCAAGGCATAAATGGGAACAGCCAGCTCGCGGGCTGGCAGAAGGGCGGCTTGCCCCCTTGGGAGAAGATCAGGCGGCGGTGCGGGCCACCGAGCAAGCGGTCAGTTCGCTTTGCGCGTCCTTGCGTATCTGATTGGCCATGCAGGCGCACTTGCCGCAATCGGAGGCGACGCCCAATTCCCGACGCAGGTCGCACATGCGCGTGGCACCGCCATGAACCGCCTGGCGGATCTGGCTGTCGGTCACTGCATTGCACAAGCAGACATACATCGGAAGCCCCCTCTGGCTTACAATCAAGAATAATTATCATCATCATAGAAATAAACAAGAATGATTGTCAATAACAAAGCGCGTCAGTGGAAGCCAAATGCAACAGTCGCCGCCATCATCGAGCGCGACGGCCGCTTCCTGATGATCGAGGAGGAAACGCCGGACGGCCTGCGGCTCAACCAGCCCGCCGGCCATCTGGAGCGCGGCGAGACGCTGCTGCAAGCGGTGGCGCGCGAGACCCGGGAGGAAAGCGGCTGGCTGTTCACGCCGCGCGGCCTCACCGGCATCTACCTGGCCGACGCTCAGGATGGCGACATCACCTATATGCGCTTCGCCTTCCACGGCGATGCCGTCCCGCCCGGCTCCCCGCCGCGGCTGGACGAGGGCATCGTCGCCGTGCACTGGCTGGCCTACGAGGACATCGCCACGCAGACTGCGCGGCTGCGCAGCCCGGTGGTGCTGCAATGCCTGGCAGACTATCGCAATGGCATCGCGTATCCTCTGCAACTGATAAGCGACCTGCGCTGACCCGCCCGCCACAGGATGTCCGATGCGACTATTGATACCGCTGCTGCTTGCCCTGCTCCTTCCCGCCGCGCGCGCCGACGGGCTAAACATCTGTTATCATTACGGATGTTCCAGGCACGCCCAATTCGACATCTCCGACGAGGAGCATGACTGGCTGGCCGCGCGCATGAGCCGATCCGACTCCGCCGCGTCCGAGCGCGAAGCGGTGGCCGACGCCGTTCTGACGCTGTATCGCATCGCCGCGCGCGACACGCCGATCTGGCAGGACAAAGGCGGCAATTTCCGCGACGGCCCGGCTCAAGGCCGGATGGACTGCGTGGACCACAGCAGCAACGTCACCACTTTCCTCAACTACCTGCAGCGGCAGGGATGGTTGAAATTCCACCGCGCGGCGCCACCTGAATGGCGGGCGCCGTGGATTCTGGATCTGCACTACACCGGCGTGCTGCACGACAACGCCGCCAATCAGGATTGGGCGGTGGACACCTGGTTCAAGGATTTCGGGGAACCGCCCGTGGTGGTTCCCCTTTCAATTTGGATGACGGGATACGAGCCCCCGGCCGTATCCGAGCCTGTCAGACAGGCAAGCAAAAGCAAGGAAGGAAACGCCCCGTGACGGGTAAGAAACGCATAGTCGTCGGCATGTCCGGCGGCGTGGATTCGTCGGTGACCGCCTGGCTGCTGAAGCAGCAAGGCCATGAAGTGATCGGCGTGTTCATGCAGAACTGGGAAGACGACAACGACGACGAATACTGCTCGATCAAGCAGGACGCGCTGGACGCGATGAGCGTGGCCGACATCGTCGGCATCGACATGGAAATCGTCAACTTCGCCAAGGAATACAAGGACCGCGTGTTCTCGTACTTCCTGAAGGAATACTCGGCCGGCCGCACGCCGAACCCGGACGTGCTGTGCAACGCCGAAATCAAGTTCAAGGCCTTCCTCGACTACGCGATGGAGCTGGGCGCCGACTGCATCGCCACCGGCCACTACGCCCGCAAGCTGGAACAGGACGGCACCCACTACCTGATGAAGGCGGTGGACCACACCAAAGACCAGAGCTACTTCCTGTACCGCCTGCAGCAGCATCAACTGGCCAAGGCCATCTTCCCGCTGGGCGACATCCGCAAGACAGAAGTCCGCCAGCTGGCCGAACAGGCCGGCCTGCCGACCGCGGCCAAGAAGGACTCCACCGGCATCTGCTTCATCGGCGAACGCCCGTTCCGCGAATTCCTGAAGCGCTACCTGCCCACCTCGCCCGGCCAGATGGTGACGCCGGACGGCAAGGTGGTGGGCGAGCACATCGGCCTGATGTACTACACGCTGGGCCAGCGCAAGGGCCTGACCATAGGCGGTTCGCGCGACGGCAACGGCGAGCCGTGGTTCGTCGCCGGCAAGGATATCCCGGCCAACAGGCTGATTGTGGTCCAGGGCCACGACCACCCGCTGCTGCTGAAGCCGACGCTGGCGATGGCCGACCTCAGTTGGACGCTGCCGGACGCGCCGCAGCCTGGCGAATACAGCGCCAAGAACCGCTACCGGATGGCGGACGCCGCCTGTTCGCTGTCGCCCATCGTCGACGGCCAGGCCACGCTTACCTTCACGGAAAAGCAATGGGCGGTCACCCCCGGCCAATCGGCCGTGCTCTACCACGGCGACATCTGCCTGGGCGGCGGCATCATCCGCTAAGCCCCGACAGACAAAGCCCCGCAACGCGGGGCTTTTTCATTGCTGGTTCAGGCCTGCGGCAAGGGTTGCAGCCGCCTCAGCCATAAACTGACCCCCATCAGGACCAGCAAGGCCAGCGCCAACGCCGAAGCCACGCCGTGCCAGCCGCCGCGCCCCCACATCAAGCCCGACATCGTGCCGAACACGCTGGAGCCCAGATAGTAGGCAGTCAGATACAGCGCCGAAGCTAAGGCCCTGCCCTCTCGGGCTCTCAGGCCCACCCAGCTGCTGGCCACCGAGTGCGCGGCGAAGAAGCCGAAGGTGAACAGCGCCACGCCCGGCACCAGCAGCCACAAGGTGTCGCCCAGCGTCAGCAGCAGTCCCGCCAGCATCATCGCCACCATCATCCACAACACATTGCGCCGCCCCAGGCCGTCGGCCAGCCGGCCCACCCAGGCGGACGACCAGATGCCCACCACATACAGCGAGAACACCAGCGCCAGCGCGCTCTGGCTCAGATTGAACGGCGCGGCCAGCAGGCGGAAGCCCAAATAGTTGTACAGGCTGACGAAACAACCCATCAACAGGAAGGCGGTGAGGAACAGCCACGGCAGGCCGCCGTCACGCAGCATGCCGCGCAACTCGCGCCCCATGCGGGCGAAATCATGGCGTCGGGGTTGGAAATGGCGCGAGGCCGGCAGCAAGCGCCAGAACTGCCAGGCGCCGACGCAGCCGATCACGGCCAACGCCAGCACCGCGCCGCGCCAGCCGACGTGATCGGCCAGCAGCGAAGCCAACAGCCGGCCGCACATGCCGCCCAAGGCGTTGCCGGCGATGTAGAGCCCCATGGAATGGCCCAGCGATTTGGCGTCCACCTCCTCGCTCAAATAGGCCATCGCCACCGCCGGCAAGCCGGCCATCACCAGGCCGAACACCGCCCGCAACTGCAGAAAAGCGCCAAAGCCAGCGACGAAGGCCGACATCAGCATCAACACCGCGCCCAAGGCCAGCGCCAAATTCATCAAAACGCGGCGGCCGAAGCGGTCGGCCAGCAGACTGGCCGGAATCAAGGCCAGCGCCAGCGCGCCGGTGGACATCGACACCACGCCGCTGGCCGCGGCCGGCGTCAGCGAAAAATCATGGGCGAACAGCGGCATCAAGGGCTGGGTGCCGTAAACCATGGAGAAGGTGCAGAAACCGCCGATGAACATGGCGCGCGCGGTAGAGCGGAAAGCCGGCGTGCCGGCATGCAGCTTGGCGGCGGGCGGCTCGGAAATGGTTTGGCTGTCTTGCAGCGCAACGGAGGGGACGGACACGGCATCAATCTCTTCTTCAACGACACCGTCAGCTTAGGCTTGGGAAAAACCTCAGTCCAATATATATTTCAACCACGATTAATACTTTTAAAATATCAATATGGAACTGCGCCATCTGCGCTACTTCATCGCCGTGGCCGAAGAGCTGCACTTCACCCGCGCGGCCGAGCGGCTGCACATCGGCCAGCCGCCGCTGAGCCAGCAGATCCAGGCGCTGGAGGCAGAGCTGGGCGCGCCGCTGTTCCGCCGCCACCAGCGCAAGGTGGAGCTGACGCCCGCCGGGCAACAGCTATTGCCGCGCGCGCGCCAGATCCTGGCCGACAGCGCGGCCGCCGCCGCCGCGGTGCGCCGCGCCGCCAACGGCGAAACCGGCGAGCTGCGCATCGGCTTCACCTCGTCCTTGCCACTGACGCCCATCCTGCACCACAGCCTGCAGCATTACCGTCGGGACTATCCCGAAGTCAGGCTGACGCTAAGCGAAATGTTCACCGCCGGCCAATTCGACGCGCTGGAGCGCCGCCAGCTGGACCTGGGTTTCGTCCGTTTCAACGGCCCAACGCCCAGCCCCTTGATCCGGGTGGAGGAGCTGCACCGCGACCGGCTGCTGGCGGTGGTGCCCAGCGCCCATCCGCTGGCCGCGGAAAAAGCGCTGGCGCTGAGCCGGCTGGCCGGCGAGCCGCTGATCGGCTATCCGCGCGAATCCGGCTCCGGCCTCAGCGATGTGGTGCGCCAACTGGCGCTGCAGAACGGGCTGGAATTGAAAATGGTGCAGGAGGCGGGCGAGGCGATCACCCAGATCGGCCTAGTGGCGGCCGGCGTCGGCATCGCCATCCTGCCCTCGCCGCTGGAATGCGTGCAGATACCGGCGGTGCGCTACGTGCCGCTAGCCGACGACGGCGCCTATCTGTCGATGGGCATCGCCGTCCGCCGCGACGAGAACTCGCCGCTGGTGGCCAATTTCCTGGCCGGAGTGCGGGGAGACTAACGGCCGCCCGACACGTCCAGCAGGCTGCCGGTGCAGAATGAGGCGGCGTCGGACAGCAGCCAGACGATGGCCTCCGCCACCTCTTCCGGCTGGCCGCCGCGCCGCATCGGCACCGTAGGCGCCAGCCGCGCCACGCGACCCACCTCGCCGCTGGCGGCGTGGATATCGGTTGCAATCAGGCCGGGACGCACCGCGTTGACGCGTATGCCCTCTTCCGCCACCTCGCGCGCCAGGCCCAGGGTCAGCGTGTCTATCGCGCCCTTGCTGGCGGCGTAATCGATGTATTCGCCAGCGGAACCCAGCCGCGACGCGGCCGAGGACACATTGACGATGGCGCCGCCGTCGCCGCCATGGCGGGTGGACATGCGCCTCACCGCCTCGCGGCAGCACAGCAGCGGCCCCAGCACGTTGACGCGCAACACCCGCTCCACCCGCTCGGCGCTGTAATCCTCCAGCCGGCACATCGGCGCGGTGACGCCGGCGTTGTTGACCAGCCCGTCCAGCCTGCCGTAATGGCACATCGCATCGTCGAAGAGCCTGACAATGGCCTTTTCATCGGACGCGTCGGCGCGGAACAGCTGCACCGCATCGCCCAGCTCGGCCTTCAGCGCGGCGGCGCTGGCTTCGTCCGTACAGTAATTGGCAGCCACCCGCCAGCCGGCGGCGACCAGCAAGCGCGTGGTGGCCGCGCCGATTCCGCGCGTGCCGCCGGTCACCAAGGCGACTTTGCCGTCCATCCTAGCCTCTCCTCAGAAATTGCTGATGCCAGCGGGTGCGTGCGGCGCGCGCCTCGCCGAACAAACGGTTCAGGCCCTCCGCATCGCCGGCTTCCAGCAACGCTGCCATCCGGTCCAGGCCGGCTCGGTAATCGGCCAGCTCGGCCAGCAAGGCATCGCGGTTGGCCAGGCTGATGTCGGTCCACATCTCGGGATGGCTGCCGGCGATGCGGGTGAAATCGCGGAAGCCGGTGGCGGCGAAATCGAAGCAGCGCTCGGCGTTAGCCTTGGCCGCCACCCGGTCCACATAGGCGAAGGCCAGCAAATGGGGAAGATGGCTGACGCTGGCGAACACCGCATCGTGCTCGGCGGCGTCCATGCAGTGGATTTCCGCGCCGCAGGCGCGCCACAGATCCGCCACGGCGTCCACCGCCTCGGGCGCGGTTTCCGCCAGCGGCGTCAGCACCACGCGGCGGTTCTCGTACAGGCCGTATTGGGCGGCCACCGCGCCCGACATGTCGGAGCCGGCGATCGGGTGGGCCGGCACGCACCACGGCAGGTGATCGGGCAAGTATTGGCGGTACAACGCGGCCACATCGCTCTTGGTGCTGCCGCCGTCGGTGACCACCGTCCCCGGACGCAGCTCCGGCGCCAGCGCCGCCAGCAACGCGCCCATCTGGCCCACCGGCGACGCCAGCAGCACCATGTCGGCGCGATGGGCGACAGCGCCGATGTCCTGGCTGATCTCGTCCGCCACGCCCAACGTCAGCGCTTTTTCCAGATTGGCCAGCGTGCGCCCGACGCCGATCACGGTCTTCACCCTGCCGGCGCGCTTGAGCGCCAGCGCGAACGAGCCGCCGATCAGGCCGACGCCCGCCACCACCAGGGTGTCTATCTGCTGCTGCACCTGCATCCCCCTTGTCCTGCCGCCACTTCCGCGGCGAGAAGGTCTATCATAAACAATTTTGCCGCCATGGCCAGTCTGGAGATTTGGATGACCGCGACGCTGTATTGTTACTTCAAGGCGCCTGCCGAGCCTGAAACCGTGCTGGGCAGATTCCGCGCGCTGCAGATGGAGCTGGCCGCCGCCGGCTGGACCGGCGAGCTGCTGCGCCGCTGCGACGACGCCGACACCTGGATGGAGGTCTACCCCGGCATCGCCGACCGCGACGTATTCCGCTCGGCCTGGCAGGCGGCCCGCCTGCGCCATGGTCTGTCCCTGCCGGCCAGCGAGGAATGGTTTCAGCCGCTATAGCCGCAAAACGGACGGGCAAGAAAAAGCCGGGCGCGCGGCCCGGCCAAAACAAACACGATTAACGAGAGAAACCGAAACCCCCGCGCTGAGGCGGCAGCCAAACGGTCAGGCGAACACTATAACCAGCGCCGCCCATTCTCCCAAATCACTTGTTCTGCTTAGCAAATCACCGTCAGCCGCGCTGGACGGCCGCCTCGCCTGCCGGCTGCGGAGCGCGGCCCACCAGGCGGTCCACCCACAACGCGACCACGCCGTCGCCGGCCACATTGCAGGCGGTGCCGAAACTGTCCTGCGCCAGATAGAGCGCGATCATCAGCGCCAGGCTGGCTTCGGGGAAACCCAATACGCTAGACAGGATGCCCAGCGCCGACATCACGCCGCCGCCCGGCGCACCCGGGGCGGCCACCATGGTCACGCCCAGCAGCAGGATGAAGGGCAGCATCACGTCCCAGCCTGGCACTTCCAGACCATGGGTCATCAGCATCACCGCGGTAGCGCAGCTCACCAGCGTGATGGTGGAGCCGCACAGGTGAATGGTGGCGCACAGCGGCATCACGAAATTCACCACCGGCGGCGACACCTTCATTTTGCCGGCCGAGCGCAGCGCCACCGGGATGGTGGCGGCGGACGACATGGTGCCCAGCGCGGTGAAATAGGCCGGCAGCATCGCGCGCAGCAGCGACAGCGGATTGCGGCCCAGCAGCGTGCCGCTGGCGCCGTACAGCGCGGCCAGCCACAGCCAGTGCAGGGCAATCGCCATCAGCAACACCACGCCGAAGGTTTTCAGCGTGGCGAAGGCGGTGCCGGCGGCGGCCATGTCGGCGAATTCGCAGGCGATGTAGGCCGGCAGCAGCGGCACCAGCACACGCGCCAGCACCATCTCGACAATGTCCTTGCCCTGATCGGCGATCTCGCGCAGCCGCGCCGCGCCGGTGGCGGCGATGCCCAGGCCGAAGACGAAGGCCAGCATCAGCGCCGTCATCACGTCGAACAGCGGCTTGATCTCCAGCTTGAACAGCGGCGCCAGCTTGTCGGCGGCGGCCGGAACGGCGGCTGCCTCGCCCAGCCATTGCGGCAGAAATGTGGATGCCGCGGCAAAAGCCAGCACGCCGGACAGAATGGTGGACGCGTAAGCCAGGCCCACGGTCCAGCCCAGCATGCGGCCGGACCCGGTCTCCAGCGCGGCGATGCCGCTCATGATGTAGAACACGATGATCAGCGGGATCATGAAGCCGATGAACTGGCTGAACAGTCCTTTGAAAGTCAGCATCAGCGTCAGCAGCGGTCCGGGCGCGTACAGGCCCAGCAGCAGGCCGACCGCCATGCCGGCCAGCAGTTTAAGAATCAATTTCACAGGCAACCTCTTCCGGGTTATCCAGCCCGCCGCGCCTGGCGCGACGCCGGACAAAACCCGTCCGCTCCGGCGCGATCGGATCGATTCGGAAGAAGAGAGGGAGCCGGCCGGCGCGGCAAGCGGAACATTGCGCCGACGTTCCCCGGCGCCATGCATCAGGCTTGTTGTAGTAAGGCTTGCCGCAATGCCTGCAGCAAAGGTGAAGGCATCCAGACGCGCTCGCCCAGGCGAGCCAGCGGCCAGATGCCTATCAGGCTATTGGAGAGAAACACCGCGTCAGCGTCAATCAAATCGGCAGCAGAAAGTCGCTTTTCTGAAAATTTAAGTCCGAAATTTGAAATATTATCCGTCAACCAATCCCGCACCGCGCCGTTCACGCCGCAGCGATCGAGCAAAGGGGTCTGGATCTCCCCGCACCGCAGCAGGTAGACATTGCTCATCGTGCCCTCGGCCAGCCAGCCATCCTGGTCCAGCAATAGGCCTTCCTGTATCGCCGGGTCGTTCCATTCGGACCGCGCCAGCACGCTCTCCAGCCGGTTCAGGTGCTTGACGCCGGCCAGGCGCGGCTGCAGCGACAGCCTCAGCTCGCACCAGCGCGCCTCGATGCCCCGCTCGCCGTACTCTGCCGGATAACCGTCCCACGATACGGCCGATACGATGCGTGTCGGGGCGCCGGCGCCGGCCATCGCGTAGCCGCGCGCGCCGACGCCGCGGGTGATCACGATCTTGCCCACCGCCAACGCGTGTTCGCTGCCCAGCGCCATCAATTCGTCCAGCAACAGCTGCTCGTCCGGCAGCGTCAATGCCAGCCGCGCGGCGTCGTCGGCCAGCCGCGCGTACTGCCAGCGCCACATCCATGGCCGGCCGTGGCGCAACTGCATGGTGCGGAACACGCCGTCGCCGTAATTGAAGCCGCGGTCCAGCGCCGACACCGCCTCGCCCGGCAGACCGTTGACCAGCATCGCCATCAGGCCTGCTCCACGCCCAGCGCCCTGAGCAGGCCCCGCGCCTTGTGGCGGGTTTCCTGCAATTCGCGCTCGGGATCGGAATCGGCGACGATGCCGCCGCCGGCGCGGAAGCGCAGCTTGCCGCCTTCCTGCATGAAGGTGCGGATCAGGATGTTGAAGTCCATGGTGCCGTCGCGGTTCAGATAGCCGAGGCTGCCGGTATAGGCCCGGCGCGCGCTGTTTTCCAGCTCGCGGATGATCTGCATGGTCCGCACCTTGGGACAGCCGGTGATAGTGCCGCCGGGGAACAGCGCGCGCAGCACGTCCGCCGGCGCGACGTCGTCGCGCAGCTTGCCGCGGACATTGGACTCGATGTGATGGACGTAGGCATAGCTGGCCACCGCCATCAGCTCGTTGACCTCGACCGTGCCCGGGCGGCTGATGCGGCCCAGATCGTTGCGCTCCAGATCGATCAGCATCACATGCTCGGCGCGCTCCTTGATGCTGGTGATCAGCCGCTTCTTCAGCTCGGCGTCCTCGGCCGGATCGGTCGAACGCGGATGGGTGCCGGCGATCGGCCGGGTCTCGGCCCAGCCGTCGCGCACCCGCACCAGCCGCTCCGGCGACGAGCTGACGATCTGCGCGTCGCCGAAGTCCGCCAGCGCCGAGAACGGCGCCGGATTGGCGCGGCGCAGCGCGGCGAACAGATCCGGCGCGGCGATGCCATCGGCCAGCTCCGCCCGCCAGCCGCGCGAGATGTTCACCTGGAACACGTCGCCTTCGTAGATGTAGCGCTTGAGACGGGCCACCGCGTCGGTGTACCACTCCGGCGGATCCTCCTCCAGGCCGGCCAGCGCCACCGCCTTGGGCGCGAAAGCCGGCTTCGCCGCCACCAAGCGTTCCAGCGCATGCCAGTCGTCGGCGGTCTCGCCGACCAGCCAGGCCTCGTTCTTGGCGCGGTCCACCAGCACCGCGGCGGGCGCGCGCGCCCATACCGCCAATGGGAAGCTGTCCGGCAAGGCTGAGGGCACACGCGGCTCGAATTCCGACAACAGATCGTAAGCTAGGTAGACGAACCAGCCGCCGACGAAAGGCAGGCCGTGCGGATTGGACACCGCCTGCGGCCTGAATGCGCGCACCTCGTCGAGAAAAGCCTGCCCCTCGCCCGCCATGAACACGCGCCGCTCGCTCTGCATCAGCAGCAGATCCCAGCCGCCGTCGCCGGACGATTGCATCAGATAGGGAAAGTTTTCGCGATCGGCGGCATGCAGCGCCAACAGATCGGGAATGAAGTCGAGTTTCTGAGTGAACATCTACGATCCTGGGCCGGCAAGGCCCGGCACTGATTTGCAACACCGCCGCCCACCTTGAGCGGCGGCGAAAAAAGAAAAACCGCTGCGAGTGTAACGCAGCGGTTCGCTCTGTCAATCGCCTGCGGCGACGATCAGACCCGTTTGAACACCAGGGTGCCGTTGGTGCCGCCGAAACCGAAGGAGTTGGAAATACCCACCTCGATCTTCATGTCGCGCGCGGTGTTGGCCACGTAATCCAGATCGCAGCCGGCCTCCAGATCCTGCTCGACCAGATTGATGGTCGGCGGGGACACCTGGTTGTGGATCGCCAGAATGGTGTAAATCGCCTCCACGCCGCCTGCGCCGCCCAGCAAATGGCCGGTCATCGACTTGGTGGAGTTGACCACCAGCTTCTTGGCGTGATCGCCGAAAGCCATTTTGATGGCAGTCGTTTCGTTGGCGTCGCCCAGCGGAGTGGACGTGCCATGAGCGTTCACGTACTGCACCGCGTCGGCGTTGATGCCGGCGTCGCGCAGCGCGTTGCTTACGCCGCGGGCCGGACCTTCGGAGCTGGGCGCGGTGATGTGGTGCGCGTCCGAACTCATGCCGAAGCCGATCAGCTCTGCATAGATCTTGGCGCCGCGCTTCACCGCATGGTCATAATCCTCCAGCACCAGCACACCGGCGCCTTCGCCCATCACGAAACCGTCGCGGCCCTTGTCCCATGGTCGGGACGCGGCCTCGGGGTCGTCGTTGCGGGTGGACATCGCCTTCATCGCGGCGAAGCCGCCGATGCCCAGGCGCGAAACCGCGCCCTCGGAACCGCCGGCCACCATGATATCGGCGTCGCCGTACTGAATCAGGCGAGCGGCGTCGCCGATGCAGTGCGCGCCGGTGGTGCAGGCGGACACGATGCCGTAGCTGGGTCCCTGATAGCCCTTCAGGATGGAAACCTGGCCGGCGATCAGGTTGATCAGCGAGCCCGGAATGAAGAACGGGCCGATCTTGCGCGGACCGCCCTCCATCAGCGCCACGCCGGTATCCTCGATCAGCGGCAAGCCGCCGATGCCGGAACCGATGTTGACGCCGACGCGGGTCTTGTCCAGACCCGGGATGTCATCCAGCCCGGCGTCGGCGACGGCCTGCAGGGCCGCGGCGATGCCGTAATGAATGAACAGATCGTTGCGCCGCGCTTCCTTCGGCGTAATGTAATCGCCGATATTGAAGCCCTTGACCTCGCCCGCGATCTGGCAAGCCATGTCGCTGGCGTCGAATCGGGTGATCTTGGCGATGCCGCTCTTGCCGGCCAACAGGTTGGCCCAGCCGGTGGCGACATCGTTGCCGACCGGGGACACATGGCCCAGGCCGGTGACTACTACTCTGCGTTTGGACACGAAGAATCTCCGTGATAGATGGGAGGGCAGTCTCCCGATGAAACCACGCGCGTCTGACAAGCACAAGTCAGGTTCAAACGCGCGTTTGGAACCTTCTTAACAAAAGAACCTCTGCAGGCGAGCCGAAGCACCACCACGCAGAGGTCCTGGTCCCGAAAAGAGGGATTACTTGTTCAGATGGCCAGTCACGTAGTCGATGGCTTGTTGAACCGTGGTGATCTTCTCGGCTTCTTCGTCCGGGATCTCGCACTCGAACTCTTCTTCCAGTGCCATCACCAGTTCAACGGTATCCAGGGAATCGGCGCCCAGATCGTCGACGAAAGAGCTTTCCACCTTGATTTCGGCTTCGTTCACGCCCAGTTGCTCGGCAACGATCTTCTTGACGCGCGCTTCGATGTTTTCCATTTGTTTAAACCCTTGACCTTTCTGATTCGGGATCACAAAACCCCGGTATTCTACAAAAAAAAATTAGAGCAGCCTACCTAAATCTCTATCCAGCGCTAGCCGGACAGAAATTAAGGCATCAGCATGCCGCCATTAACGTGCAAAGTCTGGCCCGTAATGTAGGATGCCCGGTCCGACGCCAGGAATACCACGGCATCGGCAATGTCCTTGGCATCGCCCAAACGGCCCAGCGAAATCTGCCCAACCAGCGTCTCGCGCTGCGCTTCCGGCAGCGCGCGGGTCATGTCGGTGTCGATAAAGCCCGGAGCCACGCAGTTGACTGTGATGTTGCGGCTGCCTACCTCGCGAGCCATTGACTTGGTGAAGCCCATGATGCCAGCCTTGGCGGCCGCATAATTGGCCTGACCGGCGTTGCCCATCGCGCCCACCACAGAGGCGATGTTGATGATGCGGCCGCTACGGACCTTCATCATGCCGCGCATCACGGCCTTGGACGTCTTGAACACCGACTTCAGATTGGTATCCATGATCGCGTCCCAATCCTCATCCTTCATCCGCATCAGAAGACCGTCGCGGGTGATGCCGGCATTATTGACAAGAACCGCCACGGCGCCGAACTCCTTCTCAACCGACTCGATCAGCGCCTCGACGGCGCCCTCCTCGGTGACGTTCAGCACGCGGCCGGCCCCGCCGGCTGCCGACAGGCGCTCATGAATGGCGGCCGCGCCGGATTCGGACGTGGCGGTGCCGACGACCACTGCGCCCTCGGCGGCCAGCGCGTCGGCGATCGCCGCGCCTATGCCGCGCGAGGCGCCGGTCACCAACGCCACTTTGCCTTGCAGACTCATCAATGTGTCTCCTTATTGTCAACATCCCACCCGGCACCAGCCTAGAGAGGGACGATAGCAACCCGGCATCAAGCCGGCCCGCTGGAATTTCCCGTCAGACCAACTCTTCGCGCGCGGCTTCGAGCGCCGCGCGGTTGGTCAGCGCCAGGCACGTGATGTCACTGTCGATGCGCTTGGCAAGCCCGGCCAACACTTTACCCGGACCGCATTCCGCCATCATCGTCACGCCGTCAGCGGCCAACTTCTGGATTGTCTCAGTCCAGCGCACCGGCATGTAAAGCTGGCGAATCAGCGCGTCGCGGATCTGCGATACATCGCTGTAACTGGCGACATCAGCGTTGTGCAGCACCGGAATCGCCGGCGCGCTCAGATGCACGTCTTGCAACGCCTCGGCCAGACGCTCGGCAGCCGGCCGCATCAACGAGCAATGCGACGGCACCGATACCGGCAAAGGCAGCGCGCGTTTGGCGCCCTTGGCCTTGCACAGCTCTATCGCCCGCTCCACCGCAGCCGTGTGTCCCGCGATCACCACCTGGCCCGAGGAGTTGAAATTGGCGGCCTCCACCACTTCACCCTGAGCGGCCTCAATGCAGGCCGCATGGATGTCTTCGTTGGACAGATTGATGATGGCTGCCATAGCGCCGGCTCCAGCCGGCACCGCGGCCTGCATCGCCTCGGCGCGCACGCGCACCAGCTTCACCGCCTCGGAAAACGGCAGCGCGCCAGCCGCCACCAGGGCGGTGTATTCGCCCAAGCTATGGCCGGCCACGATGGACGGCTGCTTGCCGTTCAGCTCCTGCCACGCCAGATAAGTGGCATAACCAGCGGCCAGCATGATGGGCTGGGTGTTCACGGTAGCGTTTCTCGCATCGGCGCCATCGGCCTGCAACATCGCCCACAGATCCAGCGACAAGGTGTCCGACGCTTCTTCGAAAGTATGTTGCACCACGGGCAGGTCGGCGAAGCCGTCCATCATTTTCAGACTCTGCGAGCCCTGTCCCGGAAAAAGAAAAGCAAAAGCCATAGTCGACTCCACAGAATTCGACGCAAAGGATGACGCAAAGCGGCCGGTCGCGCCACGCCGCCGATCAATAAACGTTGTCATTATCGGCGATCATGCGGCGAAAAAGCCACTTTGCGGAATTCCAATCAGAAGGTCAGCAGCACCGCGCCCCAGGCGAAACCGCCGCCGATGCCCTCCAGCATCACGGTTTGGCCACGCTGAATACGCCCATCCCTCACCGCGACATCCAGCGCCAGCGGGATGGAGGCTGCCGAAGTATTGCCCTGCTCCGGCAAAGTGACGACAACCTTATCCATGGACAGGCCCAAATGCTTGGCCGTGGACTCGATAATGCGTAGATTGGCCTGGTGCGGGACCAACCAATCCAGATCGGCCTTATCGACGCCCGCCTCGGCCAGCGTGGCAGCGGCGATTTCAGACAGCGACTTGACGGCGAACTTGAACACCGCCGGGCCATCCATGTGCAGATAGGGCATGCCCTGAATCTTGCCGCCGGAGATTTGCGCCGGAGTATTCAGCAAGCCCTGATAACGACCGTCGGCCGCCAGCTTGGCATGCAGGATGCCGGGCTCGTCGGACGCGCCCAGCACCACCGCGCCGGCGCCGTCGCCGAACAGCACGCAGGTCCGGCGATCATCCCAGTCCAGCACGCGCGACATGATTTCCGCGCCGATCACCAGCGCCTTCTTCGACATGCCGCTCTTGATGTAGGCGTTGGCGGTGGCCAGCGCGTAAGCGAAGCCGGCGCACACCGCCTGCACGTCGAAAGCCGGCACGCCGGGCAAGCCCAGCTTCTCCTGCAAGATGCAGGCGGTGCTGGGGAAAATCATGTCGGGAGTAGTGGTGGCGACGATGATCAGGTCGATCTCGCCCTTGTCGATGCCGGCGCTGGCGATGGCGGCTTCCGCCGCCCTCAGCGCCAGATCGCTGGTCTTGTGCCCTTCATCGGCAATATGGCGCGCGCGGATGCCGGTGCGAGAGACAATCCACTCGTCGCTGGTTTCCACCCGTTCGGCCAATTGCGCATTGGTGAGCACCTGGGACGGCAGGAAGCTGCCAGTGCCGAGAATGCGGGAATAGCCCATATGTTTCAGTTCGCTTCCGCCTCGGATTGCTTGAGGTTGTCTAGTTGTTTGGCAACCCGATCGGCGATGTGTGCAATCACGTCGGAACCGGCCTCCTCGCATGCCTGCGCCAACGCGTAACGAAATCCCGTGACATCGGCGCCGCCGTGGCTTTTCACCACGATGCCGCGCAGGCCCAGCAAGCTGGCCCCATTGTAGCGGCGCGGATCGATGCGCTTCTTGAAAAGGCCCAGCACCGGCAGCGCGGCCAACGCGCACAAGCGCGTCCACCAGCTGCGGCCGAACTCTTCCTTCAGGAATACGGCGAACATGTGCGCCAGCCCCTCAGCTGTCTTGAGCGCCACATTGCCGGTAAAACCATCGCAGACTACCACATCGGTCGTGCCCTTGCAGATGTCGTCACCTTCCACGTTGCCGTAGAAATTCAGCTCCGACTGGCGCAACAGCTCGGCAGTCTTCTTGATATTGTCGTTGCCCTTGATATCTTCGCTGCCGATATTCAACAGGCCGACGGAAGGATTGGCCTTGCCTTGCAGGCAGGCCATCAGTTCGGAACCCATGATGCCGAACTGCAAAAGTTGTTCTGGGGTGCAATCGACGTTGGCGCCCAGATCCAGCACGCAGGAAGTGCCCTTTACATTGGGCAGCAGCTTGGCGATGGCGGGACGGTCGATGCCCGGAATGGTCTTGAGGACGAAGCGCGCGGTAGCCATCAGCGCGCCGGTGTTGCCGGCGGAGACTGCGGCCTGCGCCCTGCCTTCCTTGACCAGATTGATCGCCACCCGCATCGACGAATCTTTTTTATTCTTGAGGGCGAGCTGAGGCGCCTCGTCCATTCCCACCACTTGGGTGGCGTGCTGGATGAGGATGCGCTCACGCACGGCGCCATCGTGCAGGGCCAATTCAGCCTCCAGGGCTGGCTGGTCGCCTACGAGAATCAGATGGATGTCGGGGTGGTCTTGCAGGAATTGGATCGATGCCGGGACGGTAACCTTGAGGCCAACGTCACCGCCCATAGCATCAACCGCGACGGTGATAGTCATCAACGATTGCGGTATAAAGTGCCTACCAAAAAAGGAAAGGAAGTGAGGACGGGGAGATTACTCGCCCTTGGTCTTCACAACCTTGCGGCCACGGTAGAAGCCGTTCGGGCTGATGTGGTGACGCAGGTGGGCTTCACCGGTGCTGGCTTCAACTGCCAGGGCCGGGGCGGTCAGAAAATCGTGTGCACGATGCATGCCGCGCTTGGACGGGGACTTTTTGTTCTGTTGAACAGCCATGGTCGACTCCTAAGAAATTCAAGTAGATTCTAATGCGAATCCGGGTTACTCGGACTTGGGTCTCTTAAGCGCCGCCAGCACCGCAAACGGGTTGGGCTTGTCAGCCTTGGCGAGCGAGAGAGTATCCCTGCTGCATTCGTCGTGTTTCGGCGAATGCGGCAAGCCCATGATGATTTCGTCTTCGATCAGCGCAATCACGTCCAGTTCGGGTTCGGCGAGAACCGCGTCCAGCTCTTCATCCTGCTCGCAGGCCTCGTCCAGCTTTTCCTGGCTGGCGAACAGCGTGACCACCGAATCGGTGTCCAGGCTGAACGGCATGCCGTCCAGGCAACGCTGACAGGTGACTCGCAGGTCCGCCGTCAGGCGGATGCGCAGCGTAAAACGCTGCAGCTCGTCGCGAGAGCCGTCGAGCTGATAAGACACCTCGCCAGAGGTGTCCGACAGGTCGCTATGAACGCGCTCATCCAACCCGCCGACCGGCAGTTTGCCGGACAGCGAGCGCCCCTCCCGGGCGAACTTGAGCGGATCGATCAAAATCGGTTTAGACATAAACTCCGCATGGTACAATCCATTCCCCTGATTTGTCAAAAGAAACAAGGCAAGGCCGAACCGTGGCCGCCGGCCGACGCGGCCGCGCCGCCGGCGTTGCCGTCAACCGGCTCGCATCATGCACATCGTACTGGCTTCCACCTCCCGCTACCGCCAAGAAATCATCGCCCGCCTGGGTCTGCCTTTCAGCGCCGAACCGCCGATCTGCGACGAAACGCCGCTAGCCGGCGAAACCGCGCTGGAAACCGCAGTGCGCCTGGCCCGCACCAAGGCGCAATCGCTGGCCGGCAAGCATCCCGGCGCGCTGATCATAGGCTCCGATCAAGTAGCGCTGCTGGATGGCAAACAGATCGGCAAACCCGGCGGCTTCGAACAGGGCGTGGAGATGCTGATGTGGATGAGCGGCCGCACCGTAGTCTTCCACTCGGCGTTGGCGCTATACAACAGCGCCAGCGGCCGGCTGCAGGAATGCGTGGGCATCACCCGCGTCACGCTGCGCGCGCTGACCGAGGCGCAGATCCGTAATTACCTCACCCGCGAACCAGATGCCCTCCACTGCGCGGGCAGCGCCAAAAGCGAGGGCCTGGGCGGCGCGCTGCTGGAAAAAGTGGAATCCGACGACCCCAACGCGCTGATCGGCGTGCCGCTGTTCCAGTTGATATCCATGCTGGGCAACGAGGGCGTGGAGGTGCTGAAATGAGCAGCACCCTATTCCTGATTCCCGCTCCACTGGGCGACGAAAACATCGCTTGGCTGCCGGAAGGCGAGCGCGCCAAAGTCGTCCACATCAGCCATTTCGTTGTCGAGGCGGAAAAGACCGCGCGCAAGCACCTGAAAGCGCTGGGCGTGACAACGCCGATCCGCGAGCTATCCATGAGCACGCTGAACGAGCACACCAAGGAGGCGGATGTCGCCGCGCTGCTGGCGCCGCTGAAGGCCGGACACGATGTCGGCCTGATCTCCGAGGCCGGCTGCCCGGCCGTGGCCGACCCCGGCGCTCAACTAGTGGCGCTGGCGCACAAGCACGGCATCCACGTCGAGCCGCTGATCGGCCCCTCCTCCATTCTGCTGGCGCTAATGGCCAGCGGCGCCAATGGCCAGTGCTTCGCCTTCCACGGCTACCTGCCGGTGGACGCCACCGACAAAGCCAAGCTGGTGAAAGAACTGGAACAACGCTCGCGCAAAAACAACGAAACCCAATTGTTCATCGAAACGCCATACCGCAACAACGCTCTGCTGGCCCAGCTGCGCGAAACGCTGGCGCCCTCCACCCGGCTCGCGGTAGCCTGCGACCTGACCCTGCCGACGCAGACCATCGTCAGCCATCGGGTGCAGGACTGGCCGCAAAACCCGCCCGATCTGCACAAACGGCCGGCGATCTTCGTGATCCACGCCGCCTGAGAAGCGCCATGCCCAAGAACACGCCCATCATCCAGTCGCTGCTGGATACCGATCTTTACAAGTTCACCATGCTGCAAGTGGTGCTGCACCAATTCCCCGCCGCCCACGGCGAGTACGAATTCCGCTGCCGCAATCATCCGGATACGCCGCTGACGCAATTGAGGCAACAGCTGGAAGCGCAGCTGGACCTGCTGTGCGAACTGCGCTTCAGCCAGGACGAGCTGGATTACCTGCGCGGCCTGCGCTTCATCAAAAGCGATTATGTCGACTATCTGGAACTGTTCCACCTGCAACGCCGCTTCATCAGCGTAAGCGAGGAAGGCGAGCAGCTGGCCATCCGGATCAAAGGCCCGATGGTGCAAGCGATGTTCTTCGAGATCTTCGTGCTGGCAATCGTCAACGAGCTGTATTTCCGACCACTGGACAGCAAGGCGGTGCGCGAGGAAGGCCGCCGCCGGCTGGAAGCCAAGCTGGCCGAACTGGAGCGCTTCCAGCGCGAAGAGGCCGCCGGCCAGCGCTTTCCGCTGCTGATCGCCGACTTCGGCACTCGCCGCCGTTTCAGCCGCGACTGGCAGGCCCACGTGGTGGAGAGGCTGAACCATGCGCTGCCGCAGGTATTCCGCGGCACCAGCAACGTCTACCTGGCCCGCAAGCTGGGCATCACGCCGATCGGCACCATGGCCCACGAATTCTTCCAAGCATTTCAGGCGCTGGGCGTGCGGCTGCGGGACTTCCAGAAAGCGGCGCTGGAATCGTGGGTGCAGGAATACCGCGGCGACCTGGGCATCGCGCTGACCGACGTGGTCGGCATGGACGCCTTTCTGGCCGACTTCGACCTCTATTTCGCCAAGCTGTTCGACGGCCTGCGCCACGACAGCGGCGATCCTTATATATGGGGAGAGCGAGCGATCGCCCATTACCGCAAGCTGCGGATCGATCCGGCGACCAAGATGCTGACCTTCAGCGACGGACTCAGCGTCGACAGCGCGCTGGCGCTGCAGCGCTACTTCAGCCCGCACATCCAGGTCAGCTTCGGCATCGGCACCCACTTCACCAACGACATGGGGCTGGAGCCGCTGCAAATCGTGCTGAAGTTGGTCAGCTGCAACGGCCAGCCGGTGGCCAAGCTGTCCGACAGCCCGGGCAAGACCATGTGCAGCGACGAAACCTTCCTCGCCTACCTGCGCCAGGTATTCAAGGTGCCCGCCCCGCGCCAAGAGCCGCCGACAACCCCCTGACCCTGCGCTGCGCCTATTCGACTGGCACCGCCCGCGTCGTCGCGCCTTGTTCAGGCGCTCCGCGAGCTTTTGCCAGGCGCCAAGCCGGCTCAGTACAGCAGCGCCAGCAACTGCTGGCGCGCCGGCTCCTGCAGGCGCTCCCCGGCCAGCGCCGCCACCTGGCGGCCCAGCGCGCGGTAGGCGGGAAGCAAGCCGGTATCGGCCAGCACCTCCAGATGGCGCTCGACAGTGCCGATATCCCCGCGCAGGATAGGCCCGGTCAGCGCGTCGTACGGCCCCATCTCCAGCGCATTGTCCAGCGTCTGCCGCATCAAGCCGCCCAGCAAAGGCTGCGTCAATTCCGGCGGCACGCCGGCGCGGACCGTCAGCTGCCGCGCCATCTCGGTCAGCGCCACCAGAAAATTGGACGCCACCGACAAGCCTGCGTGATAGGCGGCCTTGCCGCCAGGCGCCAGCCGGAACGGCCGCCCGCCCAGCGCGCGCGCGAAAGCCTCCAGCCTGCGGCAGGCTTCCTCGTCGCCCTCCAGCGCGCACAGCGTGCCGGCAAAGCCCTCCACCGCCCGCCCAGGATCGGCGAAGGAAAACGCCGGGTGCAAGCTGGCGGTCAGCGCCCCCTGCTCCGCCAGCGGCTGCAACAACGAAGCGTCGCCCACGCCGCTGGCGTGAAACACCACAGAGCCCTCAGGCGCCACGCCCGCCGCCGCCAGCGCGCGCGCGCAGGATGCGATGGCGGCATCCGGCACCGCCAGCAGATACAGGTCGGCCCGCGCCAACTGCCTCATGTCGCTCACCAGCCGCCCGGCGCCGACAAAGGCGCGCGCCTCCTCCAGCGGCGGCAAACGCCGCCCCATCACATCGAGCAGACGATACGCGCCGCTCAACGCCGCCAGCCTGGCCACGCTGCGCCCCAATCTGCCCAGCCCCACCACTGTCAGTGTTTGCATACCTTATATATACCTGGCCGCAGCCTCGAATCCGAAGGCGACATTGTAGGGGATTTCCGCCATCGCCAGCCGCCGCGCCAGGCACGCATCAAGCCCCCAAACGCATGATTTCGTAGCCAAAATGCCTCACCACAGGACGATAGGTGCGCATTTTTGCAACTTATTCGACATGTAAATTTTCAAACAAAATCAATACGTTGAATACAATCCACATTAACAAATAATTCAAAAATAGAATATCCACTCCATTTACAGAGTCAACGCTTTCTTTTATCATGATTGAAAGCGAATTCACGTGGATGCAATCCGCGCCTGCTGGATTCACTTCAAGTCACGTTGATTTTTCAGCCCGCCCCTTCCGGACGGGCTATTTTTTTGCCAGTTGCAGGCAGCCATCCTCATAAAACCCAATAATCATAAGCATTTCATAACATTGATGCTTTTTTGCAACACACTCTAAAGCCACACACAACCACAGTAACAATCCTGACGATTCAGCAACTTACAACAAACAAAATCGAATTTCGTACTGCGCAAAACACAACAAGAGTTGCTTGATAGCAACACAATTCGGCAGGTGAAGTTGCATTTTCACAACCCAGCCAATAGCATTTGCTCACATTCCTAAACCTAAAAAAGGATGACTTGACCATGAAAAAGAGTCTGATCGCCCTGCTGGTAGCCACCCTGCCGGCTGCCGCATTCGCCGACGTAACCATCTACGGCAAAATCAAAGGCGGCGTTGAATACGTCGACAACGGTTCCACCAAGCAAACCAACGTTGACGATCTGGGTTCCCGCATCGGCTTCAAGGGTTCCGAAGACCTGGGCAACGGCCTGAAGACCATCTGGCAAGTTGAAACCGGTTTCGGCATCGACGGTACCAGCAGCAAGCCTTCCGACAGCGGCACCTTCGCTAACCGTGAGTCCTTCATCGGTCTGCAAGGCGGCTTCGGCACCGTACGCCTGGGTAACGTGTCCAACTTCCTGGACAGCGACATGGGCACCGTTGACACCTGGGAATACAAGAGCGACGCTCTGGGCCTGAGCATCTTCACCCGCGACGGCGACCGTCTGAAGAACTCCGTACGCTACGATCTGCCGACCGTGGTTCCGGGCCTGACCGCCGCTCTGCAATACGGCGTGAAGGAAAACAAGGGCACCGCCATCGGCCAGCCTAACAAAGATCGCGAAACCACCGTTCTGGGCCTGGGTTACGAAAACAGCGGCTTCTTCGGCAAGTACGCTTACACCCATCAGAGCAAGGCAACTTCTTCGGTTAGCGCCTCCATCGATGGCGTTACTCTGAATAACACCGCCAACGACAAGCATCGCCTGGAAGTTGGCTACAACGCCAACAACCTGTTCGTAGGCTTCGGCTATCAACAAGCCAAGGGCGGCGTTGACGTTGTCGGTTCTTCTTGGTACGGCCTGGTTAGCAATGACCTGACCTTCTCCGCCGTTCCGGATGTAAATGGCAAGGTCAAGACCCGCGAATACGCTCTGACCGCTGCCTACACCTTCGGCGCCATCACTCCGAAGTTCTCCTACGTGCACGGCGACAAGGTTGAAGTTGGCGGCGTGAAGGTAGGCAACTCCCAGTACGACCAGTACGTTCTGGGCGCTGACTACGCCATCTCCAAGCGCACCACCTTCGGCGCTCAATACGGCCAGATCGCCGTTAAGGGCAAGAACGAAGACCTGAAGGCTTTCGGCCTGAACATGGTTCACAAGTTCTAATAGCCGGTTCGACGCAAGAACCTGCGAACTTAGACGCAAAAAAGACCCGCTCCGGTGGGTCTTTTTTCATATCTGCTTCAAATGAATAGCGACTGAGCCGCGCGGGCGGCAAACGCCGTCGCATAGCTGGCAAACCCTTCAGTTAGCCTCCTGCCAGCGTCAAGACAGATAGGCAAACAAAAACCCCGCCGCAGGCGACGGGGTTTTCAGCTGAAAAACGGATATTCAGAACGGCAGCTGGTAAACCGGGTTACGGGTATCCGCCCCTTCCTGCCGTATCCGCTCCAGCTCGGCTCTCAACGCGGACAGAAGCCATTGCTCGCGCATCTTGTCGCCTTCCGGATGCTCTGCCAGCGTGCGGTACAGCGCCATGCCGTGCATCGTGGTCATCATGGTGAGCAGGGTGGCGAAGAAGCCGGTGGAGATCGCATAGCGCGGAAACAGCGAGGCCATCATCGCGACGAAGCGGTCGCGGAAATAGGTGCTGGAGCTGCCCAGGAAGATGTCGCGCAGATCCGGCGTGGTGCGCGCCGCCATCAGCAGCTCCAGCAGCACGATGTGGCGCGGCGACATCACCAGCGCCTTCATCAACGCGATGATGCGCTCCTCCTCGGACATGCCGGCAGGCAATTGCGCCGCCAACGAGAGCGCGGACTCGAAGATGTCGTCCACCACCTTGCGCCCCACCGGCTGCATCAGCTCGTTCTTGGTGGCGAAGTGGCGGAACAGCGCGCCTTGCGAAACGCCGGCGCGGCCGCAGATCAGTTGCACGCTGGTGCCGTGGTAGCCGCTCTCCATCAGGCATTCGATCGCCGCCTCCACCAGTTTACCTATGGTGGACTCCCTGCGGCTTTGCTGTGTTCGTCTAGTTTGCATCTATTGTTTTATCATTTATCGGCCCGAGCCCGGCGGATGATACGCGAAAGCGCATGTTCAAGCGAGGGCGGGCACATTCTAAGAACAAGCAAGACACGCCAACGGCAAGGCGCTCCTCTCTCTCCTGACGGCCGCGCCAAACGCGACCGCTCCAGCAATACTACCAAATCCCGGCATCCTGCATGCAACTGGCAACGCGGCTCAAAGCACTTTGTCGCGGCAATCACTCATCCTGCGCGCCATCAAGCATTATCTCCGCCCGGGACGAATGCGGCTTTGCTTTGGCGCAAGCTCCAAAAAAAGAAAGAGACCACTCTGTTTATAAAACGGAGTGGTCTATTTTTACTCGAGAAATCGTTTATTTCAAGCCAACACTAGCGAAATTGACCCGTCCATAAGGATTAACCACATAACCCGTCACCTCCTTGCGAGCCAAGCCATAAGCGATCGGATGCGCCAGCGGCAGCCACAGCGCCTGCTCGTGGATGGCGTGCTGGGCGGCTTGGTACAATTTGGCTCTGGCCTTGAAATCGCTGGTTTTCTTGCCGTCGGCGATCAGCTTGTCCAGCTTGCTGTCGCAATAACGAGCGAAATTGGTGCCGGACTGCACTGCGGCGCAGGAAAACTGCGGCGTCAGGAAGTTGTCCGGATCGCCGTTGTCGCCGGCCCAGCCCATGAACAGCATCTCGTGCTCGCCGGCCTTGCCGCGCTTGATCAGCTCGCCCCACTCCAGCACCTTGATCTGCAGCCGGATGCCCACTTTGGCCAAGTCGGCCTGCAACAGCTCCGCGCCGGCCTTGGGATTGGGGTTCAGCGTGCTGCCGCTGGGCCGCACCCACACCGAAACATCAAAACCGTTGGGGTAGCCCGCCTGGGCCAGCAGCTTCTTCGCCTGCGCCGGATCATAGGCGTAGGGCTTGATAGTCTTGTCGTAGCTCCAGGTATTGGGCGGATAGACCAGGTTGGCGGCGCTGGCGGCATTGCCGAACACCGTCTTCAAATAACTTGCCTTGTCGAAGGCGAGATTGATCGCCTGCCGCACCTGCGGGTTGTCCAACGGCTTCTTCTGGCTGTTGAAGGCGACGAAGGCGGTCATGAAGGCAGGCGTCTGCGATATCTGCAGCTTGCCGTCCGCCTTGGCTGCCTGCACGTCCTGCGGCTTGGGCGACAGCGCGATCTGGCATTCGCCGGCGCGCAGCTTCTGCAGACGCACATTGGAATCCGGCGTGATCGCGTAGATCAGCGCGGATACTTTGGGCTTGGCGCCGAAATAGACCGGATTGGGCGCGTAGCGCACCAAGGCATCCTTGGCGAAGCTCTTGAACACGAAAGGCCCAGTGCCGACAGGCTTGCTGTTGAGCTCGCCGGTCTTGCCGGCAGCCAACAGCTGCGACATGTATTCGGCGGAATAGATGGAAGCGAAGCCCATGGTCAGGCTGGACAGGAAGGTGGCTTCCGGATAATTGAGCTCGAAGCGCACCGTCAGCGGATCGAGCTTGCGCACCGCCTTGATCAGCTTGGGAAACTGCATCGCCTGCGCATGCGGATAGCCGGCCGGCGCGGTCTTGTACCAGGGATTGTCCGGATTCAGCATCCGGTCGAAAGTGATCGCCACATCGTCGGCGTTCAGCTTGCGCGTCGGCTTGAAGTAGTCGGTGCTATGGAAGCCGACGTTGGGCCGCAGATGGAAGGTGTAGCTCAGGCCGTCCGCGCTCACCTCCCAGCTGCTGGCCAGGCCCGGCTGCAGCTTGCCGGCGGCGGCGTCGTACTCCACCAGGCGGTTCATCAATACGTCGGCGGAAGCGTTGGTGGTGACCAGCGAGTTGTACTGCACCACATCGAAGCCTTCTGGATTGGCGTCGGTGCATACGGTCAGGGGCTTGGCCGCGACAGCGGCCATCGGCAGCAGGGCCGCCAGCGCGGCGGCGCACAATGTCTTCATCTCATTCTCCTTGCCGCAGGCCGGAACATGCCGCCTGCATTACCGGCATAGGGTAAGCGAAGAATGCCGCGAATCCAACGATTTAATCCACATATTGATATAAAGAGGCCGTCCATGGCGCCCGGCGACCGTGGAGCAGAAACGATTATCAGGGGCCGCTCTCGCCTCCCCCGCCTATCGACAGCGCTAGAACAAGCGCTGCAGGAATTCCTGCGCGGACAAGGCCGGGCTGCACAGATAGCCCTGGTATTCCTGGCAGCCGCGCTCGGCCAGCCAGGCCAGCTGCGCTTCGGTTTCCACCCCCTCCGCCACCATGTTCAGTCCCATCATCCGGCACAGAGTCGTGATCAGCTCGGTGATGGCCGACTTGTCGTCCAGATCGGCGATGAAGGAACGGTCTATCTTCAGCGAGGTAAGCGGATAGCGCTGCAGGTAGGCCAGATTGGAATAGCCGGTGCCGAAATCGTCCACCGCGATGCTCAGACCCAGCGCGCGCAAGGCCTGCAAGGTGTGCATGGTTTGCTCGTCGTGCCCCAGCAGCACCGACTCGGTGATCTCCAACTCCAGCTTGTCCGGCTGGCAGCCGCTGTCGGCGAGTATCTGCTCCACCAGGGCAGGCAGGCCGGGATCGACAAACTGGCTGGCGGACAGATTGACCGACACCAGCAAGTCCAGTCCCCGGTCGCGCCACAGGCGCTGCTGGCGCGCGGCCTGAACCAGGATCTGCCGGCCCAGCTCCATCACCATGCCGCAGTCCTCGCAAATGGGAATGAAGCTGTCCGGCATCAGCAAGCCGCGCAAGGGGTGGCGCCAGCGCGCCAAGGCTTCGGCGCCGACCACCTGTCCGCTGGCAATATCCACCCGCGGCTGGAAATAGGCGATGAATTCGCCGTGCTCCAGGCCTCGGCGGATATCGTTCTCTAGCGCCAGCTGCGCCTGGCTGCGCGCCTCCAGCGCCGGCGTGAAGAACATCAGGTTGTTGCGCCCCGCATCCTTGGCGGCATACATCGCCAAGTCCGCATGGCGCATCATCTGCTCCAGGTCCAGCGTCCGGCCCTCGCACACGCTGACGCCGATGGACGCCGACACGCCGACGTCCATGCCCTCCAGCCGCATCGGCACCGCCAGCGCCTGCAGGATGCGGCGCCCCAGCGCCTCGGCCCGCTCCGCCACCTGCGGCGCGCTCAGCATCACCAGGAACTCGTCGCCGCCCAGCCGCGCCGCCTTCTCGTCATGGCCAAGCAAGCCGACCAGCCGCCCGGCCATCCGGATCAGCAGCTCGTCTCCGCAGGCGTGGCCCAGCGAATCGTTGACGTTCTTGAAGCGGTCCAAATCGATGAACATCAACGCCACCTGGCGGCCATTGCGCAGCGCCTGCTGCAGATGCGGCAACAACTCGCTGCGGATGCCGTTGCGGTTGGGCAAGCCAGTCAGCACGTCGTGATTGGCCAGGAAGCTGGCGCGTGCCTCGGCGTGCTTGAGATCGGTGATGTCCACCTCGCTGACCAGCAGCGCATCTTGCCCTGTGACCGCGTCGCGGCAGGCGCGGGCTGACACTTCGTGCCAGCGCATGCCTTCCCGCGTATTCACCCGCGCCAGCAGCCGCGATTCACCGCACGCGGCCACGCCTTGCCGCAACTGCTGCCAGTCGCTGTCGTGGACGAAATGCTGGCGCCAGCCTTCGCCGGCCACCGCCACCTGCTCACGCGACGCGGGGTTGCGATACAGCGCGCCGCCGTTGCCGTCGTAAAGCGTGATCAGCACCGAGGTATGCAGCAATGCTTCCGTGCTGCGCAGGGACGCCGGGTCGGCGCTGAGGCTGTTCTGCGCCTCGCAGAACATCAGCATCCGGCCATTCACCCGTATGCCGCGGAACTTCACCTTGAGCACGCTGGGCCGGCCGTTGGGATACAGCGTCCAGCTTTCCACGAAACAAGCGCCTTCGCGTTCGAAGTCCTGCTGATACTGGGCCAGCCTTTGCGCCACCGACACCGACATGTCCTGCGACATGTCGCGCGCCTGCAATTCCAGCAGGCTGGCCGCTCCCCACACCTGCAGCCCGGCCTCGTTGGCCCAGAACACCCGCTTGTGGTCGATATCGAAAATCCATACCGGCAGGCTCAAGGCCTCCAGCAGTTCCAGGTCGGCCCCCTGCCAGGAAAGTACGCTTCTTATCGGCATGTCCGCCGCTAACCTTTTATTTATTCATCAAAAAAGCGCCGCGCGACTGCCATCGCGGGCGCCTGCCATTGTAACAAACACGTCTCATTTCCTGACGCGTTTTTTGCTCATCGGGGAAGCAAGCCCGGGTGATCCTGGCCCGATGCGCATTCCCGCTATGCATTCCTGCAATGAAAAACAGGGCTTGCGCCCTGTTTTCTTGGTTTGCGATCGCGCGCTCAGGCGGCCTGCTTATAAGCGAACAACCTGGCCATGCTGTGATGGTGCGGATGCCCATGGCTGAGATCCAGCGCGAACTCTTCCTGGTATGCCAGAGGAGTCAATCCGGAAAACTGCTCGCGCAGCTCGCCCGGCTGGTAGTAGTGGCGGACATAAGCCGCGGTTTCGCTGACGCCCCCGCCCGTTCCTGAGCAGCCTGGGTCGTCCACCATGAACACCGCGGCGAACAGATAGCCGCCCGGCTCCAACCCCTCCATCATCGCCTGGGCCAGCCGCTCGCCGGCGGCGGCGTCGACATGGTCCAGCGCGGTATAGGCGACAATGATGCGGTAACGCTGCGGCTCGATTTCCAGCTCGGTCAGATTGACCACCTTGCCGCTGACATCCAGACGCCGCCTATCGGCCTGCTCGCCCATCTTGGACACGGCCTCGGACGATTCGTCCACGCCGAACATGGAGAATCCGCGGTTCGCAAGGTACAGCGCGTTGCGTCCCTGGCCGCAAGCCAGATCTAGCCCTCTTCCGCCGCCGCCCACGCCGTACTTCTCCAGGAAATACATCAGCGACAGCGCCGGCCGGTCGCCATAAAAGGAATCGTTCCCTCGATAAAAAGCATCAAAATTAGCGACACACATTTCCGCTCACTCCCGCTTGCCTCTTGCCCCAGATATGCGCCTGCGCGCCTTCCCCACCAGGCCGCGTTGCATCCCCCTTAGTGATAGTTCGTACGTGAACGTATGACTACTTAGTTACTATTTCTAAGTATTTACCCTTACACATTTATCAGACATAAAAAACCCGCCGACTGAATGCGGCGGGTTGAGGTTGAACCGGCAAGTCCTGCAGGCGTTTACGCGTAGTTTTCCATCCCCGGGCAGCTGCATACCACGTTGCGGTCGCCGTAGACGTCGTCGATGCGGTTCACACTCGGCCAGAACTTGTTTTCCAGCACATAAGGCAGCGGGAACAGGCCCTGCTCTCGGCTGTACGGGCGGTTCCAGTCGCCGGCGATGTCAGCCTTGCTGTGCGGCGCGTTGCAGAGCGGATTGTTGTCCGCCGGCCACGCGCCGCTTTGCACCTGGTCGATCTCGGCGCGAATGGAAGCCATCGCCGCGATGAAGCGGTCTAGCTCGGCCTTGGGCTCCGACTCGGTCGGCTCGATCATCAGCGTGCCCGGCACCGGGAAGCTCATGGTCGGCGCGTGGAAGCCGTAGTCCATCAGGCGCTTGGCCACGTCCACTTCGGTCACGCCGGAGGCCGCCTTCAGCGGGCGCAGGTCGATGATGCACTCGTGGGCGACGCGGCCGTTGGCGCCGGTGTACAGCACCGGGAAATGCTCGGCCAGGCGGGTAGCCAGATAGTTGGCCGACAGCAGCGCGTTCTCGGTCGCCTGCTTCATGCCCTCGGCGCCCATCATCGCGATGTACATGTACGAGATCGGCAGAATGGAGGCCGAGCCGAACGGCGCGGCCGAGACCGCAGTTTGTCCTTCCACCGCGCCCGGCACCGGCGCCACCACGTGGTTGGCGATGAACGGCGCCAGATGGGCCTTCAGGCCGATCGGGCCCATGCCCGGCCCGCCGCCGCCGTGCGGGATGCAGAAGGTCTTGTGCAGGTTCATGTGCGACACGTCGGCGCCGATGTCGGCCGGGCGGGTCAGGCCCACCTGGGCGTTCAGGTTGGCGCCGTCCATGTAGACCTGGCCGCCGTGGGCGTGAACGATCTCGCAGATCTGTTTGATGCCCTGCTCGAACACCCCGTGGGTGGACGGATAGGTGATCATCAGCGCGGCCAGATTGGCGGCGTGCTGCTCGGCCTTGGCCTTCAGGTCGGCCACGTCGACGTTGCCGGCCTCGTCGCACTTCACCACCACCACTTGCATATTCATCATCTGCGCGGTGGCCGGATTGGTGCCGTGCGCCGATTGCGGAATCAGGCAGATGTCGCGGTGGCCTTCGCCGCGCGACTCATGGTAGCGGCTGATGGCCAACAGGCCGGCGTACTCGCCCTGGGCGCCGGAGTTGGGCTGCATCGAGATGACGTCGAAGCCGGTGATGGCGCGCAGCTGCTTCTCCAGGCCGGCAATCATTTCCAGATAGCCGACGGTCTGCTCGCGCGGCGCGAACGGGTGCATATTGGCGAATTCCGGCCAGGTGATCGGGATCATCTCGCTGGTGGCGTTCAGCTTCATGGTGCAGCTGCCTAGCGAAATCATCGAGTGGTTCATCGCCAGGTCGCGGTTTTCCAGCTTCTTCATATAGCGCAGCATCTCGTGCTCGCTATGGTGGGTGTTGAACACCGGGTGGGTCAGGATGGCTGACTCGCGCTTCAGCGCCGCCGGGATGGCATCCTGGGCGGCGGCGTCCAAGGCGGCGATATCCGCCGGTTTGCCGGTAAACAGCTCAATCAGCTTGGCCAGGTCCGCCTCGGTGGCGGCCTCATGGAAGGCCACGCCCAGCACGGTCTTGCCGACGCGGCGCAGGTTGTAGCCGGCGGCCAGCGCGGCGGCGTAGATGGCGTCGGCCTTGGGCGCGTCCACCTGCACGGTATCGAAGAAGCGGTCGAACGCCAGCTTGCCGCCGGCCTCTTTCACCGCGTGGGCGAAGATGGCGGCTAGGCGATGGATGCGGGCGGCGATGCGCTGCACGCCTTCCGCGCCATGGTAGACCGCGTACAGGCCGGCGATATTGGCCAGCAGCACCTGGCTGGTGCAGATGTTGGAGTTGGCCTTTTCGCGGCGGATGTGCTGCTCGCGAGTCTGCAGCGCCATGCGCAGCGCGGTCTTACCCTTGGCGTCGATCGACACGCCGATGATGCGGCCCGGCGCCGAGCGCTTCATCTCATCCTTGAACGCGAAGTAAGCAGCGTGCGGGCCGCCGAAGCCCATCGGCACGCCGAAGCGCTGGGTATTGCCCAGGGCGATGTCGGCCCCCATCTCGGCCGGCGACTTCAGCGCCACCAGCGCCATCACGTCGGCGGCGACGGCGACCACGCCGCCCTTGGCCTTGATCGCGGCGATGTGCGGGGTCAGGTCGATCAGGTCGCCGGCTTCGCCCGGATACTGGAACAGCGCGCCGAAGTAATCGCCGTTGCCGGCCTCTTCCGGATGGCCCAGCACCAGCTCGAAACCGAAGTACTTGGCGCGGGTCTTCATCACATCCAGCGTCTGCGGCAGCACGCGGCTGTCGACGAAGAAGCTGGCGGACTTGGACTTGGACACGCGCTTGGCCATCGCCATCGCCTCGGCGGCGGCGGTAGCCTCGTCCAACAGCGAGGCGTTGGCCATTTCCAGGCCGGTCAGGTCTATCACCATCTGCTGGAAGTTCAGCAATGCTTCCAGACGGCCCTGGGCGATCTCGGCCTGGTACGGGGTGTAAGCGGTGTACCAACCCGGGTTTTCCAGCACATTGCGCAGGATGACGGTGGGCGTCAGCACCGGGTAGTAGCCCAGGCCGATGAAGGATTTGTTGACCACGTTCTTGGAGGCGACAGCCTTCAGCGCGGCCAGCGCCTCGGCTTCCGGCTGCGGCGACGGCAGGTCCAGCCGGCGGTTCAGGCGGATATCGGCCGGCAGGGTCTGGTCGACCAGCGCGTCGATGGACGGCAGGCCGACGGCGGCCAGCATCTCGGCGCGCTCGGCGTCGGACGGGCCAATGTGGCGGGCGATGAATTCGTGGCGATTGAAGAGTTCGGAGAGCGACATGCTTGAGACTTCCTTCTTTGC
Organism: Chromobacterium piscinae; assembly: GCF_021129175.1. Lineage (GTDB taxonomy): Bacteria > Pseudomonadota > Gammaproteobacteria > Burkholderiales > Chromobacteriaceae > Chromobacterium > Chromobacterium piscinae. The sequence goes on along the minus strand of NZ_JAJOHV010000003.1, from coordinate 74,886 downwards.
GGCGGCCTGCGCGAGGCCGCGCCGGGAAAAACAACGCCCCGGCGTCTTGCGACGGCGGGGCGGTCAGGCTATCAGGCGCCGATTTCCTTGGCGTAGGCGGCGGCGTCCATCAGGCCGTCCAGATCCGCGGCGTTGGCCGGCTTGATCTTGAAGAACCAGCCGTCGCCGTACGGATCGCTGTTGGCCAGTTCCGGCTCGCCTTCCAGCTCCTCGTTGACGGCGAGCACTTCGCCGGCGATCGGACAGTAGACGTCGGAAGCGGCCTTCACCGACTCCACCACGCCGGCCTGCTCATCCTTGGCCAGATTCGCGCCGGCTTTCGGCAGCTCGACGAAGACGATGTCGCCCAGCAATTCCTGCGCGTGCGCGGTGATGCCCACGGTGACGGAACCGTCGGCTTCCAGGCGCAGCCATTCGTGGCTGTCGACGTATTTCAGTTCGGCGGGAATGTTGCTCATCTTGAAGTTCTCCAGCTTAAGATCAGATCAATGGTGACGGCAGTCGCCTCGAGGCGCTGCCCGATTATTCGAAAACTTTCTTGCCGTTGCGCACGAACGGCATCTTCACCACGCGGACGTCGGTAAGCGTGCCGCGCAGGTCCACCTGGGCGGCGGCGCCGGTGGCGGCCGGCACGCGGGCGATGGCGATGGAATGCTTCAGCGTGGGCGAGAAGGTGCCGCTGGTGATCACGCCTTCGCCGACGCCCTCCACCACCACCTTCAAGCCTTCGCGCAGCACGCCGCGGCCTTCCAGCACCAGGCCCACCTGCTTCATCTTCACGCCGGCGGCCTTTTGCGCCTCCAGCGCCTCGCGGCCGTTGAACTTGCGCTCGGCCGGCTCCCAGGCGATGGTCCAGCCCATGCCGGCCTCCAGCGGCGACACGGTCTCGTCCATGTCGTGGCCGTACAGATTCATGCCGGCTTCCAGGCGCAGCGTGTCGCGCGCGCCCAGGCCGATGGGCGACACGCCGGCATCTTGCAATTGATTGAAGAAGGCGATGGCCTGATCGGCCGGAACCATGATTTCCAGACCGTCTTCGCCGGTATAGCCGGTGCGGGCATAGAACCATTCGTCCTGCGGCAGGCCCTGGAATACTTTCAGCGCGCGGATGGCGTCGGCCAGTTCCGGCTTCACGGCGCAGACTTTGTCTATGGCTTGCGGGCCCTGCACCGCCAGCATCGCCAGATCGCGGCGCACCTTCAGCGCCACGTCGAAGCCGGCCTTCTGGCTCTCCATCCAGGCCAAGTCTTTTTCGGTGGTGCCGGCGTTGACCACCATGCGGTAGCCATAAGAAGTGAGATAGACGATCAGGTCGTCGACGACAGTGCCTTCCGGGGTCAGCATGCCGGAATACAGCGCCTTGCCCTCGAAGCCGAGCTTGGAAACGTCGTTGGCGATCAGTTTTTGCAGCCAGGCTTTGGCGTCGGAGCCGGTGATGTCGACCACCGTCATGTGGGAAACGTCGAACATGCCCGCGTCGGCGCGGACGATCTCATGCTCTTTCAGCTGGGAACCATAATGGATGGGCATTTCCCAACCGGCGAAATCGACCATCTTGGCGCCGGCGGCGAGGTGGGCTTCATACAGCGGAGTACGTTTCGGGGCCGTCATGGCGCGGTTCCTTCGAGCAAAGTGTGGATATCCTCTATCAACCACACCCCTCTGTCCCTGCACCTGAGATTTTCCGGCCGGATAAGCCGTTAGCCCCTTCGGTGGACGCCGCGCGGGCGCCGCTCTCCAGATTGCGCGAACCGGCTGCCGCCGGCCGATAATACAGTCCTTTTGCCTGAGCGATTGCGGGTGCGCTTGCGCCTTCGGCGGCGGCCGAAAAGCCGCTCTCTCCTGTATGACCCGGCGATTATGGTGTCAATATCCGGACCTTGGCAAGCCAATATTATTTCTATATCAAACAGTCTGGATAAATGTTTTTCAAGGAAAAAAACCGCTCATTTTCATGCACCAAAATGGTTCGAAAACGAAAAAAGCGCAGGCTATCGCGCTGCGCTTTTTCTCTGATCGGGACACCGGTCAATCTCTGGCGAACCGTTCCTTCAACTGCCAGACATAAATGGGCAGGCCCATCAGCAACAGCAACATGCCCCACATCACGATGTCGGCGCCGGAGCCGTACAGCGCCCACAGCGAATAAACGAAGCCGATACCGGCGAAGAAGCCGGGCGCGACGTAATCCTTGGGCGAGAACTCCTTGCCGCGCATCAGCATGATCGCGATCAGCGCCATCGAGCAGAACGCGTAGGGCAGCAGCGTGGTGGCGGTGGCCAGCAGGATGATGAACTCGAAGATCTTCACGCCGCTGTCGCCGCCGGCATACTTCATCGCCATCAGAATGGTGACCAGCGCGCTGGACAGCACCAAGCCGAAGATGGGCACGCCGGCCGCGTTGCGCTGGTCGAAACGGCTGGGGAACAGGCCATCCTTGGCCGCGGCCGCCGGCACGTGCGCCTGCATCAGGCTCCAGCCGTTGAGCGCGCCGAAGCAGGACACCACCGCGCCGAAGCCCACCAGCCAGTAGCCCCAGTCGCCCCACATCAGTTTGGCCGCGTCGGCGAACGGCGCCTGCGAAGCCGCCAACGTATCCGCCGGCATCAGGCCCATCAGCGACACCGTGGACAGGATATAGAGCACGGTGGCCAGCAAAGTGCCGATCACGGTGGCGCGCGGGATGGTCTTCTCCGGCTCCACCACGTCGCCGGCCGGCACCGACGCCGACTCCAGGCCAAGGAAGGCCCACAAGGTCAGCGCCATCGTCGCGGACAACGAGGACAGCAGCGGCTTGTTGTGCGGATTGAATGCTAGGTTTTCCGGCTGGAAATGGAAGAAGCCTATGAAGGTGACCGCCGCCAGCGGCAGCAGCTTCAGCAGCGTGGTCACCACCGCCACCACGCCGGAGCTGCGCGCGCCGCGGCTGTTGATCCAGGTGACGATCCAGATCAGGCCGATGGCGACCGCTCCGGCCAGCGGCTCGCTGTGCCCCAATACCGGGAAAAACACCTGCATATAGCTGGTGGCCGCCACCGCCAGCGCGGCGTTGCCGGCCCATAGCGCGATCCAGTAACCCCAGGCGATCCAGAAGCCGGCGAAATCGCCGAAGCCCGCGTGGATGTACGCGTAAGGCCCGCCCTCGCGCGGCAGAATGGCCGACAGGCGGGCGAACACCAGCGCCAGGCAGATGGCGCCGCAGGAGGTCAGCAGCCAGCCCAGCATCGACACGCCGCCAAACGGCGCCAGCGAGGCCGGCAGCAGGAAAACGCCGGAGCCTATCATATTGCCCACCACCAGGGCGGTGCACATCCAGACTCCGAGCGAGCCCTTCTTTTGAGTGGAACTGTTTTCGTTCAAACCTGACTCTCCGTGGGAACGAAAGCATCGCGCGCCGGGATAGTCACACCCGGCGCCAGACATGCGGAAAAAGTCAAAACCGCATCGACAGGCCTATGGGCCATGGCTTCAAGATAGCCGAAGCCGGAACGCTCGGCTGCGCCGCAGCCGGGTGCGGCCTGCCGCCGCGCCAAAAAAAGGGCGCATTAAAACACAGTTTTGACGTAAAAACATGTCGCATTGACGATTTTTTTCATCAAAAAACCGTTAGCAGACATATGCTTATGTCATTCACGTGGAAAATCGTCAGGAATGAGGAAGTTGCAAGGGGCCGGCCGGCACGCGGCTCAATAACCAATTCGCCGCCGCCCAGCGCCACAGATCGTCCAGGCTCTCGCAGTCTGCCGGCGGGACATGCCCCAGCAGCTCAAGCGCCGCGCGCAACTGCCGCGCGGCGTCGCGGGTCGATATCGCCGGCGCCAGCGTCTGCTTGGACAATTTCTCTCCGGCTGCGTTGGTCAGCACCGGCAGGTGGCAATAACCGGGCGCGGGCAGGCCGAGCGCGTCGTAAACCGCCAACTGGCGCGGCGTGGACACCAACAGATCGGCGCCGCGGACGATGTCGGTGACGCCCTGCTCGGCATCGTCCACCACCACCGCGAGTTGATAGGCCCAGAAGCCATCTGCGCGCAGCAGCACGAAATCGCCAATATCGCGCGCCAGATCCTGCCGGTACGCGCCCTGCAGCCTGTCGTCCACCACCGCGTCCCCTTCGGCCACGGCCAAACGCCAGGCCCGGCCCTCGCGGCCGTCGGGACAGCCGCGCCGGCAGGTGCCCGGGTAAACATAGCCATCCAAGCCGCGCCGGGCATGCGCGGCGATTTCCTTGCGGGTGCAGCAGCAGGCGTAGGCTTGGCCAGATGCGGCCAACCGTTCCAGCGCGGCGCGGTACAAGCCATGGCGGCGGCTCTGGTACGCCACCTCGCCGTCCCACTCGAAGCCGAAAGCTTCCAGCGTGCGCAAGATGTCGTCGGCCGCGCCCGGCACCTCGCGTGGCGGATCCAGATCCTCCATCCGCAGCAGCCATTCGCCGCCGCGGCTGCGCGCTTCCAGGTAGCTGCCGACGGCGGTGCTGAGCGAGCCCGCGTGCAGCAGGCCGGTGGGACTGGGGGCGAAACGGCCCCGGTAGATCGCATTGGACATCTTGAGGAATTTGCCGGAGCGTCAGAAAGGAAATTTACCGCTAAAATGACGATTATCCCGAATCACGATCCAGCCTTACTGAGGATACACGAATGGCGTACGTTGTAACCGATGCCTGTATCAAATGCAAATACACCGACTGCGTCGAGGTTTGCCCGGTCGACTGCTTCCGCGAAGGACCCAACTTCCTGGCGATAGACCCGGACGAGTGCATCGACTGCTCGCTATGCGTGCCTGAATGCCCCGTCAGCGCCATCTACGCGGAAGACGACGTGCCCAAGGACCAGCAAGGATTCATCGCGCTCAATGCGGAACTGGCCAAGAACTGGCCGAGCATCGTCGAGCGCATCGATCCGCTGCCCGACCACGCGGACTGGGCCGACGTGAAGGACAAGCTGCCTCATCTGGAACGCTAACCCGCATTCCGCTCAAAACCAGAGGCGGCCTTCCGGCCGCCTTTTTCGTTCAGGGCCCGCTCGCCGGCTCAGATGAACAGATCGATGTCGCCGGTCCTGGCCCCTTCGTTCTGATCCACGATGCGGCCGCGATACGGCTGCTCTTGCTTGATCGCCGCGCTGGTGCGCTTCAATTTCTTGATCAGCACCTTGCCCGTCTCCGTGAAGAAATACACTTTGCGCGCGTACTCGCCCAATAAATCCTCGGCCAAGATGGGAATCTGCTCGTTGGCCAGGTAGCTGCGGATGAAATGGCTGTTGCGCTCCCCCACCCTGACCATCGTCATGCCGTCCAGCACATTGCCGGCTCCGAAAATCTTGGCCTCCAGCCGGTTGCGCATCGCGCCGAGCTTTTGCATGTCGGTGATCAGCAGTTCCATCGCGTTGACGCCGAAGCGGGCGGCAGACGCGCCGGAACCCAGCTCCAGCGAGCCTTCGGGCAGCAGAAAGTGGTTCATGCCGGCCACGCCGGAAAGGCGATCGCTCAAACAGACTGACACGCAGGAACCCAGCAACGTCATCAGCAGTCTGGGCTGGTTGGTGGCGTGGTACTCGCCGGGAAACACCTTGACCGCCATGATCTGGAAATGCTTGTCGTAGTACTGGTGGCTGTAGCTGGGCGCCGGATCGGCATGGCTCATGTAATCGCCCCTTCGGCGTGGCCCTGCAGGCGCTCGACCACCTTTTCCGCCAACCGGCTCAAAGGATGCACATGCATCACCGCGCCTATCTTGAACGCTTCGCGCGGCATGCCATATACCACACAGCTGGCTTCATCCTGCCCGAAGGTGGCGGCACCGGCGTGGCGCATCTGCAACAAGCCTTCCGCTCCGTCCTTGCCCATGCCAGTGAGGATCACGCCGATGGCCTTCTTGCCCAGCAGTCTGGCCGCGGACTCGAACAAAGGGTCTACCGCCGGCCGGTGGCGGTTGACCTTTTCCCCCTGGTCCAGCGCGATCCGGAAGCCGCCGCCGGCGGCCGGTGCCACCCGCATATGTGAATGACCAGGCGCGATGTAGGCGACCCCCGGCTTCACCGCTTCTCCATCCTCCGCCTCCTTTACCCGTATCGGGCACAGCCGGTCCAGCCGCATCGCAAAAGTGAAAGTAAAGTGCTCGGGCATATGCTGAACGATCAGAATGGGCGGTCCATCGGCCGGCATGCCCATCAGAAAGTCCTTGATCGCCTCGGTTCCTCCGGTAGAGGCCCCGACGAATACCAGCACGTCCTTTCTCAGCAGCGCGGCCATGCCCATACGCCTCGCCGGTCCCGGCTGGAGGAATCGGCTTGGCTGCCTCAACCGGGCCGCGGCGGCCGTCCTGATCTTCTCGCGTATTTCCTCGGCGTACTCCTGCATATGCCGCGCGATGTCGTTAGCCGGTTTATGGATGAAGTCGACGGCGCCGATCTCAAGCGCTGCGAGCGTGGTTTCCGATCCCGCGTCGGTAAAGGACGAGATCATCAGCACCGGCGTCGGCCTCAGCCGCATCAGGCGGCGCAGGAATTCCAGCCCGTCCATCCGCGGCATTTCCACATCCAGCGTCACCACGTCGGGACTGGTTTCCCGTATTTTTTCCCGGGCGATGATGGGATCGGCCGCCGTCGCCGCCACCTCCATGTCCGGCGCCTCGTTGACGATGGCGGTCAGCAGGCTGCGCACCAGCGCCGAATCATCGACCACCACCACTCTTATCTTCCTGCCCGCAGCGCTCATCCGCCCTCCTCCCCTCCGTCAGGGTACGCCAGCCGGTAGGTGGTTCTGCCGCAGCCGGCATAGGCGTCGGTCAGGTGCGTGATGTTTTCCGAGTGTCCGAGCATCAGCAAGCCATCCGGCCGCAGACAGGCTGCCATCCGGCTCAGAATGCCGGCCTGGGTGGGCTTGTCGAAATAGATCATCACATTGCGGCAGAAGATCGCGTCGAAGCGGCCGATGTCCGGCCAGCTTGGCGCCACCAGGTTGAACTGGAAGAAGGACACCGCCTCTCTCACCTGCCGCTTGAGCCGGATCAAGCCTTCGTTGCGGCCCACTCCCTTGTCGAAATATCGCTGGAGCTGGGCGCCGGACACCTTCTCGGCCCGCTCCCTGGCATAGATGCCGTGCGCCGCCTGCTGCAGCACATTAGTATCGATATCGGACGCCAGCAGCTGGAAGGTCCCTCCGCCGGCCTCCCGCCACAGCTCGAGCAAGGTGATCGCGATCGAGTACGGCTCCTCCCCGGTGGACGACGCCGCGCTCCATACCCGGAACGTTTCACCGGGCTTCCGGCGCGCCCTGGCGTGCTCGCGCAAAATATCGAAATGATGGGACTCGCGGAAGAACGAGGTCAGATTGGTGGTCAGCGCATTGATGAAACCTTGCCACTCATCGCTTTCCTCACTGCTCTGCAGCAAATCCAGATAGTCGGAAAAGCTGCGCAGCCCGCGTGAACGTACCCGCTTGGACAGCCGGGCGTACGCCATATGGGTCTTGGAATCGCTGAGCGAAATGCCTACCCGCTGATAGATCATCTCGCGAACCCGCTTGAAGTCGTTACGGGTGAACTTGAGTTCCGTTTCGTCGGCCATTCCGCGCCCCCTGGCGCAACCGCCATCACTGCGGCTGCGCTTCCCATGTCCAGCCCGTCCTCAGAACTCTTCCCAGCCGTCTTCGCCGTCTTTTTGCGGCTGGATCGGCTCAACCACCTTGGGCTTGATCTGGTAGCGGCCTGGATGCTGGCTGGCCTTGCGCTCCAGCTCTCCGGCCAAACCTACCTGAGGCAGGGCTCCGCCCGCCGGGCGCGGAGCCGGCTTGGATACGGGCGGCCTGCCATGCTGCGGCTTGTCATCCAGTTTGAACACCGCCACCGCGTCGGACAGATAACGGGCCTGCTCCTCCAGCGACTCCGCCGCCGCCGCCGCCTGCTCGACCAGCGCCGCGTTTTTCTGGGTGTTCTCGTCCATCTGGGTGACGGCGAGATTGACTTGCTCGATGCCGGAGCTCTGCTCCATCGACGCCGCCGAAATATCGCTCATGATGTCGGCGACGCGGCGGATCGACACCACGATCTCGTTCATCGTGCGGCCGGCTTCATCCACCAGCCGGCTGCCGGACTCCACCTTGTCCACCGAATTGCCGATCAGCGACTTGATCTCCTTGGCCGCGGCCGCGGAACGCTGGGCCAGGTTACGCACCTCGCTCGCCACCACCGCGAAGCCGCGGCCCTGCTCGCCGGCCCGCGCGGCCTCCACCGCGGCATTCAGCGCCAGAATATTGGTCTGGAACGCGATGCCGTCGATCACGCTGATGATGTCGACGATCTTCTTCGCGCTCTCGTTGATCTCGTTCATCGTCGACACCACGTCGCCGACCACCTTGCCGCCCCGCGCGGCGATGTCCGACGCGCCGGTGGCCAGCGAATTGGCCTTCCTGGCGTTTTCCGCGTTCTGTTTAACAGTGCTGGTGATCTCCTCCATGCTGGAGGCCGTCTGCTCCAGACTGGCAGCCTGCTGTTCGGTGCGGTTGGACAGATTGGAGTTGCCCGCGGCGATTTCCTTGGCCGCGGTGTTGATCGCGTCGGTGGAGTCCTTGATGTTGGTGACGATCTCCAACAAACGCTCCACCGTTGCATTGCTGTCCGTCTTCAACTGGCCGAACAGGCCGTCGTAATCGGAATGGATGGTCTTGGTCAGATCGCCGCCGGCCAGCGCGCCCAGCACGTTGGCGATATCGTTCAGGCCGCGGCTGGTGACATCCAGCAACTGGTTGATGCCCTCTCCCAGCAACCGGAAGAAGCCCTGCTTGCCTTCCGCTGCGATCCGCTTGCCGAACTCGCCCGCCGACGCTGCCCTGACGATCTCCGACACCTCGCGCTCGATATCCACCTCGGCGGTGCGATCCTTCCACTCCACCACCGACCCAAGGCGCTCGCCGTCGGCGTCGAACACCGGATTGGCCACCAGCGAGAAGGTCCTGCCCGCCACCTGGATTTCAGTGCGATAGGTGGAGCGCAAATTGGCCAGCAGCTCGCGCTGATGGGCCGGGCTCTTATGGAATTCGTCGATGCTGGCGCCTATCAGCCGGCGCACATCGAAATTGGGCAGCGCCTTGCGCAAGTCCGACTCCACCCCGCGCAGCATGTCGGTGACGCTGTGGTTCATGTAGATGATCTTGCGTTCGTTGTCGGCGATCATCACATTGGTGGTGCAGTTGTCGAGCGCGCTGCGGATGCGCGCGTTCTCGCTCGCGACGCGGGCGACCTCGACGGCCTTGGCATCGGCCTCCTCTTGCAGCCGCAGCGTCTCGGTATTGTCCTGCCACTCGACCACCGCGCCCAGCCGCTCGCCCTCGGCATTGACGATGGGCGACAGAATCAAGCTGAAAGTCCGTCCCCCGACCACGATGGACGAGCGGTGCGTGCTTCTGACCTGCTGCAACACGCCATGCTGATAAGATGGATTCTTGTGGAATTCGTCTATCTTGCCGCCCAGCAGCCCTGCAGCCGAGAAGCGGGGGATCTCGCGCCGGATGTCGGTTTCCGCCTGCTGGAACATTCTCAGCACAGCCTGATTAGCGTAGATGATGTGATGAGTTTCGTCCGCGATCATCACATTGGTGGTGCAGACGTCCAGCGCGCTACGGATGCGGGCGTTCTCAGCCGCCAGCTTGCTTTCCTTGTCGGCGCGCAGGTCGGCCTCGCGCTTCAGCCTTAGCATCTCGGTATTGTCCTGCCACTCCACCACATCCCCCAGGCGCTCTCCCCTTGAGCCGACGATGGGGGTCAGAATCAGGCCGAAGGTGCGGCCGCCTACGGTGATGGACGAGCGGTGCGTCTCCCTCACCTGCTGCAGCAGGCCCCGCTGGTACGATGGGTTCTTGTGGAAATCGTCGATATTGCTGCCGATCAACCCCGTAACCGAGAAACGGGGGATATCGCGGCGGATGTCTGCCTCCGCCTGCTGGAACATTTTCAGCACCGACTGGTTGGTATAGATGATGCAATGGTCCTCGTCTGCGATCATCACATTGGTGGTGCAAACATCCAGCGCGCTGCGGATGCGGGCGTTTTCCGCAGCCGCGCGCCGGTCGGCGGCGAGGCGGGCCTCCTCGGCGGCCTTCAACTCCAGCTCCCGAGTGGTATCCAACCACTCCACCACCGAGCCCAATTTGCGGTTCTGGCCATCGCGAATAGGCGTCAGCACCAGGCTGAAGGTGCGCCCTCCCACCCTGATGGTGCCCCGATGGGTGCCGTCCAGCTGCTGCAACATCCCGCGCTGATAAGAGGGATTGCGGTGGAAGTTGTCGATATTGCTGCCCAGAATGGCCCGGGCGGAAAACTGCGGCAATTCCTGGCGGATGTCGGACTCCGCCTGTTGGAACATGTCCAGCACCGCGCGGTTGGCGTACACCACTTGGTGGTTGTCGTCCGCGATCATCACATTGGTGGTGCAGACATCCAGCGCGTTGCGCACTCTCAGGTTTTCCCGGGCATGCGCGACCACCTCGGCCAGACAGGCGAGCAGGCTGCTCCTGTCGTCCGGCCGCACCCGGAATTCGGTACGGACTTCGCCGTCGGCCAGCTCGCGCAACACGGCGGCCAGCAGCTGCGGATCGCCGCCGAACTGGCGGTCCAGCGCGCGGCGCAACAGCCAGGCCAGCGCGGCTGCCAGCAACAGCAGCGCGGCGCCCATGCTGATCAACTCGTTGCTTATCATCCCGGCGGAAACGGCATCGCCCTCGGGCGCGGCGTTCGCCGCCTGCTCGCCTTCGAAGCGAGCGTACTGGCCGATCGCGTCCTGGTATTTGAGCGCCGCCGGCCACAGCGTGGCCGACAGGTAGCCGCTCGCCTCTTCTCCCCGCCCTCCCGCCAGCAACTGGCGATAGGCGGCGATCTGGTTGCGCAGCGGGCCATCGAGATTGCGGGCGGCGTCCAGCCGCGCCTTGGCGTCGGCAGAAGCATGCGCCGACAGGCTGTTGAGACGCCCGGTCACGCCGTCCAGCGCATTGTCCAGCGGCGCTTGAGCCGCGCGCTGCGCCGGCAGCGCGGCCTCGGGCAACAAGCCGCCCAGCTGCCTCACCAGCAGCTGCGATGCCTGCTGGGCCTGGCCGGCCAGCGCCAACTGACTGATCCGGGCCGCCTGGCCGCCGGCCAGATCGTCGGCCGCGCCCTGCAGGCGATGCAACTGCGCCTGGGCGAGATACAGGGCAGCCGCCATCGCCACCATCAGCAAGCCGATACCCAGCGTCAACTGCTGCTTCAACTTGATGTCGCTCATGCTCTCCTCCCTACTCGGTACCCGGCCTCAGGCCCGGGCAGCCACTTCGTCGGTCAGCGCCATTTCCTCGCTGCGCATCAGACGCTCGATATCGACAACGATGATCATCTGCTCCCCCACCGTGCCCAGCCCCTCGATATAAGCGGTATCGACGGTGGAGCCGAATTCCGGCGGCGCGCGCATGGCTTCCTCGCTCAACTGGATCACATCGGACACGCCGTCCACCACGATGCCGACCGTGCGCTTGCCGATATTGAGGATGATCACCACGGTGAATTCGTTGTAATGCGGTTCGCCCAGGCCGAACTTGAGGCGCAGATCGACGATGGGCACGATGCTGCCGCGCAGATTGATCACGCCCTTGATGAACTCCGGCGCGTTGGCGATGCGGGTGACCGTGTCGTAGCCGCGTATCTCCTGCACTTTGAGGATGTCTAGCCCATACTCCTCGTCGCCCAGCGTGAACACCAGCAGCTCCCGGGCTCCTTCACCCCTCGCCTGGGCATCGCTCAGATTGTCCAGTTGCATATCTCGTCTCCGGCTGTCATTCGACGATGGCCGCCATCTGCGCGGCCGATCCGCGCGAGCCGCCATTGCTGCGGGCTATCGTGGAGATGTCGAGGATTAGCGCCACCTGTCCATCCCCCAGTATCGTGGCACCGGACAAGCCATCCACCTTGCGGTAGTTGGTTTCCAGATTCTTGACCACGAACTGCTGCTGCCCGATCAGATCGTCCACCAGCAAGGCCACCCTGGCGCCGGACGCCTCCACGATTACCAGAATGCCCTCGTCAGCCCGCTGCCTGGCCGTGCCCACATTGAAATACCGCCCCAGCGCGACGATGGGCAAGTATTCGCCGCGGATGTGCACCACCTCGCCGCGCCCGGCCACCGTCTTGATCGCCGCCGGCTCCGGCTGCAGCGACTCCAGGATGAAACCCAGCGGCAACACGTAAATCTCGTGCCCGACCCTCACCGACATGCCGTCCATGATCGCCAGCGTCAACGGCAGGCGTATGCTCATCGTGGTGCCGACGTCGGCCATGGAGTCGATCTCGATCCGGCCGCCCATGTTCTGGATATTGCGCTTGACCACGTCCATGCCCACGCCGCGGCCGGACACGTCGGTCACCTCGGCCGCAGTGGAAAAGCCCGCCTCGAAGATCAGCCCCCACACTTCGGCATCGGACATATTGTCGCTGACCGGCATGCCCCGCTCGCGCGCCTTGGCCAGGATGCGTTCGCGGTTGAGTCCCGCACCGTCGTCGCTTACCTCGATCACGATGCTGCCGCCTTGATGGAAGGCTCGTAGCGTCAGCCGCCCGGCTGGCGGCTTGCCCTTGGCCACCCGCGCGTCCGGCGACTCGATGCCGTGGTCCAGGCTGTTTCGCACCAGGTGGGTCAAAGGATCAGATAGTTTTTCGATGAAGCCTTTGTCCAGCTCGGTGTTCTCTCCCACCATTTTCAGATCGATCTGCTTCCCCAGCTTGCCCGCCAGATCGCGGACTACGCGCGGAAAACGATTGAACACAAAGGCGATCGGCGTCATGCGGATGGACATCACGGCCTCCTGCAATTCGCGCGAGTTGCGCTGCAGGGAACTGATGCCATTGAGCAAGCGCTCATGCTCCACCGGGTCCAGCGCGCTGCCGGACTGCATCAACATGGACTGGGTAATCACCAGCTCGCCCACCAAGTTCAGCAGCATGTCGACTTTCTCGATATTGACCCGGATCGAATTCTCGCCCGCCGCCGCAGCGCCCTTGTCCGGCTGCGGGCGCGCCGACGCGGCCGGTTTCGCCTCCGGCGATGCGGCATCAGACTCCTTTGCGGCGCCCACGCCAGGCGCGCCGCCGAACAAGCCGAAGCCATCGCCTTCTACATCCTTCGCTCCGCTTCCCTCCGGGCAGGCCCGCGGTTCGAACAAACCGAAGCTGCCATCCTGCTCCATCTGCGCCAACCTCCGCGATCCGGCATCCTCGCCAGGCGCATCCAATCCGGGCAGCGGCTCGAACAAGCCGAAGCCGCCATCGTCATCCATATAGGAGACGTGCCCCGGCAGCCCGCGCCCGCCCGGCTCCACTCGGTCGTCCGGCAGGAAAAAACCGTATGCGTCCCCGCCTTCGCCGCCACGGTCCACGCTGACCCTGAACTGTTCCGCCGCCAGCGTGAACGCCAGCGACTCGGCGACCTCGTCCGCAGCCAAAGACGACGTGAACACTGCCACCCAGGGCAGCTCGTCATCCAGCCGGCCCTCTTGAACGATGGTCAGATCTCCCTGCGCCGCCAGGTTCGCCAGCAGAGGACGGATATCCTGGCTGGCAAAGGGCGTCAACTCGAGAAACAACGTCCACAGCGACGCTGCCTCCTGGGGAATATCCTGCTCAAGCGCGAGGGCACCGCAATCCGTCGCCTGGCTTTCGATTTCCTCCAGCCGCCGCTGGATCTCCTCCCGCTGCTCTCCGTCCAGCACCTCGCCGTTCTTGTACGCGGCGAGCATCGCCTGCAGCGCGTCTTTCGCCTGTAGAAAAGCATCCACCATCTCCGCGGTCAGTCCCATCGCCCCTTTGCGCACCCTGTCCAACAGGTTTTCCTGCACATGGGTCAGTTCGGCCATTTCGGTAAAGCCGAAAGTGGCGGCGCCGCCCTTGATCGAATGGGCGGCGCGGAATATCGCATGAAGATCTTCTTGTTCGGGCTGAGCCACATCCATCGCCAAAAGAAGCGATTCCATCGTGGCCAGATGTTCCTCCGCCTCGTCGAAAAATACCTGGTGAAACTGGGACATATCGATCGTCACAATCGTCCCCTCTTGGCAATGGCCGGGTTAGCCAACCAGGCGCTTCACAACGTCCAGCAGTTTTTGCGGATCGAATGGCTTGACCAGCCAGCCTGAGGCGCCCGCGGCTCTGCCCAACGCCTTCATCTGGTCGCTGGATTCGGTGGTCAACATGAGAATGGGAGTGGCATTGTAGGAGGGTTGCTTGCGCAGCGAACGGATCAGCGTCAGCCCATCCATACCCGGCATGTTCTGGTCGGTCAGAACCAGATCGAACTGCATGCCCTGCGCCTTGCTCAAGCCCGCGTTACCGTCGGCAGCTTCGGCCACGTCATACCCGGCGCTCTTTAGCGTGAAGCTGACCATCTGGCGAATCGATGCGGAATCGTCCACCGTGAGAATTTTCTTAGACATGGCGTTCCCGTTATCGAGAGACTCCTATTGACATACACATGGCCCTACTCGCATGGCCTCCAACGAACCGACCATGCCGACGCAACCAAGCATCGGGAGCGTCCCCAGTCTGGAATCTGCCGGCGACCTCCAGGCTAGGTAGGCGGAAACGCCAGCTCGACGTCATTAATATTCAAAGAAAGATCGACCCAGCGCCATCGAGATGGCCCATTCATCCGCAGCCATGGCCGGTTGGCTCGAGCGCATCATGCCCACTGCCGCCTTTATTACGTGATCAACCATAAATGCGGACGAATCAAGCAACAGGCGCTTAAAATCAAGCGTTTTACGTAGATCGCATGCCTCAGCGATGGGCAAAAAAACCTCGGCAAAAGCAAAGCCGCAAGTCCGCGGCCGGAGGGAACGCTTTGGCCGCGCCGAAAGCGCCTCTGACCAAGAGCCGAACCGGGCTAAAACTTGGAAGATAAGCTCGCGCGCCGCGCGAGCATGCCGACGGCGGCGCAAGCAACGCTCATGTTCAGGCAGCAGGCCGAATCGTGAACATCTTGTTGAAGCAGGCGATCTCGAAAACCTGCATCACCGCCTCCCGGCAATTGACCAGCACCATCGTTTTCTTCTGTCCCGCAGCCCGCTCCTTCAACAGCAGCAGCATGCCCAACGCAGAGCTGTCAAGAAACGGCACCTGATCGAAATCGACCTGGATTTCCTGCACATCGGGCGTGTCCAGCAGTTCCTGGCTGGCTTGTCGGAATTCCTTGTGCAGGTTGAAATCAAACTGCCCAATCAGCACCATCTTCCCGACATTCCCCTCGACTTTGACTATCGGTCTCATCACTGGTCCTCGGCTTTCCTTAGGTTCGCTGACAAATTGAACGGACGCATCCGGCATCACGCCGGAGATGCCGGCAGCCTCAATTCGAAACAGGCACCGCCCGCCACCTTATTGTAACAACGTACACTTCCCCCCAGCTCTTCAGCCACCTTCTTCACGATCGCCAGCCCCAGGCCCGTTCCGCCGGGCCGCTGAGTGAAGAACGGTTCGAAAATCCGCTCTCGGACCGCCTCGTCCACTCCTGGGCCATCGTCGTCTACGCAGAATACGACGTCATCGCCATCCTGCACCACCGCCAGGCCAACCCTTCCTCCTGACGGCGCAAACTGCAAAGCATTCTCCAGCAGGTTGATCAACGCCCCCTGCAGCGCCTTGCGGTCTATCAAGACCGTTATGGCAGACTCGGCGGATAGATTGCAATCAAAAAACACACCTTTGTCATGACACTGCGGCGCCAACACCGCGCAAACATCCTCCAGCAGCGGGGCCACTTTCGCCGTCTCCAGCGATGAAACCTGACCGCGCACAAACCCAAGCATGTTCTGGATCAAACCTTCCAACGCGCGCATGCGCGCCAAGCTCTTGTCGACAAAGCGCGCCCGGTCTTCCGGGCGGGGAATATCCTGCTTCAAGTTGGCCGTATACAACATCGCGCTGGCCAGCGGCGTCCGCAGCTGATGCGCCAGAGATGCCGCCATGCTGCCCATCGACGCCAGATTCTGCTGCTGGGCAAGCTCGCTATTGAGCTGATGCAGCCGAGTCACGTCGTGAATAAGCACAATCCGTCCACCCGACGCCGGCAGATCCTGATACTGCAGCGTCAAACGCCTAGGCTCGCCATCGCCGCCCTGCGCGAAGCTTCCATCGGCCTCCTGACTAAGCAGTCTCTCCAGCAAAATCTCCCATTTCTCTCCTATATAACAACCACTTAACAGAGACTCCGCTGCCAGATTCTCGGCGATCACCTTACCCTCTGGCGATAGCTCCACCACGCCTGCGGGCAGCATTTTGAGCAGCGACGCCAGTCGTTCGGCGAGCTCGGCGTTCTCGTCGCGCTGTTTTCGCAACTGACTGTTCGCTTCATCCAACTGGGCGTTCAAAACATTGACCTGGACCTCAAGTTGTCTATATGCATCAATGAGTTGACTAGAAACCGCATTGAATTGCTCGAACGCGGCCTCGAGCTGCTGCTGATCCTTCAGGCTTGAAACCATAGTAGGCATCGCTTCACTGTCATTTGTAAAAACCACTTAAACGGTATGATAATGATCAGCCCATAGCGCGCCAACATGCAGTTGACGTCGCCAAGAGCAAAAAAAAACGGGAAAAACCAATATCTGGCGTATAAAGGGAAGTAGTGCGCCATTCCAAAAGATGCTGTGGAGGTTTCTGTGTCAGAGCTTCTCAAAAAAATCGACGCCAGAACCAAACTGGCAGGCACCAACAAGCTGGAAATCCTTCTGTTTTCCTTGGGGCATGACCAGCGCACTGGTCGCAAAGAAATTTTTGGTATCAACGTATTCAAGGTCCGCGAAGTGATGCGCACCCCGGAGATCACCTCCGCTCCGGAAATGCCATCCTCGGTGGAAGGCATGGTCAGCCTGCGTGGCGCGCTGGTACCCGTGATCGACTTGGCCAAATACTCCGGTATCGTGACCAGCAATCGGCCGGAAATCATGATCGTCACCGAGTACAACGGCCATACCCAGGGCTTTCTGGTCGAAGCGGTGGACACCATTCTGCGTCTAGACTGGTCTGCGATGCGCGTGCCGCCGGACATGATCACCAACCGCATGGCCGGCCTGGTGACGGCCGTCACCGAGCTGGACAACGGCACGCTGGTGATGATGATGGACGTGGAAAAGGTGTTGGCGGAAACCAGCATCATCGACGACGGCCACAGCTTCATCAATATTGAGCCGGTCAAGGAAGACCGCCGTATCTTCTTCGCCGACGACAGCGCAGTCGCCCGCAAGCAGATCGAACGCACGCTGGAAGTAATGAACATCCGCTATACCTCGGCGATCAACGGCATGCGCGGCTGGGAGGACCTCCAGAAGATGGCCCAGCAAGCAGAGGCCGCCGGACGCAAGCTGTCCGACGAGCTGCACTTGGTGCTGACCGACGTGGAAATGCCTGAGATGGACGGCTATATGCTGACCAAGATGATCAAGAGCGACCCGCGATTTGCCGGCATTCCAGTGCTGATGCACTCGTCGCTTTCCGGTTCGTCCAACCAAAAACTGGGCGAATCCGTCGGCGTGGACGCCTACGTATCGAAGTTCGAACCGCAGAAGCTCGCCAGCAAGCTGCGCCAGATGCTGAAACTGGAACCCAGCAACTAACAGGCCTTCTTCAAGATTTTCAAGGGATAGGGATACGACATGCCTAGCACCGACGCCTCCTTGCTCGCCAGTGTTGACGCCAGGACCAAGCTAGCCGGCTCCAACAAGATGGAGATTCTGCTGTTCTCGCTGGGAACGCGCGAAACATTCGGCATCAATGTGTTCAAGGTGCGCGAAGTCTCGCAGACGCCGACCATCACCAAGACGCCCAATATGCCGTTCGGGGTGGAAGGCGTGCTGTCGTTGCGCGGCAATATCATCCCGGTGATCTCGCTGGCCAAGTTCATCGGCCATGACCACGGCGGCAGCAAGTTCGACACGATGATCGTCACCGAGTTCAACAAAAGCACCCAGGCCTTCCTGGTTGACTCGGTTGACCGCATCATCCGTGTCGACTGGGACAAGGTGCGCGCGCCAGAAAACATCATGGCGGCCGCCGGCACCAATCAGAACCTGATCACCGCGGTCACCGAACTGGAAAACGGCAAACTGGTTTCCATTCTGGACGTAGAGCAGATTCTGGCCAGCGTAGTCGGCGAGCCACGGCTGCCCGACGTGCCCACCGCCCAGCTAGAAATCGACCAGTACATCTTCTTCGTCGACGACTCGGTGGTGGCCCGCAAGGAAATCACCGGCGTGCTGGAAAAGATGGGCATCAAATTCCAGCAAGCGACCAACGGCCGGGAAGCCTGGGATCGCCTGCAGGTACTGGCTGGCCGAAACTGGGCCGATGGAGAATGCCTGCACGACTACCTGAAAATCATTCTGGTGGATGCCGAAATGCCGGAAATGGACGGCTACGTGCTGACCAAGCTGATCAAATCCGATCAGCGCTTCAAGGGCATTCCGGTGATCATGCACTCGTCGCTGTCGTCCAACGCCAACCGCGCGATGGGCTCCAGTGTCGGGGTGGATTCCTACGTTGCCAAGTTCGACCCGGGCGTACTGGCAGAAACTTTGATTCCATTCCTGCAAAGGTAGTCGCTACAATGTGCGCCTTGATGGAACATAGATAATTTAGGATATACCTCGATGTCAGACAAGAATATGCGATTCCTGGTCGTGGACGACTTCTCCACCATGCGCAGAATCGTCCGCAACCTGCTGAAAGAATTGGGTTTTACCAACGTCGACGAGGCCGAAGACGGCCAGGTCGCGTTGCATAAGCTGAAAACCCAAAGCTTCGACTTCGTCGTCTCCGATTGGAACATGCCCAATATGACGGGTATCGAGCTCCTCAAGGCCGTGCGGGCAGACCCGCAGCTGAAGCATCTGCCGTTCATGATGATTACTGCCGAAGCCAAGAGAGAAAACATCATTGAGGCAGCCATGGCCGGCGCCAGCGGCTACATCGTAAAACCGTTCACCGCTGCCACCATGGAAGAGAAGATGAGCAAAATCTTCCAGAACATGAACAAGCCAGCCTGAGCGTCAGCATCACACAAAGCTGCCCGCATTTGCATTGAGGAGGATTGAACGTGCCGGACCATATTATGGAGAACGGAGACTCGCCGGAACTGGAGGCGCTGTTCAACAGCATCGCCCAGCAGCAAGGTAGCGAACCCGAACCGCCCGCCGCTGCGGCCCCCGCAGGCGAAGAGGCTGGTGCCAAATTGTTCTCGAGCGAGACCAGTCCTTCGACAATGTATGAACATATCGGACAGATGACCCGCAAGATGCACGACGCCCTTCGCGATCTGGGCTACGACAAGTCCCTGGAAAAAGTGGCTGAAACCATTCCCGACGCGAAAGATCGCCTGGCCTACATCGCCACGCTGACCGAAAACTCGGCCGAGCGCGTGCTGAACGCAACCGATATCGCCAAGCCATTCCAAGACAAGCTGGAAAGCCAGGCCACGGCGCTAAGCGAGCGCTGGGAAAAGCTATTCGCTAATCTGCTGAGCATCGAAGAGTTCAAGAATCTGGCAGCGGAAACCCAGCAATATCTGAAAGACGTGCCCAATCAAACTCAGGCTACCAATGCCCAATTACTTGAAATCGTCATGGCTCAGGATTTTCAGGACCTGACGGGTCAAGTGATCAAGAAAATGATGGGCATGGTCAAGATCCTGGAGACCGAATTGGTCAGCTTCCTGATTGAGTTCTCCCCCGATGAAAAGAAGGGAGAGCTGAATACCAGCCTGCTCAACGGCCCGGTCATCAACCCGGAAGGCAGGACCGATGTGGTCAACAGCCAGCAGCAAGTGGACGACCTGCTGGAAAGCCTGGGCTTCTAAAGCAACGCAAGCAAGACAACGCAGAACGCGTGGGGTGGAAAAATGAGCGAATTTGGCGGCATGGAAGAGTTGCTAGGCGACTTCCTGATGGAGTCTACCGACCTCCTGTCCGATGTGGACAACAAGCTGGTCGAACTTGAAAAGCGCCCGGAAGACAAGGCTCTGCTCAATGACATCTTCCGCGGCTTCCATACCATCAAGGGTGGCGCAGGCTTCCTCAACGTCATCCCGATGGTGAATCTGTGCCACCGCACGGAAAACTTGTTCGACAAGCTGCGCAACGGCGAATTGCATATCACGTCGGAAGTGATGGACGTGATTCTGGACGCCACCGGCATTGTCCGCGATATGTTCGGCACACTGAGCCAGGGCCTGATGCCCGGAGATGCCGACGCCCGCGTGCTCGCCGCGCTTGACGCCGCTCTGGCAGGCCAGCCTCTCGCGGCCGAGGCTCCGCCTGAACCAGCAGTCGTCGCGGCCCCAGCGGCTGCGCCAGCCGCAGCAGCCCCCTCTGGCAGCGGTCCCGACTGGAATCAACTGTATCAGGCCGTAGCTCCAGCCTCTGCCGCAGCGCCCGCTACACCGGCACCGGCGCCTGCTGCCACCCCGGCCGCAGCAGCTCTGGCACCCGCCCCCCAGCCTCCCGCGGTTGCCAAACCCGCGCCCAAGCCAGCCCCCGCCAAGACCGGCGGCGGTGGACCGGCTGCCAGCGGCCCGCAGGAAAACACCATACGCATCGACACAGTGCGCCTGGACATGGTGCTCAACCTGTCCGGCGAGATCGGCCTGACCAAGAACCGCCTGACCACGCTGCGCACCGAGATCCTGCAGGGCAATCGCGACACCAACACCTTGCGCTCGCTGGACGAAGCGATCAGCCAGCTGGACCTGCTGGTCGGCGATCTGCAGAACGCGGTGATGAAGACCCGCATGCAGCCGATCGGCCGCCTATTCCAGAAATACCCGCGCTTGGCCCGCGATTTGGCCCGCCAACTGGGCAAGGAAGTGGAGCTGGTGCTGTCAGGCGAAGAAACCGAGCTCGACAAGACCATGATCGAGGATCTGAATGATCCGCTGGTCCACTTGGTCCGCAACGCGGTCGACCATGGCATCGAATCTCCCGAAGACCGCATCGCCTCCGGCAAAAAGCCGCAGGCTCTGGTTCAACTGACCGCAGAACAAGTGGGCGACCACATCCTGATCGAGATCACCGACGACGGCAAGGGCATGAACCCGGACGCGTTGCGCCGCAAGGCCATCGAGAAGGGTCTGATCGATCAGGAAACCGCCAATACTCTTGACGAGAAGCAGTGCCTACAGCTGATCTTCCTACCCGGCTTCTCCACCAAGGACCAGATTTCCAGCGTATCCGGCCGCGGCGTCGGCATGGATGTGGTCCGCACCAACATCCAGAAACTGAATGGCCGGATCGACATCAGCTCGGCGGCGGGCGAAGGCACCCGCATCAGCATCTCGCTGCCGCTGACGCTGGCCATCCTGCCCGTGCTGGTGGTCCGCGCCTGCAACCAGCCGTTCGCCGTACCGCTGGCGATGGTTCGCGAAATCATCACCATCGACGGCAACGCGATCCAGGAAGTGTCAGGCAAGCCCACCATCGTAGTGCGCGACGAAATCCTGCCGTTGAAAACGCTGGCCAGCCTGTTGAGCTGGGAGCCCACCCAGAAACCTTACTTCGGCGTGCTGATGCAGTCCGCGGAAAAGTCCTTCATTCTGGCAATCGACTCTTTTGTCGGCCGTGACGACGTGGTGATCAAGCCGTTGCAGAATATCCGCCCGAAAGGCGTGGCCGGCGCCACCCTTTCCGGCGACGGCTCCGTCGTGCTGGTGCTCGACATGGAAGATCTTCTCGCCTCCAGCGAGAACAACAATACCCAGGCGCGGACGACGGATATGATTGCCACCTAAAACACAGGGTGCAGTGATGACCACCAACACCGCCTTCATAGGAAGGCAGCCGGTACTGAACCGCAACCAGCAGCTCATAGGTTATGAGCTGCTTTTTCGTCCCAACGGGGATGCCGTCGGCGTCGGTCGCCACACAGAGCTCCAGGCCGACACCGACGTGCTGGTCAACACGCTCAACAATATGGGCACCAGCTGGCTGATCGGCAACAAGCTGGCCTTCATCAACGTCGGCGAAGCCATGCTCAATAGCGACTTTCTGGAGCTGCTGCCGCCTCGCCGCATCATTCTGGATCTGTCGCCCCGCATCGTCCCCAGCAATGAGCTGCTTTCCCGCGCGCGCCATCTGCGCTCGATGGGCTTCGGCATCGCGCTGGACGATTTCAGTTTCGAGTCTCCGGCCGCGGCCTTTCTGGAGCTCGCCAACTACGTCAAGCTGGATATTCAGAGCCAGGACACCACCCGCTTCCAGATGCTGGCCGCGCGCCTGCGCAGCTATCCGCTGATCCGCATCGCCGAACGGGTGGAAACCCACGCCCAGTTCCATCTGTGCAAAGAGCTGGGCATGGACGGCTTTCAAGGCTATTACTTCGCCCGTCCCGAAACGCTGGCGGCCAAAGTGATTCATCCAGCCTTCAGCAACACGCTGGAGCTACTGAACCTGCTGCGCATAGACGCCGACATCCGCGACATCGAACAGGTGCTCAAACGCGACGTCGCGCTATCCTACAAGCTGCTGCGCTACGTCAACTCCGCCGCCGCCGGCCTCAACACCACGATCAGCTCCTTCTCTCATGCCGTGACCGTTCTGGGTTACCAGAAGCTCTACCGCTGGCTGACCTTGCTGCTGGTGACCGCCTCCGACGACAACAACGCTCCGCCAGCCCTGCAAAAGACCGCCATCACACGCGGCCGCTTCATGGAGCTGCTGGGCGTCGAGCTGGGCGAGCGCCACGACGTCAACGACAACCTATTCATCGTCGGGCTGTTCAGCCTGCTAGACGTGCTATTCGACATGCCGATGGACAAGATCATCGAGCACCTGCAGCTTCCGCCTCAAGTCATGGACGCCCTGCTTCACGAGCGCGGCGCGATCAGCCTCTACCTGAAGCTGGCCCGCGCCTGCGAGGACGGGGAGCTGGACGGCGTGCCGCAATTATGCGACCAACTGGGCCTGTCCAGCGAACAGCTGAACCAAGCCCACATCTCCGCGCTCGCCTGGGTCGAGGAACTGGGCTTATAATTCCCAGCCTTGCAAGGTTGTATCAAGCCCAATGAAACTGTTAGCCCTAGACACCTCCACCACCTATCTTTCCCTGGCGCTGAGCCTGGAAACGGAAACGCTGGTCTTCCACGAATGCGTCGCGCAAAAGCACGCCGAGCGCACGCTGCCGGAGGTGTCGCGCCTGCTCGCCGAAGCCGGCTTCGCGTTGTCGTCGCTGGACGGCATCGTATTCGGACAGGGCCCGGGCTCGTTCACCGGCCTGCGCATCGCCTGCGGCGTCGCTCAGGGCCTGGCCTACTCCGCCGACCTGCCCGTCACCGCCATACCCACGCTGGACAATCTGGCCTGGCAGGCCGGTAATGGGCTGGTGCAGGTTTGCTTCGACGCCCGCATGCAGCAGGTATACAGCGCACTCTACCGCGTCGGACCTGACTGGGAACGGCTCAGCCCGATCGCAGTCGTCTCGCCCGAAGACGTGTCGCTGCCCGAAGGCGTGTCCATGCTTGCCGGCGACGGTTTCGACAGCTACCCCCAGCTACTGGCCGACGCCCGACAACGTCTGCCGCTATCGCCCCACTCTCGCCCTCATGCCGCCGCCTATATCCGGCTGGCGGAAAGCGGCCGCTACCCCGCTCGCCATCCACGCGAGGCCGAACTGCTCTACGTGCGCAACAAGGTGGCGTTGACTTCGATCGAACAACAGCAGGCTCGCAACCGATGAGCACGGTCCGCCTCTTCCGCCCCACGGATCCGCAGCAGCTGGCCGACCTGGAACAACAGGCGACGCCGCACCCGTGGCGAGTCGGCCTATACCGTGACAGTCTGGCTGCCGACTACCCCTGCTACGGCCTATTCGGCGACGACGGCTCGCTGATGGGCTTCGCGCTGATCATGCGCGTGCTGGACGAGGCGGAAATTCTCAATATCGTCATCGCCAAAGAACACCAGGGCCAAGGCTTCGGATTGCAACTGATGCAGTCCATGCTGCAAAACCTACGCGACGATTGCTGCCACAGGCTGTTTCTGGAAGTGCGGGAAAGCAATGCGCCGGCCCGCAAGCTCTACCAGCGCTGCGGCTTCCGCCAGTGCGGGCTGCGCAAAAACTACTATCCCGTCAACGGCGGCC
Organism: Chromobacterium piscinae; assembly: GCF_021129175.1. Lineage (GTDB taxonomy): Bacteria > Pseudomonadota > Gammaproteobacteria > Burkholderiales > Chromobacteriaceae > Chromobacterium > Chromobacterium piscinae. The sequence goes on along the minus strand of NZ_JAJOHV010000003.1, from coordinate 50,756 downwards.
GCGAGCACGCGATTCTGATGGAGGCATCGCTATGAACCGCGCCAGCCTGCAGCAACAGGAAATGGGCCTGGGACCGGCCTGGCAGCCCCGTGCCGGATGGTTCGGGCAGCACCCGGCGCAACTGCTGCGCCAGTCGCTGCAAACTGCCGTCGCACAAACCGAGCCACCCGCCATGGCCATGGCCGCAACCCCACCCGACCCCCTTCCCGCTCACCGCGCGGAATTGGCTGCGCCGCCGGAAGCGCCTCAGATCGCAGCGCAGGCTCCTGAACCAACCCCTATCATTTCGAGCCTCGTCGAACGCGCGCCCACGACCGAGCCGCTGCGCGCCGAAGCTCACGCAGAACTCGTCCCTGTGGACTGGCCCCTGCTGCAACGCAAAGTCGCCGACTGCCAGGACTGCCGCCTATGCGAAACCCGCACCCAGACGGTATTTGGCCGTGGCACCCCCCAGGCGCGCTGGATGCTGATAGGAGAAGCGCCAGGCGAAAACGAGGACCGCCAGGGCCTGCCCTTCGTCGGCCGCGCTGGCCAGCTACTGGACAACATGCTATCCGCCGCCGGGCTGGACCGGGACCAAGACGTCTATATCGCCAACGTGCTCAAATGCCGCCCGCCGGGCAACCGCAATCCCGCCCCGGACGAAATCGCCGCTTGCAATGGCTATCTGCTGCAACAGATTCGCCATATCCAGCCGACACTGATCATCGCACTGGGCCGCTTCGCCGCACAGACGCTGCTGGAAACCGAAGACTCCATCGGCAGACTGCGCGGCAAGGTGCATCGCTACCAGGGCGTGCCGCTGGTGGTCAGTTACCACCCTGCCTACCTACTGCGCAACCAGCCGGACAAGGCCAAGGCCTGGCAGGACCTGCTGCTGGCGAGAAAAATCTTCCGCCAAGCCGAATCCTGACAAAACCCACTGCCCAATGAAAAAAGCCAGTCATGCGACTGGCTTTTTTCGCGCACTACCGGCAAAACCCGCCGGGCAAACAAAAAACCCTTCTCCGTGCACCAGAGAAGGGCTCTTTACCAACCAGAAAACCAGCTTATTTCAGCTTGGTTTCCTTGTACAGAACATGCTTGCGGGCGACGGGATCAAATTTTTTGATCTCCATCTTTTCCGGCATGGTGCGCTTGTTCTTGGTGGTGGTGTAGAAGTGGCCGGTACCAGCAGTGGATTCCAGCTTGATCTTATCGCGCATGATGTATACCTCAGTGCTTTATCTGGTTGACCGCTTAGATCTCGCCGCGAGCGCGCAGATCAGCCAGCACTACATCAATGCCCACCTTGTCGATGGTACGCAGTGCAGCGTTGGATACGCGCAGGCGCACCCAGCGGTTTTCGCTTTCCACCCAGAACTTGCGATATTGCAGGTTCGGCAGGAAACGACGTTTAGTCTTGTTATTGGCGTGGGAAACATTGTTCCCGGTCATCGGACGCTTGCCGGTGACTTTGCAAACACGCGCCATGGTTAAACTCCCAAAACCGGTAAAAGCTGGCTTTATAACATATAAAAAGCCAGTAATTCAAGCGGAACGAGCACCCGACGCGTTGACGGGCGCTCTCTCAATTAATGAAACAGTCGGCGGGCATTGTAACGGATTCGCCACAGCCACGCGAGCTTTATCGCCGGGTGTCTATAGTGAGTGTTGCATTCTGCGCCGGCCAAGGGCGGCAACAAGATGCAGCAAGTGATTCAACTTCGTTCGATTTCAGGGTAAAATCCCGGATTCCCACAGAGCCGTAATCTCATGACCAAGTACATCTTCGTAACCGGTGGCGTGGTGTCCTCCCTGGGCAAGGGCATTGCCGCTGCGTCCATCGCCGCGATCCTCGAATCCCGCGGGCTGAAAGTCACCATGCTGAAGCTCGACCCCTACATCAATGTCGACCCGGGCACCATGAGCCCCTTCCAGCACGGCGAAGTGTTCGTCACCGAAGACGGCGCGGAAACCGACCTCGACCTCGGCCACTACGAGCGCTTCATCCACGCCAAGATGAAGAAGAGCAACAACTTCACCACCGGCCAGGTGTACGAATCGGTCATTACCAAGGAACGCCGCGGCGACTACCTGGGCGGCACCGTCCAAGTGATCCCGCACATCACCGACGAAATCAAGCTGAAGATGGGCGAAGGCGCGGCTGACGCCGACGTCGCCATCGTCGAGATCGGCGGCACCGTGGGCGACATCGAATCGCTGCCCTTCCTGGAAGCCATCCGCCAGATGCGCTCCAACCACGGCCGCAAGAACACGCTGTACGTGCACCTGTCCTACGTGCCGTACATCGCCACCGCCGGCGAGATCAAGACCAAACCGACCCAGCACTCGGTGAAGGAGCTGCGCGAGATCGGCATTCAGCCGGACATCCTGCTGTGCCGGATGGACCGCGAGTTGCCGGAAGACGAAAAACGCAAGATCGCGCTGTTCTGCAACGTCGAAGAGAACGCGGTGATCGGCTGCTACGACTCCGACTCCATCTACAAAGTGCCGGCCATGCTGCACGGCCAAGGCATCGACGACATCATCGCCGAACAGCTGCAACTGGATCTGCCCAAGGCCGACCTGTCCGCCTGGGAAGGCATCATCGACGCGATCGAGAAGCCTGACCACGCGATCAAGATCGCGATGGTGGGCAAGTACGTCGATCTGACCGAGTCATACAAGTCGCTGACCGAAGCGCTGAAGCACGCCGGCATCCACACTCGCACCAAGGTCGACATCATCTACGTCGACTCGGAAGAGATCGAGCGCGACGGCGCCGAATCGCTGCGCGACATGGACGCCATCCTGGTCCCGGGCGGCTTCGGCAAGCGCGGCGTGGAAGGCAAGATCAAGGCGGTGAAGTTCGCCCGCGAGAACGACATCCCCTACCTCGGCATTTGCCTGGGCATGCAGATCGCGCTGATCGAGTACGCACGCGACGTGGCCGGCATGGCCGGCGCCAACTCCACCGAGTTCGACCTCGACACCAACTTCCCGGTGGTGGCGCTGATCGACGAGTGGGTGAACCACGACGGCAAGATCGAAAAACGCGACGAGAACTCCAATATGGGCGGCACCATGCGCCTGGGCGGCCAGCAATGCGACCTGGTTCCCGGCTCGCTGGCCGCGCGCGTGTACGGCAATGCCGAGATCACCGAGCGCCATCGCCATCGCTACGAGGTCAACAACTACTACATCCAGCGCCTGGAACAGGCTGGCCTGACCATCAGCGGCCGCTCCGCCGGCCATGAGAAGCTGGTCGAGACCATCGAGCTGTCCAATCACCGCTGGTTCTTCGCCTGTCAGTTCCACCCGGAATTCACCTCCACTCCGCGTGACGGCCACCCGCTGTTCATCGCCTACGTGAAGGCCGCGCTGGCGCACCAGGCCGACAAGCAAGCCGGCTGATCGGCGATTGCTGACCACGCTCAATGCGCCGGACGAGCGTGCGCGGCACAATCCCAAGCTGAGCGCTCGCTGTAATACACAGCTGGTAATGTCCGCCCGATCCGTCGGGCGGACCGCCCTCTGCAAGTTCAACTGAAAGCTATGAAGGGAAAGACAATGAGTTCGATCGTTGACGTGGTAGCTCGCGAAATCCTGGACTCCCGCGGCAATCCGACCGTGGAAGCGGACGTGCTGCTGGAATCCGGCGTCATGGGCCGCGCGGCGGTGCCGTCCGGCGCCTCCACCGGCACCCGGGAAGCCCTGGAACTGCGCGATGGCGACAAGAGCCGCTATCTGGGCAAAGGCGTGCTGAAGGCCGTTGACAACATCAACACCGAGATTTGCGAAGCCATCATCGGCTTGGATGCTTCCGACCAGTCCTTCATCGACAAAACCCTGATCGAACTCGACGGCACCGAGACCAAGTCCCGCCTCGGCGCCAACGCCATGCTGGCCGTCTCCATGGCCGTGGCCCGCGCCGCCGCCGAAGACGCCGGCCTGCCGCTGTACCGCTACCTGGGCGGCGCCGGTCCGATGGCGCTGCCGGTGCCGATGATGAACGTCATCAACGGTGGCGAACACGCCAACAACACCCTGGATATCCAGGAATTCATGATCATTCCGGTCGGCGCGCAAACCTTCCGCGAAGCGCTGCGCATGGGCGCCGAGATCTTCCATCACCTGAAGAAGATCTGCGACCGCCACGGCTACGCCACCACCGTCGGCGACGAAGGCGGCTTCGCGCCCAACCTGGAAAGCCACGAAGACGCGATCAAGCTGATCCTGGAAGCCGTCGACGCGGCAGGCTACGTGGCCGGCCAGGACGTGATGATCGCGCTGGACTGCGCCGCTTCGGAATTCTTCCGCGACGGCAAGTACCACCTGACCGCCGAAAAACTGTCGCTGAGCTCGGAAGAGTTCGCCGACTACCTGGAAAACCTGGCCGACAAGTACCCGATCATCTCGATCGAAGACGGCATGGCCGAACAGGACTGGGCAGGCTGGAAGCTGCTGACCGAACGCCTGGGCCAGACGGTGCAGATCGTCGGCGACGACGTATTCGTCACCAATCCCAAAATCCTGGCAGACGGCATCGCCAAGGGCGTAGCCAACTCGCTGCTGGTGAAGGTCAACCAGATCGGCACATTGTCGGAAACCCTGAAAGCAGTTGATCTGGCCAAGCGTTCCCGCTATACCTGCGTTATGAGCCACCGCTCCGGCGAAACCGAGGACAGCACCATTGCCGACCTCGCCGTCGCCACCAACTGCATGCAGATCAAGACCGGCTCGCTGTCGCGCTCGGACCGCATGGCCAAGTACAACCAACTGCTGCGCATCGAGGAAGAACTGGGCGACGCCGCCCACTACCCCGGCCGTGCCGCTTTCTACCATTTGAAGTAATTGCATGCGCTGGCTGACCGTGACCCTGGTAACCGTGATCCTCGCCCTGCAATGGCCGCTTTGGTTCGGCAAGGGCAGTTGGCTCAGGGTCTGGCAGCTGGACAAGCAGCTGCAGGAACAGCGGGCGACCACCCAAAAGCTGGTCGCCCGCAACGCCGCCCTGGATGCAGAAGTGCGCGATCTGAAACAAGGCAGTGACGCGATCGAAGAAAGAGCTAGGAACGAACTTGGCATGATTCGCAACGGCGAGGTGTTTTTCCAGTTGCTGGATCCCAGCAAGTCCTCCTCTCCGGCGAACCGTCGATAACGCACACCCACCCACTGACGACCGATGATGGCAGGCCGCCTTAAAAGCACCAAGGTTTGGGCAATGACGACACAGAATCCCATCGAAGTGGCAAGAGAAACCCTGAAGCAGCTGTCCATGCGCAAGCTGCTTCCGACACCTGAAAACTTCGAGCGGGTCTACCATGAGTTGACGCAAACCCCCATCGGGCGCGACAACAAACTGGCAGTGCTGCTGTTGCGAGCTCTGGAAACGCTGCCCCAGGACAATGTCCAGGCCAAGGTCACCATGACCCGCTTGCGCCAGGTGCTGGATGAAAACCGCTGGGAACAAGCCCCCCAGTTGATCATCGACTTCCTGCGCGGCATTTTCTCGGCCCAACAATTAACGCAAAGCTGGGGCCAACTGATCCAGACTCTGGTCAAGAGCTGGGATCTGCGCCAGCCCGACCTCCCCCAGCACCACAAGCAAAGCACGCTGGAGCGGGTGCTGATCAATTACGGCAACCAGCCCGAAGAGCTCAACCAGAAGCTGGTCGCTCTGCTGCAAAACTGGAACGCCGCGCCGTCCAGCCGCACTCTGCCGCCTCCCGACCCTCTGCCCGCGCTAGACGCCGACGACGAACAGCCCGCCGAGACCGCAAGCAGCTGGCAGGCATGGCAGCGCACGCTGTCCTTCGCGCTCAAGCATGGCCTGGAGCCGCGCCTGGCCGACTACCCCGATCTGGTGGACGGCCTGGAGACGCTGCTGCAAGAACTGGACGGCATCGCCGACGACGCCAGCCTGAACGTGTTCATGCCCAAACTCCGGGCGTTCATGATCAAGCTGGAGCTGCAATCCCAGCAGGAAGGACGCCTGGCCAGCGGCCTCGCCAACCTGCTCAAGCTGATGCTGGACAATGTAGCCGAACTGAACCGCTCCGACGAATACCTTCTCGGCCAGGTCGGCTCCTTGCAGGAAATCCTGTCTCACGAGCCGCTGTCGATGCAGCAGATCTACCAGCTGGAAACCAGCCTGAAAGAGGTGATCCGCAAGCAGGGCATGCTGAAGACCTCGCTGGACGAAGCCGCCAGCTCGCTGCGCGCGCTGTTGGACCGCTTCGTCAGCCGGCTGGCGATGATGACCGACAGCACCGACGAATTCCACGGCAAGATCCAAGCACACAGCGAAAAGCTGAAGCAAATGCCGGACGTCGACGAATTGAGCGGCATCATAGGCTCGCTGATGGAAGACACCTCCATCATGCAACTGGACCTGACTCGCTCCCGCGACGAGCTGGTTTCCGCCAAAGAACAAGTGGAGGCTGCCGAGCACCGCATCAGCGAGCTGGAAACCGCGCTGGAGGCCGCCAGCGCCAAAGTGAAGGAAGACCAGCTGACCGGCGCTTACAACCGCCGCGGCCTGGCCGAGTACTTCCAGCGCGAGATCGGCCGCGCCGAGCGCACCGCCGCGCCGCTGTCAGTCGCGCTTATCGACGTCGACAACTTCAAGCAGTTGAATGACCGCTACGGTCACCTGGCTGGCGACGACGCGCTGAAATATCTGGTGGACACCATCAAGCTCACCCTGCGCCCGGCCGACATCGTCGCCCGCTTCGGCGGCGAGGAGTTCGTGATCCTGATGCCGGACACGCCGGAAACCGAAGCGGTGCAAGCCGTGCAACGGCTGCAGCGCGAATTGACCAAAACCTTCTTCCTGGCCAACAACGACAAGCTCTTGATCACCTTCAGCGCCGGCGTCGCGCGCTGGCACCTGGGCGAGCAAGAAGCCGACGTGCTGGAGCGCGCCGACCACGCGATGTACCAGGCCAAGATCAACGGCAAGAACCGCGTCTGCTCGGCCGAAGACATGCCAGGCTGAACCGCGCTTCCCCAATAAAAAAGGATGGCCTCCAGGCCATCCTTTTTTTCTCCCACCCGCCAGGCTCAACCACCCTTTTTCATCGTCTTACCCGCCTCCGCGCGCCGCCTGCGCACTTCTTTGGGATCAGCCAGCAACGGACGGTAGATTTCCACCCGGTCATGATCGCGCAAGACGGCGTCAGGCTTGGCGGCCTTGCCGAACACGCCCAGCTTCAAAGCCGCCTCGTCCAGCTCCGGGCACGACGCCAGAATGCCTGATGCGCGCACCGCGTCCAGCGCGACAGCTCCAGCCGGCAGGCTCACCTCGACTAGCCACTGCCGATCCGGCCGGGCATAAGCCACTTCCACGCTCAACCCCTCAGTCATCACCGTGCTTCCTGTCCGCTTCCTTGATGAAAGCATCCACCAGCGAGCCGGAAATGTGGCCGAACACCGGCCCGATCAGCTTTTCCAGAATGCGGCTGGAGAATTGGTAACGCAGGCTGAATTCTATCTTGCAGCCAAAATCGCCCAGCGGCTTGAAATGCCACACGCCCTCCAACAACTCGAACGGCCCCTCCACCAATTCCATCCGGATCGATTCGTTCTCCACGTTGTGGTTGCGGGTGGTGAAATGCTGGCGCACCTTCAGATAATCGATGTGCAGGCTGGCCACCACCTGGCCGCCATCGCGCGACAGCACCTCCGTCTTGCCGCACCAGGGCAGGAAGCGGCTGTAGTGCTCGATATCGTCCACCAGTGCGTACATCTGCGCCGGCGTATGCGCCACCAGGACGCTCTTTTCGACAAGCTGCATCGGCAAAAACCCGGCGCGGCCGGGGTCTCGAAACTGACAATCAAGCCGCAATTCTAGCAAAAAGCGCCTACCGCCGCCCATCCAGGCTTCACGGCGCGACCGCGGCCAAGTCCTTTCACATCAAACCACTGAAAAGACACGATTTTGGTTGCGGCCCGGCTTCTGATACAATGTCGGATTCAAAGGAACCCGCCACACATGAGCATCATCCAGAACCGCAAGGCTTTCCACGACTACTTCATCGAGGAAAAACTCGAGGCCGGGCTTGTGCTGGAAGGGTGGGAAGTCAAGGCCATCCGCGCCGGCCGCGTCCAGTTGAAAGAAAGCTACGTCGACTGGAAAAACGGCGCCTTCTGGCTGATCGGCTGCCACATCACTCCGTTGCAGTCCGCCTCCACCCACGTCAATCCGGACCCTGTCCGCCCGCGCAAACTGCTGATGTCGCAAGAGCAGATCAACCGCTTCATCGGCAAGGTGGAACGCGCCGGCTACACCATGATGGCGCTGGATCTGCACTACACCAAAGGCAATGTGAAGGCCGAAGTCGGCCTCGCCAAAGGCAAGAAGCTGCACGACAAGCGCGACACCGAAAAAGACCGCGAATGGCAGCGCGAGAAGCAGCGCGTGATGAAGAACCAGCGGGGCGCGGCATGATGAAGCGCGGCGCGGCTCTTCCCATCGCCCTGATCTGCGTCGGCAGCGTATGGCTGCTGAAAAGCACCGCCCTGCTGCCCAATACCTCCACCCTGCTCGCCCTGCTGCTGTTCGCGGCGGGCGTGTTGCTATTCGCGCTTGACGGCTTCAACAAGTCCACGCTGGTCACCAGCCCGATGCTGGCCTATGCCGGCGCCAGCGTCTACGCGATAGACCAGCTTGGCCTGCGCGCCACCCACTTCGTGGCGCTGGGCATGGTGCTGATGGGCGTGTTGCTGCTGGCCGCCCGCAGCGACCGCGTGCCAGAGCGCTCGGAACCGCCGCGTCGGCTGCCGCCCAGCGAAGATTGAGCACCCGGAAACCACGGAATTATTTTTAGCATTGACGATAATGGCCTTAACGGCCTGCATTACTTTTCAAGGATAGGCATGGACAAGATCCTCATTCTCGACTTCGGCTCTCAGGTCACCCAGCTGATCGCCCGCCGCGTACGCGAAGCTCACGTTTACTGTGAGCTTCATTCTTTCGACATGCCCATCGAAGAGATCAAGGCCTTCGCGCCCAAGGCCATCATCCTGTCCGGCGGCCCCAACTCGGTGTACGAGTCCGACTACCAGGCCGATCCCAAGCTGTTCGAGCTGGGCGTGCCGGTGCTGGGCATCTGCTACGGCATGCAGTTCATGGCCCAGACCCTGGGCGGCAAGGTGGAAAGCGGCGACAAGCGCGAGTTCGGCTACGCCCAGATCAAGGCCCGTCACCACTCCAAGCTGCTGGAAGGCCTGCAGGACCAGATCGACGACGCCGGTAACGGCTTCCTCGACGTCTGGATGAGCCACGGCGACAAGGTGACAGCGCTGCCGGCCGGCTTCCAGGTGATCGCCGAAACCCCGTCCTGCCCGTACGCGGCGATGGCGGACGAAGCCCGCGGCTTCTACGGCGTGCAGTTCCACCCGGAAGTGACCCACACCAAGCGCGGCACCGAGATGATCCACCGCTTCGTGCTGCACGTGGCCGGCTGCAAGCCCAGCTGGACCATGCCGAACTACATCGACGAAGCGGTGAAGAAGATCCGCGAACAAGTCGGCGACGAAGAAGTGATCCTCGGCCTGTCCGGCGGCGTGGATTCCTCTGTGGCCGCCGCGCTGATCCACCGCGCCATCGGCGATCAACTCACCTGCGTCTTCGTCGACCACGGCCTCTTGCGCCTGAACGAAGGCAAGATGGTGATGGAAATGTTCGCCCAGAACCTAGGCGTCAAGGTTGTCCACGTGCAGGCCGAAGCGGACTTCATGGCCAAGCTGGCCGGAGAAAGCGACCCGGAGAAAAAGCGCAAGATCATCGGCGCCGAATTCATCGAAGTGTTCGACCGCGAATCCGGCAAGCTGACCAACGCCAAGTGGCTGGCCCAGGGCACCATCTACCCGGACGTGATCGAATCGGCCGGCGCCAAGACCAAGAAGGCGCACACCATCAAGAGCCACCACAATGTGGGCGGCCTGCCGGAAGACATGAACCTGAAGCTGCTGGAGCCGCTGCGCGAGCTGTTCAAGGACGAAGTGCGCCAGCTGGGCGTGGCGCTCGGCCTGCCGCACGACATGGTCTACCGCCACCCGTTCCCGGGTCCGGGCCTGGGCGTGCGCATCCTCGGCGAAGTGAAGAAGGAATACGCCGACCTGCTGCGCCAGGCCGACGCCATCTTCATCGAAGAGCTGCGCAACACTGTCGACGAGAAGACCGGCAAGAACTGGTACGAGCTGACCAGCCAAGCCTTCGCCGTGTTCCTGCCGGTGAAGTCGGTCGGCGTGATGGGCGACGGCCGCACTTACGACTACGTCGTCGCATTGCGCGCCGTGGTGACCAGCGACTTCATGACCGCGCACTGGGCGGAGCTGCCGTACAGCCTGCTGGGCCGCGCGTCCAACCGCATCATCAACGAAGTCCGCGGCATCAACCGCGTGGTCTACGATGTGAGCGGCAAGCCGCCGGCGACAATCGAGTGGGAATGATCTGACGTCTGGCGCCTACAGGCGCCAAAACATTCACAAGCCCGCATAATTGCGGGCTTTTTTCTTTTCCGTTTGGCAACATCTTCATCGGCCCTGCTGCTCTAGACACTCTTGAGTCGGGGGTGGACTGCGACTTGCTCATGACGCCTCCTTACTAGACCTGGCGCAAGGCTCTTGAGGTGTCTAGGAAAGGATAAACGATTCAGTTATTCTGCATCACCAATGGCATTGCGTGCCCGTTGGGTTGCCGAGCGATTACGGCCAAGCCGGCTACTGAAACATCAAACCAAGGAAACGAGTCATGTGGAAATCAACGGCCACTGCCCTTGCCCTGCTGATCCTCGCCGGCGCGGCCACTGCCGGCGCGCAGCATTCCTGCGAACGCCTGCTCCGAAAATTAGGCCCTCAGCTCGCCGACGCCAGTTGCGTCGAAAGCCCCGATCTGACGACCCGAAACCCCAGCACTACGCCAAAAGATAACTCCTTGCCCGGCCTGCCTGATTTGGCGTTCATGCCGCGTGCCGACCGCGACATACTCGTGGCGGATCCTGCCCGCAGGCCGCCCATCAAGAAAGCGGTCCCCGGCCTGCAGATTCAGGCTCGCTTCGCCAAGGATCCGCTGGGGCAGGCGCGCTTCCTGCTGCGGCTGCCCAAGGACTGGAATGGCCGCCTCGTGGTTGCCGGCGCCTCCGGCGCCCGCAGCGAATTCAACGGCGACTTCGTCTGGAGCGATTACGTGCTGCAGCAGGGCTATGCCTATGCATCGCAGAACAAGGGCGTGCTCAGCGCGCACGCGAGCACGGCGGCGGATCCGCTAGCCTGCCGAACCGGGCCTCCGGATGATCCGCACTATGTCCACTACTACGACGACGATCCTGGCCAGGAATTCACCCGCTGGCGCGACTTCATGGTGATGGCCTCCGATCTCGCGCACCGCGGCGTAGAGGCGCAGTATGGCCACAAGCCACGCTATACCTATGCGGTCGGCACCTCGAACGGCGGCTATCAGGTGCGCCGCGCGATCGAAACCGCGCCGGAATACTTCGACGGCGGCGTGGAGTGGGCGGGCACTTTCGTCGATCCCCGCGGGCCGAACCTGCTGACGGGCCTGCCACCGGCGATCCTCAACTACCCCGACTATCTCGCCACCGGCCGCTCGCCGACCAGCACCGCCGCGCTGAACATCATGGCGGCCGGCTATCCACCCGATCTCGCCGCCGACACAGCGAATGGCCGGGTCTCACTATGGGGCAATCACTATGGCTCATTCTGGCAGCCCACGCAGTGCCAATGGCAAAAACGCTTGGATCCTGACTACAACACCTATGGCGCTGGGCTAGGCAGGTACAACTATTTGGCGAGGCTGTCCGCCTCGACAGTGGGCCGCAATGTGGCGGCCATCGCCACCAGCGGCAAGATCAAGCGTCCGCTGATCACGGTCGCCGGCACCATGGATGCGCTGCTGCCCATCGACCACCATGCGCGAGCCTATGCGCGGCTGGTTGCCGCGGAAGGCGGCAAGCACGCCCAAGCCTATCGCCTCTACGAGATCCAGAACGGCAATCATGTCGAGAGCTACACGAACACATTCCCTCAGCTTGAGCTGATCGAGCCGCACGCGCAGCATGCCTTCGACCTGCTTGTCCGCTTTGTCGAACGGAAAACGCCGCTACCGCCCGACCAGTGCGTCGCTCGCGGCGGCACAATCAGCGATGCGCCAGCGCAACTGCGGCACTGCCCAAATTTGCTGGCGCCTTGAGAAACGCCCCATCGGGGTTTGCGGGCGGATGTCGCGTCGCCCCAGGGACAATAGGTACGATCGCAAGTGTATTTAAAGGAATACGGAAATGTTGAAAGCCACCGCCGGGAAGATGCGAGCCGCTTCTTTCTGGACGTTCATTGGCGCAGGGATGGCGCTGTGCCATCTGATGATAAGCGCCAACGCTCGGGCCGACGACAACACCATCAGATGGCAAATGCCGGGCAATCCACCGGTCACCATCACCGACGGCCCCGACAAGGGCCAAGGGTACGCTGACGTTTTTCTGCGATATTTCATTGAGCGCACGCCCGAGTACAACAGCGTGATCGAACGCGCCAGCCTGGCTCGCGTCTCCGGCCTGATGAAGCAGGACCAGCACGTTTGCCAGCCTAGCCTGCTCAAAACCAGCGAGCGTGAAGCGTATATGGAATTCAGCAAGCCGGTCGAATTCGTGCTGCCGTATTACGTCGTCGTGCGATCCGATCGGGCGGCCCGCCTGGCGGCTTACCGCAATGCCGACGGGGCCGTAGACATCGCCCGGCTGATGCATGAGATATCGTTGACCACCGTCCGCCAAGAGATGCGGGGATATCCCCCTGTGATTCTGTCGGCTTTCACGGCTGCGGCCGGACAAAAGAACATCCTCCAGACGAGCGCCGACGACGTGGCGCCTTTCAGCCAGTTGGCCAGCGGGTGGGTGGACTACATCATCGCCTATCCGGACGAGGTCTATTGGTTCGCCAGGCATTTGAAACTGCCCACATCAGTCGAATTTATTTACCTTCCAATCGCCGGCCATTCTGAATACACGCTAGGGTATGCGGCTTGCACCAAGGGACCGTGGGGACGAAAGATCGTCAAGCGGGTCAATGAGATCGTCGCCAAGGCTGGCAGGCGTCCGCCATGGATCGAAGCGGAAGCCCGCTTGCTTGACCCGGAAGCCGCCAAACGGTACGAGGAGGTCTACGCCCGCTATTCGCCATTTCGTAGACAGGCCAAGTAAGCATGGACGCAAATCGCCAGACCAGAGATAGCGCCCGACTGCGCAATTTCCTTTTGATTTTCCTCGCCCCGCGTGGACTTGCGCGACGCATGCTGGTCTGGATCATCGGCATCAGCACGACGGCAGCGCTAATCGCGACCTCTGTACAACTATTCTTCGACTACCGAAGCGATGTGTCCGAACTCGAGCAGGGCATGCGCTACATCGAACAGAGCCAGCTGCCTGGCCTTGCCGATGCGGCCTGGAACTTCAACGTCGCCGGCATGCAGGTGCAGCTCGATGGCATCGGTCATTCGCCCTGGGTCGCCGGCGCCACGATCCACTACGGCCCCAGCCAGTCGGCCGCGCTGAAAACCGGGAAGCTTGATCCCGACGCGGGGAGGCTCTTCGAGTACGTTTTGCGGCGCAATGGAGTGGTCGTCGGCAAGATCTACATTGAGCCCAATCTGCACACGCTCTATCGCCGCACCCTTGATCGCATCGGCATCGTGTTGGCGACACAGGGCGGCAAGTCGTTGGTGACTTCGATCAGCATCCTCTTGCTGATCTCATGGATGATCACGCGACATTTGACGCAGATGGCGGAGTTCGCCAAGTCCTTCGAGCCGGGGAAGCGTTTCACGCCCTTTGTGCTGCGCCGTGGCCCGCAGGGGCCGTACGATGAGCTGAGCGTGCTGGTCGATAGGCTCAACGATGCCTATGGCCGACTCCAAACCGCGCACGAATTCCAGGTTCGCCACAACGAGATCCTGAGCCAGGAAGTCACGCAGCGAACGACCGAGCTGCTCGAAGCTCACCGGCAGCTAGCCCAGCTGGCCATAACCGACAAGCTGACCGGCGCGGTCAACCGACGAGGCCTGGATGAGGCTTTCAAGAGCGCCATCCCGCTGGCCGACCCTGACAGCCGCCCGCTTGCGGTGATCCTGGCCGACATCGACAAATTCAAGTCCGTCAACGACAGCCGTGGACATCTGGTTGGAGACATCCTGCTTCGGGAATTCACCAGCATCTTGAGACGCGCGGCGCGGGCGACCGACACCGTCGGTCGTTGGGGTGGCGAAGAGTTCCTGATACTTTGTCCTCAGACCACTCTGGAACAGGCGTTGCGCCTGGCCGAGCACTTGCGCGCCAGCGTGCAAGCGCATGTCTTTGCCGAGATTGGCAGCAAGACCAGCAGCTTCGGCGTTGCGGTTCTGCGCAAGGGAGAAACAGCGGACGATCTGGTGAAGCGGGCAGATGAAGCCCTGTATCAGGCCAAGGAGGGGGGGCGCAACAGAGTCTGCCCGGAAGCCCCGGATATTGAGAGCTGAGCTTGAAGGGAATTCGGATTCGCACGCAAGCAAGAGCGTCGCGCTCTTCGCTCCCAAGCAGCCCTCACTTGAGATGCTTGTCAATGGACGTGCACGGCGCCGAAGCCTCAACTTCACGCATCCAGTCTTCATGGCGCCGCCTGAGTTCAAAATAGTCCAAATTAAAATCAAATTGTTGCACGCAAAGCTGGCCATCAAATGGAGCAAGCTCCTTAGGCCCGACGCCCCACTCATGCGGAGCGTTTTTTTCATTGCCCCCGTCAGGCAACGCCTGCCTCACCCTTGCCGCGCTCCAGCAAAACCAGCGCCATCAACGCCGACGACAGCGTCAAGGCGATCAACAGATACAGCAATCGCTGGAAAGCCCAGTCATAGGCATGAATCAACCGTCCGATGTCCGCCATCGGCAATAGCGCATGGGCTTGCGACAAATTGCCCGACGCCAGCCGCTGCACTGCGGCGGCCGACGCGTTCAGGCCGGCATCGGCCAGCGCTCTGCCGGTGAGGCCTGCCATCAACGCGCCTATTGCGGCCAGCGCCATGCCCTCGCCCGCCACCCGGGTGGTGCTGAAAATGCCGCTGGCCATCCCGGCACGCTCTTTGGGCACCACGCTGACCGACAAGCCATCCATCAGCCCCCAAGGCAATCCGCTGCCGCCGCCGATCAATAGCAGCGCCAGCGCCATGGCGGGCGAGCCCGCCTGAGCCTGGCTGAGGCCGGCCAACCCCAGCGCAGCCGTCAGCAAGCCCGCCGCGGAAATGAAGCCGGCTGAACGCCAGCGCGTCAGCCATACCGCCAGCGACGGCATCGCCAGCATCGGCGCCGACAGCGCCAGCATCCACAAGCCCACCTCGGCCTCCCCTTGCCCATCCACGCCGATGAAGCGCAAGGGCAGCAGCACCAGCAAGGCGACATAGCAATAGCTGGTTGCCAGCGGCAGGCATTGCACGCCGACAAAGGCCGGGTAGCGGAACAAGGACAAATCCAGCATCGGCCGCGCCGCTCCCCGCTCCAGCCAGATGAAGGCCAGCAGCAAGGCCAGCGCTCCCGCCAGCAGCGCCATCACCGGCAGGCTGCGCCATCCCTGCTGCGGCCCCTGCAGCAGCGCGGTCGTGAACAAGGCCAGCATCGAGGTGAAACTGAGCGCGCCCG
Organism: Chromobacterium piscinae; assembly: GCF_021129175.1. Lineage (GTDB taxonomy): Bacteria > Pseudomonadota > Gammaproteobacteria > Burkholderiales > Chromobacteriaceae > Chromobacterium > Chromobacterium piscinae. The sequence goes on along the minus strand of NZ_JAJOHV010000003.1, from coordinate 35,088 downwards.
GCCAATCCAGCCCCACTGCATCCGGATCGCGCGATTCGCGCATGCGCGGCAGCGCCAGCAACAGCGCCGCCGCACCGATCGCCGCGCCGCAGGCGAAGATGGCGCGCCAGTCCAGCCATTGGATCAGGCCACCGGACAACAGCGGGCCAAAGGCTAACCCCAAGCCGAAAGTCGTGCCCAACAGACTGAAGGCGCGCGTCCTCGCCTCTCCTTCATATTCCTGCGCCAACGCGGCCGAACCGCCAGCCATCGCGGCGGCGGCGGCCAGCCCCTGCGCGGCGCGCAAGCCATTCAGCCACCACAAATCCGGCGCCAGACTGATGGCCAGCGACGACGCCGCGAACAAGCCGATGCCGATGCCGAACAGGCGCTTGCGGCCATACTGATCGGCCAGCGCGCCAGCGGCCATCAAGCAACTGCCGAAGCTGAGCATGAAGGCGCTGGTCACCCAACCCAGCGCCTGCGGGCTGCCGCCCAGCTCCCGCCCAATGGCCGGCGTCGCCACCGCGCCGCCGACAAAGCTCCATGGCATCGCCAGCGCGGCCAAGCAGACCGCTGCCAGCACCGACCATTTCCCACCATGCCGTTCCATTTGCTTTCTTTGCATTCGCCTCTCCTTTCATCCAGCGCGCGGCCATCGCCAAGCGCGTTTTTTGATGCGGCAAATGATAGGCAGGGCAATTGCATGTAAAAACAGGCATAATGTCATTTAATTAATGAAATTTTGTCAGCAAAGGAGGCGCGGCATGAATGGCATGGACAGCTTGAGCGGCCTGCTCGCCTTTGTCCGCGCGGCGGAGCTGGGCAGCTTCGTCGCCGCCGGCGAGCGCTTGGGCATTTCGGCCTCGGCCGTCAGCAAAAGCGTCAGCCGGCTGGAGGGCAAGCTGGCGGCGCGGCTGTTTCACCGCAGCACCCGCCGCATCCGCCTGACCCAAGAAGGGTTGCTGCTGTTCGAACGCAGCCGCCGCATCCTGGCGGAACTGGACGAGGCCTCGGCGGAACTGGCGCACAGCGCCGCCGCGCCGCGCGGCCGCCTGAAAGTCAGCTTGCCGCTGATCGGACACCGCATGTTGTCGCCGTTGCTGCCCGAATTCCACGCCCGTTACCCGGAAATCACGCTGGAGTTGGACTTCAGCGACCGCATGGTGGACCTGGTGGCGGAAGGCGTAGACGTGGCAGTGCGCAGCGGCGAACTGGACGACTCCAGGCTGCAGGCGCGGCTACTGGGGCCGTTCCGCTTCGTGCTGGTCGGCTCGCCCGACTATTTCCGCCGCCGCGGCGAACCGCAGCGGCCCGATGATTTGCAGGCCCATGCCTGCCTGCGCTACCGCTTTCCCTACAACGGCCAATTGCAGCCATGGGCGCTGCGCGTCCCGGCTGGCTCGCCGCCGCAACCGAACGCCTTTCTCAGCTGCAACAGCATAGAAGCGCTGGCCGCCGCCGCCAGCGACGGCCTGGGCATCGCGTGGCTGCCGGACTTCTCGGTCCGCCGCGAGCTGGGCGACGGCCGCCTGCGGCCGGTGCTGGAGGATTGGGCGGCCGAACCCGGAAAGTTCTCCGCCGTCTGGCCCGCCAGCCGCCATCTGCCGCCCAAACAGCGGGTGTTCATCGACTTTCTTGCGGAAAACCTGCTGCCCACCCGATAAGGCGGACCTGATTTCATTCGGACGAAAAATGCAAACAGAATATGATTATTCCCGCAGGATGCGATTCCCGCGCTAAACTGGCGGCCATGCGCGAACGAGCCTCCGGCCAAGGCCTGGCTCGCTCTTTACCATAGCGATGCCGCAGACAGGCATCCCAGCACTCCGTGATTGATCCATGACTGACTCCCGCTCCACCCCGCTCACCCGCGCCGACTACCAGACCCTGGGCCTGGCCGCGCTGGGCGGCGCGCTGGAAATCTACGATTTCATCATCTTCGCCTTCTTCGCCACCACGCTGAGCAAGCTGTTCTTCCCGCCCGACATGCCCGAATGGCTGCGCCTGCTGCAAACCTTCGGCATCTTCGCCACTGGTTATCTGGCTCGGCCGCTGGGCGGCATCCTGATGGCCCACTTCGCCGACCGCCTGGGCCGCAAGCGCGTGTTCAGCCTCACCATCCTGATGATGGCCGGCCCCTGTCTGCTGATCGGCCTGATGCCCACTTACGCCGACATCGGCATCCTGGCTCCGCTGCTGTTGCTGTCTCTGCGCATCCTGCAGGGCGCGGCGGTGGGCGGCGAAGTGCCCAGCGCCTGGTCCTTCGTCGCCGAGCACGCGCCGCGAGGCCGCCGCGGCTACGCGCTGGGCGTGCTGCAAGCCGGCCTGACCTTCGGCTATCTATTGGGCGCGCTGACCGCCACGCTGCTGGCGCGCGTGTTCACGCCGCAGGAGATGCTGGACTACGGCTGGCGCATCCCCTTCCTGCTGGGCGGCCCATTCGGCCTGCTCGGCGTCTGGCTGCGGCGCTGGCTGAGCGAGACGCCGGTGTTCCTGGCAATGAGGGATCGCCAGGACGAGCGCGCCGCCTACCCCTTGCTGAACGTGCTGCGTCAGCATAAGCACACGCTGCTGCCGGCGGCCGCGCTGACCTGCGTGCTCACCTCCGCGGTGGTGGTGCTGGTGGTGGTGACGCCCACCTTGCTGCAGCAACGCTTCGGCATGCACGCCGACCGCGCCTTCGCGCTCAGCAGCGTGGGCATCGTGTTTCTCAACATCGGCTGCGTGATCGCCGGCCATGTCTGCGACCGCATCGGCCAGCGCCGCAGCCTGATCCTCTACAGCCTGCTGCTGCCGGTCGGCATCGCCGCGCTGTACGCCGACCTGATCGCCGGCTGGGGCTGGCCCGGCCTCGCCTACGCCTTCGCCGGCCTGTGCTGCGGCATCGTCGGCGTGGTGCCGTCCATCATGGTGGCCATGTTTCCGGCCGAGGTGCGGGTATCGGGCATTTCCTTCACCTACAACGTCGCCTACTCGGCATGGGCCAGCGTCACGCCGCTGCTGTTGATCGCCGCGATGCCCTGGAGCCCATGGATCTGCGTGCTCTACTGCGCGCTGATGGCGCTGGCCGGCCTGCTCTGCGTCCGCGCGGCCCAAAGCCCGCAGGAACCTTCGCTGGACGATGCGCTCTACCAACATGGGTAGACCGCCGCGCGGCGGTTTGACTCGGCCACGCCGGCCTGTTAGCTTGGACTCCGGCGCGGCGGGCCATGCCGCGTCGCGCCGGATCGCTTTATTTTCAATATTCGCCAGGAGGTAGTCATGTCCACCGCCGCTAGCGCCAAGGAAAAAGAGCAATTGCTGGATGATGTGCGCCAGGTGCTGAACAGCACCGAGGAATTGATCAACTCTACCGTCGATGATGGCAGCCAGCACGCCAAGGAGCTGCGCAAGCGCCTCTCCGACAAGCTGGGCACCGCCAAGGCCAAGCTGCGCGACGCAGAAGTCGCCGTGGTAGGCAAGGCCAAGGAAGCCGCCAAGGCCACCGACCAGTACGTCCACGACAATCCGTGGAAATCCATCGGCATCGCCGCCGGCGTCGCCTTCCTGCTGGGCATGCTGGTCTCCCGCCGCTGAGCCCCATGTCCGATCCCGCCCAAGCCCCCCGCCCCGGCACCCTGCGCTCGTTCGCGGGCGGCTTGGCGTCGCTGTTCCTGACCCGCGCCGAGCTGCTGGCGCTGGAAGCCCAGGAATTGAAGGACGAGATCGTCGGCAATCTGCTGCAGGGCATGCTGGGCCTGGTTCTGCTGGGCTGCGGCCTGATCGCCGCGGTGCTCGCCCTGTGGGCGCTGACGCCGCAGGAGTGGCGAATCGCCGTCATGACCAGCCTCGCCCTGCTGTTGTGCGGCGGCGGCATCGCGCTGCTGCTGGGCCTGCGCCGGCGCCTGAGGCGGCAAGCCGCGCCGTTCTCAACCACCCTCGAGGAAATCCGGAAAGACTGGACAGCCTTGGGCCCTGGCGGGGAGCGCGCGTGACGCCGCAGGACCGGGAACTGAAGAAACAGCTGCTGGTGATGAAGGGGGAAGCCCTGCGCGTCAAACTGAAGCTGGAGAAGCAAAGGTTGCTCCAGCCGATGCGGCTGGCCGGCTCAGGCTTCTCGCTGTGGCGCGAAGGCTGGGTCGGTTCGACGCTGGAAACGCTGGGCAAACTATTGCCGAGTCCGCGCCTGCGCCGCTGGCTGCAGGGCGGCGCCCGGCTATGGGTGATCTGGCGGATTGTCCGGCGCGCCTTCGCGCGCTGAAGTCCGCAGCGTTCGAGGCTCAGGCGGTCACATTGATGTTGCTTGCGACATCGCTGATGTTGACGCTCATCTGCTCCCCCATCGCCGCTTCCGCCTCCGGTCCGCCCTTGAGTATCTTGTCGACATCGCCCAGCGCCTTTTCCGCGCTCTGCAGATCGTCCTGCGTTTCCCGCTTGTCCTTCATCTGCTGCATCTGCTGCTTGATGAACTCCTTGACCATTTTCAGCGTCATTTGCATTTCCAGGATGTCAGAATCCCCTGCCACCGGATTGCCCTTGCCGCCGGACTGCGCGCTCTGCTGCGCCGCACGGGGATCGGCAGCCTGGGCCTGGCTGTTTCCTGCCGGCTGGGCACCGCCGCCTTGCTCCTTCGCGTTCGCATCGCTTGCCGTGCGGTCGGCCGCGCTCTGTCCGTTGCTAGCCTGCTGCGCCGATGCGGCATCGGCCCCGGAGGATGCGCCGCCTCCCTCATCGGAAGATGCCGCCTCGCCGACAAACGACGATGCCGCGCCGTCCGAGCTCTGGACTCCGTCCGCACCGCTACCCTGCAACGCCGCGTCGCCCGCAGCCTGATCGCCGCCGACACTCACCGTCATCTGGCTATCGGCCGAGTTCTGGCTCATGCTCTCCACCAAACCCTTCAACTCCTTGGCCAAACGGGCCAGTTCGGAAGCCAGCGCGCGCAGACTGGCCTTGTCATGCGCCATCATCATCATCCGGCGCAGCCCCTCCACCCGCTGCTTGAGCACGGTTTTCTGCATGGCGTCGGCCTCGCTGCTCTGGCGCTTCACCGGGCGGTTCAGATCCACTTTCAGCTTCTGCATATAGTCCTGCAAACCTTGGCTCAGCGATTTTTGCAGCTCGCTGCGCGGATCCGGCAGCTTGGGCTGCAATGGACTCTGCGCATCGGCGTCGCCATTGACGGCGGAAGACGCGGGGGAGGAAGGCTGGCTCGCGCTATTAGACAGCGCTGCCGGGAAAAGGCTTTGCCGCCAGATGCTGGGGCCTGACGGAGATGAGATCACGGACATGGGCCGACTTTCTGGTGTTTTCCAATCATATCGTCAACATCCGCGATTTCTTTATGCCAATATCAGCCACAGAAGCATAAAAAATTCTTCACGGCATGATGGGCATAGAATCACCATAACGCTATTCTCCGGGTTTGGTTCACGGCGGGAAACACGCGATAATGACGGTATTGCCGCAACCCTCTCGCTGCCAGATTCCGTGACGCTCACCTCCCCTCCGCTGCCTCCCGCCGCCATCGCCTGGCTGGCCGAGCTGGACATCCACACCCGTCAGCAACTGCTCGCACGCGGCGCCGTTACCGCCTTCCTCCTGCTGAAAGCCGCTGGCCACACCGCGACCCGCCGCTTGCTGTTCGCGCTGGAAGCCGCGGCGCGAGGCATCCATTGGCAACAACTGGCAGAAGGCGACAAGGTGGCGTTGCTGCGCCAGCTGTCCGAACACCCCCCGGTGGCCCTGCCACCGCGCGCGGAAGAACGCCGGCGTTACATGGACATGGCCAGAGCGCTGGCCGAACAAGCATCCGCCGAAGGCGAGGTGCCAGTGGGGGCGCTGGTGGTAAAAGACGGAGAGATCATAGGCCGCGGCTACAATCAGCCGATAGGCCGGCACGATCCGTCGGCGCATGCCGAAATGCAGGCGCTGCGCGACGCGGCCACTCGCCTGGGCAACTACCGGCTGGACGGCTGCGACCTGTACGTGACGCTGGAGCCCTGCCCGATGTGCAGCGGCGCCATCCTGCACGCGCGCATCGCCCGCGTGATCTACGGCGCCGCCGACGCCAAGACTGGCGCGGCGGGCAGCACGGTCAATCTGTTCGCCGACGCGCGGCTCAACCACCATGCGGCGGTATTCGGCGGCGTGGAGGCGGAGGCCTGCGCAGAACAGTTGTCCGCCTTCTTCCGCCAGCGGCGCCGATCCGCCGGGGAGGAATGAAATGCGCGTGAGACTCGCCATTCTGCTGGCCAGCCTGACCCAGCCCTGCTTGGCCGCCGACGACGCGGCGCTGATCCTGCAGGCGCAAACCGAAGGCCCGCTGCAAGCCACCTATCCCAACGCCCGCCATTACGGCTCGCCCTGGATCTGGGTAGGCGTCAAGTCGCAGACGCTGCGCCTGCTCGACGATTGGGGGCGAGTCCAGAAGGAATACGTGGTGTCGACTGCAAAGAACGGCGTCGGCGAAACCAGCGGCAGCTACCAGACCCCGCGCGGCTGGCACGCCGTGTGCGAAAAGCTGGGCGACGGCGCGGAAGCGAACACCATCATCTTCCGCCGCCAGGTGACGCCGTGGAAATACACCCCCGAGCTGCACGCGCAATACCCGAACAAGGACTGGATCCTCACCCGCATCCTGTGGCTGTGCGGCCAGGAGCCCGGCCTCAACCAGGGCGGCAATGTCGACAGCTACGAGCGCGCCATCTACATCCACGGCGCCGGCGATCATGTACCATGGGGCCGGCCCAGCTCGCTGGGCTGCGTCCGCATGAAAAACCGCGATGTGATTGAACTGTTCGATGCCGCGCCCAACGGCACCGACGTATGGATAGACGAGAACTCCTGATGCACTCCGCTCTGAATCTGGCCACCCCGGCCCTGCTATTCCCCGCCGTCTCGCTGCTGCTGCTAGCCTATACCAACCGTTTTCTCGGCCTGGCGGGCATCATCCGCAATCTATACGAGGAATACCGCGACAGCCAGGACCCAAAAATCCTGCGCCAGATCGGCAACCTGCGCACCCGGATCACGCTGATCAAGTGGATGCAGTTCATGGGCATCGCCAGCCTGTTCCTGTGCACGGTGGCGATGTTCCAGATTTATACCGGCTGGCAGGCGACCGGGGAAGTCACCTTCGGCGCCAGCCTGCTGTGCATGATCGCCTCGCTGGCGGTGTCGCTGCTGGAGCTGGTGCGTTCGTCGGACGCGCTCAACATCCTGCTGTCCGACTTGCAGGCGGAATACGACCGCCGCCATTGACCCTTGCCGCAAACGACAAAGCGCCCGCGATCGGGCGCTTTTTTACGTCGATTAGGCTGGATCAGCCGATGAGGCCAGTCGCGCCATCCTTGCGCGCCACCATCACGTGCAGAGGCAGATCGACGCGCCGCACTTGGCTCCGCGGCCCCCAGGCCCGGGTGATGCGCTGACAGGAATCGTCCAGGATGCTCTCCCCCAGGGCCTGCTTGCACAACTTGCTGGCCGAGGTAGTGTTGAGGAAACCCAAGAAATGATCCAGCGTCCAGTCGCTGCTGATGGTGAAGCTTGGCGCTTTCAGCAGCGGCAACGGACAGCCGCTGCCGCGGAAGTCGTCCCACAGCAGCTGGCAACGGCTGGACCAGAACGGCTCGATGATCGACCACAGCACGCTGCAGGCGCGGTCAATCTCCGGCGACACCACGCAATGATGGTAGCCCCAGGCAGCGAAGATGCCGCCCGGCTTCAGCACCCTCTGCATCTCCGGCCAGAACGACGGCAAATGGAACCAATGCAGCGCCTGCGACACGCAGATCAGGTCGAAGCAATCGTCGTCAAACGGCGTCACCTCGGCCGGGCACTCGCGGTAATACACCTGATTGTGCGGCTCGGCCGCCGACAGCTGCGACGAGCTGATGTCGGTGGCGTCGACTCGCGCGAAACTCTCACCCAGCCTCACCGCGGTCTGGCCGCTGCCGGTCGCGCAGTCCCAAGCGCGTCCGCGCCCCGGGCACAGCTGCAGCAGCCAATCGTACAGTTCCTCCGGATAGGATGGGCGAAAGCGCGCATACAAGTCCGGGTACAGATTGAAGGTGGCGACGGAACCGAGTTCCATATTCATTACTCGCTAGGTAGAAACACTAAAACAATGCCGTGAACATTTTCAGTATTTATGCCGTAAGTCAAAGATTTGCAAGATAAAAAATGAAAATATGCTGCAGACGATCTATCTGTGCCGCTAGTCTGCAACAGACTATCGTTTCTCCCCCCCCAACACGGCCGATGCGCCATAAAAAATGCCGCCCCTATCGGAACGGCATTCCTCAATCGATGGGACAGGCTCAGCCCGCATTCACCGGGATCTTCCCGATCTTCACCCGCCATTCCGCCGGACCGGTGTTATGCACCGAAGTGCCACAGGAGTCCACCGCCACCGTCACCGGCATGTCCTTGACCTCGAACTCATAGATCGCCTCCATGCCCAGGTCGGCGAAGCCCACCACCTTGGACGCCTTGATCGCCTTGGATACCAAGTAGGCGGAACCGCCGACGGCCATCAGGTACACCGCCTTGTTGTCCTTGATCGCCTCGATCGCCGCCGGGCCGCGCTCGGCCTTGCCTATCATGCCCAGCAAGCCGGTCTGCTCCAGCATCTGCCGGGTGAACTTGTCCATCCGCGTAGCCGTTGTCGGGCCGGCCGGGCCGACAACCTCCTCGCGCACCGGATCAACCGGGCCGACGTAATAAATGAAGCGGTTGGTGAAATCCACCGGCAGTTTCTCGCCCTTGTTCAGCATGTCCACCATGCGCTTGTGCGCGGCGTCGCGGCCGGTGAGTATCTTGCCGTTGAGCAGCAGCACATCGCCCGGCTGCCAGCTGGCCACTTCTTCCTTGGTGATCTTGTCCAGATCCACGCGCTTGCCGTTGGACGGATCGTAAGTGATGTCCGGCCAGTCTTCCAGGCTAGGCGTTTCCAAATGCGCCGGGCCGTTGCCGTCCAGGTGGAAATGGATGTGGCGGGTGGCGGCGCAGTTCGGGATCATCGCCACCGGCAGGGATGCCGCGTGGGTCGGGTAATCCAGGATCTTGACGTCCAGCACCGTGGTCAGGCCGCCCAGGCCCTGAGCGCCGATGCCCAGCGCGTTGACCTTGTCGAACAGCTCCAGGCGCAGCGCCTCGACGCGGGACAGCTCAGTGCCGGCCGCGGCCTTGGCCTTCAGCTCGTGGATGTCGACGTGATCCATCAGCGATTCTTTCGCCAGCAGCATCGCCTTCTCCGGCGTGCCGCCGATGCCCAGGCCGAGAATGCCCGGCGGACACCAGCCGGCGCCCATGGTCGGCACGGTCTTCAGCACCCAGTCGACGATGGAGTCGGACGGATTCAGCATCACCATCTTGGACTTGTTCTCCGAGCCGCCGCCCTTGGCCGCGCAGATCACGTCCACCTGGTCGCCTTCGACGATCTCGAAGTGCACCACCGCCGGGGTATTGTCCTTGGAGTTCTGGCGTTTGCCGGCCGGGTCCAGCAACACCGACGCGCGCAGCTTGTTGTCCGGATGGTTGTAGGCGCGGCGCACGCCCTCGTTGACCATCTCCTGCACGCTGAGCTGGGCGTCCCACTGCACTTTCATGCCCACTTTCAGGAACACCACGGCGATGCCGGTATCCTGGCAGATCGGGCGCTGCCCTTCCGCGCACATGCGGCTGTTGACCAGGATCTGCGCCATCGCGTCCTTGGCGGCGGCGCTCTCCTCGTTCAGGTAAGCCTGATACAGCGCGTCGATATAATCTTTAGGGTGGTAGCAACTGATGTACTGGAAGGCATCGGCAATGCTCTGGATGAAGTCTTCCTGGCGGATGATGGTCATAAGGCTGTCTCGAGAAACCGGGCGCCGGTGGGGCCGCCCGTGGATTACCCCGCCGCCGGCGCCTGATTCTGGCTGCGCCCTGCGGCAACTAAAAACCTAATGTTGATTGTAACACCGTCTGTCATGAACTTTGACCCCGGACAAGGCGCGCGGCCGGCTATCCCGCCCGGCATCGGGCGCAAAAAAGCCGCCAGCGCCTAAAGGCTGCGGCGGCTGATGCCGGAAAGACTTGCGCTCACTCGCTGGTGCTGGTGTTCCAGTAAGCCTGGCTGATGTACGGCTTGGCCGCCAGCTCGGCGGCGATGCGGTCCAGTTCGTCGGAATCCACCGAGGTGGCCAGCAGCGTGGCGGTCATCTCCACCTCGTCGTCGCCGAAGGCTTCGACATCCAGATCGCCCACTGGGTAATTGGCTTTCTCCAGCAATTGCCCCACCTGGGCCAGCGCCTGCTTCTGCTCCTCGCGGGTGGCGATCACGCATAGCTGGTAAGTGACTTCGCTGGCGTCGTCGTCTATCGGGCGGCGATTGATGGAATTGACCACCGGCCGCAGCAGCGTGTTCACCGCCAGCACGAACACCGTGGTCAGGATGGCCTGGCCCAGCATGCCCGCGCCGGCGCAGGCGCCGGTGGCGGCCGAACCCCACAACGTGGCGGCGGTATTCAGGCCGCGCACATTCAGACCTTCCTTCATGATGGTGCCGGCGCCGAGGAAACCGACGCCGGAAACCACATAAGCCACCACCCGCGACGCGCTGCCGGAGCCATCCAGTTGCAAGGCCATATTGACGAAGGCCGCGGCGCTGACCGCTACCAGCGCGTTGGTGCGCAGGCCCGCCGTGCGCTGGCGGTATTGCCGCTCCAGGCCGATCACGGTACCGCAGACGAAGGCCATGGCCAGGCAGATCAACGAATGCAGCAGGCCGAACCAATCCAGCTCAAACATATTATGCAGGTTGTAATGCATGTTCTCTCCTCAGCGCCGCCGGCAAAACCCCTGACTCTGCGCCGGTGCCTTGGCACGGGCACTTCTCGAGGTTTTGCAAACGGCTCTTGTTATCCGGTTTCTTACTAAGGAACATGCATGGTGGTTTTCCGTGAAAGCCACCATGCACCGGTCCCTAACATGGCAAAAGCCGATGCCACGCTCTGCGCGGCACCGGCCCCACCTTAACCCGACGCTTACTGGCCGAGCAAGGCGACCTGCGTCACCTTGTACACCACCATGATGACAGCCACCACCAGATAGCCGCGCAACACAGCCATCCACATGCGGTTGCTGCGGGACAGCGCCATCGGCTTCAGCTGAGCCAAGGGCGGCATGCGCCAGGTCTGCATGTACAACTTGGTCGGCTTGACCTCTTCCCGCAGATCCGCGCCGCTTTCAGCGTCGCGGCGCAGCTTGACGGTATGCGCGGCGATCACCACGATGCCGCCGATAATGCCGCCGCCCACCAGCACGTTGACGATGGTCTGGCTGGAGATGTCCGGCCACAATACCGACGCGGTCAGGATCACCGACAGCAGCACCAATACCGCCGCCACCAGGCCGGTGAACAGATTGGTCCAGCGGCCGTTCACCCACGGGCCCAGCACTTCCTTGTCATTGCAGAGCAACAGCAGGAACACCGAAGCGGACGGCAGCAGCACGCCGGCCAGCGTCTGCACCGCGTTGGTCAGCAGGCCCAGCGGCACGCCCGGAATCAGCACCAGGGACGCGGCGCCGGCGATCAGCAGGAAATACACCAGGTAGAAGGCGCGGGCGTCGGATGGCTTGCGATGCAGCGAATGCTTCATGTTCAGCACATCGGCCAACGCGTAGGCGGTGGACAGCGACACCGCGCTGGCGCCGATCAGGCTGGCGTCGATCAGCGCGACCGCGAACAGCACGCCGGCCAGACGACTGTGGTATTTGGAGAGGCCCGCGGCGACCGCGCCGGCGTCCTGGAAGTTGCCGAATTCCGGCTTGCCGGCAAACAGCGCGGCCGACATGCCGATGATGGCGACGGCGCCGATCAGCACCAGCACGATGCCCAGCCACAGGTCGGCGCGCTCGTACTTGATGAAGCGCGGCGTGATGCGCTTGTCGATCACATAGCTTTGCTGGAAGAACAGCTGCCATGGCGCCACGGTGGTGCCGACGATGCCGATGATCAGCAGCATCACGTCGGACAGCTTGCCGCCGGCCGGCATGCCCGGCACGAACAGGTCATGGCCGATCTGGGACATCGGCGGATGCACCATCATGAACACCGGCACCAGCAGCAGGCTGAATACCACCAAGATCATCGAAAAGCGTTCGAAACGGCGGAAATCGCCGGTGCTGGCCGCGGCCATCACCAGGCCGGCGGCGGCGATCACGCCCCACTCCTTGGGCAGGCCCAGGTACTGCAGGCCCAGCGTGATGCCGATGAATTCGGTGACGATGGTCAGCGCGTTCAGCAAGAACAAGTCGATGGCGCTGAAGGCGCCCCAGAATTTGCCGAAGCGCTCCAGGATCAGCCGGGCATGGCCGACACCGGTGACGGCGCCCAGGCGCAGCACCATTTCCTGGTTCACGTACAAAACCGGGATCAGCAGGATCAGCGTCCACAGCAGCGAGGTGCCGTAGTTCTGACCAGCCTGGGCATAGGTGCTGAAGGCGCCGGCGTCGTTGTCGCCGACCATCACGATCAGGCCGGGGCCCAGGATGGCCAGCAGCGTGCGCAGCCGCTGCCAGACGCTGTTGCGGGCGGCCACGTCGCCGTGGCGGATGGTGCCGAAAGCGCCGCGGATGTCTCCGACGTGGGCGCTGTCGAGTACAGCTTCGTTCTTGACGTTATTAGTCATTGTCATCGTCTCCGAACAGGCGGCGCAAGCGGGGACCGCCCGTCGTTTTTCAAGCAAACGAAGGCATGCGGGCATGAGCGCGGCTGCGCCGGCCGGGCGGACAAACGCCGGGCGCACGCAAACGCGAAGATGCGCAAACCTGATTTAGGCGTCCGACAGGGTTCGGTACGCGGTCATCAGCAGTAACGGTATTGGGGTAAGCACGCGGCTGCGGCGGAGCGGCCGAGCCTGGGATGCGCACTGTCTAGCCTCGCGGCAGGACAGCGGCCAATGAAATGGTGACGATGCCTTTGCCGGTCAGCACGACCCGGTGGATAACCAACTACTACTGCAACTTTCCAAGGCATCAGCCCCCAGTTATGAAAACGCCGCGATGGTAATCCTGGCGCGAAATAGACGTCAACACCCCGATGACAATGCGTTTTTGCGCTGCATCACGGCCACCCGCAGCAATCTGCCACGGCATGGCCGCGCATCGATCCAACACGCGGATTTACCTTCGCTCTCGAACTATAAGCGCAATAAAACGCCACATCGCTCAGGTGAATTTTTGTTAATGGATTGTGTTATTTATTTACAAAAGCCATCTTTTTCGCGCTGCCCAGCTTCAGCATGCCCTGCCCCAGCGCCACGCCCAGCAGGATCAGGCCGCCGCCCAGCCAGTGGTAATGATGGATGGTTTCGCCCAGCAGCGCGCTGGCCAACACCGCTGTGAACAGCGGCAGCAGGTTCATGAAGATGGCGGTGCGCTCGCTGCCCAGCTTCTGGATGCCGCGCATCCATAAATAAGCCGCCAGCAGCGAAGAACCGATGCCGGCGAACAGCACCAGGCCGATGCCCTTGGCCGGAATCGCCATGCTCTGCGCGGTCAGCGTCAGCGGCAGCAGCAGCAATACCGCCAGGCTGGCCTGCAGATACAGATTGAGCCAGGCGCCGAACGGCGGCGCCCAGCGCCGCAGCAGAATGCCGTACAGCGCGTAGGACGCGGCGCCGGCCAAAATCAGCGCGTCGCCGGTATTGACGCCGTTGGCGAGCAAGCTGAGCGGATCTCCCTTGCCCAGCAGGTAAACCACGCCGGCCAGCGACACCGCCACGCCCAGCCAGGCCAGGCCGCTCACCTTCTGGCGAAACACGGCGGCGTTCAGCAACAGGCCCAGCAAGGGCACCAGGGCGGTGATCACGCCCATATTGGTGGCGCTGGTGCTGTGCGCCGCGTAGTAGGCCAGGCACTGGAACATCACCATGCCCAGCATCGCCAGCGCCAGCAGCTTGCCCAGCCAGGGCTTCAGCTCGCCGGCGCGGCGGCGCAGCACGGACAGGCAAAACGGCGTCAGCACCAGCGCCGCCAGCAGCCAGCGGTAAATGGAAATCGCAGCCGGGTCCAGCACCTGGGCGGCGGCCTTGGAAACAATGGTATTGGCGGCCCAGATCAGCACCGCCAGCAGGGGAAACAGCATGGCCATCACAGCCTCCTTCGACTTTACCCCATCCATTCTAGATTCGTCTGTTATGGAGCATATAATTCAAAACGGACAAACCACTGGGGCAAACCGGACAATATGGACGCCGACAACCACGACGGCTACTTCGCCAGCGATCAGAGCCTGCTGGCGCCGGCGCCGCTGATATTCCGCTATCACCGCTTCACGCCCAAGAGCGAGTTCGCCCGCCATCGCCACCGTTGGGGCCAGCTCAGCCGCATCAATCTGGGCATGATGGAGCTGCTGCTGGACGACAGGCGCGTGGTGGCCACCGCGCAATACCTGCTGTGGACGCCGCCGGTCGAGCCGCACGCCGCCTACATCCACCAGGCGATGCACTACACCTCGATCTACGTCGGCGACGAAATGGCCGCGCAATTGCCACCCTCCACCTGCCTGCTGGAGCAGACGCCGCTGGTGCGCGCGCTGCTGGACGATTTCGGCCAGCGCCAGATCACGGTGCCGACCGAGCCATGGGACGTCCGCCAGGCCGAGCTGCTGTGCCAGCGCATCCTGCAATCCGGCCGCGAGGCCAGCTACCTGCCCGACAGCCGGCAACGGCTGCTGCAACCGATACTGGACGCGATCCGCCAGGACCCGGCCGACGCCACGCCGCTGAAAGACTGGGCGGAGCGCGTGTTCAGCACCGAGCGCACGCTGGCGCGGCTGTTCCAGCGCGAGCTGGGCATGAGCTTCGGCCAATGGCGCGGCCGGGCGCGCCTGCTGGAAGCGCTATCGCGGCTGAAGCAGGGCGACAGCGTGCAGGACATCTCGGCGCGGCTGGGCTACGCCACGCCGTCGGCCTTCATCGCGATGTTCCAGAAACAGCTGGGCGACTCGCCGGAGCGCTACCGCCGCCAATTGCTGGAAAGCGGCGGCTGGCCGGACGAGTTCAGCGCTTGAACAAGGCCAGCGCCAATTCGCGCTGAACCGCGTGGTCGACCGCCGGCAGCGGGTAGTCGCGCCCAAGCTTCACGCCGGCGTCCGCCAGCTGCTCCGGCTTGGCCAGCCACGGCGCGTGGATCAGTTTGTCCGGCAGCCGCGCCAGCTCCGGCACGTAGCGGCGGATGAAGCGGCCATCCGGGTCGAACTTCTCGCTCTGGCTGACCGGATTGAAGATGCGGAAGTAAGGCTGGGCGTCGCAGCCGGTGCTGGCCGCCCACTGCCAGCCGCCGTTGTTGGCGGCCAGATCGAAATCCAGCAATTTCTCGGCGAAATACCGCTCGCCCCAGCGCCAGTCGATCAGCAGATCCTTGACCAAGAAGCTGGCCGCCACCATCCGCAGCCGGTTGTGCATATAGCCGCTGCGGTTCAGCTGCCGCATCGCCGCGTCCACCAGCGGGTAGCCGGTGCGGCCCTCGCGCCAGGCATCGAACCATTCCGGGTCATTGGGGAAAAGCAGCGCGTCGTATTCCGGCTTGAACGCGTGCTCCACCACGTCCGGCCGGTGCCACAGCACCTGCTGGTAGAAGTCGCGCCAGATCAGCTCGCTCAGCCAGGTCATCGCGCCCTCGCCGCCATCGTGCCAGGCATAGGAGGCCAGTTGGCGGATGGAAATGGTGCCGAAGCGCAGATGGACGCTGAGATAGGACACGCCCTTGACGCCGGGAAAATCGCGCTGTGTCTTGTAGCGCTCGATGCGGCCGGCGAAATCGGCGAACAGCGCCTCGGCTCCGGCCGCGCCGGGCTGGATGGGCAGGCTGGTCAAATCGCTGGATTGGAAGCCGATATCGGCCAGGCTGGGCATGGGCTCAGGCTTGCGCGGCATCAGCGCGGCCAGGTAGCGCCGCACCGGATAGGCCTGCAGGTGGAACGGCGTCAGTTTCTTCAGCCAGGCGTTCTTGTACGGCGTGAATACCGAGAACGGCTTGCCGGCGCCGGTCAAGACTTCGTCGGTCTCGAAAATCACCTGATCTTTGCTGTCATGGAAGGCGATGCCGCGCTCAGACAGCTGCCGCGCCACCTCGGCGTCGCGTTCGCGGGCGGCCGGCTCGTAGTCGCGGTTGCAGAACACCGCATCGGCGCCCAGCTCCGCCGCCAGCCGCGGAATCTCATCGACAGGCAGGCCATGGCGGACCAGCAGGTCGCCGCCCAGCTGGTTCAGCTCGGCTTTCAACGCCGCCGCGCTCTGCCAGATGAAATCCACGCGCCGGTCGTCGCGCGGCAAGGCATCCAGTATTGAGCTATCGAACACGAACACCGGCAGCACAGCCTCGCTGTGCTTCAGCGCGTGGTAGAAGGCGGCGTGGTCGTCCAGCCGCAGGTCGCGGCGCAGCCAGACCAGCGCCTTGCCTATAGTCTTGCTCATAGCTGTTTCCCATTTGGCAATGCCAGCAAAGATGCGGGCAGGCCGCGATCCCACAAGGGCAGATCGCCGCCCAACTTCTCTTCGAGAAAATCGATGAAGACCCGCGCCTTGGCCGGCAAGCGCCGCCGCTCGGGATACACCACATGGATGGCGTGGCGGGGCAAGGGATAATCCGTCAACACCGCCTTGAGCCTTCCTGCCGCCAGGTCCGGCCCGACGATAAAGGTGGGCATTTCGCAGATGCCCAGCCCGGCCAGCAAGGCATCGCGCCGCGCCTCGCTGTTGTTGACCTGGTAATTTCCGCGCGGCTGGACGCGGATTTCGCCGTCCGGCCCCTGAAAAGTCCAGTAGGCGCCGCCGCGGTAATAGGAGTAATGGATGCAGTTGTGCCGCGCCAGCTCGGCCGGATGCGCCGGCTCGCCGTGCGCGGCCAGATAGTCCGGCGACGCGCACACCACCACCCGGCAAGGCGCGAGGCGGCGCGCCACCATGCGGTTGTCCGGCAGATTGCCGATGCGCACCGCCAGGTCGTAGCCGCCCTCCACCAAGTCCACCATCCGGTCGTCCATCGCCATGTCCAGCTGGATGTCCGGATAGCAGCGCAGGAATTCCGCCGCCAGCGGCGACAGGTGCAGCCGGCCGAAAGCCATCGGCGCCGCCACCCGGAGCAGGCCCTGCGGCCGGCCCTGCAAACCAGCGGCCACCTCCTCCGCCTCGCTGGCCAGCGCCAGCGCCCCGCGGACGCGGTCGTAATAACGCTCGCCGGCCTCGGTCAGGCTCAGGCTGCGCGTGGTCCGTTGCAGCAAGCGCACGTTCAGCCCGGCCTCCAGTTGCTGTACGCGCTTGCTGACCGCGGATTTGGTCAGCCCCAGCCGTTCGGCGGCGGCGGAAAAACTGCCGGCCTCGACCACGGCGACAAAGATCGGTATCGCGGCGAAATGTTCCATCTTATTGTCCACTTTTCATCCGCAATCAGTTTCCAAAAACATGGATTATCAGTCAATGAGACACAATGTACAGTTCTGGCATCCGGCCTCGCCGTGTTCATTCAAGACCTAAAGGATTTCCATGCATACCCATCATTCCGCCGCACAGCCGCTCACGGAGTACGGGCTGAGCGCGCTGGCGCTGCTGGCCGGCGCGCTGCTCGCGCTGATGATCCATTGCAACAGCCGGCTCGCCGCTTACGGCAACCCGCTGACCGCGTCATGGCTGGCCCACGCCATCGGCCTGCTGACCGCCCTGCTGCTGTGGAAGGCTCTGCGCCAGACAAGGCCCCATGCCGGCCGGCCTCCCCGCTGGGCCTACTTGGGCGGCGTGCCCGGCGCCTTGACAGTGGCGCTGGCCGCCATCGCCGTCAATAGCCCGCTGGCGCTGTCCGGCACCCTGGCGCTGGGCATGGTCGGACAAGTGCTGTTCGGCCTGCTGTCCGACCGCTTCGGCCTGTTCGGCATGCCCCGCCGTCCGCTTCGCCTAAACGACGCCCTGGCGCTGCCGCTGGTGCTGTCCGGCTGCGCGATCGTGATTTTCGGAGCTTGAACATGCTGTTTTTCATGACCTTGGCCATCGCCAACGGCCTGTGCATAGGCGGCAGCCGCTCCCTCAACGGCAAGCTGGCGCAACACGATGGCGCCCTAGCCGCGTCGTTCTGGAACCATCTGGGCGGCTTCCTGTTTTTGAGCCTGTTGCTGGCCGGCGGCGCGGCGACGCTTCGCCTGCCGCTGGACGCGCCCTGGACCGCCTGGTGCGGCGGCGTCATCGGTGCCTTGTTCGTCGCGCTCAACGGCTTCGCCCTGCCGCGGCTGGGCACGATGAAAACCGCGCTGCTGGTGATCGCCGGCCAGATGGTGGCCGGCGTGCTGATCGACCGCCTGGCAGGAGGCGGCGGCAAATCGGCACTGGCTCAAGCGGCCGGCGTCGCGCTGATCACCGCTGGCCTCTATGTGTCCAGACGCGGCCATGCCAAACCAGCGGCGGCGCGTGCGATGCCTTGATCCTTTGCCCCCTACCCGCGCGGCGCCAGCATGATCACCGCCATGCCGGCCAGCGCCAGCGCGCAGCCGATCGCGTCCCAGCGATCCGGCCGCACGCCGTCCACCAGCCACAGCCAGCCTATCGCCACCGTCACGTAGACGCCGCCGTAAGCGGCGTAAGTGCGGCCGGCCGCCACAGGATGCAGGGTCAGCAGCCAGGCGAATAGCGCCAGCGACAACGCGGCCGGAACCAGCAGCCACAAGGTCTTCCCCTCGCGCAATACCAGCCACGGCAGATAACAGCCGATGATCTCGGCCAATGCGGTCAACACGAACAGGCCCGCCACGCGCGGCAGGCCGAACAGCCACTCCATACTTCCTCCAGCGTCTTCGCGCCGATCCCGGCGCTATCGACGTCATGAAAAATAACAATTTAACAATAAAATATCATTTAAATATCATATGATCATCAACAACTAACAGGAGAAGACGATGACTCCGTTCAATATTCTCGGACTTGATCATATCGTGTTGCGCGTCGCCGATCCCGCCCGCTCCGAACGCTTCTAT
This sequence comes from Chromobacterium piscinae, assembly GCF_021129175.1. Classification (GTDB taxonomy): domain Bacteria; phylum Pseudomonadota; class Gammaproteobacteria; order Burkholderiales; family Chromobacteriaceae; genus Chromobacterium; species Chromobacterium piscinae. The sequence goes on along the minus strand of NZ_JAJOHV010000003.1, from coordinate 16,121 downwards.
CTGGAAACGCTGGGCTGCCGGGTGGTGAAGAGACAGGAAAAACTGGGATTGGTGCATCTGGATGCCGGCACCGCGCTGATCGACCTGCTGATGGCGAAAGAAGGAGAAGCGCCCGGCCGCAATGTCGATCACTTCTGCCTGCGGGTGGAGCCGTTCGACGAGGACGCCATCCGCGCCCATCTGATTCAGCTAGGCATCGCCGTCGAGCCGGCCAAGCAACGCTTCGGCGCCGAAGGCACCGGCCCGTCGATCTACCTGCGCGATCCCGACGGCAACGGCGTCGAGCTGAAAGGCCCCGCGGCGGCCTAAGCGTAGACTCGGACAGTACACATCGTACGGCCAGGGACACAATGCAGGATGACTCAAACACTAGAGCCGCTGATAACGCCCTGAGTCAAGACGCGCCGACGCAGACAGTACGCATCGTACGGCAAGGAGGCTCAACGCAGGATCAGGGCGCCATCAGTTGCTCAGACGATGCAGACGGATGATGGCCTCGCCGGTTGGACTGGCCACGATGTCGCGCAGCGTATAGCCGTCCAGCGACAGGAAAAAGGCCGCCAGCGCCTCGTCCAGCGCGCCTTTCAGCAAACAGCCTCGGCTCAGCGCGCACGGAGGCTCGGCGCAGTCTATCAACTGCGGCTTGCCTTCCAGCGTGCGCACCACCTCGCCCAGCCGGTAGTGTTCGGGCTGCCGCGCCAACGCCATGCCGCCGCCCTTGCCCCGGGAGGTGGCCAGCCAGCCCTGCTGCGCCATGAAGTGCACCACCTTGACCAGGTGGTTGCGCGACACCTCGAACCGCTCGGCGATCTCCGGGATGGTGGCCAGCTGGCCGGGCTGCTGCCCAGTCAGGTACATCAGCACGCGCAGTCCTAGGTCGGTGAATCGGGTCAGTTGCATGTCTATCTTCAGTGCGGGGAGTCGGCGGCAGCATACCGCGTCTGGCCGATGGCCTCAATCGTCGCCGGGGTGGGAGCCGAACACTTCGTAATGGATGCGGTCGGCCGCCACGCCCAGGCCGCGCAGGCTGTCGCGCTGCGCGCGCATGAAGCCCAGCGGGCCGCACAGGTAATAGTCGGCATCCGGCAGCAGCGCCAGGTTTTGGATCTCGTCCAGGCTCAGGCGGCCGGCCGCGTGGTAATCGGCGCCGATCACATCCTGCGCGCGCGGCGTCTCGTAACAAACATGAATCCGTAACTGCGGATGGCGTTCGGCCAACTGGCGCACTTTCGCGCCCATCGCGTGCGCGCCGCCGTGCCGGGCCGCGTGCAGGAAACGCACCTCGCGGCCGCCGCGCTTGAGCAGCTGGCCCAGCATCGCCTGCATCGGCGTCTGCCCGACGCCGGCGCTGATCAGCACCGCTGGACCGTTCCGCTCTTCGTGCAGGAAGAAATCGCCTTGCGGCGCGCTCAGCTCCAGCATGTCGCCGACCTGGACCTCGCGATGCAGCAGATTGGACATGCGGCCGGCCGGCTTGCCTTCGCCCGCGTCTTCGCGCTTGACCGAAATGCGCAGGTACTCGCCGTTGGGCGCGTCGGACAGGCTGTACTGGCGCGGCTGGCTCAGCCCCCACTCGACGACGAAACGCTTCACCGACACGTACTGGCCGGGCTTGAACGGCGGCAGCGCGCCGCCGTCGCTGGGCTCCAGATAGAACGACGCGATCTCCTCGCTCTCCATTTCCCTTTTCGCCACCCGGAACGGCCGCCAGCCGCTCCAGCCGCCATCGGCGTTGGTGGTATCGCGGTACATGCCGTTTTCGATGCCGATCAGCGTGTCCGCCAGCAAGCCGTAGGCCTCGGCCCAGGCCTGGATCAGATCGTCTCCGGCCGCCTCGCCCAGCACCTCGCGGATGGAGGCCAGCAGATGCTTGCCGACGATGGGATAGTGCTCGGCGCGTATGCCCAGGCTGACATGCTTGTGCGCGACGCGAGTCAGCACCGGCAGCAGCGGCGACGGGTCGTCGATATGCTGGGCATAGGCCAACACCGCCATCGCCAGCGCCTGCTGCTGCTGGCCGGAATGCTGATGGCCCTGGTTGAAAACATTCTTCAGCTCCGGGTTGTGTTCGAACATGCGGCGGTAGAAATGGCTGGTCAACGCCACGCCGTGCTGCTGCAGCACCGGCACGGTGGCTTTGACCAGGGATCGGGTTTGTTCGCTCAGCATGTCAGCTCCTTAAGATATTCAAAAAATACATCTTCATTGTCGAAAAAAAGCCCCTGAACGCCGGGGACTCTTAAAGATATACAAATAATACATGTTTATTTGATCTGTGTCACAAAACTACAGCGGCAACGCCGCGCGCGTCATATGAAATTGAAATCGATCACCTGGTAGAAGGCGTTGCCGGTGTCCGCCACCTCCCATACCGCCAGCACCACGTGATAACCGCGGCGCTCCGGCAGACGGACCTGGTGGATCGTAGGCTGCGGCGGAGTCAGTTCCGCCTGGTGTTCCCAGAACGGCTGCGCGGTCAGCTCCGCCTTGTAGAACGGCTCCGCCTCGAACTGGGCGCGGGTCAGCGGCCGGTTCGGATCCCAATCCGCCTTGGTGATGAAGTAGTTCCAGCGGCGGGTCAGGTGGATGGCGTGGTAGCTCCATTTGAATTCCAGCGTCTGGCCGGGCCTCGCCGGATGCTTGTGCCAGCGATCGGCGCTCTGCTCGTCAAGTACCGCCGAGTGCGCTTGCCCGGCGCTCGCTATCCTGCCATCGACGGGGGGCTGGGCGTTGACGGCGTCGGTCGGCGCCAGCGGGTCGTGCAGATTGGCCTCCGCGGCCGGAAAGAATTTGCCGCCTTCCAGGCCGTTGACCTGCCAGCTCTGCAGCGGACATTGCGCGTTGACGCCGTCCACGCACAGCTGGCCTCGCGAAGCGGGCTCGAATATTTGGCCGTGGCGAGGCTGGGCGACGGACTGTGACTCCACCTTGGTCTGGCTCATTGCATCCCCCTGTATCGGTATGGGTTGGAAAACCGGACAGTTTGCCCGGCTGTTGGCAGCGTAAGCGCCGCGAGGCCCGCCTCGCCCCATCCTTTGTGCCGGCAGGCCGGCTCGGCGCATGCCCTCCCATCCCAACGGCCTGGCGGAGCTTGCGTTTCACCGCGGCCTGTACTCCCGAACACTCGCGCGGGCGCGCGCCGCCGTCGTTTCATTTATTTGGTATATTGCGTAACAAAATTACAATGACATTGAGCCGCAAGGCTTCGTCAACGCCAGTAAAACCAAGAGGAGACAATAACCATGCCCCATCCGTCCCTGACCCGCCCCGCGCTTTTAGGCGTTCTGATCGCCGCCCTGCTCTCGCCCGCCATCCAGGCCGCGGAGGCGTTCGGCTCGCCCGGCGGCGTGCCGGTGCGCGGCCCGGCGGCCAAGTCCTTCGTCGGCACCGCGGTCAACAGCCCTTCCCGCGTCTACTTCACCGGCTATCGCGGCATCGTGTCCGAGGTGTACTACCCGGCGCTGGACACGCCGGAATCGGTGGATCTGCAGTTTCTGGTCGGCGACGCCGGCCAGACCTTCGTCGACGAGGAGAAACGCCAGGCCTACTCCGCCAGCCAGAGCGACAAGCGCACGATGAGCTGGATCGCCAGCACCGGCAACGACGGCCACAATTGGCGGATCAGCAAACGCATCTTCGCCGACCCCAGTCGCGACGCGCTGGTGCAGCGCGTGACCTTCACCGCATTGAACGGCCATACGGTCGGCGACTTCAAACTATACGTGTTGTTCAAGCCCTATCTGGACAATGCCGGCGGCGGCAACAGCGCCCAGACCGTCGCCGTAGCCGGCGGCTACGCGCTGGCGGCCAGCCGCAACAGCCGCGCCTCGGCGCTGATGGCCAGCCGGCCGTGGAAGACCATCAACGGCCAGGCCATGCTGTCCAACGGCTTCGTCGGCCAGAGCGACGGCTGGACCGATCTGATAGGCAGCGGCGACAGCAAGATGGATTGGACCTTCAGCTCGGCCACCAACGGCAACGTCGCCCAGACCGGCTGGCTGGACCTGGGCAATCCCGCCGCGGCCAGCGTGTCTTTCGACATGGTGCTGGGTTTCGGCAAGAGCCAGGGCGACGCCGTCAACGCCGCCGCCGCGTCCTTGGGCAGCGATCTTTCAACCGCGCAACAGCAGTACGACAACGCCTGGCACGCCTACGCCGCCGGCCTGTCCGCCCAGGGCGGCCTGGCCGATGACCGCTACTATCTGGCGGCGATGACGCTGAAGACCATGCAGGACAAGAGCAACGGCGCAATGATCGCCGGCATCGGCACGCCATGGGGCGAGACCCAGGGCGACGCCAACCAGGGAGGCTACCATCTGGTGTGGCCGCGCGACCTGTTCAAGTTCGCCAACGCCCTCTACACCGCCGGCGACGCCGCCACCGCCACGACCGTGGTCAACTATCTGTTCAACACGCTGCAGCAGAACAGCGACTGCGGCGCGGCGGAATACAACGCGCCCGGCTGCGCCGCCGGCTACAGCCGCGTCGGCCGCTTCCCGCAGAACGCCTGGGTCAGCGGCTGGCCGTACTGGCAGGGCACGCAGATGGACGAGCAGGCGATGCCCATCCTGCTGGCCTGGCGGCTGGGGCCGTCCGTTTCCAATCCGCTGTGGCCCAAGATCAAGCAGACCGCCGACTACATCGTCGCCACCGGCCCGTGGAGCTACCAGGAGCGCTGGGAAGAGAACGCCGGCTACTCGCCGTCGACGATCGCAGCCGAGATCGCCGGCCTGGCGGCCGCCGCCGACATCGCCCGCGCCAACGGCGACGACGCCAGCGCCGGCCGCTATCTGTCCGCCGCCGACTACTGGCAGCAGAACGTCGCCGCCTGGACCTACACCACCAGCGGCGGCTTCGGCAACGGCAGCTACTACATCCGGATCAACCCAGCCAATCGCGCGGGAAGCGGCGCCGACCGCGCCAGCTTCAACCCGGCGGCTGGGCCGGACACGCCGCAGACGCTGACGGTCAAGAATGGCGGCGGCAGCCACGATGCCCGCCGCGTGGTGGACGGCGGCTTCCTGGAGCTGGTGCGGATGGGCGTCAAGCGCGCCGACGATCCCACCATCGTCAACACCATGGCTGTGTTCGACAGCGTACTCGGCCAATATCTTGCGCTGCCCGGCGCGCCCAAGCTGCCGGCCAACGCCTGGTTCCGCTACAACTTCGACGGCTACGGCGAGCACAACGACGGCAGCGATTTCAACGGCACCGGCGCCGGCCGGCTGTGGCCGATCTTCACCGCCGAACGCGGCATGTACGAGATCGCCCGCCAGGGAGCGGGCAGCGCCGGCCAGCCCTACTTCGCCACGCTGAAGCTGCTGGCCACGCCGGAAGGCATGCTGCCGGAGCAGGTGTGGTCCAACAGCGCCACGCTGCCGGACGGCTGGGCGGTGACCACGCCGGCCGGCTACCAGCCGGGCAGCGCCACCAAGTCGATGGGGCCCTTGAACTGGGCGATGGGCGAATACATCAGCCTGCTGGCCTCGATCAACGCCGGCCGCATCATCGACATCCCGCAAGTGGTCTGCGCGCGCTACAACAACTGCCGCGCCGCGCCCAAGGCCGGCGAAGTGGCAGTCGCCATCAACGCCGCCGCCGGCACGCAGTGGGGGCAGCAGCTCTACGTCACCGGCAATGCGCGGGCGCTGGGCAACTGGAACACCGACCTCGGCATCCCGTTGGACGCGGCCGCCTACCCGTCATGGCGCAACGGCGTCAACCTGCCCGCCAGCCAGCAAATCGCCTACAAGTATTACCGCAAGAACGCTGACGGCAGCGTGAGCTGGGAAAATCGGTCCAGCAACCGCAGCCTGCAGACGCCGGCCAGCGGCAGCCTCAACCTGAACGACCAGGTGAGCTGGTGATCCCGCGCCGCGCCGGACTCGCCATCCTGATAGGCCTGGCGGTGGCAGGCGGCGCGGCCTGGCTGCTGCGGCAAGCGGAGCACCCTCCTCCTCCACCGGCCACCGCCAAAGCGGCCGCCGCGCCTCCGGTCCAACCCATCGTCCATCAAGCCACGCCCGCCACTCAGTGGCGGCCGCCAGCCCGTCCGGCGCTGTCGCCGGTGAAAAAAGGCGGCGACAGCTGGCGGCCGGATGCCGCGCCGGTAGTGGCCAAAGTAGAAGTCCAACGCGGCGCGCCGGATATTCCCGACGCGCAGCCGCTGCCCAGGCCGCCCGATCCCTGATCCGGCCGCGGCGTCTTGCGGCTTCGATGACGAAGGCCCGGTCTCCCGGGCCTTTTTCTTGCTTCACCATCAAGCCCGCGTGCCCAGAAACAGAAAACAGGAGACTCAAAATGACGCAGCTGGAAATCATCGCGCTCGACGCCGCGCAAACCCAAGCCCGCATACCAGAGTTGGCCGAACTCTTGCACGTCTGCGTGCATGACGGCGCCAGCATCCATTTCATGTTGCCGTTTTCCATCGAACAAGCCGCCGCCTTCTGGCGCGACAAGACGCTGCCCGGCGTCGCCGGCGGCGGCCGGGTACTGCTGGCCGCGCTAGTAGACGGCGAACTGGCCGGCAGCGCGCAGCTGGACTGCGACACCCCGCCCAACCAGCCGCACCGCGCCGAGGCATGCAAGCTGATGGTGCATCCGCGCCATCGCCGCCTGGGCCTGGCACGCGCGCTGATGGCGGAACTGGAGGTCCAGGCGCGGCAACGCGGCCGCAGCCTGCTGACGCTGGACACCGCCAGCGGCGACAAGGCCGAGCCGCTGTACCTGTCGCTGGGCTATCTGGCCGCCGGCCGGATTCCCGGCTACGCCTGGGATGGCCGCGGCAAAAAACTGCAAGCCACCACGCTGATGTACAAGACGCTGTAAGCGCGAAAAAGCCGGGCAAGCCCGGCTTTTTCCATTCCTCCCCCCCCGCTCACGCCCGTTGCGCCGCGGCAGCCTTCCGGCCGCCCCAGCCCAGCAGCCTCAGGGCGAAGCGGCCCAGATACAGCACGCCCAGCGCGAACACGATGTCGCCCGGCACCCGCAGCCACACCAGATTCTGCATCAGCACCGAGTGCACCACCTCCGGCGAGCGCGCATACCACAAGCCATGCTCGATGCTGGCCCAGGCCTGGTAGATGCCGGAGGGCAGGATGGACATGAACACCATCATGAACAGGCCGATATTGAGCATCCAGAAGGTAGGCTTCAACAGGCCGTCATCCCATTGCTCCGCCTCCGACACGCCGCGCAGGCAGAACAGCATCAGGCCGATGCCCAGCATGCCGTAGACGCCGAACAGAGCCGCGTGGCCGTGGGCCGGCGTCATGTTCAGCCCCTGCACGTAGTACAGCGAGATCGGCGGGTTGATGGCGAAGCCCAGCAGGCCGGCGCCCACGGTATTCCACAAGCCGACCGCGACGAAGCACAGGATGGCCCACTTGTAGCGCGCCACCCACGGCGCGGCGCCGCCGCGGCGGTAAGTCTGCCAGCCCTCGAAACCCACCAGCGCCAGCGGCACCACTTCGAACGCAGAGAACACCGCGCCGATGGAAATCACCGCGGTGGACGCGCCGGTGAAGTACAGATGGTGCAGCGTGCCCAGGATGCCGCCGAACAGGAAGACAATGGTTTCCAGCACGATGGCGCGATTGGCGCTGGCCATGCGGATCAGGCCCAGCCGCGCGAAGATCAGCGCGATCACCGCGGTGGCGAACACTTCGAAGAAGCCTTCCACCCACAGATGCACCAGCCACCAGCGCCAGTACTCGATCATCGAGTAATGAGTGTGTTGGCCCCAGGCCAGCGAGGTGGCGTAGAACAGGCCGATGCAGGCGGCGGACAGCAGCAGCATCGCGATCAGGCTGCGGCCCTCGGTCTCGGGATTGCGCAGCGCCGACAGCAGCGCGCGCGCCACCAGGAACAGCCAGAACAGCAAGCCGACGAACAGCAGTATCTGCCACACCCGGCCCATGCTGGTGTAGGCGAGGCCCTGGTTGCCGATCCAGAAGCTGAAGTCGGTGCCCAGCCGCTGCAGCGTGCCCAGCCAGCCGCAGACGGTGGAGCCGACCACGATAAAGATCAGCGCCCAGAACAGCACGTCCACGCCCAGCTTCTGATGTTTGGGCTCATGGCCGGACAGCAGCGGCGCGATGTAGAGGCCGGTGGCCAGCCAGGCGGTGGCGATCCACAGCACGCCGAACTGGGTATGGATGGTGCGGCTCACCACCCAGGGCAGCACCTCGGCCAGCGGCAGGCCGAAGAAGCTGTGGCCTTCCACCGCGTAGTGGGCGGTGATGGCGCCCATGCCCACCTGGGTCAGCAACAGGCCGATCACCACATAGAAATACTTGCGGGTGGCGCGCATCGACGGCGTGGCCTTGAGCCGGCCCAGCGGATCGGCATCCGGCACCTGCGCGGGCTCCTCGCCCTCGCCGGCGGCCATGTGGTACCACACCATGGCGGCGATGCCGGCCAGCATCAGAATCACGCTGGCGATAGACCACATGCCATTGGCCGCGGTGGGCGCGTTGCCGACCAGCGGCTCGTGCGGCCAATTATTGGTGTAGGACACGCCGGCCTCGCCCGGACGGTCGGCGGCGGCGGACCAGGCCGACCAGAAGAAGAACGCCGACACCGCCAGGCGGTCGTCGGCCGACGGCAGCGCGTTGGCAGTCATCGCGTACTGCTCGCGCAGCTTGTCGAAAGCCGGATCGGCGCCGTACAGGCCCTGATAATGCCCGGCCACCTCGCGCGCGGCGGCGGCGCGGGCCGCGCTCAGCGTCAGCGTGTCGCTGGCCGCGTCATAGCCGTTGGCGCGCATCTCGCGGCGCAGCTCGGCGTCCAGCATGCCCTGATGGCCGACATCCAGCCGCGCGTAAGGCTTGCCGAAGCGTTGCCTGGCCCACTCCTCCCTCAGCGCCAGCGCCTCGCGGTGCAGCCAGTCGGCCGACCAGTCCGGCGCCACATAGCTGCCATGCCCCCACACCGTGCCCAGCTGCTGGCCGCCGGACGCCAGCCAGGCCTGCTGGCCGCGGCGTATCTGCTCGCCGGTGAACAGCGCCTTGCCGTCGGCGCCCTGCACCACCGTCGGAATCGGCGGCGCCGCCTGATAGATTTCCTTGCCCATATAGAGCAGGACCGAGAATGACAGCAGGCAGATCACCGCCAGCCATCCCCATAGTCTTCGCGTGTTTTTCATATGCGCTCCCTTCGCGGGCCTCCCAAGTAACTGACTCAGTCCGCAGCCTACATGCTGAAATTAAAGATGTATACATTACACATCTTTAAGCATGATACAGATCAAGGCCTCGGAATCCATTCCTTGAAAACGCATGAAAAAAGGCGGCCCCGCGCGGGAGCCGCCCTTGCCGCCCTATCCAGCCGATCAAGCCAAGTGCGACCAGCCGGACCAGCCCAAGTACAAACCCACCAGCATGATCAGCGCGCCGGAGACATACGGCGCTTTCCTCACCCATTCGCCGAAACCGCTCCAGCGCCCCGCCACATGCTTGACGCTCAGCGCCGCCAGCACGCCGGACGCCACCATGGTCAGCGCCAAGCCGATGCTGAAGCACAACACCAGCGTCGCGCCCAGCGCCACCTGTTTCAGTTGCAAGCACAGCAGCAGCACGGTGATGGAGGCCGGGCACGGCACCAGGCCGCCGGTCAGGCCGAACACCACGATCTGGCCGGTGGTGACGTCGCGGCCGGCGAAGCGGCGGCGGATATCGTTGGCGTGCGCCAGCTCGTGCGGATCCTGGTAGCCGGGGGCGGACACATCCAAGCCGGCGTACTCCCCCACCGCGTGAGCATGGTCGTGTTCGACGAATTCCACATCGTAATCATGGCTGTGGTGGCCATGGCCCAGTTGCAGCCTGGCGACGAATTCGTGCGGCTCCGGTATCTCCTCCGCCGACTCGAGGAAGCCACCGGCCTCCCGGAAGGAAAACGCCTGCCGCGCGCCATCCGCGCGCTCGGTTTCCAGCCTGACCTGCTCGGCGCGCCAGCCCAGCTTGCGGCCATCGGCGGCGGCCAGCCGGAAGCGCGGCGGCGCGCCGGTTTCGAATATCCGCAGCGCCACCACGCCATGGCCGGTGTCAATGCGCTTGGCCTCGCCGTGGCCGTGCTCATGGCCGTGCTCATGTTCGTGGCGATGGCCATGCCCGCTGTGACGCCAAGTGCGCCACATCATCCACCCGGCCACGGCCATCACCAGCGCCGCCGACGCGATCTGGAAATACGGCTCCGCGGTTTCCGCGTTCCAGCTGCGGCCGAAATGCAAGCCAATCAGCGCCACCAGCCACACCACCGCGGTATGGGACACGGTGGCGGCCAGGCCCAGCAGCACGGCCTGGCGCACCGTGCCGCGGATAGCGACGATGAAGGCGGCCATCATGGTCTTGGAGTGGCCCGGCTCCAGGCCGTGCAAGGCGCCGAGCGCGATGGCGCTGGGCATGAACAGCCAGGCGTTGCCCTGTTGCAACAAGGCGGAGAACGAGGTCATGGCGATTTCCGGGTAGGGGGTAGATGCGCCACATTATACTCACCCCCAGTATCAATATACTAGCCCCCAGTATCTGCCATGCTAAGATCAGGCGATCGAAAACGGAGAACCACACGATGTCGCACACGGTACGGGACAAGGCCAAGCTGCTGGCGCGGGTGCGCCGCCTGAAGGGCCAGGCCGCCGCGCTGGAGAAGCAGCTGGAAAACGATGGCGACTGTTCGGCCATCCTGCAGCAGATCGCCGCGATACGCGGCGCGGTCAACGGGCTGATGCTGGCGGTGATGGAAGGCCATCTGACCGACCACGTGGTCAAGGAGCCGGAGCTGGAGCAGCGCCAGCACGACCTGGACGCCGTGCTGCAGGTGCTCCGCTCCTATCTGAAGTAAACCCGCTCAGGGCTTGCGCACGTGCACCACGCCGGTCATGTACGGGTGCACCGCGCAGAAGTAGGCGTAATCGCCCTCCTTGTCGAACACATGCTCGTAGCGGTCGTCGGTGTCCATCGCCTTGGAGACAAAAGTCTTGTCCCGGCCGGACACGGTGTGGGGAATCTCGTCGTGGTTGACCCACACCACCTTGGTCCCCGGCGCCACCGCCACCTCCTTCGGCGTGAACGCGAATTTGCTGATGTCCACCTGCTGCGGCCCGGCCCAGGCCATGGCGGCGGCCAGCCAAGCGCCCAGCGCCGCTCCCGTTTTCCAAGCGCCCATGCCATCCCCCTCTCTCAATGATCCAGCGGCGTATCGACCATCGCCAGCTGGCCGCTGCCCGGAACGATGGTCAGCTGCCGCGTGCCCAGCAACTTGCCCAACTCCCCGGCCGGCACCTTGACCGGCGCCGGCTCGCCGAAACCGGCCTGGCCCGGCGTCGGCAGCGGATAGGCCAGCGAGCGCGCGGTGTGGAAGGCGACATGGCCCTCCACTTTTTGCATCACCTGGTGGATATGGCCGTTCAAAACCGTCACCGAGCCGAACGGCCGCAGCAGCGCCATCGCCCGGTCGGCGTCGGCGGTGCCCCAGCCCCACGGCTCGTAAACCGTCCACAAGGGAATGTGCGCCAGCACGATGATGGGGGTGGAGCGCGACAGCCGGGCCAGATCGCGCTTGAGCCAGGCCAGTTGCTCGTCGCCCAGCGCCGCCAGCCGGCTGGTGGAGAAGTTCAGCACATTATTGAGCGCGACGAAGTGGACGCCGCCCTGGTCGAAGCTGTACCAGGCCTTGCCCTTGCCGTCATGGTCGAAGAACTTCAGATAGCCGGACACGCCGTCGTCCAGCGCATCATGCTCGCCGGGGATGGTGTGGACGCGGTCGACGCGGATCTCCTTGAACATCTGCCGGCCCAGATCGAACTCCTCCGGCTTGGACAGGTGGCTGACGTCGCCGGTGTGCACGGCGAAGGCCGGCACCCGCTGCAAGGCGTTGATGTCGGCGATCGCGCGGCGCAGGCTGCCCTGCACATCGGGATTGGCCTCGCGGTGGAAGCCCAGGTGGGTGTCGCTGATCTGGACGAAACTCAAGCCGCCCTCGCCCGCGCCGATAGCCCCTGCAGCCTGCGCCCGCGGCACCCCGCCCGCCATGGTCCACACCAGCGCCGCGCCGGACCAGGCGGCCAGACAGCCCAAGGCCTCGCGGCGGCCGGCATCCGGCGCGCCCTCTTGCTCCGTCGAATCCTTCTCGTCCATCGCCCGCTCCTTTCGCAAGGCGCCGCCGCCCAGCCGTCCGACCGGATCGGCCGCTTGGCGGCGACGCGCTGAGCTGGTTGTAGGATGGGCATCCGGCGCAGTCAAGCCGCGCCGCTGTGGAATGAAAACGACAACGGTTTGAGAGTTGGCGGATAATTTTCTTGAAACTAGACGACTGGTCTAGTAGTATTCAGCGCATGTCACGAGCCAATCATTCAGCCGACACCCGCGAGCACCTGCTGGCCACCGGCGAGGAAATCATCCTCGGCAAAGGCTTCGCAGCCGTCGGGCTGGCGGAGATACTCTCCACCGCCGGCGTGCCCAAGGGGTCGTTTTACCATTACTTTCCGTCCAAGGAAGGCTACGGCGTGGAAATGCTGCGCCGCTACTTCCTGAGTTACGACGAAAGACTGGTAGTGCTGCTGCGGCCCGAGTCCGGCAATGCCCGCGACTGCCTGATCCGCTATTTCCAGGGCTGGCTGGACACCCACCGCTGCACCGAACAGAGCCATACCTGCCTGGCGGTGAAACTGGCGGCGGAAGTGTCCGACCTGTCCGAGCCGATGCGCGAAATGTTGGCCGAAGGCATGGGCCGGCTGATCTCCCGCCTGGCCGACGCCATACGCCGCGGCCAAGCCGAAGGCAGCCTGTGCACCTATCTGGAAGCCGACGAGTTGGCCGCCAGCCTGTATAGCCTGTGGGTAGGCAGCGCGCTGCTGTACAAGGTGCAGCGCTCCGACCAACCGATGCACAACGCCTACCGCTTGACGGAAACCATGCTGCCGCAGCCTGACAACGCCAGCTGTAAACGATAAAAGATCATCCCGCCGCATCCGGCGGGTTTTCTTAAAGCCAATACTAGACGACTGGTCTACTCAATTAACTAAAATGGAGCGAATCATGAACGAAACCTTGCAACTGATGCACAGCCATCGCAGCGTGCGCAGCTATCAGGACAAACCCGTCGCCCCGGAATTGCTGGATGCCGTGCTGGATGCCGCCTGGAAAGGCCCGACCTCGATCAACGGCCAGCAGGTCTCGCTGGTGGTGGTGCAAGACGCCGAGCGCCGCGCGCGCATCGCCGAAATCGCCGGCGGCCAGCCCTGGATCGCCCAGGCGCCGGTGTTCGTCGCCGTGGTGATGGACTTCCACAAGACCCGCCTGGGCGTGGAGATGGCCGGCGAGAAGCAGGTGATACACGACAGCGTCGAAGCTTTCGCCGTCGGTTCGGTGGACGCCGGCATCGCGCTGGGCAATCTGATCACCGCCGCCCACGCCGTCGGCCTGGGCGCGGTGCCGATCGGCGGCATCCGCCGCGATCCGCAGGCGATGATAGAGCTGCTGGATCTGCCGGAGCTGACTTTCCCGCTGGCCGGCGTGGTGATCGGCCACATCCAGCACGACGGCGAACAGAAGCCCCGCCTGCCGCGCGCCAGCTTCATCCACCGAGAGCGTTACCACGCCGAAGATTTGGCCGGCCATATCGCCGCCTACGACGACACGCTGAGCCGCCACTGGCAGGACATCGGCCGCGCCGACGGCGAGCCCTGGACCGCCAACACCGCCCGCTACTACCGCCAGGTTTACTTCCCCAAGGTCGCGCCCGCCGCGCGCGCCCAGGGTTTTGGCTTCGAGCAGTAACTCCGACCACTCTTCTAAGGAAACCGACATGCAAGCCGACAAACTGCTGACCCCGCTGCAAATGGGCGCCGTCGCCCTGGCCAACCGCGTGGCCATGGCCCCGCTGACCCGCCTGCGCAACATCGAACCGGGCGACGTGCCCGGCCCGCTGGCCAAGGAATACTACCGCCAGCGCGCCAGCGCCGGCCTGATCGTGGCCGAAGGCACCCATATCTCCGCCACCGCCAAGGGCTATGCCGGCGCGCCCGGCATCTACAGCGAAGAGCAGGTCCGCGCCTGGAGCGAAGTGACCGACGCCGTGCACCAGGCCGGCGGCAAGATCGCGCTGCAGCTGTGGCACACCGGCCGCATCTCGCATCGCTCGCTGCAGCCTAACGGCGACGCGCCGGTCGGCCCGTCCGCCATCCAGGCCGACAGCCGCACCAATATCCGCGCCGCAGACGGCAGCTTGGTGCGCGAGCAGTGCGACACCCCGCGCGCGCTGGAAATCGAGGAGATAGCCGACATCATCGAGGACTACCGCCGCGCCACCGACAACGCGCGCCGCGCCGGTTTCGACCTGGTGGAGATCCACGGCGCCCACGGCTACCTGCTGGACCAATTCCTGTCGCCGCAGGCCAATGTCCGCGCCGACCAATACGGCGGCAGCGTGGAAAACCGCGCCCGCTTCCTGCTGGAAGTGGTGGACGCGGTGGTGGCCGAGTGGGACGCCGATCACGTTGGCATCCGCATCTCGCCGCTGGGCATCTTCAACGGCGTCAGCAACACCGATCAACTGGAAATGGCGCTGTACCTGGCCGAGCAGCTGGCCAAGCGCAAGCTGGCCTTCCTGCACATCTCCGAGCCGGACTGGGCCGGCGGCCCGGTGCTGGACGACGGCTTCCGCGCCGAGCTGCGCCAGCGCTATCCGGGGGTGATCGTCGGCGCCGGCGGCTACACCGCGGAAAAAGCCGAAACGCTGCTGAGAAAGGGCTATATCGATGCCGCCGCCTTCGGCCGCAGCTACATCGCCAACCCGGATCTGGTGGAGCGACTGAAGCGGAACGCCCCGCTCAACCCGCCCAAGCCGGACAGCTTCTACGGCGGCGGCGCGGAAGGCTATACCGACTACCCCGCGCTGTAAGCTGCCAGCCAAGCCCCGCCCGCCGCGGGGCTTTTTCACGGCCGATCAGCCGATCGACGCCTGCGCCTGGCGTTCGACAATGGCGCTGGCGATCCGCTGCGCAAGCGCGCCGGCATCGGCGATGGACCGGTTCTGAGCGGCGACCTGCGCGCCCTCGAACACCAGCATCAGTTCGCTCGCCGTGTCCTCGGGCGACGCGAGGCAGGCGGCCCGGCACAAACCCGCCAGCCGCCGCCACTGGCCTTGCTTGTATTCCTCTATCAGTTTGCGGCCGACGTGCTCCCGGTCCGGCAGCTCCGCGATCGAATTGATGAACGGACAGCCGCGGTGCGACCAGGCGCCGGCGTCATCGGCGAAAAAGGCCCCCCAAGCCAAGATCTGCGCGCGCGGATCGCCGGCGTGCTCGGCTTCGATGGCGTCGAACTTGCGCCAGTACCCAGCGATCACCTGGCGCAGCCATTCCGCCAGCAACGCGTCTTTCGACTGGAAATGGCGGTACAGCGCCATCTTGGTAGTATTCGCCCGGGCAGCGATCGCCTCGACGCCGGTCGCCCGGATGCCATCGTTGTAAAACAGCTCGCCTGCCGCCTCGAGGAGGCGCTCCCGCGGCGGGACCGAAAACTCGGCCGCTTTTCCCTGGTTCATTTTTTCCATCCGTATTGACGACGATACCGATCGGTATCATCATACCCATGCAGCGATACCGAACGGTATCACCACTCTCCGGCTCATGTCGAGCCGGGGCATCCTCCATGGGAATCAGCGATGAAGCTTTCGGAATATGCGCAATATGACGCGGTGGGACTGGGCAATCTGGTCGCGCGGGGCGAAGTCAGCCCGCAGGAGCTCGCCGATGCGGCGCTGCGGGCGTGCGCGGCGGTCAACCCTCAAATCAACGCGGTCATCGAAACCTGGCAGCCCGAACTGTCGGGCATCGCCTCGGCGCTGGAACGGGGCTCGCCGCTCGCCGGCGTGCCCTTCCTGATCAAGGATGTAGGCGTAACCATGGCGGGCAGGAAGATAGAATTCGGCAGCCGGCTGGCGCAAGGCTTCACCGCCGCGGGCGACTCCATCCTGATGCGGCGCTTCCGCGAAGCGGGACTGGCGACGCTGGGGCGGACCACCACGCCCGAGTTCGCCTGGAGCGGCACCACCGAATCCGCGCTCTGCGGCCCGACCCGCAACCCCTGGAACCCGGCGCGCGGCGCGGGCGGCTCCAGCGG
>NZ_JAJOHV010000002.1 GCF_021129175.1 Chromobacterium piscinae | reverse complement strand
CGGCCAGCGCGGCGCGGCCGGCGAGCAACGCCGCGCCGAGCATGCCTGGCGCGCCGCCGATGATGGATACGGAGCCGTAGCTGCCCTTATGGCTGTCCCGGTTGCGGGCGAGCGCCGCGGCCGGCGGGCGGTTGAGCTCGCCTTCGGCTTGCGGATACAGGCTGGCGGGGCAGTCCAGCATCGCCAGCTCCACCTGGCCGGCGAAGTCGGCGCCTGGCCCGCCGAATAGCCCCGGTTTGTGGCAGAGGAAGGTCAGGGTGTGGTCGGCGCAGATGGCCGCGCCTTGCGGCTGCCCGGTATAGGCGTCCAAGCCGCTGGGGCAGTCCAGCGCCAACTTGGCGCAATCGAGGCGATTCAGTCTAGTTATCAGGTTTTGCCAGGCGGGGTCCAGCGGACGGGACAGGCCGATGCCGAACAGGCCGTCTATCAGCAGCGCCGGAGGCGGCGCGCCGTCGGGCAATTCGGCCAGGATGGCGAGGCCGGCTTTTTCCGCCTGCCTGCGCGCGGCGCGGCATTCGTCGCTGGCCGCCGCGACGGGTTGCAGGACCGTCAGCGGATGGCCGCGCTTGCGCAGCGCCAGCGCCGCGTGCAGTGCGTCGCCGCCGTTGTTGCCGGGGCCGGCGCAAACCAGCAGCGGCGAGGCCGGCGGGCGGTGGCGAGTGACCCAGTCCGCGGCGGCCAGAGCGGCATGGCGCATCAGATTCAACCTATGGCCGGCGGCGGCCTGTTCCAGCCGGCGCAGCGCTTCCAGGCTCAGGATCGGGCCGCCGTCCATGCTCACTCTCCCCAGCGCGGCGTCAGCGTTTGTTCGACGCCCAGTTGATCGAGGATGCGGGAGACGACGAAGTCCACCATGTCGTCCACGCTCTTGGGATGGGTGTAGAAGCCGGGGGCGGGGGGCAGGATCACCACCCCCAGGCGCGCCAAGTCCAGCATGTTTTCCAGGTGGATGGCGGACAGCGGCGTCTCGCGCGGCACCAGCACCAGCTTGCGCTGCTCCTTGATGCAGACGTCGGCCGCGCGTTCGATCAGATTGTCGCTCATGCCGTGGCGGATGGCCGCCAGCGTGCCCATCGAACACGGGCAGACCACCATCGCGTCCGGCGGATTGGAGCCGGACGCCGCCGGAGCGAACCATTCCTCGCGGCCGTACACTTCCAGTTGGCCGTCGGCGGCGGGATAGCGCGCCTGCAGCCAGGCCTTCATTTCGGCCGGGCGTGAGGGCAGGGTCAGTTGCATTTCCTGCTTGGCCACCACCTGGGCGGCTTGGGAATACAGCACCCACACCCGCGCGCCGGCGGCGAGCAGGGCCTCGATCAGGCGCAGGCCGTAAGGCAGGCCCGAGGCGCCGGTGAGGGCGACGGTGACGGTCTTGCGGGTCATCGGCTTCTTTCTCCAGCCGGGCTGGACGGGCAGGGCGGCGGGCCCTGCCGATGGTCAGTGTTCGCGGTACAGCTGGCGGTGGCGGACCAATACCTGGCGGTCGGGGAAGACGCGCGCCAGATTCTCGATGATGTACACCGAGCGGTGTTGGCCGCCGGTGCAGCCGACGGCCACCGTCAGGTAGCTGCGGTTTTCCTTGCCGTAGCAGGGCAGCCACTTGGCGATCATCGCCTGAATGTCGGTTATCATCTCGGCCACTTCCTGGTGGCCGGCGAAGAAGTCGATGATGGGTTGGTCGCGGCCGGTGAACGGGCGCAGCTGCGGATCGTAATAGGGATTGGGCAGGCAGCGCGCGTCGAAGACGAAATCGGCGTCCTGCGGCACGCCGTGCTTGAAGCCGAACGATTCAAAGATCAGCGTCAGCTGGTTGCTGTCAGCGTCGACCAGTTCGCGCACCCAGCTTCTGAGGGCGTTGGCGGACAGCTCGCTGGTGTCGATGCGGGTGCCCAGCTCCAACACCTCGGCCAGCATTTCCTGTTCCAGCAATATGCTTTCCTCCACCGTGATGCCGGTGTCGGATAGGGGGTGGCGGCGGCGGGTTTCGGAGAAGCGTTTGACCAGTGTTTCCGGCTTGGCTTCCAGAAACAGCAGCCGCACATCGATGCCCTGGGACTTCAGGGATTCCACCACCTTGGGCAGCGCGCCCAGCGTGGGGCCGGAGCGGGTGTCCACGCTGATGGCGATGTCCTTGTAGCCGAAATCGGCGTACATCGCCATCGCTTCAGGCAGCATGGTGGCGGGCAGATTGTCTACGCAGTAGAAGCCCGAGTCCTCCAGCGCGCGCAGCGCCACCGACTTGCCGGAACCGGACAGGCCGCTAATCAATATCAGGCGCATTTTCCTGGTCTCGCAAGAAATTGGTGTGGCGTTCGATGAATTCGCGGGTGCTGTCGATGCCGCGCAGCTGCAGGATGTAGTTGCGCACGGCGGCCTCCACCAGTACCGCCAGGTTGCGGCCGGCGGCCACGGGCAGCACTACCTTGCGCACGGTGACGCCGATGATGTCCTGGGTCTCCGACTGGATGTTCAGCCGGTCCAGCGCCTGCATCGCCTGGTCGTTGGCTTTGACTAGATGGATGATCAGTTTCAGCACCTTCTTGGGGCGGACCGCGGTCTCGCCGAAGATGGTGCGGATGTTGAGGATGCCGAGGCCGCGCACTTCCAGAAAGTCGCGCAGCAGCGGCGGGCAGCGGCCTTCCAGCGTGTCCGGGCCGATGCGGTACAGCTCGACGGCGTCGTCGGCCACCATGCCGTGGCCGCGGGAGATCAACTCCAGCGCCAGCTCGCTCTTGCCCATCGCGGAGTCGCCCATGATCAGCACGCCGATCTCGAACACGTCGAGGAACACGCCGTGCAGCACGGTGGACACCGCCAGCGCGCGGGCCAGGTAGATCCGCAGCACGTCCATCAGGTACGGGCTTTCCAGCGTGCTGCACATCAGGGGCACGTTGTGGCTGTGGCAGTAGTCGCGCAGCAGCCGGGGCACCGGCTGGTTGTTGGTGACCATCACCACCGACATGCTCTTGTGGAACAGCTGGTCCAGCGCGGTCTTGGCCGCCGACTGCTCCAGCTTGTTCAGGTAGTCGACCTCGGCGAGGCCCAGCACCTGCACCCGGTTGGGGTGGATGAAGTTCAGGTGGCCGACCAGGGCCAGCGTCGGGCGCTGGTCGTCGTTGCCGATCACGTTGTCGGAGCCGCCGGTGCCGGCGACCCAGGTCAGATTCAGCTTCTGCTGGTTTTCCTGATACAGCCGGCGCACGGTGATGCTAGGCATGGGGCGTCCATTCGCAAAGCAGCTTGTACAGTTCGTCGCGCGCGCCGGTGCCCAGCATCTGCTCGCGCATCTGGCGGCTGGAGAACAGCTGCGCCAGCTCCGACAGCACTTGCAGATGCAGGTCGGTGGCGTGCTCGGGGACCAGCAGCACGAACAGGCATTGCACTGGCTTGCCGTCCGGCGCGTCGAAGGGAATGGGCGCCTTCAGGCGGATGAATACGCCGGTAGCTTCCTTGAGGCCGCGCGCGCGGCCGTGGGGAATGGCCACGCCCTGGCCGAGTCCGGTGGAGCCCAGTTTTTCACGGCTGAACAGGCTGTCGAAAACCTCGCTGCGGGCGATGCCGCGGGTATTCTCCACGAGCAGTCCCACTTGTTCGAACACCCGCTTCTTGCTGGCGACGTCCAGATCCAGCAGGATATGGTCCGGGGTCAGGATCTTGCCGATGAGAGTCATGTTGGATTATGCATGCGGCTCTTGGGGTGAAACTGTGAATTCTACGTTGCCTTGATAGTACTGAAAACTGGCAAGCGCAAAGAAAAACGGGAACCGTCAGGCTCCCGTTGTCTTCAGTCAGGCCTTACAGCGAGGCCTGGGTCTGAGACGCTTCGCCCGAGCCCACCGCGCGGTGCTCGGTCAGCTTTTCCTTGTACTTCAGGACTTGGCGGTCCAGCTTGTCCATCAGGACGTCGATGGCGGCATAGAGGTCGGCCTCGGAAGCTTCGATGTGGATGTCCTTGCCGGACAGGTGCACATTGACTTCAGCCTTCTGGACCAGCTTGTCCACCGATAGGGTGACGGAGATATCGATCACGTGGTCGACATGGCGGGTAATGCGCTCGAGCTTGTTCTCGATGTATTCGCGCAGCGACGGGGTGACTTCCAGGTGCAGGCCAGTTACTTTGAGGTTCATACCCTAGCTCCTTCTGGTGTTGACCACCCGGTCGGGTTGCCGGGCGGCATTGTATTCTTGAAGCGCCCTACAGTGCCTTGCGCAGATTCACCGCCGGAATCTGCATGGCTTCACGATACTTGGCTACGGTGCGTCTGGCAACCTGTATTCCCTGCTTGGCCAGCGTGTCGGCGATAGCGCTGTCGGACAGCGGCTTCGCGCGGTCCTCGGCGTCTATCATGCCGCGGATGTGGGCCTTGATCGCCGTGGCAGAGCACTCTCCGCCGCTTTCAGTTTCCAGCGAACTGCCGAAGAAATACTTGAGTTCGAACAAGCCCCGCGAACAAAGCAGGTATTTCTGGCTGGTGGATCGGGAAACGGTGGATTCGTGCAGGCCCAGCTCTTCCGCGATATCCCGCAGGATCAGCGGGCGCATCGCCACTTCGCCGTGCTCAAAGAACGATTGCTGGCGCTCAACGATAGCTTCCGCCACTTTGAGTATGGTGTCAAACCGTTGCTGGATGTTCTTGACCAGCCAGCGAGCCTCCTGCAGGCGGCCCGACATTTCGCCGCCGGCGCGTTGGTCGGCCAGCATGCGCTCGTACAGCCGGTTGACGCGCAAACGAGGCATCGCGGCGCGGTTGAGCTCGGCCACCCAGCGGCCGCGCAGCTTGCGCACGCTGATGTCGGGAATCACGTAATGGGTTTCGCCGTGGCCGAAGCCGGTGGCCGGGTGCGGGTTGAGGCGGGCGATCAGTGCCTGCGCGCGGCGCAGCGCCGCGTCGTCGCAGCGTAGCAGCTTTTTCAGCTTGGCGTAGTCGCGGCCGCCCAGCAAGGCCAGATGCTCGCGGACGATGGCGAGCGCCAGCGCGTGCTCAGGTTCGCCGCCCTGCAGGCGTTGCAGCTGCAGCGTCAGCGATTCGGCCAGCGAGCGCGCGCCCACGCCTGCGGGGTCGAACTGCTGCAGCAGCCTGAGACCCACCGCCAGTTCGTCGACTTCCAACTCCAGCTCCAGCGGCAGGTTGCCGGCCAGCTCGTCCAGCTCCAGCGGCAGGTAGCCGTCGTCGTCCAGTTCCTCGATCAGCAGGCGCATCACCGCGCGATCGCGGCCGGAGAGGGCGATCTCGCCCAGCTGCGTCAGCAGGTGCTCGCGCAGGCTGACCGGGCAGGGCACGTTGAGCATGGGGTCGAAGTCGTTGTCGTCCCCCTTGCGGCTGCCGGCGCCCCAGTCCAGCAGTTCGCCGGCGCCGTCGTCGCGGCTGTCGGCGTCCTGGGCCTCGGCCGGGCTTTCCTGCTGTCCCGCGCTGTCGGGAGCGGCTTCGCCGTCGCGAGGCTCGTCGCCGCGTTCCAGCAGCGGATTGTCCAGCAGGAAGCGCTCTACCTCCGTCTGCAGGTCCAGCGTGGACAGTTGCAGCAGCTTGATCGATTGCTGCAACTGCGGCGTCAGCGTCAGTTGCTGGGATACCTTGAGCTGAAGGGCCTGTTTCATCGTTTACAGATGGAAGTGCTCGCCGAGGTAGACCTCGCGCACTCTCTCGTTGTTGACCAGTTCTTCCGGCTCGCCGGAGGCTAGCACCGATCCGTCGCTGATGATGTAGGCGCGGTCACAGATGCGCAGCGTCTCGCGCACGTTGTGGTCGGTGATCAGCACGCCGATGCCGCGCTCCTTCAGGAAGGAGATGATCTTCTGGATGTCTATCACCGCGATCGGGTCGACGCCGGCGAAAGGTTCGTCCAGCAGGATGAAGCGCGGGCGGGTGGCCAGCACGCGGGCGATCTCCACCCGGCGGCGCTCGCCGCCGGACAGCGACAACGCGTTGCTGTCGCGCAGGTGGCCGATGTTCAGGTCGTCCAGCAGCAGGTCCAGCTCTTTTTCCAGCTCCTTGCCCTTGAGGCCGGAGATTTCCAGGATGGCGGTGATGTTCTCTTCCACCGTCATGCGGCGGAAGATGGACGCTTCCTGCGGCAGGTAGCCGAGGCCGAGCTGGGCGCGCTGATGGATCGGGTAGTGGGTGATGGACGCGTCGTCCAGGCGGATGTCGCCGTCGTCGGCGCCGATCAGGCCGACGATCATGTAGAAGCTGGTGGTCTTGCCCGCGCCGTTGGGGCCGAGCAGGCCGACGACTTCGCCGCTCTCGATGCTGAGCGACACATCCTTGACCACGGTGCGCTTCTTGAAGCGCTTTTTCAGATTGGTGACGGTGAGGGTGCTGTGCTTCATTGCGCGGCGGCTCCGGCGGCGGGTTTGGCGGCCGCCGGTTGCGACGCGGTGTTCTTCGGCTGCAGGATCACGGTGGTGCGTCCGCCCTTGCCGGCGTTGGCGCCGCCGCCCATCACCTGATAGACCTCGCTCTGGGTGTCGTAGGTGATCACGTTGCCGATCACGAGGTCGCCGTTGCGCTTGACGCGGGCGTTGCCGGTCAGCACCGCGAAGTGCTTGGCGCTGTCGTAGTCAAGCTTGCTGGACTGGCCTTCGATCCAGCCGCTGTTGTTGTCCAGCTTTTGGCGGAAGGTGACGATGCGGCCGGTAGCCTGCAGCGTCTGCTTCCCTTGCGGGTCCTGGGTGGCGACCACCTTGTCGGCGTTCAGGCGCAGCGTGCCCTGGATCACCACCACGTTGCCGGTGCAGGTGGAGACGCCCTTGGTCTGCTCCATGGTGCAGCCATTGTCGCTGGTGATCTCGATAGGCTTGGTTTTGTCTGCCTGTTCGGCGTGAGCCAGCGCGGAGGCGGACAGCAGCAGGCCGGCCAGCAGGATGCGGGAGTTATTTGGCATAGACGATCTTGGTCTTGGAATACAGATTGAGCAGGCCCTGCGACTCCAGATAGCTGAAGCCGATGGAGTTGGCGACCGAGTTGCCTTGGTAGATCACTGACGGCGCCTTGGAGCTGGCGAAGCGCTTGCCGGTATCGACGAACATCGCGCTGCTGACCAGCCGGGTTTCGGGCTGTTTGCTGTCTGCGGGTTTGATCAAAACGACTTTCTTGTCGAAGTAGGCCTGCTGGCTCTTGTTGTTGTAGCGGCCGGTTTCGCCGGTCACATGGTATTGCAGCACGCCCTGCTGGTACTGGTACAGGTCGGGATTCTCGAAATAGGCGTCGGGCTTGCCAGGGTACTGCCACATGCGGGTGGCGATCAGCCTGTCCATCAGCTTGCCTTGCTTGTCGTAGCGGGTGGCGATCATGTTTTCCGCCACGTACTCGGGCTTGTCCGGGTCGAGTTCGCGGCGGTGGCTGTCCCAGCGCGAAATCTGGTCCAGCCATATCGTCAGCAGCGCGGTCAGTCCGACCAGCAGCACCGGGAACAGGCGATGGGAGCGCAGCAGCTTGATCATGCCAGATACCGGGCGAGCACGCCTTCAAACGTGCCCTGGGCCTGCATGATCAGCTCGGCCAGCTCGCGCACCGCGCCGTGGCCGCCGGAATTACCGGTCACGTAGTGGCAATGCTGGCGCACCTGCGGCGGAGCCTCGGGCACCGCCACTGCCAGGCCGACCCGGGTCAGAATGGGCAGGTCGATCAGGTCGTCGCCGATGAACGCGCATTGCTCGGCGGACAGGCCGGTCTTGTCCAGCAGCTCGGCCAGCGCGACTTTCTTGTCATGGACGCCGCCGTAGTAGTGGTCGATCTTCAGCGCCTGGGCGCGGTGCTCGACGCAGCGGTCGGCGCGGCCGGAAATGATGGCCAGCTGCACGCCGGTGCCTTGCAGCAGGCGCAGGCCGAGGCCGTCCTGCACGTAGAACGACTTGCTCTCTTCGCCGCGGGCGTCGTAGTAGATGCGGCCGTCGGTCATCACGCCGTCCACATCCATGATCAGCAGTTTCACCTTGCGGGCCTGCTCGGAAATCATACGCATTGCTTGATCCTTGCCGCCGCCAGTCGCTGGGACTGGCCGGCTGGTTTTAAAACACGCCGGCTCGCAGTAGGTCGTGCATGTGCAGCACGCCGGCCAGCTTGCCCTGGGCGTCGACGACCACCAGACTGGTGATCTGGTGTTGTTTCATCAGGAAGCCGGCTTCCGCCGCCAGCTTGTCCGGTTGGATGGATCGCGGCTTGCGGCCCATCACCTCGTCTATCTTCAGGCTGTAGACGTCCACGCCTTTTTCCAGCGTGCGGCGCAGGTCGCCGTCGGTGTAGATGCCGTGGAGCGTGCCGTCGGCCTCGCTGACCGTGACCATGCCCAGCCGTTTCTGGGACATCTCCAGCAGCGCGTCCTTCAGCAGCGTGCCCGGCGCCACCCGCGGCAGATCGCCGCCAGCGTGCATCAGATCCTTGACGTGCACCAGCAGGCGCCGGCCCAGGCTGCCGCCCGGGTGGGACAGCGCGAAATCGCTCTGGCCGAAGCCGCGCGCCTCCATCAGCGTGACGGCCAGCGCGTCGCCCAGCGCCATCTGCGCGGTGGTGCTGGTGGTCGGAGCCAGGTTCAGCGGACACGCTTCGCGCTCGACATGCGTGTGCAGCAGGATGTCCGCGGCCTGGGACAGCGTGGATTCCGACCGGCCGGTCACCGCGATCAGCTTGCCGCCCTTCAGCTTCAGCGCCGGCAGCAGCGACACCACTTCGGCCGATTCGCCGGAGTTGGACAGCGCGATCACCACGTCGTCGCCGGTGATCATGCCGAGGTCGCCGTGGGCGGCCTCGGCTGGGTGCACGAAGAAGGCCGGCGTGCCGGTGCTGGCCAGCGTGGCGGCGATCTTGCGCCCCACATGGCCGGACTTGCCCATGCCGGTGACGATCACGCGGCCTTCGCAGGCCAGGATGATCTCCACCGCGTCCAGGAATTCGCCGTTCAGGCGCTCGGCCAGGGTGCCCAGCGCGGCCGCTTCTTCATGCAGCACTTCGCGCGCCGTTTCCAGTCGGCTGGTGTGATTTTTTTCCATAAGGCAAAAGTATATCAAAGGTTATAATCGATTGACGCGGGTGCTGGTGCAAGTTTTGCTTGGCGGTCGTGTTTTCCGTTGCCGATTCTTTCCCTGGAGCCCCGACCACCGATGCATTCCATGGCCCCCATCGTCCTTGTCCTGTTGGCCGCCGTGCTGGTGGTCACCTTGTGCCGAAGCCTGAAGGTGCCGGCCATGCTCGGCTACCTGGTGGTGGGTTTTCTGACTGGGCCGGGGGTGATGAACCTGATCCCGCAGGGCAAGGAAACCGCTTTTCTCGGCGAAATCGGCATCGTGTTCATGATGTTCACCATCGGCCTGGAGTTTTCCCTGCCCAGGCTGAGGGCGATGCGGCAACTGGTGTTCGGCGTGGGCTTCGCTCAGGTGGCGCTGACCATGCTGCTGGTGGCGATGGCCATCGCCTATCTGACCGGCAGTCCGCTGACTGGTTTCGCCGTCGGCGGCGCATTGGCGATGTCGTCCACCGCCATCGTCAGCAAACTGCTGGCGGAAAGACTGGAGTTGAACCAGCCGCACGGCCAGTTGGCGATCGGCGTGCTGCTGTTCCAGGACATCGCCGTGGTGCCGCTGCTGATCATGCTGCCAGCCTTCGCCGGCGGCAGCGACACGCTGTGGCTGGATCTGGCCAAGGCGGGCGGCAAGGTGCTGGTGGTGCTGGCGCTGCTGCTGTTCTTCGGCCAGCGCCTGGTGCGGCCATGGTTCCACTTGGTGGCGCGGCAGCGTTCCGGCGAGCTGTTCATGATCAACGTGCTGCTGGTGACGCTGGGCATCGCCTGGATGACCGAGCTCTCCGGCCTCAGCCTGGCGCTGGGCGCCTTCGTCGCCGGCATGCTGATCTCCGAAACCGAATACCGCTACCAGGTGGAAGAGGACATCAAGCCTTTCCGCGACATCCTGCTGGGCTTCTTCTTCATCACCGTGGGCATGAAGCTGGAGCTGTCGGTATTGTTCGGCCGTTTTGGCGAGGTGCTGTTGCTGCTGGCCTTGCTGCTGCCGCTGAAGCTGGCGGTAGTGTTCGGCCTGGGCCGATTGTTCGGCCACCGCTCCAACGACGCGATGCGCTCGGCGCTGGCGCTGGCGCAGGGCGGCGAGTTCGGCTTCGTGCTGCTGTCGCTGGCGCTGAACCTGAGCCTGGTGGCCGCGCCCATGGCCCAGGCGGCCATAGCCGCCATCCTGATTTCGATGCTGGCGGCGCCCTTCCTGATCATGCACGGCGAGCGCATCACCCGCAGGCTGATCAAGCAGGACTGGATGCTGCAATCGCTGGACCTGCACCAGATGCTGGTGGCCGGCATGAGCAAGGACGAGCACGTGCTGATCTGCGGCTACGGCCGTAGCGGGCAGGCTTTGGCCCGGTTGCTGGAAACCGAGAAGATCAATATGTTCGCGCTGGACATGGATCCGGAGCGGGTGAGGGAGGCGGGCGAGGCCGGCGACCCGGTGGTGTTCGGCGACGCCGGCAAGAAGGAGGTGCTGCTTGCCGCCGGCCTGATGCGGGCCAAGGTGGTGGTGGTGACCTTCGCCGACACCCACGCCGCGCTGCGCATTTTGCACACGGTGCGGGAAGTGCGGCCGGAATTGCCGGTGATCGTGCGCACGATAGACGAGAGCGAGCTGGACGTGTTGCGCCAGGCCGGCGCCGACGAGGTGGTGGCCGAGGTGATGGAGGGCAGCCTGATGCTGGCCTCGCAGGCGCTGCTGGAGGCGGGCGTGCCGCCCAGCCGCGTGCTGCGGCGCATCCGCGCGGTGCGGGAGGAGCGCTACGACCTGTTCCGCGGCTTTTTCCGCGGCAGCAGCGACGAGACGGAGAGCCTGGAAGAGTCGCTGGTGCCCCGTTTGCTGAGCGTGCAAGTGTGCGGCGGCGCGGCGGCCATCGGCCAGCCGCTGGGCGCGCTGGGTCTCAACGATCTGGGCGTGGAGCTGAAGGCGATCCGCCGCAATCGGGTGCGACGAACCGATTTCGACGACAGCTTCGAGATTTCCCCGGACGACGTGATGGTACTGCTGGGCACGCCGGAGCAATTGGCGCTGGCCGAGTCCCGGATACTGCAGGGCGACTGATAACCGCCATGCTAGCTTGCCGCGCGACTTGTCTTTCGGCTGCGCCGCCGGCAAGAAAAAGCCCCGGAAAACCCGGGGCTTTTTTTGTTGCTGTTCGACGGTTCAGGGCAGGATGGTGGTGATCTGCTTCTGCAACTGCTGTTTCAGCGCCTGCTGCTTTTCGCCCTCGGTCTTCTTGCCCTTGACCAGAGCGTTGAAGTCCAGCGCGTATACCGGCGCGTTGAGCGGGCCGGTGATCTTCAGCGGCACGTTGACGCCTTTCAGCCGGACGAACTCTTGCGGATTGGCCTGCACGTCCATCGTGTAGTCGACGATGCTCTGCTTCAGGTCCACCTTGCCGCCGCCGTTGACGTTGACCAGCTGCGAGGCCAGCTTCAGGTCCTGGCTGCGCGCCACGCCGCTGTCCAGCTTGAAGCTGGTAGACAGCGTGGAGAAGGTGGTTTTCTGGTCGTTTTGCGCGGCGGCGTTCCACTCTTTGAGTTCGGCCGGCAGGTTCTTCAGCGCCGCCACCAGGTCGATGCCGGTCAGGGCGCCGTTGTTGAGGCTGAAGGAGGCGTCGCCGTTGAGCGTGCTGCGCAGCTCGGCGAAGGACTTGCCGTCGGCGTTGATGTCGATCTTGCCGTTGCCTTTGCCGTCCAGGCGGTTGAAGTTGAACAGGTCTACCAGTAGCGGGCGGATCTTCATGCCCTGCAGCGTCTGCTTCACTTGCAGATGCGGCACGTCACGGCGGCTCAGCGAAGCGTCGCCCTGCAGGCGGCCGTCGTAGATGTCGGCGGACATCTGGTCCAGCTCCAGCGCGCGCGGGTTGATGCGCACATTGCTGGTGATGTGGTTGATGCGGAAGCGGCCCATCGCCAGTTCGCCTATCTCCACCTTGCCGTTCAGGTCGAAGAAGTCCAGCCAGTCCAGCGGGATTTCATTGGTGTTCTGGAAGATCGCCACTGGATCGCCCTGGGTTTCGGGCAGGTAGCGGTTCAGGTCCAGCTTGCCGATGGACAGCATCGCTTCGTGGCGCGGCTTGATCAGGCCGTACTGGCTCAGCGTGGCGGACACGTCGGAGCCGTCCAGCTTGCCGGCGACGCGCAGATTGAAGCGCGGCTCGTCGATGTCGCCGTCCAGTGCGCCTTCCATGCTGGCCACCAGGCGGCCGCGCGGCAGCGCCGGCGTGGTGATGGTGCTGGTCAGCTTTAGCGGCTGCATCAGCAGCTGGTTCATGCCGGCCAGCGACAGCGGCGCGTTCAGCTTGACGTTGACCTTGCTGGAGCCGGCCAGCCAGTTGAACTCGCCGTCCAGCTTGTCGGCGTAGAGGCCGCCCTCGCTCAGCTTCAGGTTGTCCAGCGCCGCCTGCAGCTGGTACTGGCTGCGGGCGTAGCTGAGTTTGGCGCTGAGGGTGCCGGAGGGCATGGTCAGCTCGCGCAGGCTGGCGTTGATCTGCGGCAAGGTCAGCTTGACCTCGCTGCTGGGGCGTTCGCTGGTGAAGCTGACGGTGACGTCGCTGCCGGTGGCCTGCAGCGAAGCGAAGTTGAGCTTGTACTGGCCGGCGACGGTCAGTTTGGTTTCGCCCAGGCCGGGGATGGTGCTGATCGCCACCGCCTCCAGTTCGGGCAGGCTGACTTGGTCGTCCTGTATCGCCAGCGGAGTGGTCAGCGCCAGGCGCACCGGACGCTTGTCATCGTCCAGAATGGCGCCGAAGCTGACGTCGGCGGTGCCGCGCAGGTTGTCGGCGTCAAGGCTGATGCTGGCCAGCCGCTTGTCGGTGTGGGTGAGCTGGTCGGACAGCAGCAGCGTGCCTTCGCGCACGGTCAGCCGGTCAAGCTTGAGAGTGTAGCTGTCCTGGCGGCGGCGCTGGAACAGGTCGGCGATGTTCAGTTGCCCGTCCAGGCCGCGGCTGACGCCGGCGCTGGGTCCGTACAGATCCAGCGCCTTGACTTCGCGGTTGCCTAGCAGCAGCGGCAGCCAGGCCAGCGACACGCGCAGCATTTCCACGCGGGCGAAGGCGTCGGGCTTGCCGGGTTCGCTGATGCTGAGTTTTTCTATTTCAATGCCGGGATAGGGGAAAACCTGGGGCGTGATGCGGCCGTCGATGCGGACGCTGCGCCCGGTGTCTTGCAGGGCGTGGGTCAGGCTGCCGCGCACGGCGGCTTCGTCAAATTGCCAGTAGATCAGCGCACGGATCAATACCAGCAGCAGGACCACGGCCAGGGTGCCGTAGGTCGCGATTCTTAGCCACAGCCGGCCGGAGTTCAATTTCATCGGGGTCGCTCGGAGAGGCCATGCATGGAGTTGTCTGGGAGGTGCGGGAAGCCTGTGGAGCGGGTGAAGGGAATCGAACCCTCGTCGTAAGCTTGGGAAGCTTCTGCTCTACCATTGAGCTACACCCGCGCGCTTCTAGAGCCCACGAATTTAGCGGGTTTCGCCAGGATTGGCAAGATTTTGCGGCGCAGCAAAATCACCACTCGGCTTCGGTTTCGCCAAGGTGGCACGCATTGCTTTTCTAAGTGCTTGATGCGAAAGGATTCATTTCGGACGGGGCGGGCTCCGCGCGGCGCGGGAGGCCAAACGGCTGGGGCGCGCCCGCGTTGTCAGCGGCCTGGCCGGTACCACAGCCTGGCGTCGTCCAACGGCGTGTCTTTCGGCAGCATCGGATTTTCCAGCCGGATCAGCGTCCGGTTGTCCAGCTCGGCGCGCCGTATCGCCGCGCCGTAATGTTGCTGGAAAAACCTGTCATAGGAGCCGTCCTTGAGCATCAGGCGCAAGCCTTCTTCTATCCGCTTTGCCAGTTCGGCGCCGTGTTCGCGGTTGAAGAAAAAGTAATAGGGCCACGGGTAGTAGAGTAGCAGCGTCTTGTCCACGGCCAGGCCGGGATAGATGGGCGCGCGGCTGTCGAATTCGGGGAAGACCTCGCCGATGCCGCGCGGAAACAGGTCGAAGCGTTTTTTGTCCAGCATGGAGAACAGTTGCTCGTAGCCGGCTTCGGTCACCTTGATGCCGTTGTAGCGGTAGAGCTGGACGTCTTCCCAGCCCAGCCCCTGGCCGACGCGCAGGCGGCGCAGGCCGGCGAGGTCGCGCACGCCGGCGACGGCCGTCTGGCGGTCGGCCGGGATCAGCGCGATCCGGTAGCCGAGCAAGCCCTTGTCCAGCGGGATGCGCACGGCAAGCATTTGCCGTTCGCGCTCTTCCGTGGTGGAGCTCCAGATCACGTCGAGATTGCCCTGTTGCAGCTCCTGCAGATAGCGGGCCTCGTTCATCAGCCTGGCGGAGGGGCGCAGCGTGGCGGGGCCGTATTTGGCGTTGGTGTGCTCGACGGCTTCGAGCAGCAGGTCGAGATAAGGCTGGAAACGGGTTTCGGACCCCTGGGGAAACGCCGGGTAATGGATGATGACGGGCTCCGCCGCCATCGCCGCCGCCGTCCATGCGGACCAGAGCATGGCGGCCAGCCAGCCGAGGGTCGGGGAGATGGCGCGCGGCTGCGGTTGCGTCGATGTATCCGGCGGCGTCGGCTTCATTGCTGAGAGACCATGTGGGGCGGTTGCATCCTGTCCGAGTCCGCGCGGGTTTCAGCTTGGCGGCGGTTGGTGGAAATACTCCATCTGCCGGCGCAGGCTGTCGGCGCGCTGGGCGGTTTCATGCGCAGCCGCCGACAGCTCTTCGCTGGTGGCGGCGTTGTCCTGGGATAGATGGCTCAGGCCTTGCATCACCGAGGTGATGTTGCCGACCTGGCGGGCCTGGGCTGACGCGTCCCGGGAGATGCCTTCCACCAGCTCCCGGGTTTCGCGGCTGGAGGAAACGATGGCGCTCAGGCTGGCGCCGGCGCTTTCCGCCAGTTGCACGCTACGGGCGGCCACCTGGCCGATTTCTTTGGCGGCATCCTGGCTGCGTATCGCCAGCTTGCGCACTTCGTCGGCCACCACGGCGAAGCCTTTTCCCACCTCGCCGGCGCGCGCGGCCTCGATGGCGGCGTTGAGCGCCAGCAGGTTGGTCTGGTAGGCGATGTCGTCGATGATGTCGGTGCGCTGGGCGATGCGGCGCATCGCCTGTATCGCCTCGCCGACCACGCGGTTGCCGGCGTCGGCCTGGCTGGCGGCTTCATTGGCGATGCTGCCGGTGTGATTGGCCTGGTCGGCCATGTGGAACATCTGGCGGCTGACTTCGTTCACTGTCATGCAAGTCTGCTCGATGCTGGCCGAGGTGTCGCAGGCGCTGGCGGACAGACTTTGGGAAGCGTTGTTCAGTTGCAGCGAGGCGTTTGCCACCGCGTCTGCATCGGACTGGACCTGCAGAATCACGGCGGACAGTTTTTCGCCCATCTTGCGGATGTGGGCGGCGAGGCTGCTTGTATCGCGTTTGGCCAGCGGCAGGGCGAAATCCAGCTTGCCGTCGGCCAGCTCGCGCATTCCCTGAGCGACGTCATCAGGTTCCGCGCCCAGCGTGCGGATGACATCGCGGGCTAGCAGAATGGACGCGCCTATCGGCAACAGCAAGGCCAGCAAGCCGGCCAGCGCCAGCCAGCCCTGGCGGCGGGCGCGTTCGGCCTGATCAGACGCGCGCTGGCGGATGTCGCCCAGCAATTGCCGTTGCAAGCCATACAAGGCGTCGAGCCGCGCGCTGGCCGCCTTGAACCAGACGGCCGGAGAAAGCCGCGGCTCCAGCGCGCCGGGCTCGCGTTCGAGCAGAGCCTCGCGCATGACTTCGAAGCCGTGCGTGGACTGCAATGCCTGGGCCAGGGCGGATGGATTGCCGCCATGCTGCAGATACAGCTGTTCGCACAAGGCTTCCTGCGACACCACTCCGCTGACTCGGCGAAGGTCCGCCACCGTCATGCGGCCCGACGACAGCACGCCGTTGACCAGGCCGCGAGTCCGGCCGGTGTATTCGCTTTGGCACTGCAGCGCCGACCATTGCTGCACGCTGGCGCGGATGTCCTCGCTTTGCGCGTCGAACAGCGCCACCACGCCCGACAGCTGCTCTATCATCGTCGAATACGCGGCGAACATTTCCAGCGGCGCGATGCGGCGGATATTGACGCTCGCGCGCAGGCGCTCCAGGTGGTCCGCAGCGGGCACGCTATTATCGATGAAGCCGCGCAGTCGGGGCTTCAGTCCATCGCCGGGCTGTCGGCGCAGCTGGTCCAGCAGCGCCGAGGCTTCCGCGCGCCGCTGGCGCAGCGCTTCCGGCATGGACGCCGAGGTTTTCAGATAACCGTTGCTGAGGCCGCGCTCGCTTTGCAGCGCATGGATCAAGCCCCCAATCAGCACCACGTTGTCCGCCAGCGTCACATCCTGTTGCAACTGGCTGGCCGCATGCCGCCGATCAACGGTATAGGCGGCGCCGCCGGCCAGCAGCAGCATGGCCAGCGGCGCGGTGAGCAGCACCAGTCGATGGACTAATTTCAAACGATAGGGCATGGCTGAGTCATTCCGCGAGATGCTTGAAGCGGTCCACCAGCCGGACCAGTTCCCCGGCGGACGCATTCAGCCGGTCGGACAGTTTGGCCACCTCCTGCACCAACGAGGCGTTGTCCTCGGCCAGCGAGGCGATCACGCTGATATTGGTGGCGACCTCATTGCTGGCTGAGGTCTGCTCGGCCATCGCTGTGGCGGTGTCCTGACTCTTGTTGGCGGCGTGGCCGGCTTCGGAGTGTATCTGCTCCAGGTCGTCGACAGTCCGGCTGACCAGCTGCAGGCCGGATTCCATTCTGTCCTGGGCCTCCTGCATGTGATGGGCGGCGGTCTGCGTTTCGCCGCGGATGTCCTCGATCAGCGCGGTGATGTCTAGTGTCTCTTTGCCGGTGCGCTCGGCCAGTTTGCGCACCTCGTCGGCCACTACCGCGAAGCCCCGGCCCATCTCGCCGGCGCGCGCCGCCTCGATGGCGGCGTTCAGCGCCAGCAGATTGGTCTGGTCGGCGATCTCGCGGATGGCGGTGATGATGGAGCGGATGTCCTCCGATTTGCGCTGCAGCGATTCGATGCGGCTGCCGGCGTCGCCTAGCACCGACGAAGTCTGGTGCATGGCCGAAGTGGTGTCGCTCATGCGTTCGCGCCCGTCGTGGACGCTGCGCTGCATCTGCTGAGCCAGGGTTAGCGATTGCTGGGTGTTGTTGGTGACCGACTCGATGCCGGCGGACATCTGCTCGACGGCGGCGGCGATTTCAGTCGCCGACTGGCTTTGGGTTTCCGATGCTTTGGCCGCGCGCTCCGCGATGTCCAGCATGCTGTTGGCGGCGTCCACCAGGGTGTGGGCGTTACGGTTGACTTCGTTCAGCGTGTGGGCGAAAGCATCCACCAGATGGTCGAAGGCGTGTCCCATGCGGGCGATTTCGTCATGACCCCGGATTGCCGCCCGCGGGCGCAAGTCGAAATCCTGGCTCATCGACGTCATCAGCACTTCCAGCCGCTGCACCGGCACGTGGATGCCGCGGTAGATGGCGAAACCCAGGCCGCACAGCAGCAGGATCACCAGCGCCGATCCGCCCAGCGTCAGCGCCAGGTCCGAGCGCGCCCGAGCCACCTTGACCGCCACCATCTGCGCCATCTGCAGCAGCAGTTGGTCCTGCCCGCCCTTCAGCGCGTCGATGCGCTTGGTGGTGGCCTGGAACCACGCTGCCGGCGCCACGCCCACCGGTTGGCCCAGAACCTGGCCCATCACCTTGGCGCGCAGCGCCTGCACCGCGCGGCTTTCGTCGCCGCCGTCCAGCGCTTCCTTCTGGGCGCGAAGGGCATCGTCCGCTATCAGCTTGAACTGGCTGGCGCAGGCGTCCTGCTTGGCGATCAGGCTGGCCGCCTGCGCGTGGCTTTGCTGGTTGAGCACGCCGCCTTGCAGCAGGCCGTTGACGTAGCCTCGCTCCCGGCCGGCGAACTCCTTTTCGCACTGCAGGTTGAGCAGAGCCATGGTGCTGCGCAGCAGGTCGCCGTCGTTGTTGGCTTGCGCCAGCCGGGCGATCAGCCCGATCAGGCTGTCGATGTCCTTGGAGTAGGCGGCGAAGGCGTCAGGCGCCGGAATGCCGCGCTTTTCGATGTCCGCGCGCAACTGAGCCAGGCCCTGCAGCTGGCTGTTCAGCGCGTCCAGCGGTTCTTTCAGCCGGCTGTCGCGCAGCTCGCCGCTGGCAGAGGCGAAGCCGGCCAGCGACTTGTCGCCGTTGGCGCGAGCCGCCTGCAAGGGAGGGGGCGGCGCGGCGGCTTGTCCGCTCAGGAAGCCGTTGCTGAGGCCGCGTTCGGTTTGGAGGTCGTGTATCAGTTGGCTGGAGACGCCGGCGATGGCGATCAGTCGGTCCGAACGTTGCAACTCGTTCAGGGTTTGCAGGCGGTCGAGCGAGAGAATGCCGGCGAGGCCTACCAAGGCCAGGGAAAAGGGCAGCAGCAGCAATAGCAGCTTGCTGGCGATCGATAGCCTGGACAGCATGGGTTTCTCCCTTTTGGGGATGGCAGAATCGGGGTGCCTTGAATATGGGCGTCGGATTTCACTATAGGCAAAGTTGCGGTGGCGGTTTTTGGGAGATGGTGGTCGCATTACGCCGCTTGCCCGGCTCAATCCGAAGTGGAGAAGCCGTTATTTCGATTTCAGCGCGTTGCGATTGGCCGGCCTTGTTTCGCCGCCGGCCGGTTGTGCAAGCGCGGAGCGCAAGCCGTACTTGGAAGGAGGCTTGCCGCGGGCTCCGGAAGAAGGGTTTCCAGCAGGTTATGGCGACGTATGCACGTCGATTGGTTTGTAAATTTTTGATGACATAAAGTTGCCTCAGGAATATGCTAAAAGGTTTATTGCTGGTTTTTGCATGGCGGACGTTCTGGGGAGGGCGTTTGCGCGAATGCGAATATGAGGAAGAGGCGGCTGCCTGTTTCCAGGGAACATATAAAGAGGGTGGGCCTGGCGGGGTATATGGGGCCGGTGAAGCGTTGAGAGAGATGCGGGCCGGGCGGCGCATGTATTCTGTTTGGGTGGTGGGCGAATGCACAAGATATTGCAAATACTGTCGTGGCTGCCGTTGGCGGCCTGTTTGGCTGTGCCGGCGTTCGCCGCGGAGGCGGTGAGGCCATATCAGGGGCCGCTCAAGTGCGCGGCGTCGGAAATGGAGGACATGTGGCTGGACCAGCGCCTGGGCTGCCTGAAGTCCGGCAGCCGGTTCATCGTCAACGCCGCTGGGGCCGAGGGCGCGGTGCAGGACATGGCCTACGTGGTCAACGAAGCCATCTATGACAAAGACTTCTACCTGATCAACAACCGCAAGGTGCGTTATTTCCAGTCTTTCTTGTGCGTGCGCAACCATCCTCAGGGCGTGCGCTCGCTGTTTCTGTCCGGCGATCTGGCCAATGCGCTGGAACTGAACAACCTGGGCCGCAAGCCGGCCGGCGTCGGGCCGACTTCGGTGAACATCTCGGGAGGCGACAGGGCGGGCGGCGTCGCGACCACCTGCGATCCGGCCAAACATCCGCTGATCGTCGACTACCGCAGCGGCAAGGTGGAGTCGGTCAATCCGCTGGCCCTGCAGACGCTGCACGTGTACGAGCTGCCGTACAACTGAGCCGGCCGCCATCCGCGCGGCCTAGGTTTCTCCTGGGCGCAGCCAGACCGATTTGAAGTCGAACCAGCCCATGCTGTTGAGGCGGAAATCCTCGATCTGGCCCGGCCCCTTTAAGCGCAGCCAATTGTGGAACAGCGGCAGCATCCAGTGCCGCCTCACTGTCTCGGCGGCAAGGCTGTGGGCTTGCTCCTCGCCGCGGCGCCAGCCGCGCAGCCATTGCTCCAGCGGCAGCGCCGGCTCCAAGCAATGGCGCAGCAGCGGCGTGCCCAGCAGCCAGGCCGGCACCGCGTAGTCTATGTCGCAGCTGAAGTTGACTGTGCCCAACCACATATCCGCTTCTCTTTCTCCGCATTCCCAATCCTGATAGCTGCAGGTCTGGTGCTGAACGGCGATGCCGTGCGGCGCCAGGCATTCGGCGATGGCGGCGGCGATCTGCCGGTATTCGGGGTGCTGCTCGTAATAAGCCAGCCGCAGCGCCGGGAGGCGCGGCGCCGGCGATGGCGTCTCCGGCCGGCAGTGGTGCCAGCGCGGCAGCAGGCCGGCCGCGGCCACCCAGAACTGGCGGGCGGCGGGCGGAGTCTGCTGCATGATGGCCAGCGGCGTCAGCGCCTGGGCCAGCCATCGCCGGACGGCGTCGTCCCGCATCAGGGGCGAGCGGCCGTCGCACAGCAGGAAATAGACGCCGGTTTCCAGCGACATTTCGGTTTGCTCCTGCGCCGGCCGAGGATTGATTTCCACAGTCAGATCGCAGATGCCCTGAACGTCCAGCTCCAGCTGGTCTCCCAGTTTGGGCACCATCCAGATGTCCACCTGGTCCAGCAGCGCGCGGTGGCCGAAGTAGTCGTCGAAGGCTTGCAGCGACAGCCGGTGCGCATCGTTGATCGCCACGCGATAGGGGCCGGTGCCGACGGGATGCGAGGCGAAGCCGGGACGGTCGCCGTGATCGGCCGGCAGCGCCAGCGCGGCGGGGTCGGCCAGTAGCCGCGGCAGCCGGGGATCGGGCTCGGAAAGCTGGATGGCGATGCTGCGCGGCGATAGCCGGCGCATGCCGGTTAGATGGGAAAACAGGGGCTGGGTACGCAAGCGTTCCAGGGTGGCGGCAATGTCGTCCAGGCTCAGCTCGCGGCCATCGTGCCAGCGTACCCGCGGCCGCAGGTGGAAATGCCACTCCCGCTCCGAATGCTGTTCCCAGTGATGGGCGAGATCGCCTTCTACTTCCCCTTTTTCCTCGTTTAGCCGGGTCAGACCGTTGAAGATTTGCGCCACCAAATGGCGTTCGGAGCGTCTGAGCGGCGTGCCGGGCATCAAATTGGGCATTGGCCGGTAATAGGGTACGCCCAGCACCTGGCGCTCCTGGCTCCAGCGGTGGCCCAGGCGGGACAGCAGCAGCGGCGCCAGTTGCCTGGGGTCATCGTCCAGCAACGCCACCGCTTGTTCCACTTTCCCTTGTTCCAGCAGCTGTTCCGCTTGCTGGCGCTGCAGTTCGGCGATGCCGCGCAGGAAGCGCAGGCCGGAACGGCTGCCGCGTCCGGCGCGGGCATTCCATTCCAGCCAGCCCAGCCCCTGCATCTGGATCAGCAGGCTGCGCATGTGGCGGCGGGTGCAGCACAGCAGGTCGGCCAGCTGCTGCAGCGAGGCTTCGCCATCCTGGCCGGCAAAGCCCTGGCGCAGGCGGCTGTATTGTTGCAACAGGCGGCTTTGGCTCATAAAGGGGAAATTTGTAGGAAAAAGTCAGCAATTTTTTGTTCATGTTATCAGGGCGACAATACGGCATCCAGCATGAGGAGTTCAAGATGGAGCACGATGAGCTGTCGCGTTTTTTGCAGGACTATCTGGGCCGCCAGCCCCGCTTGTTCGGCATCGATCCTCAGGAGGCCTTGAGCCGCCTGAACGAGGTGATGCAATGGGATGACGAAAAAAAGACGGCCGGGATGAGCCGGCCGCAAGCGGAGGAACAAGGGATTAGTTTGGACCCGCGGCGCGCGCGGGTCCGGAGCGCTTAGCGCAGGTAAGGCAGGTAGGGCGCTTCGTCGCGGATGGCGTAGGTCTTGCCGTTCAGCCCCACCGTGTAGTGGCTGGGGCCGGAGATCGGCAGGTAATACACCACGTCCAGCGTCACGCTTTGTCCTGCTCCCAGGCTCTGCCAGCTGGGCAGCTTCACCGACACGCGGTTGAAATCGCCCTTCAAGCCGCCGACGTTGCTGCCGCTGTGGCCGGCGCTGATCACCTTGAGCCCGAAGCCGGATTGGTCGGCGATATTGGCCGGCGCCGAGGTCGGCACGTCGAACTGGAACTCGGTGCCGCCGGGCAGCGCGGTTTGCGAGCGGTTGACGATGGTCAGCTTGGGGTTGATCGGATAATTCTGATCGCCCAGCTTGAAGCCGCCCAGGCTGAAGCCGACGTCTATCGCCGCGGTCGGCGCCGGCGCGGCGTCGGCGCGGCGGGCGCTGACTTTGGGCGGCTGGCTGAAGGTGTTGTACAGCAGCGAGGTCAGCGTGGTGCCGATGAAGTACTCGCCCTGGCCGTTGTTGCGCTGGGCTTTCCAGTCATAGTCGCCGGCCAGTTCCCAGAACATCACGCCGCCGACGTTGTTGGCGTCTATCCAGGCGGCCTTCTGCGCGATCGACTGCTCGTCCTCGGTGGACAGGAACACCTTCTTGCCGGCGTTCCACAGCCACGGCGCGGCCAGCGCGCCGTTGTAGTTGCGCTGGTAGCTGCCGGTGAGCTGGTTGATCGGCAGCGTCGGGTCGATGCCGTAGGCGGCGAGGTAGCTGCCGGCCAGGCCTTTCTCCAGGTTCTTGGCGTGCCACATCGGGTTGGAGCCGCCCGGGATCTCCTTGCCGCTGTCGTCCAGATCGTGCCAGATGTTGTCTATGCCCACCGCGCCGTCGCCGCATTCGGTCAAGCCGGCCGGGCAGTTGCTGCCCACCGAGCTGCCCCACAGGCCGTTGCTGCCGCCGCTGACGTTTTTCCAGCCGCGGGTGTAGTAGGGCACGCCCATGTTGACGCGCGAGGCGGGCAGGCCGCCGCGGTAGTAGTGGTAAGCCCAGTCGGTGTTCAGGTAGCCGATATTGCCGTACTGCGGCGTGCTGTACACGTTCCAGAACGCCAGTTCCGCGTCCTTGCCGTCGTCGTACAGCGCGGCGTTGGGGCCGACGAAGCGGTTCCACGCGCCGTGCAGGTCGTAGGACATCACGTTGACGAAGTCGAGATACTTCAGGCCCTGGAAGGTTTCCATGCCGCGCAGCAGGTAGCCGGAGGCCGGCACCGCAGCGGTGATCTGGTAGTAGCGGCCGTCCTGGGCGGCGGCGCGGTCCAAGCGGTCGCGCAGCGTCTGCAGCAGCGCCACATAGCCCTTGGTCAGCGAGCCCAGCCGGGCGTTGGAGAAGCTCCAGTCCAGCGGGTTGCCGGCATTGTTCATCGAGGTCGGGTATTCGAAGTCGATGTCAACGCCGTCGAAGCCGTACTTGCGCAGGAAGGCGACGGCGGAGTCGGAGAAGGCGTTGATGCCGGCCTGGTTGACGGTGCCGTCGGCGTTGACGGTCATGCTGTAGAAGCCGCCGCTGGCGACGCGTTTGCCGCTGGCGTCGAAGTAGCCGCCGGTTTCGGCCCAGCCGCCCACCGAAATCAGCGTCTTCACGCCGGGATACTTGCGCTTGTACTGGGTCAGCAGGTTGAAGTGGCCCTTGTACGGCAGGCTGGCGTCCATCTCTGCGCCGGCCACGCCCGACCAGCTCATGTCGGTGGCCGGGTTGCCCGGCGCGGTTTCGTTGACCGACAGCTTGTTGCCGCCGTCGACGTGGGCGAAGGCGTAGTTGATGTGGGTGAGCTTGTTCCAGGGGATGTCGCTGGCTAGGTAGGCCGGGCTGCCATCCTTGCCGGTACGCCAGCTGGTGAAGTAGCCGATGATGCGGCGGCGGCTGCCGTTGGCCAGCTGTTCCGCGCCGCCCTGCTTGTAAACCGCGCAGTAGGGGACGTCCACGCCCTGGGTCTGAGCCAGCGCCTCGGGCCGGCACAGCGCGTTGCCGGTCGGCGGCGGAACCTGAACCAGCGGCGGGTCGGGCGGCGGGTTGGGATTGCCGCCGCCGCATTGGCCGATCAGTTGCCAGGGGCTGGCGTCGCCGGCTGACGGCGTATTGCCCTGGGTCCACCACTTGGCTTGCCAGGTCTGGTTCTGGTAGCTGACGCGCTGGCCGCCGGTGTAGACGGCGGTGGCGTTCCAGGCAGGGTCGGCGCAGCTGCTGTCTGCGGTCTTGAGCAGATAGGAGGAATGCGCCGCGGGGAACGGGGCGCCGGACGGCACGGTGCCGGCCACCAGCGCGACGCCGCCTATGGCACCGGCCGCGAGGCCGCTTTTCACAAGCATCAGGGTCTTGCTCACTCGATATCTCCCTATTGTGATTGGGTGCGAAACAAGCGTTGTGAGTTGTATTGAAGTGGTATTGCAAATTGGAATGTAGCGACTAGGATAAAAAATGACCCTGTACTTTTTTACAGGTCAATCTTGTAATTAATAACTTTCAGATTGAATTTGATTTATTAATCAATCTTGATGGTTAGAGGAAAAGCACTAAATGACATTGTCTTTGGTTGGGATGGATAAAGGCTTGTGGGGCAAGATTCTGCAAGCCTTGAGGCGCTGGCCGGGGATAGGGAAGGGGAGAGGCCGGGCGTATTGGCGCCGACCTTGGTTTCAAGGCCAGCTGGTCATCAGGTCAGTGAGTCTGTCCTGAAACTGTTGCATACCAGATACATACCAGATATCAGGGGTGGGGAGACGGCGCGCGATGGTGAGGCGCGGGCAGCAGGCCCTGGCTGAGCAGATGCCAGGCCAACCACAGCAGCACCAGCGCGCCTAGCGCCGCGGCGAGGCCGACCAGCAGCTTGAGCGCGAGGCTGAGGCGGGCGTCGTTCCGTTCGCCGTTTTGTAGCGGCTCGGCCGGGCCAGGGATCGGGGGTGAAAGCGTTTCAGACGCGATGGCGGTTTCTGCGGGCGCGGCAAAGGTGCGGGCGGCCAGCGTCTCGACAGGCACCGAAGCCGGAGTGGCTTCCTCCGGAGCGGCGCGTGCGCCGGCATCGCCCAGGCTGGCCAGCTTGCGGGCCAGGGGAGCGAACAGCGGCAGGGGGGGCGGCGCGGCGGGCAGCTTGGCCCGCTGTTCACGGACGATGCGGCTTTGCAGCAGCACGAAGCCCGCGCCCATAAGCGGCGCCACGACCAGCAGGGCCGGCGCCTGGCTGGCCACCCAGTCGCCCCACAGCGCGTCGCCGGCGGCCAGGCCGCCGGCCAGCCAGCCCAGCACGGCGGCGCCGGCCGGGATCAGCAGCGGGTAGTCGTCCATCAAGCGCGACAGCAGCAGGCTGCCGTACATCAGCAAGGGCACGCTGAGCGCCAGCCCCAGCAGCAGGAACAACACGCTGCCCTGGGCCGCGGCGGCCAGCGCCACCACATTGTCCAGGCTCAGCGCCAGATCGGCCCCCACCACCAGCATCACCGCGTTCCACAACTGTTGGCTGTGGCCGGCCTTTTCGGATAGCGCACCGCCGCCGCCGTCTTCATCGCCGCCCAGCAGCAGCTGGATGGCGATGACCAGCAGGGCGACCGCGCCCGCCAGCTTCAGCATCGGCACCTGTAGCAGCGCGCCGGCGGCTGCGGCCAGCAACGCGCGCAAGATGATGGCGAGGCCGGTGCCCCACAGCACGGCGCGGCGGCGCAGCGCGTCCGGCAGCGCGCGGCAGGCCAGCGCGATCACCAGCGCGTTGTCGCCGCTGAGGATCAGATCCAGAAAGGAGACCTGGAAGGTCAGGCTCAGCGAGTGGGCGAGGCTGTCGGGTTCCATATCGTATTCCTTGAGGAGCGTCAGCCCAGGCTGCCGACGATGCCGGCGTAGAGGCTGAAGCCGGCGAGCAGCAGCAACAGCGGCGCCAGCGCCATCCGGTAGCGGCGGCTGGGCGCCAGCGGCGCGGGCAGCTCGCGGCAGGCCAGCCAGTACAACCCGGCTAGCATCACGGGCAGCAAGAGCGCGTTGGCGACCGAGGTGGCGATGGACAGTTTGACCAGATTGACGCCGGAGGCCACCAGCGCGCCGGCGCCGGCCAGCATCGCGGCGAAGCCGCCGTAGAACCAGGGCGCGTCCAGCGGATGCTTTTCCAGCGAGTCGCGCTGGCCGGCCAGTTCGCCCAGCGTCCACGCGCTGGTCAGGCAGACCACGATGGCGGCGACCAGCGCGCCGCCGCCCAGCGCGAGCGCGAACAGCAGGCGGCCGCCGGTGGGGCCGAGCAGGCGGGTGAAGCCGCCGGCGATCTCGGGGATGGTGTCCAGGCTCTGGCCGCCCGCGCCGTTGCCGAAGGCCGCGGCGGCGGCGATCAGGATGCCGGCGGTGATGATCTGGCACAGCACGGCGCCCAGCAGCGTGTCTATCCGCGCCGGCTTCAGGTCGTCCAGCGTCAGCCCCTTGTCCAGCATCGCCGACTGCTGATAGCTGAGCGTCCACGGCATCACGCAGGTGCCGATATTGGCGGCGGCCAGCAGCAGGAAATCGTGGCTGCCCAGCGGCAGGCTGGACAGCTGCGCCGCGATCTGGCCCGGATCGGGGTGGGCCAGCCAGGCTTCGGCTAGGAAGGCCAGTTCGAATACGCCCAGGCAGATGGCGATGCGCTCCACCGAGCGGTAGCTGCCGCTGCACACCATGGCCAGGATCAGCGCGCACAGCAGGGTTATTGTCTGCCAGGCCGGGATGCCGAACAGCTGGCCGATGCCGGCCAGACCCGCCAGCTGGGTCGCCAGCGCGCCCAGGCAGCTCAGCAGCAGCACGGCGGCGGAGGCCAGCTCGGCGCGGCGGCCCCAGCGCCGGCGCACCAGCTCGCCATAGCTGAGCCCGGTGCCCAGCGCCAGCCGTATCGTCAGCTCCTGCGCCAGATACAGGAAGGGGATCAGCACGAACAGCAACGGCAGCATGCGGTAGCCCCAGTGCGCGCCGCTCTGGGCGGCGGCGATCACGCTGCCGGTTTCGGTGTCGGCCAGCATCACAACCAGGCCGGGGCCGAGCGCGGCCAGCAGGTGGCGCAGCCGGCGCAGCGTGGAGGCTTGCAGCGACATATTGGCCCCGCTCACGGTTTGCCGCCCGCGGGGCCGGTTTTCAGGTCATGCAGCAGCGCGGAGTCGGGCGACAGCACCAGGGTCGGCGCGGAGTCGGCCAGCGACTGGCGATAGGTCTGCAGCGAGCGGTAGAACTTGTAGAACTTCGGGTCCTTGCTGAAGGCCTGGGCCAGGGTGCGGCCGGCGTCGGCGTCGGCCTCGCCGTGGATGATGGCGCTTTGCCGCTGCGCCTCGGACAGGATCACGGTGCGGTCTCGCTCGGCCTTGGCCTGGATCTGCTGCGCCCATTCCGCGCCCTGGGCGCGCAATTCCTTGGCCTCCTGCTGGCGGGCCGATTTCATCCGGTCGTAGATGGCCTGGCTGGTCTCCAGCGGCAGGTCGGCGCGGTGCAGCTGCACCTCGGTCACCTCCAGGCCCAGCGGACGGGCGCGCTCCGCCACCTCCTGCTGGATGCGGGCGACGATGGCGCGGCGGCCGGGAGACAGCAGATCGGTCAGCGGCGCCTTGCCCAGCTCGCGCCGCAGCGAGGTGCTGACCAGTTGCGTCAGCTGGGCGCGGGCCTGTTCCTCGGTGCGCAGCGCCTGATAGAAGCGCAGGGTGTCGGCGATGCGGTAGCGGGTGTAGGTTTCCACCTCCAGCCGCTTCTCGTCGCCCAGGATCACTTGCTCCGGCGGCGGGGCCAGCATCTGCAGCCGCGTATCGTAGTACTGCACGCTGTCCACCAGCGGCAGCTTGAATTTCAGCCCCGGCTCGCCGTCCACGTTGACCGGCGCGCCCAGGCGCACCACCAGCGCCTTCTGTCCCTCGTTCAACGTATATTGGGCCGACAGCGCCAGCCAGAGCGCCGCCAGGCCCGCCGCCCAGCCGATTCCGCGCCATTGCTTGTCCATCAGCGGTTCTCCTTGCCGGCCTTGGGCTTGTCTTGCAGTTGCAATAGCGGCAGCACGCCGGCGCCGCTCTTGCCTGAGCCGTCTATCACCACCTTGCTGGCTTTCTTCAGCATGTCGTCCATGCTTTCCAGATACAGCCGCCATGCGGTGACATCCTTGGCCTGGGCGTAGGTCTGGTACACCGAGTCGAAGCGCTTAGCCTCGCCCTGGGCCAGGTTCACCACCTGGCTGCGGTAGGCCTCGGCCTCCTGGCGGATGCGCTCGGCCTCGCCGCGCGCCTTGGGCAGGATGTCGTTGCTGTAGGCCTGGGCTTCGTTGCGGGCGCGCTCCTGGTCGGCGCGGGCGCGCTGCACGTCGTTGAAGGCGTCGATCACCGCCGCCGGCGGGTCCACCCGCTGAAGCTGCACCTGAGTGATCAGGATGCCGGCCTGCTGGGCGTCCAGCCGTTGCTGGATCAGGCTGAGGGCTTCTTCGGCCACTTGTTGGCGGCGGTTGGACATCGCCGCCTGGATGGGCGTGCGGGAGACCACCTCGCGCAGCGCGCCCTCGGCGGTGATGCGCAGCGCTTCTTCCGGCTTGTTGGCGCGGAACAGGAATTGGCCGGCGTCCTTGATGCGCCAGAATACGGCGCAGTCGGCCTCGACGATGTTCTCGTCGCCGGTGAGCATCTGTTTTTCGCGCGGGTCGGCGGCGTCGGGCGGGCCGCTTTCATATAGATTGGCCAGTTTCAGCTGCTTGATCTGGGTGACCTTGGGCAGCTGGATGGTTTCCACCGGCCAGGGCAGGTGGTAGTGCAGGCCGGCGGAGGTGGTGTCGGTCCAGCGGCCGAAGCGCTGCACCACGCCCTGCTCGTCCGGCTCCACGCGGTAGACGCCGGAGGCCAGCCAGAGGATGGCGACGATGCTGGCGAGCAGCGCCAAGCCCTTGCCGCGCATGCCCAGCAGTTCCAGCGTGTAGTCCAGCCGCTTCCGCAGCGCGGCCAGCGGGGAGGGGAGAGGCGGTGTCGGGAGACGGGTATCGGGCATGTCGGGCTTGTCCTGATTTTAACCATGCTTGCTGTCGGGTTTAACGCGGCAAATGCCGG
The DNA here is from genome assembly GCF_021129175.1 of Chromobacterium piscinae. Classification (GTDB taxonomy): domain Bacteria; phylum Pseudomonadota; class Gammaproteobacteria; order Burkholderiales; family Chromobacteriaceae; genus Chromobacterium; species Chromobacterium piscinae. Next base: position 43,912 of record NZ_JAJOHV010000002.1, on the reverse strand, counting down.
AAGGATGACAAGGAGCGCAGATTTAGCGATGCGGCAATGCCTGAGACAGATCAAATGAAGCCGGGCGCACGGGCGTTAGCATGAAGTCATGGCCGGCGGCGCCGGCCCCACCCACCGTGAAGGAGATGCCGATGTTTCCCGAATACCGCGAACTGATCACCCGCCTGAAAACCGAGGACACGCATTTCGCCCGTCTGTTCGACAAGCATAATCAGCTGGACCAGCAGATCAAGAATATGGAAGAGCGCATCCTGTCGGCGACGCATGAAGAGATAGAAACGCTGAAGAAGGAAAAACTGAAGCTGAAGGACGAGCTTTACACGTTGCTGAAGGCCCGCGCCTCCTGATTCGCAGGCGAAGCGGCGATCCGAAAGCCGGCGTTTGCGCCGGTTTTGCGATTTCCGGCCTGCAAATCGGCAGAGTTGAGACTAATACTAATAAAACAACTCTATGCCCCGGGGAAGGTTTCCATGCATTTCGATGAGATCCAAAGCAAGCATTTCGTTACCCTCAGCCGCACGCCGCTGCCGCATACGCTGATCGAGCAGGCGCTGGTCGCGATGGGCGGAGGCGGGAACGATGGCATGAATTTCCGCAAGCAGGCGCTGGCCGCCGCCGGCTGGAGCCATGACGGTCTGGTGCCGTTCGCCAAGCATCCTGAAAAAGCCGCCGAGGCGTTCAACCGCTTGCGGGAGGCGATGGCTGGGGCGGAGTCGCCGGATGCGCTGTTGAAGGCGCTGGGCGCCGAGTAAGTCCTGCTTCGTGATAGCAACGCCCCGAGCGGATGGCCGCCGGGGCGTTTTGCTTTGGAAGCTCAGTCGTCGCGATAACGGCGGCGGATGGCTTGCAGCCGTCCGTCGGCGCGCACCCGTTCCAGCGCGGCTTGCAGCCGGGCCGTCTGTTCCGGCGGCGTCTGCGGATTCAGGGCGAACCAGTACTGCAGCTTGCCGTCCAGCAGCCAGGCGGGGGAAACGTTCTTTTCCGGCAGCCGTTGCTGGCGCATCTGCCAGGCCATGGCCCAGTCCAGCATGGCCACCAGATCCACCCGCTTCAACAGCAGTTTTTTTAGATTGATGGCGTCGCTCTGGCCCAGGTCCAGGTTCTGGCCGTTTTGCAGACCCAGCGCTTGCAGCTGGTTGGCGGAGGCGGAGCCGGCCAGCACGCCGTTGCGGTAGCGCACTAGGTCGCTGGCGGTGTCGACGCGGATGTCGCCGCGCTTGTCCAGGCGGTACATGTAGATGCGGCGCGAGCCGATGGGGCCCACCCACTGGAACTGGGCCTCGCGCTCCGGCGTGCGCACCACGGTATAGAGCAGGCCTCCCGGGGTATCCCTAGCCTTGGCGTAGGCGCGCAGCCAGGGCAGCACCTCTATCGTCAGATTCAGCCCTGCCTCGCGCGCCACCAGCTGCAGCACCTCGGTGGAGTAACCCTTCACGCTGCCGTTGTCCAGGTAGTTCAGCGGCGGAACGTCTTCGGTATAGGCATGGAGCTCCGCCGCCGGCGCGCAGCCGAACCAGCAGGCCGCCATCAGCGCCAGCATGCTTCTCATCACGGTCCACTCCATCCGGCTTGTCGTCGCCATTGTTTACATCAGCATAGGCCAAGAAGATTACCATTTGGCGTGACTGGCAAATATCCCGATGCCGCGCCGGCGCGCCTAGCTCCCGGCGAGGATTGGATGGCCGGAGAAGGTCAGCGGCGGCGGAAGCTGATCAGCAGCACGTCGCGGCTGCCGTCGCGGGAGGGGTCCAGCTGGCTGATCGGGGTGACGCCGTGCAGCACGCGCTCGTCGTTGACCAGCGCGATGTCCAGCGGATTGGTCAGAGTGAACGAGGTGAGCGGCTGCTTTTCCTGGTTGAATAACTCGGTGGCGCCGTTCACCAGATTGTGGCGCTTGACCATCATCATCATCAGGAAGTGCACGCCGTCGCGGTGGACGCCTTCCGGCGTGGGCCAGCCGGGCTGGCGGTTCCGCGTTTCGATGCGGAATTGGTGCGCTTCGATGTGCCACGGCGTGTACGGCGATAATTGGCCGAAGACGGCGCAGCCCAGGCCCAGCGCGGCCTGCATGGTGGGGCCGTTCAGGATCTCGTTGCGTATCGGCTCGAAATGGCGAGGCACGCCGCCGTTGAGCGGGTTGTACAGTTTGCTTTGGTAGTGCGGACGGTGGGCTTCGGCGCGCGCCTGGCGCGCGGACGGCTCGGCGCTGAGCGTCGCGTGCAGCCGTTTGCGGTAGCGCCCGCCATCCGCCATGAACTTGTCTTGCTGCAGATGGTTCCAACTGTCCTGAAAGGCCGTCCAGTCAGCCAATGCGCCCGGGAAGCGTTGCAGTAGGGGACGGCTTTGCTCCGCCGGCAGCAGGCAGAAGTCGTGCAGCGCCAGGCGCCGGCAGATCTGCTCCAGCTGCGGTTCGGGATGGGGCGGGGTCTGTGGGTGGTGGGCGGCGAGTGCCGAGCTCATGATCTCTCCAATGGTTCTTGTGCTTGTAATCTGAATTCTGCTGTAACTGAATCGAAAAGAGAAATATTTTATGCAATATGAATTTAATCTGCGGCAGCGCCCGCCCAATAGTCTGGGGCGCGCGTGTTGCGCGCATTCGACACGGGAGGGTATTCAGTGATGACGAGCTTGCTTCGCCGTTTCATTCTGGCGCGCATGGTGCTGGCGCGGCCCAGGCTGGCCTGGTCGGCGTTGTTCGGCCTGCTGGCGATCGCGGTCTTGTCGCATGTCGTGGCGATGCACGACATCACGCGCTATATCGTCGGTTGGAACGCCGGCGCCTGGCTGTACCTGGCGCTGGTCGGTTGGATGATGTTTGGGTCCGGGCGCAAGCCGATACGGCACTGGGCTAGGGTGGAGGACGAGGGGCAGTGGCTGGTGTTGCTGCTGGTGTGTCTGGCGGCGGCGGCCAGTCTCTCGGCCATCGTGATGGAGCTGGCGGTGGTGAAGGACATGCATGGCTGGCCGCGCGCCGCTCATATCGCGCTGGCGGTGTTGACGCTGCTGTCGTCGTGGGCGTTCACCCATGTGATGTTCGCGCTGCACTACGCGCGCGGCTTCTACGCCAGGGAGGCGCATGGCCTGCCGGGAGGGTTGGAGTTTCCCGGCACCCGGCAGCCGGATTATGAGGACTTCCTGTATTTCGCCTTCATCATCGGCACCTCGGGCCAGACCGCCGACGTCAGCTTCACCGACGGCAGCCAGCGCCGCACCGGCACCGTGCACTGCGTGCTGGCCTTTTTCTTCAACGCCACCGTGCTGGCCTTGATGATCAACATCGCCGCCGGCTTGATCTGAGCGGCCGACAATGCGAAACGCCACCGCGGGCGGTGGCGTTTTTCCGTTTCGCAGGCCAGGTTCAGGCTGCCGGCGGCTCGGTGTCCTGGAAGGACTGGCGGGTATGCAGGCGCTGCAGCAGCCCGTCCAGATTGGGGTGGGCGGCGCGCCAGTCGATTTCCGGCGCGCGGAAATCCAGGTAACCCAGGCAGCAGCCGACGGCGATGTCGGCCAAGCTGTAGCCGTGGCTGGTGCACCATGGTTTTTCGCCCAGATCCTCCGACAGCGTCGCCAGCCCGCGCAGGATCTTGCCGCGCTGGCGCTCCACCACTTCCTCCATCTGCTTCTCCGGCGGGCGGCGGCGCTCCAGCACGATGGCCACCATCGCGTCGATGATGCCGTCGGCCAGCGCCTCCCAGCGGCGGGTGAGAATGATTTGTCGGTTGTCCTGCGGCAGCAGCCGCGACACCGGCGAGCTGTTTTCCAGGTATTCGACGATCACGCGGGAGTCGTACAAGGTGGAGCCGTCGTCCAGCTCAAGCACCGGCACCTTGCCCAGAGGGTTGTACTCGGTGACGCGAGTGTCCGCGTTCCAGGGCACGTCCTCCTCCAGCGGGCAGTCGATTTTCTTTTCAGCCAGCACGATGCGCACCTTGCGGGCATAGGGGCTGGTCAAAGAGGCGATCAGTTTCATGTTAGGAGCGATGGCGAGGGATCGGAAGATGACGCCGGCCCCGAGACGGGGCCGGCGAGCGCAGTGCTTACTTTAGCGCAAGCGGGCGGGGGCTGAAAGCCTTACTTGAGTTCAACCTTGCCGCTGACTTGCAGTTGCAGCTGGGTCTGGCCCGGCTGCAGGTCGGGCTGGCTGACGCTGGACTCTGCCCCCGCCATCGCCGCCTTCATCATCATGACAGGCGGCCGGAAACCGTGGTTTTGCTGGCCGATGTCCAGCTGCTGGATGTTGACCGTGTTCTTGCCCAGCGCGCGCGCAGCCACTTCCGCTTGGTTCTTCAGATTGGAGATGGCCTCGGGAATCATGCTTTGCTCGGCCTTGCGGCGGGCCTCGTCGGAGACGCCGAATTGCACGCCCTCCAGCAGCATGGTCTGCTGCAGCTTGGAGATCAGCTCGGCGGCCTGGGCGAAGTCCTTGCTCTTCAGCTGGATCTCGGAACGGCCTTGCCAGCCAGTGATCTTGCCGTTCTTGTCGTAGCTGGGCCAGGTGCTGTAGCTGCCGCTGGATAGCTGCACGTCCTTGTAGCCGCGGCCGATGGCCATGCCGTTGGCGGTGGCCTTGTTCAGTCTATCGGCCAGCACCGCGGCCTGGTTGTTGCTTTGTTGCACATACAGGGTGGCGCTGATCTGGTCGTTGGCCACGTCGCGCTGGGCGCTGGCCGACAAATTGAGCTGCACGCCGTCGGCGGCTGAGGCCAGCGGCGCGGCGCCTGCCAGCATGAAACACAACAGCATGGGCTTGATTCGGTTTTTTCTCATTTCGGCTCCTTGGCTGAATGTGATGGAAGTAGACTCCGCTTCGATCGGCTTGGCAAGCGCGGGTTCCGTGCCGGCGAACGCCTCAAGCGTGGGGAAAAATGCCAAACGGCCCCGGAGGGGGCCGTTCGGATCGCCGGAGAGCCAATCAGGCGATGTACTCGTAGCCTGGCAGCGTCAGGAACTCGACGAAGTCGTCCGACGTGGTGAGGAGGTCGAACATCTTGGCCGCGTCTTCATACTGGCGGGTCCAGCGCGCGCCGTATTCGGCTTGCAGCTTGGCCACTTCGCGGGCCTGCAGCTCGCGGAACAGCTCAACCGTCACCTTGCGGCCGTCGTCCAGCACGCCCTTGGGCGAGCGTATCCACTGCCAGATCTGCGAGCGAGAGATTTCGGCGGTGGCGGCGTCTTCCATCAGATTGTGGATGGGCACGCAGCCATTGCCGGAAATCCAGGAACCCAGGTACTGGATGCCGACGTTGATGTTCATGGCGAGACCCGCTTCGGTGATCGGCGCTTCCGGCTGGAAGTTCAGCAGGTCGGCGGCGGAAACCTGCACGTCCGGGCGCTGCTTGGCGATCTGGTTCGGCCTGTCTCCCAGCGCAGCGGTGAAGGCCGCGTCGGCGATCGGCACCAGGCCCGGGTGGGCCACCCAGCCGCCGTCGTAGCCGTCGGTGGCGTCGCGGTCCTTGTCGGCCTTGACGCCGGCAAGCGCCTTTTCATTGGCGGCCGCGTCGTTCTTGATCGGAATCAGCGCCGCCATGCCGCCGATGGCCGGCGCGTCGCGGTGGTGGCAGGTTTTCAGCAGCAGCAACGCGTAGGCGCGCATGAAGGGCACGGTCATCGTGATCAGCGCGCGGTTGGCCAGACAGAAGTCGCGGTTCTGCTTGAACTTCTTGATGCAGCTGAAGATGTAGTCCCAGCGGCCGGCGTTGAGGCCGGCGGAGTGCTCGCGCAGCTCATAGAGGATTTCGTCCATCTCGAAGGCGGCGAGGATGGTTTCGATCAGCACCGTTGCCTTGATGCTGCCTTGCGGAATGCTCAGCTCGTTTTGGGCGAACACGAACACATCATTCCACAAGCGCGCTTCCAGATGGCTTTCCATCTTGGGCAGGTAGTAATAGGTGGCGCTGCCGTTTTCGCGCAGATAGCGGATGTTGTGGAAGAACGACAAGCCGAAGTCGAACAGGCTGCCGGACACGATCTCGCCGTCCACCTTGACGTGCTTTTCCATCAGGTGCCAGCCGCGCGGGCGCAGCAGCAGGGTGGCGATGGTGTCGTTCAGTTTGTACTGCTTGCCCTCGGGGCTCGCGTAGGAAATGGTCTTGCGGTAGGCGTCGCGGACGTTGATTTGGCCGGCGATCTGGTTGTCCCAGCTCGGGCAGTTGGAGTCCTCGAAGTCGGCCATGAAGCTTTTGGCACCGGAGTTCAGCGCGTTGATCATCATCTTGCGCTCCACCGGGCCGGTGATCTCCACGCGGCGGTCGAGCAGGTCCTGCGGCAGCGGGGCGATTTTCCAGCCGCCGGCGCGCACGGCGGCGGTTTCCGGCAGGAAGTCCGGCAGCTTGCCGGCGTCCAGCTCCGCCTGGCGCGCCGCGCGGGCGGCGATGCGCTCGCGTCGCCTCGGCTCGAAGCGGCGGTGCAGCTTGGCGACGAAGGCCAGCGCCTCGGGAGTGAGGATTTCGGCGTAGGCCGGGGTGATGTCGGCGAGGATTTCCACGCCCTGCGGAAGGGTGACTGCCATGCGCGCGCTCCTGTGTAGAGAAGATGACATGATGATGCTGCAATGCAATGTTTGACAGTCTATTCGCCATCCAAGTAAAAAGAAATGGCATGAATTGCACAACATTTTTTACTTTTAGGTAGCTAATGAGCGAGCTGAAGCAACTGGAGACCTTTGTCGCCGTGGTGGGGCTGGGCAGCTTGTCGGCCGCGGCGCGGCAATTGGGCGTGGTGCCGGCCATGGTGGGGCGGCGTCTGGACGCGTTGGAAGAGCGGTTGGGCGTGCGCCTGTTGGCGCGCACCACCCGCAGCGTCACGCCGACGCAGGAGGGCGAAGCGTTTTATGAAGACTGCCAGCGGATACTGGCCGATCTGACAGAGGCGGAGGCCGCGGCGGCGTCCGGCAGCGGCAAGGCCCGCGGCCATCTGCGCTTGTCCGCGCCGGCTGGTTTCGGCCGCCGCCACGTGGCGCCCCATCTTGCCGCCTTTCAGCGCCTGCACCCGGAAGTGAAGGTGACGCTGGACCTGTCCGATCGGCTGGTGGACCTGCAGCGCGACCGCGTCGACTGCGCGATCCGGATCTCCGATCTGTCCGACTCCGGCCTGGTGGCGATCCGGCTGGCGGAAAACCATCGGGTGGTGGTGGCGTCCCCGGCCTATCTGGCAGCTCAAGGCGCGCCGCGCACGCTGGAGGATCTGCAGCATCACCAGTGCCTGTCGCTGGGCGAAAGCCAGAGCCGCGGCTGGAGCTTCGTGGTGGACGGCAAGCCGGTGAACCTGAAGGTGTCGGGCGCGCTGGAGTGCAACGACGGCGCGGTGTTGCACGACTGGGCGCTGCAGGGTCTGGGCCTGGCCTGGCGCTCGCTGTGGGAGGTGAAGGACGATTTGTCCGAAGGCCGGCTGGCGACGGTGCTCGACGATTTCTCGTCGCCGGATTACCCGGTGTACGCGGTGGTGCCGCAGCGCAAGCTGCTGCCGGCCAGGGTGCGGCATTTCATCGAGCATTTGAAGGCCGCCTACGCCGCGCCGGGCTATTGGGATTGAGCGCGGCGCCGGTTTGCCGCGCCGGCCGCGGCTTGCTAAGGTAGGGCCTCGCCGCGCAGGGGCCGCGAGCACAAGAAGACAAACAACGTGAACAAATACCATCAAATCTATTCCGACATCGTCGCCGACATCGACAACCGGCGCTACGCCCAGGGCGAGCGCATCCCGTCAGAGTCCGAGCTGATGCACCACTACGACGCCAGCCGCGGCACCGTGCGCAAGGCGGTGGACATGCTGCAGGAGCGCGGCTATGTGCAGAAAATCCACGGCAAGGGCATGTTCGTGCTCAAGCCGGGCAATATCGAATTCCAGCTCAGCGGCATCGTCAGCTTCCAGGAAATGAACGAGCGCATGGGGCGCAAGGTGGTGTCGCGGGTGGCGGAGCTGGCGCAGCTGCCGGCCGACGCGGCGCTGGCCCAGGCCACCGGCCTGGCCGAGGGCACCGCCATGGTCAAGATCAAGCGGGTGCGCAATATCGACGGCGAGAACGTGATCCTGGACATCAACCACTTCGTCGCCGGCCTGGTGCCGGGCCTGAACGCGGACATCGCCGCCGGCTCCATCTACCGCTACATCGAGCAGGATCTGGGGCTGACCATCAGCTACGCCCAGCGCATCATCGAAGCCCAGCCCTGCAGCGACGACGACCGCCGCTACCTGGACCTGAACGGCATGGACCACGTGATCGTGGTCAAAAACCTGACCCACCTTTACGACGGACGGCTGTTCGAATACACCGAGTCGCGGCATCGGCTGGACAAGTTTTATTTTACGGATATTGCGAGGCGCTAGCATTTTCCCTCAGGGCGAGGGTGTGCAGAGTTTGTGTAACCGGACTTTGGGTGGGGAAGGGGCAGGCCACGTTTAATTTCATCTGGCTGAATTGATGGAAATTGTGGTCTACCCCCTATTTTGCGGACCTGCCGACCTACCTTTCAACCAACAAAGTGGTGGATCGCCTCTCTGAGGCATCCATCCTACGGGCTTTGTGATATTCAGGGTGGCGCGGTAGCTCAATGAACTTGATGTGTCTCGCAACGTTTGTCGGTTGATAATTCACCGCACAAATAGACAGATTTGACTAGGTAGCCGTTGGCAACCGACTGTCCCTTTATTAGCGACAGCATTTGTTCCATTTGATCTTTAGTGAAGCTTGTCACTCCACTTATCTCTGATTGGGGTACACGAAATTCTCTTTGGACGACGTAAAGAGCGTCACTCCCCTTTATTGCTTTGAAAAACATATTTACGCCAAAGTCTGCGCCTTTTTGTTTGCCGCAATAGATTTGAGCGTAAGCAACTGTGTACCCACCTTCTTGTTGTTCCTTTGGTCCATTAACTCTTACATGGTCACATGCTTCGCTCACGCGTGAAAACATTCCCTTTAAGAAAGATGAAGGTTCAGTAGTCTTTTGCTGGGGGAAGGACTGCGCAGTGAGTATATCCTTATGCGTTTCAATTTTTTGATCAGAGGGTATTTGCTCACGAAGCCATTGATCGCCATTGAATTTGTTTGTTACCTCTTGCCATGGCGTATCACTTGGGTATTGATCTAATATCAATTTCTCTCTTGTTTCCCCTGCGACCGTTGTCTGAGTAAATAGCGAAAACGTGAGAGCAATAAAGATTTTTAATTGCATGGCAATCTCTGTGGTTATTTTGTATGGTTAATTTTTTGAACTAAGCTAAGCTGCGCTGAAGGAACGTAGCGACTGAGAGAAACCAAAGGCGTAAATTTTGGTCGTCGGTTTAAGCAAATTGTTAGGCCGGTATGGTTTATTGCAATGTGAGAGTTGCATAGAACTTATCTAAGCGGTGAACCAACATTTCAAAGGCCAACTCTTTTCCCTGTTGTAGGATTCTTTGATTCTTGGGACCAAGCGTCTTAAACAGCCGGTGTCTGATGATACAGCCCCAAGCTCTTCTCCGTTTGATGCTTCAATCAGCATATATGTCCAATCAAGGTGTGTAACCTCTACGACCCCGCGTGCATTTGGTGCATGTAGAAGATCAGGGGAAAATCGATAGAGCGCTCTGTTTTCGGATGATTCAATGAGCTCTACTTGATGTGCAAACATGCTCATGGGAGTGCAGCCTAATGTTGGAGGTAAGGGGCGTGAAGCCTGCTTGCCGGCGTAGCATCCCTCTTGACCAAAAGGTTACCACGTACCCTTGATATAGTCATGAAATTGCAACTCGGCGGAACCCCCGGCTTTGCCGAGATTCCGCGCTTACCGCAGATGGTCTTTTGTAGGGGGATGCCCCGCAGGGACGATCCACCGTTGATTGCAGAACAGATGAATGAGACCGGCCCGGCGCGGAGTGATCCGCCTGGGCCTTTGCTTTTCCCTCTGTTGCGAAATGGCGGCAGTCGGTTTGACTTTTCGCAAACTCGTACATACGAGCGTTGACCATCTTGTATGTACGAGTTAATTTGCCCTTGATTGTCATGCAGACAATCGCCACGAACAGGCGGATTTCCGGCATTGTGCCGGAAGCGAATCCACCGCCGCGACAAGGGACAGGGGAGAGACGATGAGTCACGACTACCAAGCGATCGCCGCGCAGATACTGGAAAGCATCGGCGGCGCGGCCAATATCCGCCAGGCGGCGCACTGCCTCACCCGGCTGCGCATTTCATTGCTCGACGAATCCAAGGTGAACGGGGACGCGCTGCGCCAGGTGGCGCTGGTGAAGGGCCATTTCAGCAATGCCGGAGTGTTCCAGATCGTCATCGGCGCCGGCGACGTGGACCGCGTCTACGCCGAGATGGTGAAGCAGGGCGGCGTGGCGCGTGCCACCATCGCCGACGTCAAGGCCAGCGGCGACGCCAAGCAGAGTCGGCTGCAGCAGCTGGTCAAGGTGTTCTCGGACGTGTTCATGCCCATCCTGCCGGCCATCGTCATCGCCGGCTTGCTGATGGGAGCCAACAATCTGTTGGGCGCCAAGGGCATGTTCATCGAAGGCAAGAGCCTGCTGGACGCCTATCCAGGCCTGTCGGGCTTGTGGGGGCTGATCAATATGATGGCCAACACCTCTTTCGTGTTTTTGCCGGCGCTGGTGGGCTGGTCGGCCGCCAAGCGCTTTGGCGGCAGCGAGATTCTCGGCATCGTGCTGGGCCTGCTGCTGGTGCATCCGGACTTGCTCAACGCCTGGAGCTACGGCAAGGCCGCGGCCGGGCTGGATGGCGCGTCAGTGCCGTACTTCGACCTGTTCGGCCTGCATATCGAGAAGGTGGGCTACCAGGGCCAGATCCTGCCCATCCTGGCCGCTGCCTGGGTGATGTGCCGGGTCGAGCTGTGGCTGAAGCCCAGGGTGCCCAACGCGGTGCAGCTCTTGGTGGTGCCCATCGTCACCATCGCGGTCAGCGGCTTCCTGGCGCTGGCGGTGATCGGCCCGCTGGCCCGCCACCTGGGCATCGCCGTCACCGACGCGCTGGTTTACGTGTTCAACATGGCGCCGTGGCTGGGCGCGGCGCTGTTCGGCGCGCTGTACGCGCCGCTGGTGCTGACCGGCATGCACCACATGTTCATCGCGGTGGACCTGCAGCTGATCGCCAGCCAGGGCGGCACCTTCATCTGGCCGATGATCGCGCTGTCCAATATCGCCCAGGGCAGCGCCGCGCTGGCGATGTTCTGGCTGGCCAGGAACGCCAACGACAAGAATATGGCGTCCACTTCGGCGGTGTCGGCCTTCTTCGGCATCACCGAGCCGGCGATGTTCGGCGTCAATCTGCGCTACAAGCTGCCGTTTTACGCGGCGCTGGCCGGCTCGGCCTCGGCTGCGGTGCTGATCAGCCTGGGCCACGTCAAGGCGTCGGCGATCGGCGTGGGCGGCCTGCCGGCCTTCATCTCCATCATTCCGCAGCACATCCCGCTGTTCCTCGTGGGCACGCTGGTGGCCTTGATCCTGCCCTTCGGCCTGACCTGGCTGCTGGCGCGCCGCCAACTGGCCGCGGTTTCCCAAGACGAGGCCGCGCAGCATGCTTAAGGACATGAAACAGGCGGTGGTGTACCAGATCTACCCCAAGAGCTTCAGCAGCCATCGCAACCAAGCCACCGGCGACCTGTTGGGCGTGGTGGACCGGCTGGATTACCTGGCCTGGCTGGGGGTGGACTACCTGTGGCTGACGCCGTTCTATCGCTCGCCGCAGCACGACAACGGCTACGACGTCAGCGACTATTACAGCATCGATCCGGCCTACGGCAGCATGGCGGATTTCGAGCTGCTGCTGGCGGAGGCCAAGCGGCGCGGCATCGGCGTGATGCTGGACATCGTGGTCAACCACACCTCCACTGAACACGCCTGGTTCCGCGAGGCCTTGAAGGGCAGGGACAACCCCTACCGCGACTTCTACATCTGGCGCGACGCGCCCAATAACTGGCAGTCCAAATTCGGCGGCAACGCTTGGGAGAAGGATGATGCCAGCGGCCAGTATTACCTGCATCTGTTCGACAAGACCCAGGCCGATCTGAACTGGGAAAGCCCGGCATTGCGCCAGGCGGTGTTCGAGATGATGCGTTTCTGGCGCGACAAGGGCGTGGCCGGCTTCCGGCTGGATGTGATCAACCTGATCTCCAAGGACCCGGCGTTTTCCGAGGACGACAGCGACGGCCGCCATTTCTACACCGACGGCCCGCGCGTGCATGAATACCTGCAGCAGATGCACCGCGAGGTGTTCGATGGCCACGACTTGCTGACCGTGGGCGAGATGTCGTCCACCTCGCTGGAGCATTGCATCGCCTACAGCCGGCCGGAGCGGGGCGAGCTGAGCATGACCTTCAACTTCCACCATCTGAAGGTGGACTACCCGGACGGCGAGAAGTGGCGGCCGGGGACGGTGGATTTCATCGCGCTCAAGCGCATCCTGTCCGATTGGCAAAGCGGCATGCACGCCGGCGGTGGCTGGAACGCCTTGTTCTGGTGCAACCACGACCAGCCGCGCGCCTTGTCGCGCTTCGGCGACGATGGCCGCTATCGGACCGAGTCCGCCAAGATGCTGGCCACCGCGCTGCACGGGCTGCAGGGCACGCCCTATATCTACCAGGGCGAGGAGATAGCCATGGCTGATCCCGGCTTCGGCGACATCGGCCAGCTGCGCGACGTGGAAAGCCTGAACGCCTATCGGCAGTTGCTGGAAGAGGGCTTCTCCGATGACGACGCGATGGCGGTGATACGCCAGCGCTCGCGCGACAACGCCCGCACCCCGATGCAGTGGGACGACGGTCCGCACGCCGGCTTCAGCGCGGTCGAGCCGTGGCTGGCCGTGGCGGCGGCCGCGGCCGAGATCAATGTCGCCGCCGCCATCGGCGACAAGCATTCCGCGCTGCATCACTACCGGCGCTTGATCCAGCTGCGCAAGCAGTACCGGGTGTTCGCCGACGGCGATTACCGCTGTCTGACGCCGGACCACTCCAGCCTGTGGGTCTACACCCGCCGTTGCGATGACGAAATGCTGCTGGTGATCAACCACTTCGGCGCCGACAACATCCATTACCGGCCTCTGCCGGACGCCGTGCCGGAGGGCTGGACGCTGGAACTGCTGCTGTCCAACTACCCGCCGCATGTCGACGGCCAGCTGAGGCCCTGGCATTCGCTGCTGTACCGGGCCGCGCCGCCAAGCGTCTCTTAACCGCCCCCGCACCCAATACCGCTTTCATGCCGGCCGCCAGGCCGGCAGGGCGGAGCTTTGTCCGCGCCTGGCGCGCGACCATCTACAAGGATAAGGAGACAAGAATGAGGACGAAAACGATAAGCTGGCTGTGCGTGCTGCTGCCGCTGGGGCATGGCCTGCCGGCCTGGGCGGAGGATGCGCCCGCCGCCGCGCCGGCGCCGCAGATTGGCGCCGAGCAACTGAGCGGCGCGGTGAAGAAGGCGCTGGACGACATGGGCTTCCAGTTTGACGGCTATCTGCGCAGCGGCTTCTACGGCAGCGCCGGCGACAATCTGCCCAAGGGCCAGTACCAGCTGGGCGGCGATCTGCAGCACTACCGTCTGGGCAACGAAGGCGACACCTATATCGAGTTCGGCGTCGGCAAGAAATGGACGCTGGGCAACGGCGTCAGCTGGGGCGCTTATGTTATGCCCACCATCTACAACGGCAAGACCAGCGCCTCGCAGGTCTATGGCTACATCAGCGGGCTGGAATTCGCGCCCAACCTGACGCTGTGGGCCGGCCAGCGCTACCACCGCGTCCAGGACATCCACATCCTGGACAACTGGCTGATGCAGGATGGCGACAACTACGGCGCCGGCGTGGACGGTATCGCTGTCGGCAAGGCCAAGCTGAACCTGTCGGTGTCCTCGTCCGGCAGCTACGCCAACAACAATGCCACCCCCAACAACGCGCGCCGCGCCAACTTCCAGCTGACCGGCATAGAGACCAACCCCGGCGGCAAGCTGACCTTGACTGGCGCGGCGATAGGAGGCGATTTCGCCATCGGCAAGCCCGGCGCGGCGCTGGGCCTGCTGCACAATCAAAAGGATTTCCTGGCTCAGGGCGTCAACAATTCGCTGTTTCTGCAAACGTCCACCGGCCACGCCTCGCTGTCCGGCCAGTTCTACAATCTGGACAGCAGCGGCGCGGCGCAGGCCGGCGCGCGGCAGAACCGCGTCGCCGAAGTGGTGGACTGGCAGCGCGGACGCTTTGGCGGCCAGGCGGTGCTGGGCTGGCAGACGACGGCGCCGGACAACGCCGCCAAGTACCGCGATTCAACCCTTGGCGGCCGCTTGTCCTACGGCGTGGCGGCCAACGTCAAATTGCTGACCGAGATCGGCCTGACCCGGCGCAATGCCGACGATCAGCCGGCGCAGCAGCTGAACAAGGCGACGCTAGCGGTGGCGTTCTCGCCCAATACCGACTTCTGGACTCGGCCGGAACTGCGGGTTTACGCCAGCCATTACAACTGGAACAACGCGGCGGCGCAGGCCAATCTGACCACCTTCGCCGCCAATGGCCGCACCCACGCCAATACCTTCGGCGTGCAGCTGGAGGCGTGGTGGTAAGCGCGGCTTGAGCGGTTTTGCAAACGATTGTTTACGGTGCCGCGGCGAGAGTCGCGGCACTTTGTCGTTTGGGGGGAGTCTGTCTGGCATGACGAAATATCGGGAGAGGGCGATGAGCGGTTTGCTGACGGGCGGTTTGGCCGCCTTGCTGTTGGTTTCCGGCTTGGCCTGGGCGGATATCGGCGACTCCGCGGCATCGGCGCCTCGCGTCCGGCTGGAGTGTCTGCCCGACGGCGACGGCGCCGACTGGCATGGCTGGCTGGCCGCCAGGCTGGCGCTGCGCGGGCTGGAGGAGGGGCCGCCGCCGGGCTGGCGGCTGTGTTTCGCCGAGGAGCAGCGGCAGCAGTGGGTGGATCAACCGATGGATTGGCGTTACGACGGTTACTGGCGGCAGCCGCCGTACCGGCTGGAGCAGTGGGCCGAGCTCAGCCTGACGGTGAAGGGCGAGGATGGCGCGGTATTGTGGAGCGGCCGGGAGCGGCTGGGCGATGGCGACAACCGCCGCGCCAAGCTGGAGCAGGCCGTCCGCAGGCTGGTGGACAGGATGCCGCTGCCGTGATTGGTTTTTATTATGACTATTGATTATTTTCTTGTAAGCTATTGGTGTTTTCCCGTATTGTGACCGCAGCCTCCTGCGGTAGTATCGATGGCCTCCGCGAGCATGGCCTGCACATGGCAGACAAGACAGGGCAGCCGCAGAGGGACAAATCAGATCACAACAGCCGAATCCGAGTATGAGGCGCCCGCCTGGACCGCGGGCGTCTTGTCGTTTCAGCGCCGCCGCCATGTACGGCGGCGCGGGCCGGTGCGGGCAAGATACGGGATAGTAGACAATGAGTTTGATGCGCAAGAAGAGCGTGCAAGGCATGTTGGCCGCCGCTCAGACTTCGCGCGGATTGAGAAAAGAGCTCTCCGCGTTCGACCTTACCATGCTGGGCATCGGCGCCATCATCGGCACCGGGATTTTCGTGCTCACCGGCACCGGCGCCACCATCGCCGGCCCCGGCCTGGTGCTTTCCTTCGTCATCAGCGCCTTCGCCTGCGGCTTCGCGGCGATGTGCTATGCCGAATTCGCTTCCATGCTGCCGATTTCCGGCTCCACCTACACCTACGCTTACGCCACGCTGGGCGAACTGATCGCCTGGATCATAGGCTGGGACCTGCTGCTGGAATACCTGCTGGCCTCGTCGGCGGTGTCGGTCGGCTGGTCCGGCTACTTCCAGAGCCTGCTGTCCGGTTTCGGCGTCACGCTGCCGCAGGCGCTCACCGCCGCCGCCGGCTCGGTGCCGGGCAAGGAAACCTTGTTCAATCTGCCGGCCTTTTGCATCGCGATGATCATCACCGCGCTGCTGGCCTTCGGCATCAAGGAATCCAAGCGCGTCAACAACATCGTGGTGCTGATCAAGGTGGCGGTGGTGGTGCTGTTCATCGCCATCGGGGTGTGGCACGTGAAGCCTGCCAACTGGGAGCCGGCGCTGCCGTTCGGCTTCTCCGGCGTGTTCCACGGCGCGGCCATCGTGTTCTTCAGCTTCATCGGCTTCGACGCGGTCACCTGCGCGGCTGAAGAAGTGAAGAACCCGGCCAAGGACATTCCGCGCGGCGTGATCTGGTCGCTGGCGGTGTGCTCTATCCTGTACGTGGTGGTGGCCGCCATCATGACCGGCATCGTGCCCTATATGCAGTTCGCCGGCGTCGACCACCCGGTGTCGCTGGCGCTGCAAGTGGCCAAGCTGGACTGGTTCGCGGGCTTCGTCGATCTGGGCGCCATCCTGGGCATGATGACGGTGATCCTGGTGATGACCTACGGCCAGACCCGCATCCTGTTCGCGATGAGCCGCGACGGCCTGCTGCCCAAGATCTTCTCCGAGGTGAACCCGAAGTATGGCACCCCATACAAGGCCACCTGGCTGATCGGCACCATCATCGCGCTGCTGGCGGGCTTTGTGCCTCTGCACACGCTGGCCGAGCTGGTGAACATCGGCACGCTGGCGGCGTTCGCGCTGATCGCGCTGTCGGTGATCGTGCTGCGCAAGCGCGAGCCGGACCTGCCGCGCAAGTTCGTCTGCCCGGCGGTGCCTACCATCCCGGCGCTGGCCATCCTGTGCTGCGGCTTCCTGATGACCCAGCTGTCGCTGTTGACCTGGACCTGCTTCGCCGCCTGGCTGATCATCGGCCTGGTGGTGTACTTCGGGTACTCGCGGCGCAACTCGTTGTTGCACAATCCGGCCTGATCCGGGCAGTGTTCGGATAAAGCGGAGCCCATGGGCTCCGCTTTTTGTTTCCGCCTCAGGCTGGCTCGCAGAGTCGGCGCAGCAGCAGGTGGGAGGCCCGCTCGCCCGGCACTAGCTCCTCGCACTGGTAGCCGAGCGCGGGAAGATCCAGCCCGGCGAACAAGGCTTCGCCGCTTCCCAGCAGCGTGGGCGCGATGGCCAGGTGCAGCTCGTCGATCAGGCCGGCGCGCAGGTATTGCCGCACCGCGTCGACGCCGCCGCCCAGCCTCACGTCCCGGCCGCCGGCCGCTTTGCGGGCCCGCTCCAGGGCCGAGAGGACGCCATCGGATACGAAGTGGAAAGTCGTTCCACCCTTCATGACGAGAGTGGGGCGTGGATGATGGGTCAGCACGAACACTTGCGTGTGGTAGGGCGGCTCCTCGCCCCACCACCCCTTCCATTCCAGATCCGGCCATGGCCCGCGCAGCGGGCCGAACATATTGCGTCCCAATATCCATGCGCCGACATTGTCGAAACCCCGTTCGATGAAGCCATTGTCCACTCCAGTCTCGCCGCCTATGCCGCCGCCGTGCAGGCGCTGGAAGGCGGCGGTGGCGAACGCCCACTGGTGCAGCGCCATGCCGCCGATGCCCAGCGGGTGGTCGAGGCTTTGCGCCGGTCCCGCGCCGAAACCGTCTATGGACAGGGAAAAGCAGGCTACGCGCAGCTTGCCCATCGCATCCTCCCTCCGCGCTCGGCGGAAAGCGTTTGTCATGCCGGATTTATAGACGGTTTGCGATGGACAAAAAAACGCCGCCCGGAAGGCGGCGTTTTCCGTCGGAGCGGGGCAAGGCTCAGTCGGTGCGCAGCGCGATGTAGAGCACCGCCTCGCCGCGGCGCACCAGCAGCGCGGCGTGGCCGCCGGCGCCGGCCAGCGCTTTTTCGAAGGCGTTGATGCTGGTGATGTCGTTCTGGTTCAGCCCCAGGATGATGTCGCCGGGCATCAGGCCGGAGCGCGCGGCCGGGCCTTGCGATTTCTGGATCAGCAGGCCGCCACGGATGCCGAGGTCGGCGCGCTGGTCGGTCGTCAGCTCGCTCAGCGTCAGGCCCAGCTTGCCGAATTGGTAGCCCTGCGGCGAGTTGTCGCTGGCCGGCTTCGTGGTGTTGCCCGGCTCCGGCGCCTGTTCCACCAGCGTGGCTTCCATCGTCTTCTCGAAGCCCTTGCGCCACACCACCAGCTTGATCTTGGTGCCGGGGCCCAGCGAGCCCACCAGCATCGGCAGGTCCTTGGAGCTGTCGATGGACTGGTTGTTGAGCTTCAGGATGATGTCGCCGGCTTGCAGGCCGGCCTTGGCGGCAGGACCCTTGGGATCGACGCGCACCACCAGCGCGCCGGACGGGCGCTGCAGGCCGAACGATTGCGCCAGCTCCTGGGTCACTTCCTGAATGTTGACGCCCAACTGGCCGCGGCTGACCTTGCCCTTGGTCTTCAGCTGGTCGGCCACCTGCATCGCCAAATCGATGGGAATGGCGAAGGAAATGCCCATGAAGCCGCCGGAGCGGCTGTAGATCTGCGAGTTGATGCCGACCACTTCGCCGCGCAAGTTGAACAGCGGGCCGCCGGAGTTGCCGGGGTTGATCGCCACGTCGGTCTGGATGAAGGGCACCAGCGTCTCGTCCGGCAGGCTGCGGCCTTTGGCGGAGACGATGCCGGCGGTGACGGTGTTGTCGAAGCCGAACGGCGCGCCGATGGCGGCCACCCATTCGCCTACCTTGAGATCGGCCGGGTTGCCTATCTTGGCCACCGGCAGGTCGGCCGCGGCCACCTTCAGCAGCGCGACGTCGCTGCGCTTGTCCAGGCCCATCAGCTTGGCGCGCAGTTCGCGCTTGTCGGTCAGCGTGACGCGAATCTGGCCGCCGTCGGCCACCACGTGGGCATTGGTCAGGATGAAGCCGTCGCTGCTGATGATGAAGCCGGAGCCGTAGGACACGCTTTCCTCCGGTCCTTGCTCCTGCTGGGGCGGCTGATTGGGCATGAAGCGGCGGAAGAAGTCGTACAGCGGGTCGTCTTCCGGCACTGGGAAGGGCATGTTGCCGCTTTGCTGCGGAGCGGCTCCGCCGCCTTCGCGGGTGGCCTGGATGTTGACCACGGCCGGGCCGTCGCGGCTGACCAGCTGAGTGAAGTCGGGCAGCAGCATGGCTACGCGGCCGTCCTGCTGGGCAGGAATGGCGACGGGGGCTGGCTGGCTGCTGCCTTTGACAAACTGCTCGATCCTGTCGCAGCCGGACAGTAACGACGCCGCGAGCAGGGCGCCGGCCATGATGCGAAGACTCGTTGTCACAGGCAATCCTCTTGGTAGCTGGCTGATTCGAAAAGGCATATTGGGGCGAACTGTGGAATATACAAGCCGTTTTCTGTCATCGATATCGAATTTCGACTCTATTTTTATCATAACGGTTTTGCCGGGTATTCGCAGAGGTCCGCGATCACGCAGCGGTGGCATTCCGGCTTCCTGGCCTTGCATACGTAGCGCCCCAGCAGGATCAGCCAGTGATGCGCGTCCAGCTTGAATTCGGCGGGCACGAAACGCTCCAGCTTGTCCTCCACCTCGCGCACGTCCTTGCCCGGCGCGATGCGGGTGCGGTTGGACACGCGGAAGATATGGGTGTCCACCGCGATGGTGGGCTGGCCGAAGGCGGTGTTGAGCACCACGTTGGCGGTCTTGCGGCCGACCCCGGGCAGGGCCTCCAGCGCCTCGCGCGTCTGCGGCACCTCGCCGCCGTGTTTTTCCAGCAGCAGCCTGCAGGTGGCGATCACGTTCCTGGCCTTGGTCTTGTACAGGCCTATGGTCTTGATGTATTCGGTCAGGCCTTCCTCGCCCAGCGCCAGCATCGCGGTTGGAGTGTTGGCCACCGGGTACAGCCGGCGCGTCGCCTTGTTGACGCCGACGTCGGTCGCCTGGGCCGACAGCAGCACCGAGATCAGCAGCTCGAACGGCGTCGTATATTCCAGTTCGGTGGTCGGGTGCGGGTTGTCGTCGCGCAGGCGGCGGAAGATTTCTTGGCGTGTGGCGGCGTTCACTCTTTGTCCTTGTCTGCTTCTTGCTGGGCGGCCTTCATGGCGGCGGCGCGCTCCATCGCGGCGCGTATCACCGCCATCTTGTCGGCGGACGCGGTGGCGGCCACCGGCGCCTGTTGCTTGGCGCGCTCCATCGCCTTGCGGATCAGCTCGTTCTTGTCGGCGGCGCTCGCGGCGGCTGTGGGGGCCTGGCTGGCTGCAGGCGCGGTAGACGATGCGGGCGCGGCCACCGCAGCGCGCTCGGCCAGGCGCTTGGCTTTGTCGGCGGCGTCGCGGTCCTTGCGCGCCTGGCGGGCGTCGTAGCGCTTGCGAGCCAGGGCGGCGCGCGCCATCACCCGTTCGCGTTCGCCGTCGGCCGGATCGGCTACCGGGACGAGGTCGATGCAATCGACCGGACAGGGCGCCAGGCACAGTTCGCAGCCGGTGCATTCGTCGGCGATCACGGTGTGCATCTGCTTGGCCGCGCCGACGATGGCGTCCACCGGACAGGCCTGGATGCACAGCGTACAGCCGATGCAGCTGTCTTCGCGGATCACGGCCAGCGCGCGCGGCTTGGGCTGCGGGCCGGCGGGGTCGAAGGGGATGGCCGGCTGGCCCAGCAGCTCCGCCAGCGCCCGGATGCCGTCCTCGCCGCCCGGCGGGCAGCGGTTGATCGGGTCGCGGCCTTCCGCCAGCGCTTCCGCGTACGGGCGGCAGCCGGCGTGGCTGCATTGTCCGCACTGGGTCTGGGGCAGCAGGGCGTCGATCCGTTCGACGAGACTGATCACGGGCATGCTTCGAATTCCGCTTCAAAAACCGTTAATTATCGATGTTAAGCGCCTCCGCTTCAACACCCGGGGCGGTCAATTGCGCCAGCAGAATGTCGTGCAGCCGCTGCGCCGGGGCTGCGGGACGGGATTCGGCGCGGCACAGCAGCAGGTCGATGGCGGGCAGAGGCGGCAGGTCGTGCAGGGCCGGGTCCAGTATCCGCAGGCCGGACGGCAGCTGGATGGCGGTGCGGGCGGTGACGCCCAGCCCGGCGCGCACCGCCGACCACAGTCCGGCCAAGCTGCTGCCGCTGGCCGCCATGCGCCAGGGGCGGCCAGCCCGGTCCAGAGCGCCGCATGCCTGGGCGCGGATGACGCAGGGCGGATCGAACAGCGCCAGCGGAAGCGGGCCGGGCGCGAGCTGGCCGCTGGCCGGACCAATCCAGTGCACGGCGTAGCGGCCGATGGCGGCGCTGTGCGGGGCGCGTGGACCTGAATCCCAAGCCAGCGCCAGATCCAGCTCCCCGGCCATCACCAACTGCTGCAATTCCTGGCTGCGGGCCACCCGCATCTCCACCCGGACGTCGGAACAGGCGCGGGCGAAGCGCCCCAGCGCCTGCGGCAGCAGGCCCTCGCCGAAGTCCTCGGCCAGGCCCAGGCGCACGCAGCCGGCCAGCGAAGCGCCGCGCGTCGCTTCCACCGCCTCGTCGTTCAGTTCCAGCAGCCGGCGGGCGTAGGACAGCAGCACTTCGCCGGCGGGCGTCAGCTCCAGGCCGCGGCCGCTCTTGCGCAGGATGGCCACGCCGGCCTGCTCCTCCAGCTTTTTCATCTGGGCGCTGACGGCAGAGGTGGAGCGGCCCAGCCTGTCGGCGGCGCGGGCGAAGCTGCCCAGCTCTACGCCGCTGGCCAGGCTGGCCAGCACGTCCAGATCCAATAAAGTTCGTCTCATGATGATAATCCTGAAATTTGGAACTATTTGTAAAAATATATCTGATTTTAAGGATTGTGTGATTGGTTTACAGTGCAATGGCCATCCCAATCCAAGGAGCCAGGAATGTTTACCCACAGAAATGCCATGCCCCGGCTGGCCCCCAAACTGGCGGAATTGACCAGCCAGGTCTTGTTCGACGATGTCTGGCGGCGGCCGGGCTTGAGTCCGCGCGAACGCAGCCTGGCCACCATTGCCGCCCTGATCGGCCAAGCCCGGCCGCATGCGCTGGACTTCCACTTGCGCCGCGGCTTGGAGAACGGCTTGAGCGCTGAAGAACTGGGCGAGCTGCTGACCCACCTGGCCTTCTATGTCGGCTGGCCATCCGCCACCGCCGCGCTTGAGCAATTGGACGCGGTTTTGACCCCGCAAGCTGAATAAGGAGAACGCCATGCCCTATGCCCGCATTTCCCTGCGCAAAGGCAAGCCGCCGCAATACCTGCGCGCGCTGGCCGACGGCATTCATCAAGCCATGGTGGAGTGCATCGCCGTGCCGCCCAAGGATCGTTTCCAAGTGATCCATCAGCATGAGGCCGAAGAGATGATCATCGATCCGGATTACGGCGGCGGCCCGCGTTCCGACGACTTCGTGCTGGTGACGCTGCATCTGGGGCGGCCGCGGACTAAAGAGGCCAAGGCGGCGCTCTATGCCAGGATGGCCGAACGCTTGAGCGCGTCGCCGGGCCTGGCGCCCGCCGATCTGATGGTGGTGTTGATTGATGGCGAGATGGACAACTGGTCGTTCAGCCATGGCCGCCAGGCGTCGCAATTGCCGCCGGAGGCACTGCGGCCATGATAGCCATGCGCTACCGGATCGCGCTGCCGGCCGATTATCCGATGGAAATCATCGAGCGCCGCATCGCCGAGCGCGGCCATCTGACCGACGGTCTGCCGGGGCTGGGCCTCAAAGCCTATTTGTACAGCCGCGCGGGCGAGGATGGCGCGGCGGCGAACGCCTACGCGCCGTTCTACCTGTGGCGAACTTCCGAAGGTATGCGCGACTTCCTATCCGGCCCGGGTTTTGCCGCGCTGTGCGCGTCGTTTGGCAGGCCGGCGGTGGAGAGCGCGTTTGCCTGGTTCGGCCAATGGAGCGGCGACGTGGCTGAGGCTCGCTATGCGATGGTGGAGAAGCTGCCGATGGCGGCTTCGACGGGCATGGGTGCGCTGATAGACGTTCAGGAAGGCTGGCGCGGCGGTGAGGATGTGCTGGCTGTCGCCGCAGCCTTCGATCCCGCGAGCTGGACCTTGGTCCGCCTGAGCTTGTCGCGACGCCCGTTCGAGCCCGATGGAGGCGGCGCGCGCGAGCTTTACCGGGTGGGCCGGGTGTCGCTTGGCTAGCAGGGCTGGTCGGGCGGTTTTTGTAAAAAAATGAACAAGATGGCTTGGACGTATGTACAGGTGCGCTATGGTGAAAATACTCACTTTCCCCAGGCAGCCTGTCATGAAAATCGCTCACAAAGCCGGCCTGATTTCCGCGCTGGTGCTGGCCGCCACCTTGTCCACGCTGTCGTGGCTGCAATACCTGAGCGTCGCCGACAGCATACGCAGCGGCAAGGAGCAGGAGGTGGTCCAGACCAGCCAGGTGCTGGCCGAGCAGATCGCCAACTGGCTGAACGGCAAGTTGGCGCAAATCCAGCTGATGTCGGAGACCATAGATTCCAATTTCAGCGGCGAGCGCATCTTGGAAGTGTTCCAGCGCCCGATGCTGAAGAAGGAATTCAAGCTGATCTTCGGCGGGCTGGATACCGACGGCAAGAAGATCTCCAACGATTCGTCGTGGAATCCGCCGCCGACCTGGGACGCCCGTAAGCGGCCGTGGTACCCGGTGGCCAAGGCCGCCGCCGGGGTCGGCCTGACCGACCCCTACCCTGACGCCGCGTCCGGCGAGATCCTGATTTCGGTGGTGGCCAAGCTGACCGACAAGGGCGCGTTCAAAGGCGCTTTCGGCGGCGATTTGAGCCTGAAGTCGGTGTCGGACGCGCTGAATACCGCTACGTTCAACGGCGCGGGCTACGCCTTTCTGCTGTCGTCCGACGGCAAGATCATCAGCCATCCCGACGCCAAGCTGAACGGTAAGAGCGTCGCCGAGCTGTTCGGCGGCACCGCGCCTACGCTGGATGACAAAGTGCAGGAGCTCGAGGTCGGGGGCAAGCGGCTAATGGTGGCCTTCCACCCGCTGGACCGTCTGCAGCCGGCCAAGTGGCTGGTGGGGGTGGTGCTGGACGAGGACAAGGTGATGGCCGAAGCCAGGCAGATAGGCTGGCGCGGCTTCTGGGGCGCGGTGATCGGCGTGGTGCTGAGCATGGCGATATTGAGCACGCTGATGCAGCAAATACTGCGCCGCCCGTTGCAGCAGCTGAAGTTGTCGCTGGCCGAGCTCAACAGCGGCAACGGCGACCTGACCCGCCGCGTAGACGAATCGTCCAATGACGAGTTCGGCGAAGTGGCGCGGGAGCTGAACCGTTTCATCGCCTATCTGCAGCGGCTGATCGGCGATATCCGCCAGATCGCGACCCGGGTTTCCCAGGGTGCCGAACAAAGCGCCGGAGAGGCGCGTCAGAGCAGCGGCGAGGCCAGCCGGCTGCAGCAGGAGCTGGAGCAATTGGTGGCGGCCATCCGCCAGATGGCCGAAGCCGCCGGAGAGATGACGTCCAGCGCCGGCGCGGTGGCCGAGTCCGCGCGGCTGGCGCATGAGGAGACCGGCAGCCGGGTGTCGCTGGTGACCCAATCCAGCCAGTCGATACGCCGTCTGGCCGACACGCTGGATGAAACCTCCCGCTCGATGAACGAGCTGGCCGAGTTCAGCAAGAACATCGAGTCCATCGTCCGGGTGATCACCGGCGTGGCCGAGCAAACCAATCTGCTGGCCTTGAACGCTGCGATCGAGGCGGCGCGGGCCGGGGAGATGGGGCGCGGCTTCGCGGTGGTGGCGGACGAGGTGCGCAAGCTGGCGTCGCAGACTCAGCAGGCGACGCAGGAGATCCGCACCATGATAGAGCAGTTGCAGCGCGGGGTCGGGGAGGCGAGGCAGAAGATGGATGAAAGCCGCGAGCGCGCCAGCAGCACTGTGAAGGACGCCGAGCAGATCAGCGAGATGCTGCTGCGCATCCAGGACGTGATTTCCGACATCAACGCCAAGAACGGCGAGATCGCAGGCGCGGTCGACCGCCAGAGCCGGATGACGCAGGAAATAAACGACAGTGCCGGCAATATCCAGCACATCGGCCAACGCGTCAGCGACGCGGCCCAGGTGCAGCTGCAGCACTGCAACGACACTGCAGCCGACGTGGCCGAGCAGGACAAGATGATAGGGCGGTTCCGGCTGGAGTGAGCCGGGGCGTAGTTGCAAACAGCGGCGGAAGCCCGATATCGCCGGGCTTCCGCCCTATTTTTTGCGCGCCAGCATCGTCATCAGAAAGTCCTTGCCGAACAGCTGGCTGGATGCGGGCATCTCCCGCATCGGCGCGATGGTCTCTATTTCCAGCCATGGCGACCATAACTCGCGCAAGCGCCGTTCGTCGTACCCCAGCCCGCCGCCCAGGCTGTTTTTCTCGTATACCTCGGCGTCGTTGAATCCGCTGCCGCCCGACGGCGCGAAGCACACCAGGCCGAAATGACCGCCCGGTCTCAGCATGCGGGCGACGCGCGCCATGTATTGATGGCGGCGATGCGGAGCGAGGTGATGGAAGCAGCCGCCGTCGTAGACCAGATCGGCCGTACCTTCCTCGAATGGAAACTCGAATACCGAGGCCTGGATGATTTCGACGCGCTGCCCGCTGGCGGCGACGCGCTCGCGGGCCCAGGCGATGGCGGATTCGGAGAAGTCCACGGCCCGAACGCGAAATCCCTTGCCGGCCAGGTGCAAGGCGTTGCGGCCGTGGCCGCAGCCCAGGTCTATGGCTAGTCCCGGCGCAATGCGGCCAGCATCCAGCCAGCCTGCGAGGTTTTCGTCCGGCGCGTCGACGAAGAAGGGGCAGGGGCGTTGCCGATTCGCGTAGAACGACGGCCATTTCTCATTAGCGCTGTCGAGGAGAGCGTCAAGGCGAGCCAGTTCTGTTTCATTCAGGGTAGTGAAGTCTGGCGGGGAAGGCGTCATTGGCTACAGGCTTTCATTTGGAGGTTGCAGGTTTTTGCCATGTGTTTGCCAGAGGGGGACAAGTCTGCGGGCGGAGCTGGCATTCCGAGGGCTTGGGCCAACATTGGCGGAAAGCCTGGGAAGCCATTCTTCCCTATGCGGGGGCCTGCGGAATGAAGACGGGAGCGTGATAGCCCGACAGGCTCGCGCTTGCCCATGCGCTGGGCAATCAAATTGGCACGAACAGCGACAGCCAAGCATTCCAGCCGGCGGTGCGGTTCTTGGCGTCGAATTCATCGTAGGCCTTCAGATTGGCGTACCACTTGTTCTTGCCCACCTTGAAGAAATAACCGGCCTGGGGCCCCAGGGCGGCCACCTGCGATTTCAGGTTCTTGTTGGCGATGCCGGGCGCGGAGTCGTTGTTGAGCTGGTGGTAGGCGTAACCGACCAAGCCGATGTGGAAATCCTCGTTCAGAAACTGCGACAGCGACACGTCCAGATGGGCATCGGCGCCATTGCGGTAGCCGGTGTCCGGATTTTTCTGATTGAGGGTCAGGCCCAGCACGGCTGAAAACTCGGTGCCGCTGCTCTCGTTGAGATAGGTGTAGCCGCCGCCGGCGTCGTACGACCAGTGGTTGAGGCCGAGGTTGGCGGCGCGGTTGACGTCATAGTCGCCTGTCGGCACGCCTATCGTCGCGTAAGCCAGGTAGTTGTGGCTGCCCAGCGTCCATTTCAGCGTCGCCATCGGGTACAGGTCGCCTATGCCTGAGCGGCTGTCGTCGCTGCTGGCGGAACGGGTCCGACCGCGCGCCGAGGTGACGGACTCATTGTCGTAGACGTCGGTGCGGCCGTACAGCCCGGTCAGAGAGAGCGCGGCCTGCGCGCCGGCCACCGGCGCGGCGAAGGTGTAGGCGGGCGCGATGAACAGGGTATCGCTGGGCGTGCTCAGGGCGCTGTCCCGCACCCGCCCGTTTTTGTTCCGCTTGCGGGTGTCAGAATTGGCGTAGGCGTGGTAGCCGCTGAAGGTCCACGACCAGCCGGGGTCGTTCCGGACGGCGGCGAAGGTGCCGATTTGGCCCGGGAGCCAGAAGCTGACTCCGCCTTCGTCGGCGCGTGCGTGGGTTGTCGCGAACAGGCTGGCGGCGGCCAGCGCGGCGAGAGGGAGGCGGCTTTTCATCGTTAGGGCATTTCCGGCTGGCGGCGCAACGCGATTGTCATTCATGACAAGCAGTTTCGCATACTACGGCGGCGCGGAGTAGCGAAGGACGGGGAGGATGGAATGAAAAAAAGGCCGTCGCGCGGGCGACGGCCAAGCAAGCTCTTCAAATGCATTACAGCGGCTGCTGCAGTTGGGCCAGAATTTGCGGATTCTCCAGCGTGGACACGTCCTGAGTGATTTCCTCGCCCTTGGCGATGGAGCGCAGCAGGCGGCGCATGATCTTGCCGGAACGGGTCTTGGGCAGGTTTTCGCCGAAGCGGATGTCGTCCGGCTGCGCGATCTTGCCGATCTCGTGCGCCACCCAGTTTTTCAGCTCGGCCGCCACCGCCTTGGCGGCGTCGCCCTGAGGACGCTCGCCCTTCAGCACCACGAAGGCCACCACCGCCTCGCCCTTGACCTCGTGCGGCTTGCCGACTACGGCGGCTTCGGCGACCAGAGGGTTGGCCACCAGCGCCGATTCGATCTCCATCGTGCCCAGGCGGTGGCCGGACACGTTCAGCACGTCGTCGATGCGGCCCATGATCCAGAAGTAGCCGCTCTCGTCGCGGTGGGCGGAGTCGCCGGCCAGATAGTACTTGCCGTCGAACTCGTCGGGGAAATAGGTTTTCTTGAAGCGCTCCGGGTCGTTCCAGATGGTGCGAACCAGGCTGGGGAACGGTTTCTTGATCACCAGGAAGCCGCCGCGGCCCGGCTCCACCTGGGCGCCGGACTCGTCGACGATGTCGGCGATCACGCCCGGCAGCGGCAGCGTGCACGAGCCGGGCTTGGTGGCGACGGCGCCCGGCAGCGGGGCGATCATCGCCGAGCCGGTTTCCGTCTGCCACCAGGTGTCGACGATGGGGCAACGGCCGCCGCCGACGGTTTCGTGGTACCAGATCCAGGCTTCCGGATTGATCGGCTCGCCGACGGTGCCCAGCACGCGCAAGGACGACAAGTCGTACTGC
Source organism: Chromobacterium piscinae (assembly GCF_021129175.1). Classification (GTDB taxonomy): domain Bacteria; phylum Pseudomonadota; class Gammaproteobacteria; order Burkholderiales; family Chromobacteriaceae; genus Chromobacterium; species Chromobacterium piscinae. Next base: position 16,116 of record NZ_JAJOHV010000002.1, on the reverse strand, counting down.
TTGGGCAGATCCGCGCCCAGCTTGATCAGCGAGCGGATCGCGGTGGGGGCGGTGTAGAAGATGGACACCTTGTGCTGCTCTATCATGCGCCAGAAGCGGCCGGCGTCCGGATAAGTGGGCACGCCCTCGAAGATCACCTGGGTGGCGCCGTTGGCCAGCGGACCGTAGCAGACATAGCTGTGGCCGGTGATCCAGCCGACGTCGGCGGTGCACCAGAAGACATCGTTGGGCTTGTAGTCGAACACCCAGCGGAAGCTGTTGAGCGCGCCCAGCAGGTAGCCGGCGGTGCTGTGCTGGATGCCTTTGGGCTTGCCGGTGGAGCCGGAGGTATAGAGGATGAACAGCGGGTCTTCGGCGCCCATCCATTCCGGCTCGCAGGCCTCGCTCTGGCCTTCGATCAGCTTGTGCCACCAGACGTCGCGGCCGTCGGTCCAGTCGGCGCCGCCGTTGGTGCGCTGGTAGACCACCACGTTCTTCACCGATTCCGCGCCTTCCAGCTTCAGCGCCTCGTCGACGGTAGCCTTCAGCGGCACGCTTTTGCCGCCGCGCACGCTTTCGTTGGCGGTGACAACCAGGGTGGCGCCGGCATCCTGGATGCGGTCGCGCACCGCGCCGGCGGAGAAGCCGCCGAACACTACCGAGTGGATGGCGCCGATGCGGGCGCAGGCCTGCATCGTCACCACCGCCTCGATGCCCATCGGCATGTACACCACCACGCGGTCGCCTTTCTTGACGCCCAGGCTTTTCAGGCCGTTGGCGAACTGGCAGACGCGGCGGTGCAGTTCGGAGTAGGTGACGCGGGTGACTTCGCCGTCGTCGGCCTCGAAGATGATGGCGATCTTGTTGGCGTTGCTGGCCAGGTGGCGGTCCAGGCAGTTGTAGGACGCGTTGAGCACGCCGTCGTCGAACCACTTGAAGAAGGGCGCCTGGCTGTCGTCCAGCACGCGGGAAAACGGTTTTTTCCAGGTGATCAGTTCGCGCGCCAGATCCCCCCAGAACGACAGGTAATGATCGTCCGCCTGCTCGCACAGCGCGTGGTAGGCCTCGATGCCGCTGATGGACGCCTTGCGGCGAAACTCTTCCGACGGGGCGAAGCTGCGGGTTTCCTTGAGGATGGAATCTAGCGTGGACATGCGTTTCTCCAAAGTCTTTAGTGTTATCGCCGCGCGCCGTCATCCGGCGCGCGGAATGTCAATGATGATGACATTTAGTGCTTGCTGGCGCCACTGGCCCCGATGCCGGTCATCGCCCGCACGTACTGCGCGTCGAACTTGGCTTTTTCTTCTTCCGCCTGGCGGGAGGTGTCAAGCGTCGAAACCAGCCAGGTGACCACGAAGGCCAGCGTCATCGAGAAGATGGCGGGGTTCTTGTACGGGAACACGGCGTGCTCGTGCTTCAGCACTTCCACCCACACCGCGGGGCCCAGCACGATCAGCACCACCGCGGTCAGCAGGCCCACCAGTCCGCCGATGACCGCGCCGCGGGTGGTCAGGCCCTTCCAGAACATCGACAGGAACAGCACCGGGAAGTTTGCCGAGGCGGCGATGGAGAAGGCGAGGCCCACCATGAAGGCGATGTTCTGCTTCTCGAACACTAGGCCCAGCACGATGGCCACTACGCCCAGCACCACGGTGGTGATCTTGGAGACGCGGATCTCGTCGGCCTCGTTGGCCTTGCCGTGCTTGATCACGCTGGCGTACAGGTCGTGCGACACCGCCGACGCGCCGGACAGGGCCAGTCCGGCCACCACCGCCAGGATGGTGGCGAAGGCCACCGCGGAGATGAAGCCCAGGAAGATGTCGCCGCCGACGGCGTCTGCCAAGTGGATGGCCGCCATATTGCTGCCGCCGACCAGTTGGGTGACCGATTTGCCGTTCTTGACCACGGTCTCCATCATGCCCGGTTGGTTCAGCACCAGCATGATGGCGCCGAAGCCGATGATGAAGGTCAGGATGTAGAAGTAGCCGATGAAGCCGGTGGCGAAGAACACCGATTTGCGGGCTTCCTTGGCGTCCGCCACGGTGAAGAAGCGCATCAGGATGTGCGGCAGGCCGGCGGTGCCGAACATTAGCGCCAGACCCAGCGAGATGGAGTCGATCGGGTCAGCCTTGCCCGGCGCCATGATGGCGGCGCCCTTGCCGTGCGCGGCCACGGCTTTTTCGAACATCATTTCCGGACTGAAACCGACGGTGGACAGCACCATGATGGCCATGAAGGTGGCGCCGGACAGCAGCAGCACCGCCTTGATGATCTGCACCCAGGTGGTGGCCAGCATGCCGCCGAACAGCACGTAACAGACCATTAGCACGCCAACCAGCAGCACCGCCGAGCTGTAGCTCATGCCGAACAACAGCTGGATCAGCTTGCCGGCGCCGACCATCTGCGCGATCAGGTAGATCGCCACCACCACCAGCGTCGACAGCGCGGCGAAGCTGCGCACCGGCGTCTGGCCCAGCCGGTAGGAGGCCACGTCGGCGAAGGTGTACTTGCCGAGGTTGCGCAGCCGCTCGGCCACCAGGAACAGGATGATGGGCCAGCCCACCAGGAAGCCCATCGAGTAGATCAGGCCGTCATAGCCCTTGTCGAACACCAGGGCGGAAATGCCGAGGAAGGACGCCGCCGACATGTAGTCGCCGGCGATCGCCAGACCGTTCTGGAAACCGGTGATGCCGCCGCCGGCGGCGTAGAAGTCGCTGGCCGACTTGGTGCGGCGCGCCGCCCAGTAGGTGATGCCCAGCGTGAAGGCCACGAACAGGAAGAACATGATGATGGCGTGCCAGTTGGTGGCCTGCTGTTTGACATCGCCTTCAATCGCGCCGGCCGCGCAGGCGAGCGCGGGCAGCAACGCCGCCGCGCCGGCGGCGAGTTTCAGTTTGGTTTGCCGCATTATTTGGCCTCCTCGACGATCTGCTGGGTCAACGGGTCGAACTCCTGGTTGGCGCGGCGCACGTAAATGCCGGTCAGCACGAAGGCGGACAGGATGATGAACACGCCGACCGGGATGCCCACGGTCATGGTGGCGCCCTGGTATAGCGGCGTGCCCAGCAAGGACGGGGCGAAAGCCAGGACCAGGATGAAGCCGTAGTAAATGACCAGCATGACGATGGCCAGCGTCCAGCCGAGGCTGGTTTTCTTGTGGACCAGTTCCAGATACTTCGGATTGGACTGGATCTTCTTCAGAGTCTCCTCATTCATGACATCCTCCTTTGGGGGTGCTGCGCTCGTGTGGCGCTGCTGAAAAAATAAAAGAGGAAGCCGGAGGGATGCTAATCGTATTTTCTGATGCTTTGAATTAGCCAGACCGATGATTGCCTGTAAAACAATACAAAAATCAATAGTTTGCTGTGGAATGTTTGCTCGGTATTCGCTGACGAGCGCGCGATTTTCCGTCCGCGGCGCGTTCGATTCTGTCAGAATCGATTTGCCGAGGCATTATGACGATGGAAAAGGTATTTGCATGAGTGAGTCATTGTACGGAGAGCCTTTGCTGGCCGAGGTCTATGACCTGTTCAACGCCTGGGGCGAGGACAACGATTTTTATCTGGGCCTGTGTTCGCCGGCGGTGGGAAGCACGCTGGATCTGGGCTGCGGCACCGGCCTGCTGGCGGCGAAGATGGCGGAGCGGGCCGAGGTGGTCGGCCTGGATCCGGCGAGGGCGATGCTGGACATCGCCCGGGCCAGACCTGGCGGCGAACAGGTTGAATGGCGGCAGGACGACGCGCGGAATTTTGAGTTGAGCCGGCGCTTCGACCTGATTTATTGCGCCGGCCACGCTTTCCAGTCATTTCTGACCGAAACCGACAGGCGGGCGGTATTCCGCCAGGTTCGGCGTCATCTGGCGCGGGGCGGCCGTTTCGCGTTCGAGACGCGCAATCCGGCCGCCCGGGCCTGGCTACGCTGGGAGAACGCCGCGCCGCGCCGGGCGGCGCATCCGCGCTGGGGCGAGGTGGAGCTCAGCCAGAGCTTGTTGTCGGAACGGAACGGTTTGGTGTCTTACCGCAGCCGCTACCGTTTCATCGATCAGGACTGGGCGCTGGAGGCGGATGCCCGGCTGCGCTTTTGCGGTTTGGCGGCGCTGAGCGCCGAGCTGGAGTCGGAAGGGCTGCGCGTGCTGGCGCTGCATGGCGACTGGAGGGGCGGCGAGTGGCGCGAGGACAGCGAGGACAGCGAGGAGATCATCCTGACGCTGATCCGGGACGGCGATCAGCCGGTCTTGGGCTGAAAACGCATGCACGGCTGGCCTGAGGCCTCCCGCACGTCCAGGCAGGGCGCGCGCTTGCTGGAGAAGCCCATCGCCCGGCAACCGTAAGGGAAGCGCGGGTCGTGGGTGACGAAGTAATGGCGGCAGCGTCGGCAAAGCGGGGCGCCGCGTCGCTCGGCGGGGTTCGGGTGCATGGCGGAGAAGAAAGCGTCGATACCGTCCAGCTTAGCAGCGGGGCCAGGGACGCGGTAGCTGCCTGGCCTGCGGGATGTTTGCCGCGAGGGGGCATGATCTGCGATGCTGTCGGTATTTCCCAGCCAGGGGCAGGCAAGGGCCGAGCGAACGGAAGGAAAATGGTTCCCTTTGATTGTTTCCTGACAGGAAATGATGAATTTGCCTGCGCCGTCTATTTCGCGCAATGAAAAGCGCTTAGAGTTTTAAGCAAGCGGCATCCCCCGCGTCACGGCAAGGCCATGGCTGAATGGGGGAAGCCGGCTTTTCGTTGAATTCACCAAGAGGCTGTCCATGTCGCAAACGCGTTACACCTCTACCGCCATCCTGCTGCACTGGCTGATGGCGGTCATGCTCGTCTGTCTGTTCGGGGTGGGCTTCTACATGCACGGCCTGCCGTTTTCGCCGTTGAAGCTGAAGATCTACTCCTGGCACAAATGGGCTGGCGTCACCGTGTTCCTGCTGGTGTGGCTGAGGCTGGTCTGGCGCTTCGGCCATCGGCCGCCGGCGCTGCCGTCGGGCATGGGCAAGCCGATGCGGGCGATGGCCCACGCGGGCCACCTGATGCTGTATCTGCTGATGGTCGCCATTCCGCTGTCCGGCTGGCTGATGAGCTCGGCCAAGGGCGTGCAGACTGTCTACTTCGGCATGTTGCCGCTGCCGGACCTGATCGCGCCGGACCAGGCGCTGGGCGAAAGCCTGCAGCGCCTGCATGGCCTGCTCAACTATCTGTTGGCCGCGGTGGTGGCGGGACACGTCGCCGCCGCGCTCAAGCACCACCTGATCGATAGGGACGATGTGCTGACGCGCATGCTGCCCTGGCGCATCAAATCCTGACCCCTCCGGAGACCTCACCATGGATATCAAACGCATCGCCATGCCGCTGCTGCTGGGCGGCCTGTTGGCCGCGCCGCTGGCGGCTCAGGCCGTGGAATACACCGCGATCCAGCAGGACAAGAGCAATATCGCCTTCGGCTACAAGCAGATGGGCGTGGGCATGCAGGGCCACTTCAAGAAGTTTTCCGCCCAGCTGAGTTTCGACCCGGCCAAGCCGGCCGCCGCCAAGGCGCAGCTGGACGTCAGCCTGGCCAGCATCGATACCGGCTCGGCCGAGGCCAACGAGCAGGTGGCGGACAAGGATTGGTTCAATACCAAGCAGTATCCGAATGCCCGCTTCGTTTCCAGCGCCATCAAGCCGCTGGGCGGCAACCGCTTCCAGGTGGACGGCAAGCTGACCATCAAGGGCCGCACCCAGCCGGTCAGCGCGGTCGCCACGATGACGCCGCAGGGCAATGCCGCGACTTTCGACGGCGCGTTCGCCATCAAGCGCGCCGACTTCGCCATCGGCGAAGGCGACTGGAAGGATTTCGGCACCGTGGCCAATGAAATCCAGATCAAGTTCCATCTGCTGGCGCGCGCCAAGTAAGCGCCGCCCAAACCAAACCGAGGAAGAAGCCATGAACAAACTGACCCGCCTGACCCTGGCTGCCGTGGCCGTCGCCGGCTTCAGCAGCGCCGCGCTGGCCAAGCCGGAAACTTATGTGATCGACGGCACCCATACCTTCCCGCGCTTCTCGTACAGCCACCTGGGCTTCTCCACCCAGCTGAGCCGCTTCGACAAGACCAGCGGCAAGATCGTGCTGGACAAGGAAGCCAAGACCGGCTCCGTCGACGTCACCATCGACATGAAGTCGGTGGATACCGGCTACCCGGTATTCAACGGCCACATCCAGGGCGCCGATTTCTTCGATACCGCCAAGTTCCCGACCGCCACCTTCAAGTCCACCAAGGTGCTGTTCGACGGCGACAAGCCGACCGCGGTGGAAGGCAATCTGACCATCAAGGGCGTGACCAAGCCGGTGACCCTGGCGTTGTCCAGCTTCACCAACAAAGAGCACCCGATGCTGAAGAAAGACGCCATCGGCGCCAACGCCAGCGTCAAGATCAAGCGCACCGAATTCAACGCCGGCAAATACGCCCCGTACGTGGGCGACGAGGTCACCATCGACATCGCCGTGGAAGCCATCCACGAATAAGCCGCGCCGCTCGCATTAGCAGCGAAGCCGCCGTCCCCAGGGATGGCGGCTTTTTTCATTTCTCAGGATGGGGGGCAAAACGGCAGCCGCGGCCCAGCGTTTTCATGAACAGTCCTGGCGAGGCGAGCATGCATTGAAAATGTAAATGGAATATTAATTTTAGAGTAATTAACCATAGTGAAAGAAAACTGATCCAGCCTTTGCCGCTTCCTTCACCCACTAAAGGATGTCCGATGAAAGCCTGGCGTTTTCTGCTGTGCGCGGCGCTGTTGCCTGCCGCTTCCCATGCCGCTTATCCCGACGATTTGAAGCTCGCCACCTGGAACGCGATGCTGCTGCCGCAGGCCTTGTATCCCAACTACGGCCAGATGAGGCGGGTCGAGCTGATGGCGGCTTCGCCCATTCTCCAGTCGCAGGACGTGCTGGTGTTCCAGGAATTGCAGGACAACGCCGCGTCCGAGCGGCTGCAGGCCTTGCTCAAGCCGCGCTTTCCCTATCAGACGCCGGTGATAGGCCGTTCGCAGCAGGGGTGGGACGGCACCGAAGGCTGGAACGGCATGAAGCCGGAAGACGGCGGCGTCGCCATCGCCAGCCGCTGGCCCATCGTCGAGAAGCGGCAGTACCTGTTCCAGACGCCCGGCTGCAGCTGGGACGGGCAGGCGCTGAAGGGCTTCGCTTACGCCAGGATAGCCGTGAACGGCCAGTTTTATCATGTGATCGGCACCCATCTGCAGTCGGAAGACAGCGGCTGCGCCAATCACGCCGACATCGGCGTGCGCCAGGCGCAGCTGCGCGAGATCGCCGCCTGGGTGCAGTCGCGCCATCTGCCGGTAGAGGAGACGGTGATCGTCGCCGGCGACATGAACATCGACCGCTACAAGAGCGCCGAATACCGGGCGATGCTGGACATCCTGCAGGCCGGCGAGCCGCGTTACGCCGGCATGCCGCACAGCTTCGACACCGCCGGCAACGGCATCGCGCTGGAGCGCTACGGCGCGCGCGGCGGCGACGCGCCGGAATACCTGGATTACATCCTGACGCTGAAAGGCCATCGCCAGCCCTCGGTCTGGCACAACCAGGCGCTGGACGCGCCGTCGCCGCAGTGGACGGCGCAATCGGCGGTGGCGAAGCAGACCTACGCCTATACCGATTTCAGCGATCACTACCCGGTGCAGGCTTTCGCCTGGGCCGACGCCGCCACGCCGACCCGCTCGCTGACCGCGCAGCCGGGCGCCTACCGCCAGGTCTCCCTGCAGAACCTGGCCAGCGGCCGCTATGTGCAGGCTGGAGACGCCAACGACGGCTGGCTGAAGACCGACGCCGCAGCGGCGGGCGCGCGGGCGCGCTTCAATCTGTCCAATAATTTCTCCATGCGCGATAACGGCTGCGTGCGCTCAGGCGAATACGTGAGGCTGGAGCGAGCTGATCGTCCCGGCTGGTTCTGGACTTGGTGGGGGACGGCGGGTGGCAACCAGTACGCCTACTACACCGCTCAGGGGCCGCTGAACCGTTCCTCCGAGCTGCGGCTGGTCAATCACAGCCGGCTGGAAGGCTGCCTGCAGGATGGCGACGTGGTGTCGTTCAAGGATTGGGCGCGCGCGGCCGACTACTACCTGACCGCCTGGGCCGGCGGCAGCCATGCCGACCAGCTCTACCTGTGGCAGCCGACCTCTGGGGATGGCGAACGCTTTCGGGTGAGGATAGGCGCGGCGCTCCAGTATCTGGACTGGCGCGGACAATTGTCGTACGCCAAACGCCGCTGATCCCAGGCGGCCTTTTGTCTCCGTTTCTCAACGTCATGCCCTGACCCTTTGAACAGGATCGACCGTATTGTCAGACAATACGGTTGATGAATTAGTTCGATTGAACTACCGTGGCTTAAAATTACAAAGGCATTTAATTTTAAAAATGTAAATGCTTTATAAATTTCATGCCGGAAAGCCGGTCATGACGAGGATACAAGAGGCTGCATCCCGATTCCGAGGCGAGAGTGCCAAGCATTACGCCGTCCATGCCAGTCCGCCGTTGCCGCTCGGCGGGCGTGAACCGAACAGTCAAAGGGACATTCGCGATGAAGCATTCTTCCGATATCTGCATTGTCGGCGCCGGCATCAGCGGCCTGACCTGCGCCAGCCATCTGCTCGACTCGCCTGCCTGTCGCGGCCTGTCGCTGCGCGTCTTCGACATGCAGCAGGAGGCGGGAGGCCGCATCCGCTCGAAAACGCTGGACGGCAAGGCCGCGATAGAATTGGGCGCCGGGCGCTACTCGCCGCAGCTGCACCCGCACTTCCAGAGCGCGATGCAGCATTACAGCCAGAAGAGCGAAGTCTATCCGTTCACCCAGCTGAAATTCAAAAATCATACCCAGCAGAAGCTGAAGCGGGCGATGAGCGAGTTGTCCTCCAGGCTGGAAGAGCACGGCAAGGAATCCTTTCTCCAGTTCGTCAGCCGCTACCAGGGCAAGGAGAGCGCGGTCGGCATGATACGCTCGATGGGTTATGACGCCTTGTTCCTGCCCGACATCTCAGCCGAGATGGCTTACGACATCGTCGGCAAGCATCCGGAAATCCAGAGCGTGACCGACAACGACGCCAATCAGTGGTTTTCGGCGGAGCAGGGCTTCGATGGCCTGATCCAGCAGATCAAGACCAAGGTCAAGGCCGCCGGCGCCCGCTTCAGCCTGGGCTATCGCCTGGTTTCGGTCGAGGCCGACGGCGATGGTTACCGGCTGCAACTGGCCGGCGACGACGGCTGGAAGCTGGAGCACCGCGCCCGCCACTTGATCCTGGCGGTCCCGCCGTCGGCGATGGCCGGGCTCAACGTCAATTTTCCCGAGGCGTGGAGCGGCGCGCGCTACGGCTCGCTGCCCCTATTCAAGGGTTTCCTGACCTATAGCGAGCCCTGGTGGCTGGATTACAAGCTGGACGACCAGGTGCTGATCGTCGACAACCCGCTGCGCAAGATCTACTTCAAGGGCGACAAATACCTGTTCTTCTACACCGACAGCGAAATGGCCGATTACTGGCGCGGCTGCGTGGCGGAAGGCGAGGACGGCTATCTGGAGCAGATCCGCACCCATCTGGCCAGCGCGCTGGGCATCGCCCGCGAGCGCATTCCCCAGCCTCGCGTCCACGTGCACAAGTACTGGGCGCACGGCGTCGAATTCTGCCGGGACAGCGGCATCGATCACCCGTCCGCGCTGAGCCATCGCGACAGCGGCATCATCGCCTGCTCGGATGCCTACACCACGCACTGCGGCTGGATGGAGGGCGGCCTGCTCAGCGCCCGCGAGGCCAGCAGGCTGCTGTTGCAACGCCTCTCCGCTTGAACGTGGCGGCGGCTAGGCCGCCGTCCCGCGTCGCTGCCCGATGTCCGGGCGGCGGCCGTCAGCCATGACCGCTCGGGAGACACATGAGCATTCTGGATTTTCCACGCATCCATTTCCGCGGCTGGGCGCGAGTCAACGCGCCCACCGCCAACCGCGATCCGCACGGCCAGATCGACATGGCCCGCAACGCGGTGTCGATCAATGGCGAGCCGTTCGACCTGGCGCGCCATCCGACCGAATTCCACCATCACCTGCAGTCGCTGCAGCCGCGCTTCGGCCTGGACGGCCGGCCTGATCCAGAAGGGCCGTTCGGCTTGGCGGAAGGTTACAACGCGGCCGGCAACAATCATTTTTCCTGGGAAAGCGTCACCGTCAGCCATGTGCAGTTGGACGGCGGCGAGCCGGACCGCGGCGACGGCCTGGTCGGCGCCAGGCTGGCGCTGTGGGGGCATTACAACGACTACCTGCGCACCACCTTCAACCGCGCGCGCTGGGTGGACAACGATCCCACCCGCCGCGACGCGGTGCAGATCTACGCCGGCCAATTCACCATCAGCCCGGCCGGGGCCGGGCCGGGCACGCCCTGGATGTTCACCGCCGACATCGACGATAGCCACGGCGCGCGCTGGACGCGCGGCGGCCATGTGGCCGAGCGCGGCGGCCATTTCCTGGACGAGGAGTTCGGCACGGCGCGGCTGTTCCAGTTTTCCGTGCCCAAGAGCCATCCGCATTTCCTGTTCCATCCCAGGCAGTTCGATTCCGAGGCCTGGCGCAGGCTGCAGCTGGCGCTGGAGGACGACGACGCGCTCGGCCTGACGGTACAGTACGCGCTGTTCAATATGTCGACGCCGCCGCAACCCAATTCGCCGGTATTCCACGACATGGTCGGCGTGGTTGGCCTGTGGCGGCGCGGCGAGCTGGCCAGCTATCCGGCCGGCCGGTTGCTGAGGCCGCGCCAACCAGGGTTGGGCGATCTGACGCTGCGCGTGGGCGGCGGCTGCGCGGCACTGAATCTGGCCTGCGCGATCCCGTTTTCCACCCGCACGGCGCAACCGTCCGCGCCGGACAGGCTCACGCCCGAGCTGGGCGCCAAGCTGCCGCTGGGCGACCTGCTGCTGCGCGACGAGGACGGCGCGCTGTTGGCGCGGGTGCCGCAGGCGCTGTACCAGGATTACTGGACGAACCACGGCATCGTCGACGTGCCGCTGCTGCGCGAGCCCAGGGGCTCGCTGACGCTGTTCAGCGAGCTGGCCGAGTGGCGCGAGCAGGACTGGGTCACGCAGTCAGACGCCGCCAATCTTTATCTGGAGGCGCCGGACCGCCGCCATGGCTGTTTCTTTCCGGAAAACATCGCGCTGCTCAGCTATTTCCGCGGCGAGGCCCGCGAGCGGGCGACCATTCCCTACCGGATCGAGGGCATGGGTCTGGCCTGCGTGGAGGCGCGCCAGGACGGTATCGCCGCCGAGTGGCGGCTGACCGGCCTGCGGCCCGGCCCGGCGCGGATCGTGCTCGGCGACGGCGAGGAGGCGATCCAGCTGCGGGTGCTGCCGGACGACTGGGAACTGGATGACGCGACGGTGGACGAGGTCGATTACGCCTTCCTGTACCGGCACGTGATGGCCTACTACGAGCTGATCTACCCGTTCATGTCCGACAAGGTGTTCAGCCTGGCCGACCGCTGCAAGTGCGAGACCTACGCCAGACTGATGTGGCAGATGTGCGATCCGCAGAACCGGAACAAGAGCTACTACATGCCCAGCACCCGCGAGTTGTCGGCGCCCAAGGCCAGGCTGTTCCTCAAGTATCTGGCCCATGTCGAGGGCGAGGCCAGGCTGCAGGCGCCGCCGCCGGCCGGCCCGGCGCGCATCGAGAGCAAGGCGGAGCTGGCGGCCGAGCTGCGCAAGGCAGTGGATCTGGAGCTGTCGGTGATGCTGCAGTATCTGTACGCCGCCTATTCCATTCCCAATTACGCTCAGGGCCAGCAGCGCGTGGCTGACGGCGCATGGACGCCGGAGCAGCTGTTGTTGGCCTGCGGAAGCGGAGACCGGCGCCGCGACGGCGGCATCCGCGCCGCGCTGCTGGAGATCGCCCACGAGGAGATGATCCACTATCTGGTGGTGAACAATCTGTTGATGGCGCTGGGCGAGCCGTTTTACGCCGGCGCGCCGCTGATGGGCGAGGCGGCGCGGCAGGCGTTCGGCCTGGACACCGAGTTCGCGCTGGAGCCGTTCTCCGAGTCGGCGCTGGCGCGTTTCGTCCGGCTGGAATGGCCGCATTTCATCCCGGCGCCGGGCAAGTCCATCGCCGATTTCTACGCCGCGATCCGCCAGGCCTTCCTCGATCTGCCCGACCTGTTCGACGGCGAGGCGGGCAAGCGCGGCGGCGAACACCATCTTTTCCTCAACGAACTGACCAACCGCGCGAATCCCGGCTACCAGTTGGAGGTGTTCGACCGCGACAGCGCGCTGTTCGGCATCGCCTTCGTCACCGACCAGGGCGAGGGCGGGGCGCTGGACTCGCCGCACTACGAGCATTCCCATTTCCAGCGGCTGCGCGAGCTTGCCGGCCGGATCATGGCGCAGCCCGCGCCGTTCGAACCGGCGCTGCCGGCGCTGCGCAATCCGGTGCTGGACGAGGAGCCGGGCTGCCAGCGCGTCGAAGACGAGCGGGCGCGGGCGCTGATGGGCTTGTACCAAGGCGTGTACGAACTGATGTTCGCGATGATGGCGCAGCATTTCGCGGTGAAGCCGTTGGGCAGCCTCAGGCGTTCGCGGCTGATGAACGCGGCGATCGACCTGATGACCGGCCTGCTCCGGCCGCTGTCCTGCGCGCTGATGAATCTGCCGTCGGGCATCGCCGGGCGCACCGCCGGCCCGCCGTTGCCCGGCCCGGTGGACACCCGCAGCTACGACGACTACGCGCTGGGCTGCCGGATGCTGGCGCGGCGCTGCGAGCGGCTGCAGGAGCGCGCGTCGGCGCTGGCGCCGGGCTGGCTGCCCGACGCGCAATTGGAGCTGCTGGATTTCTACCGCCGGCAGATGCTGGACTTGGCTTGTGGAAAGCTTTCTAGAGAGGCCTGAAATGAAAAAAGCAATCATAGTCGGAGGCGGGCTCGCCGGCGGTTTGACCGCCATCTACCTGGCGAAGCGCGGCTACGAGGTCCATGTGGTGGAAAAGCGCGGCGATCCGCTGCAGGACCTGTCGTCTTATGTCGACGTGGTCAGCTCGCGGGCGATAGGCGTCAGCATGACGGTGCGCGGCATCAAGTCGGTGCTGGCCGCCGGCATTCCGCGCGCGGAGCTGGAGGCTTGCGGCGAACCCATCGTGGCGATGGCGTTCTCGGTCGGCGGCCAGCACCGGATGCGGCCGTTGAAGCCGCTGGAGGATTTCCGTCCGCTGTCGCTCAACCGCGCGGCGTTCCAGAAGCTGCTGAACAAATACGCCAATCTGGCCGGCGTCCGCTACTACTTCGAGCACAAATGCCTGGATGTGGATCTGGACGGCAAGTCGGTGCTGATCCAGGGCCGGGACGGCCAGCCGCAGCGGCTGCAGGGCGACATGATCGTCGGCGCCGACGGCGCGCATTCGGCGGTGCGGCAGGCGATGCAGAGCGGCCTGCGCCGTTTCGAATTCCAGCAGACCTTCTTCCGCCACGGCTACAAGACGCTGGTGCTGCCGGACGCCCAGGCGCTGGGCTACCGCAAGGACACGCTGTACTTCTTCGGCATGGACTCCGGCGGCCTGTTCGCCGGCCGCGCCGCCACCATCCCGGACGGCAGCGTCAGCATCGCGGTCTGCCTGCCCTACAGCGGCAGCCCCAGCCTGACCACCACCGACGAGCCGACGATGCGCGCTTTCTTCGACCGTTACTTCGGCGGGCTGCCGCAGGACGCGCGCGACGAGATGCTGCGCCAGTTCCTGGCCAAGCCCAGCAACGACCTGATCAACGTCCGCTCCAGCACCTTCCACTACAAAGGCAATGTGCTGCTGCTGGGCGACGCCGCCCACGCCACCGCGCCTTTCCTCGGCCAGGGCATGAATATGGCGCTGGAAGACGCGCGCACCTTCATCGAGCTGCTGGACCGGCATCAGGGCGACCAGGACAAGGCCTTTCCCGAGTTCACCCAGTTGCGCAAGGTGCAGGCCGACGCGATGCAGGACATGGCGCGCGCTAACTACGACGTGCTCAGCTGCTCCAATCCGGTCTTTTTCATGCGGGCCCGCTACACCCGCTACATGCATAGCAAGTTTCCCGGCCTTTACCCGCCGGATATGGCGGAGAAGCTGTATTTCACGTCGGAACCGTACGACAGGCTGCAGCAGATCCAGAGAAAGCAGAACGTTTGGTACAAGATAGGAAGGGTCAACTGATGAAAGTTCTGGTTATCGGCGCGGGTCCGGCCGGCTTGGTGTTCGCCAGCCAACTGAAACAGGCGCGTCCGCAGTGGGCGATAGACATCGTCGAGAAGAGCGACGGGCAGGACGTGCTGGGCTGGGGCGTGGTGCTGCCCGGACGGCCTGGCCAGCATCCGGCCAATCCGCTGTCCTATCTGGACGCGCCGGAAAAGCTGAATCCGCAGTTCCTGGAAGACTTCAAGCTGGTTCACCACAACGAGCCCAGCCTGATGAGCACCGGCGTGCTGCTGTGCGGCGTGGAGCGCCGCGGCCTGGTGCATGCCTTGCGCGACAAGTGCCGCTCGCAGGGCATCTCCATCCGCTTCGAATCGCCGCTGCTGGAGCACGGCGAGCTGCCGCTGGCCGACTATGATCTGGTGGTGTTGGCCAACGGCGTCAATCACAAAACTTCCCACTTCACCGAGGCGCTGGCCCCGCAAGTGGACTATGGTCGCAACAAGTACATCTGGTACGGCACCAGCCAGTTGTTCGACCAGATGAACCTGGTGTTCCGCACCCACGGCAAGGACATCTTCATCGCCCATGCCTACAAGTATTCCGACACGATGAGCACCTTCGTCGTCGAGTGCAGCGAGGAAACCTACGTCCGCGCCCGCTTGGGCGAGATGTCCGACGAAGCGTCGGCCGAATTCGTGGCCAAGGTGTTCCAGGCCGAGCTGGGGGGCCACGGCCTAGTGAACCAGCCCGGACTCGGCTGGCGCAATTTCATGACGCTGAGCCACGACCGCTGCCACGACGGCAAGCTGGTGCTGCTGGGCGACGCGCTGCAGTCCGGCCACTTCTCCATCGGCCATGGCACCACGATGGCGGTGGTGGTGGCGCAGCTGCTGGTGAAGGCGCTGTGCACCGAAGCCGACGTGCCGGCCGCGCTGAGGAGCTTCGAAGAGCGCGCGCTGCCGCTGGTCCAGCTGTTCCGCGGCCACGCCGACAACAGCCGGGTCTGGTTCGAGACGGTGGACGAGCGCATGCACCTGTCCAGCGCCGAGTTCGTGCAGAGCTTCGACGCGCGCCGCAAGTCGCTGCCGCCGATGCCGGAAGCGCTGGCGCAGAATCTGCGCTACGCGCTGCAACGCTGAGGGGGCCGCATGGAAAACCGGGAACCGCCGCTGCTGCCGGCGCGCTGGAGCAGCGCCTACGTGTCGTACTGGAGTCCGATGCTGCCGGATGACCAGCTGACGTCCGGCTACTGCTGGTTCGACTACGAGCGCGATGTTTGCCGCATCGACGGCCTGTTCAATCCTTGGTCGGAGCGCGACACCGGCTACCGGCTGTGGATGTCCGAGGTCGGCAACGCCGCCAGCGGCCGCACCTGGAAGCAGAAGGTGGCCTATGGCCGCGAGCGGACTGCCGCCGGCGAGCAGCTGTGCGAGCATCCGCTGGACGACGAGACCGGCCCGTTCGCCGAGCTGTTCCTGCCGCGCGACGTGCTGCGCCGGCTGGGCGCTCGCTTCATCGGCCGCCGCGAGGTGCTGGGCCGCGAGGCCGACGGCTGGCGCTACGAGCGTCCGGGCAAGGGGCCGTCCACGCTGTATCTGGACGCCGCCAGCGGCGAGCCGCTGAGGATGGTGACCGGGGACGAGGCGTCGCGCGCGTCGCTGCGCGATTTCCCCAATGTCAGCCAGGCCGAAATTCCCGACGCGATCTTCGCCGCTAACCGCTAACGTTCGGATCGGGCAGAAAAGCGGGGCTGCTTTCGGGCAGCCCCGTTGTCGTTGCTGGATGGGAGTCAGGCGGGAACGGCCAGCGCCGCGGGCGCGAAGGCGCGGCGCTGCCAGAACGGCCGCTCCGGCCAGCGGTTTTCCTGCCGGTAATGCCGCCGCCGCTCCGACAGGTAGCGGCGGAAACAGTCGTCGGCGCGCTTGGCGTAGGCCCGAGCGGGCGCCAGGTCGCCGTCCAGCATCGCG
>NZ_JAJOHV010000001.1 GCF_021129175.1 Chromobacterium piscinae | reverse complement strand
CTTCACGGTAGCCTTCAGGCCCACGATTTCCAGCTCTTCGCCGACTTTCACGATGCCGCGCTCAACACGACCGGTCACCACGGTGCCGCGGCCGGAGATCGAGAACACGTCTTCGATCGGCAGCAGGAACGGCTTGTCAACAGCGCGTTCCGGAGTCGGGATGTAGGAATCCAGAGCAGCAGCCAGACGGAAGATCGACGGTTCGCCCATTTCAGACTGGTCGCCTTCCAGCGCCAGACGAGCGGAGCCGGTCACGATCGGGGTGTCGTCGCCCGGGAAGTCGTAGGAAGACAGCAGATCGCGCACTTCCATTTCAACCAGTTCCAGCAGTTCGGCGTCGTCAACCAGGTCAGCCTTGTTCAGGTAGACGATGATGTACGGCACGCCAACTTGGCGGGACAGCAGGATGTGTTCACGGGTTTGCGGCATCGGACCGTCAGCGGCCGAGCAAACCAGGATCGCGCCGTCCATCTGAGCCGCGCCGGTGATCATGTTCTTCACATAGTCGGCGTGACCCGGGCAGTCTACGTGAGCGTAGTGGCGGGCTTCGGTTTCGTATTCAACGTGCGCGGTATTGATGGTGATACCACGAGCCTTCTCTTCCGGCGCGCTGTCGATCTGGGAGTAGTCCTTGGCTTCGCCACCGAACTTCTTGGACAGAATGGTGGTGATAGCAGCGGTCAGAGTGGTTTTACCATGGTCCACGTGACCGATGGTGCCGACGTTTACGTGCGGTTTGGTCCGCTCGAACTTTTCCTTAGCCATGGCAAATTTCCTGAATACGAAACAAGCAAATAAAATTGGTGGTGCCCATGGGCAGAATTGAACTGCCGACCTCTCCCTTACCAAGGGAGTGCTCTACCCCTGAGCTACATGGGCCCTTAAACAGGCTACAATCAGACGCTTGGAGCGGGTGAAGGGAATCGAACCCTCGTCGTAAGCTTGGAAGGCTTCTGCTCTACCATTGAGCTACACCCGCCTGGCTTTACAACAAGACAGCTTAACTTCACTGCCAAGCGCTTCATCTAATTCTGGTGGAGGGAGAAGGATTCGAACCTTCGAAGGCAGAGCCGTCAGATTTACAGTCTGATCCCTTTGACCGCTCGGGAATCCCTCCTGAAAGAGACCCGAATATTATAGATGGCCCGCCTGATCGTCAACACCTTTTGCGAAAAAAACTGCACTTTTTCGCCGAAAAATAAAAAACGCCCCGCAGGCTGCGGGGCATTCCATTTCGCATCAATAACTTAGCTCAATCAGGCCTTGCCCGAAATCTTCAGATATTTCTGGTGGAGCTCATCCTGGGTCTCCTCGCGGGACGGATCCAGGGGGATGCAATCGACCGGACAGACTTGCTGGCACTGCGGCTCGTCGTAGTGGCCTACGCACTGAGTGCACAATTCCGGGTCGATCTGGTAGATCTCCTCCCCTTGGGAGATCGCGTTGTTCGGACACTCCGGCTCACAGACGTCGCAGTTGATGCATTCGTCGGTAATCATCAAAGACATAGTAATTTCCTCAGGTATTCCACAACATGAATTCTGTCACCCGCCGCTCGGGGGAGCAAGTTCGCGCTGGTTATATCCATAGGCGCAAACTCCCCGCCCCGACGCTCCTATCCAGGCTGGCGGATCAATAGGCCGTAATGGACCATGCCCGCCTTGTCGCGACGCAGCGCTTCCACTCCATCCGGCAACGCGTCCGGCCATTGTCGCGCCTCGACATACAGCACGCCGCCTTCCGACAAGCGCGCCAGCGCCAGCGGCAAGGCCTGCAACAGCAGATCCGAATCGTAAGGAGGATCCAGGAAGATCACATCGAAGGATTCGCGGCTGTTCTTCAGATACAGCAGCGCGTCGCCGGCGACCACGTCGAGCGCGCCGGCCTGCAGCAACTGGCGGTTGGCCTGCAACGACTCATAGACCTTGCGCGACTTCTCCACCATCACCACCCGCCGCGCAGAACGCGACGCCGCTTCGAAGCCGAGCGCGCCGCTGCCGGCGAACAGATCCAGGCAGCTCTTGCCGTACAGATCCTGGCCCAGCCAGTTGAACAGCGTCTCGCGCACGCGGTCCGGCGTTGGCCGCAAGCCTTCGGCTTCAGGGAAAGGCAATAGGCGGCGACGGTAGTCGCCGCCTATGATTCTGACCTTATTACGTGTCTGACTCATGAAAGCTAAACTCTAGGGACAAGCGCGAGAGTTTAACCTGATCAGGACTTTAGCGCCTCATTCCCGCGCGCCGGGCGGCGAATCTGTCGCGCCGGCGGCGAAATTCGGCAACTATTCCTTATATATGTTTGCAGCGACGTCGCTGTTTTCCGCCCTCGCATCGCCAGCCGATTCTGTACTCGACGGCGTTTGAGGATACAATCTTAGCCATTTACCGCTTTTCTGGCCCATTCACGCATGTTTAGCTTCTTCAAGAAAAAGACCAAGCCGGCGGAAACGCCGCAAATCGAAATCCCGGCGCAGGCCGCGCCGGAACAAGCGACCGCCTCGCTTGAGGCCCATGTCCCCGCCACGGCCGCGGAGCCTCAGCTCGAGGCGATCTCGACGGCTGCGGTAGAACCTCTCCCGCTTTCCGAACCGGCCCCGGCGACACCGATTGCGGCCGCTCCCGCCGCGCCAGTCGAAGAAGCGCAGGCGCCGCTGAAGAAAATGAGCTGGACCGAGCGGCTGAAAGCCGGCCTGGCCAAGACCCGCGACCGACTGGGCAAACAATTGGCCGGCCTGTTCGGCGGCGGCAAGATCGACGAAGACCTGTACGAAGAACTGGAAACGGTGCTGCTGACCGCCGACATGGGCATGGACGCCACCGTCCATCTGCTGCAGGACGTGCGCGAGCGCGTGTCGCTGAAGGGCCTGAAGGATTCGTCCGAGTTGAAAGGCGCGCTGAAGGATTCGCTGCAGGATCTGATCGGCCCGCTGCAAGTGCCGCTGAACGTGGAAGGCAAGAAGCCGTTCGTGATCATGATGACCGGCGTCAACGGTGCCGGCAAGACCACCTCCATCGGCAAGCTGGCCAAGTACTACCAAAGCCAGGGCAAGAGCGTGCTCCTGGCCGCCGGCGACACCTTCCGCGCCGCCGCGCGCGAACAGCTGATCGCCTGGGGCGAGCGCAACAACGTCACCGTGATCGCGCAGCAGGGCGGCGATTCCGCCGCCGTCTGCTATGACGCGATCCAGGCCGCCGTCGCCCGCGGCATCGACATCGTGCTGGCCGACACCGCGGGCCGCCTGCCGACGCAGCTGCACCTGATGGAAGAGATCAAGAAGGTGAAGCGCGTGATCCAGAAGGCGCTGCCGGACGCGCCGCACGAGGTGGTGCTGGTGCTGGACGCCAATATCGGCCAGAACACCGTCAATCAGGTGAAGGCCTTCGACGACGCGCTGGGCCTGACCGGCCTGATCCTGACCAAGCTGGACGGCACCGCCAAGGGCGGCGTGATCGCCGCCATCGCCAAGCAGCGGCCGATTCCGCTGCGCTTCGTCGGCGTCGGCGAGAGCATCGACGACCTGCGGCCGTTCGACAGCCGCGACTACATCGACGCGCTGTTCGAATAAGACCATGTTTCGCGGCCGCAGGCGCGGCCGCCTTTTCTCAGCCAACAAGCGGGAAACTTCTCAATGATACAGTTCGACCAGGTCACCAAGCGCTATCCAGGCGGCAACGAAGCCCTGAAGAACCTGTCGTTCACCATAGAAACCGGCGAAATGGTGTTCCTCGCCGGCCACTCCGGCGCCGGCAAGTCCACCTTGCTGAAGCTGATCGCTGGCATCGAGCGCGCCACCAGCGGCGGCGTGATCGTCAATGGTCAGAACCTGTCCAAGCTGCGCGCAAGCCAGGTGCCCTACGTGCGCCAGCACCTGGGCATGGTGTTCCAGGACCACAAGATCCTGTTCGACCGCAGCGTGTTCGACAACGTGATGCTGCCGCTGGACATCATCGGCTTCGACCGCCGCGACGCCGCCAAGCGCGTGCGCGCGGCGCTGGACAAGGTGGGCCTGCTGCCCAAGGAAAAAATGATGCCGATCCGGCTGTCAGGCGGCGAACAGCAACGGTTGTGCATCGCCCGCGCAGTGGTCCACCGCCCCAGCATCCTGCTGGCCGACGAACCGTCGGCCAACCTGGACCGCGCCTACGCGCTGGACATCATGGAGCTGTTCAAGTCCTTCCACCAGGTGGGCGTCACCGTGCTGATCTCCGCCCACGACGAAACGTTGATGGAAGATTACGGCCGCCGCATCATCCGCCTGAGGGAAGGACAGTTCGCCGCATGAAACACTTTCTCTATCTGAACTGGCAGAGCGCCAAGCAGGCGCTGGCCAAGATCGTCCGCCAGCCCTTCGGCAGCCTGCTGACGCTGTTGATGCTGGCCCTGGCCCTGGCCCTGCCGCTGTCGCTTTACCTCGCAGTCAACAGCGTGCAGGAATGGGTGGGCCGCCTGACCGCCACGCCGCAGATCACGCTGTTCATGGAGCAGACGGCCGAACAGGCCGACATCGCCGCCGTCAACAGCACACTGTCGCACCACCCCAAAGTGAAGAGCTTCTCTTTCGTCAGCAAAGGCCAGGCGCTGCAGGATCTGGAGAAGCGCAACGGCCTGTCCGGCCTGTCCGACGGCCTGGAAGGAAACCCGCTGCCCGACGCCTTCGTGGTGACGCCGAAGTCTCTCGAGCCACGCGAGCTAGACATGCTGCAGAAAGAGCTATCCGGCCTGCCGATGGTGGAGCTGGCACAATTCGACGCCAGCTGGGCCAAGCGCCTGTACGGCATGGTGGAGATGGGCAAGAAGCTAACCTGGTTCCTGGCCGCCGCGCTGGGCTTGGCGCTGGTGCTGGTCACCCACAACGCGATCCGGATGCAGATCCTGGCGCGCCAGGACGAAATCGCGGTGTCCAAGCTGATCGGCGCCACCGACAGCTTCATCCGCCGCCCCTTCCTGTATCACGCGCTGTGGCAGGGCGTGCTGGCGGCGCTGCTGGCCTGGGGCCTATCCTGCTGGCTGGCCGCGATGGCCAACCCAGCCATCAGCGAGTTCGCGATGCTGTACGGCGAACGGGTGGAGCTGCGCGCGCTGAACCTGCCGGAGCTGGCGGCGCTGATCGGCATCTCCGCCGCGCTGGCGATGCTGGGCGCGCGGCTGGCGGCCGACCACCACCTGCGCAAAGTAGAGCCGAAGTAAAAATGACAAGCGAAAGGTTTCAACTATCGGGCCGATTGTTAAATATCATTGACTCGGGAACCTTTCGCTGCTAGCACTCTCAATACTCGAGTGCTAACATAGCACTACCCAAGGAGGTAGCCATCGCAATGAACACAACATTTGCCCTTCCCGTCCCGTCGACCAGCGGCAGCCTGGAACAGTACATCCAGGCCGTCAACAGCGTGCCCATGCTGACGCCGGAGCAGGAAACCGAACTCGCGACCCGTTTCCAACAGGAAAACGACCTGGAAGCGGCGCGGCAGATGGTGCTGTCGCACCTGCGCGTGGTGGTGTCCGTGTCGCGCGGTTACGCTGGCTACGGCTTGCAGCAAGCCGACCTGATCCAGGAAGGCAATATCGGCCTGATGAAGGCGGTGAAGCGCTTCGAGCCTGGCCGCGGCGTGCGCCTGTTCTCGTTCGCCATCCACTGGATCAAGGCCGAGATCCACGAATTCATCCTGCGCAACTGGCGCCTGGTGCGCATCGCCACCACCAAGCCGCAGCGTAAGCTGTTCTTCAACCTGCGCAGCATGAAGAGCGGTTTTTCCGCGCTGTCCGAGCAAGAAGCCAAGTCCATCGCCGAAGACCTGGGCGTGAAGCCCGAGGAAGTTCGCGAGATGGAAATCCGCATGACCGGCCAGGACGTGTCCCTGCTGGCCGACAATGACGACGAGGACAGCTACGCGCCGATAGACTGGCTGGCCGACAGCCACAGCGAGCCGACCCGCGCGCTGGAACGCCGCGCTTTCGACCATCTGCAGTCGGAAGGCCTGGAATACGCGCTGTCGACGCTGGACGCCCGCAGCCGCCGCATCGTCGAAGCGCGCTGGCTGGCCGACGACAGCGGCTCCACGCTACATGAGCTGGCCGCGGAATTCGGCGTGTCGGCCGAGCGTATCCGCCAGATCGAGGCCAAGGCGCTGACCAAAATGAAAACCGCGCTCAGCGAAGGCGTGGTGCTGGACAACTGATCCCCCGCCGCCGGACGCGAAAAAAGCCGCTCGAATCATCGAGCGGCTTTTTTATTTCCTCCGCCCGTCGAGGCGGAAAACAACCATCACTCCTGCAGCGTGCGGAACTTGGCCGGCAGCTTGTCGTAGGCCTCGCGGCTGATCTTGCGCAGAGGCTCCCAGGCGGGCTCCTGATCGCCCAGCGTTTCCAGAAACTGGCCGGCATAGGTCGGGAACGAGGCCAGCGTGGTGCGCAGCGTCTGCTCCCCCTTGGCCCGCTCGCCAGCCAGGATCTCCAGCTGGGCGCGCTTCAGCATCACATCGGGATAGGGGCGGAACTCGGTCAGCCGGTCTTCCAGCGCCAGCTTTTGCTTCAGATTGTCCCGGTTCACCGGCAGATAATCGTCCAGCGTGTACAGCGCGTGGTAGGCGAACAAGGGCTTGGTTTCGACGATTTCGACCAGGCGCTCGGTGCGGACCTTGTCCTTGGCCGCGTTGCCGGTCGGCACGTATAGATTCACCAGTTCCCAGAACATGGAGGAGGTGCTGATCGACAGCCAGCCCACCCATACCAGCGCCGCCAGCAACGGCAGCCGCAGCGGCCAGGCCAACGGGCGCTCGCCGCGCGGCGCCATCGCCATGAACATCACCAGCATCGCCAGGAAATAGTAGTACCACAGTGGATACTCCAGCATGCTGTGGGTCAGCGTCACCGCGATGCAACCCAGCGCCAGCACGCCTTCCGGCTCGGCCTTGCGGCGGAAGAAAGGCAGCAACGTCCAGATCAAGCCGGCCACCACCAGCGCGGTCACCACGCCGCCCATCTCCGCCAGCAGCTGCATCAGCAGATTGTGGGCATTGGTGAACAGCCCGCTGTTGTAGCCGGCCGCGGCGAACTGGGGCAGCTGCTGCAGACGAACACTTTCCGCCGCGTACTGCGACCAGCCCACGCCCCACAGCGGGTGCGCCTGGAAGGTCATCCAGGCCTTGTGCATCTCGGCGAAGCGGCGCGCGCCCATGTCGTCGCCGTTGGCCGCCAGCCGCGCGATGCCAGACGCGTTCTCGACATCGGAGTGGGTCAATAGCGAGATCAGGTGGTTGAACAGTGGCAGCGCGAACTGGGCAGCCAGAATCGTGCCGGAAGCGGCCCACATCGCCAGCATCATCCGGCGCGACGCCTCGTCGCGGCTGCGCCAGTGCCACAAGCCAGCCAGCGCCGACAACGCCACCAGATAGAGCAGGATGGTGCGCGAGCCGGCCCAACCCAGCATCAACGCCATCCACAACACCAGCGCGATCAGCCAGCCGCGCCCCAGGCGGCCGACGGCGAACAGATAGACGCCGGACACCACCGACCACATCAGGTAATGGGCGTACTGATTGCGCTGGCCGATATGGCCGAAGATATTGCTGGTAGGGTGGGAACCGTCGTAGAACAGCCCCAGCGCCGGCGCCAGGCCAGTCAGCTGGGCGGTGCCGATCAGCGACTGCACCAAGCCGCCGACGATGACCGCCCGCGCCAGCCACACCGCGAACTCCCGGTCGCCCAGGGCGCCGCGCAACGACGCCGTGACCGAAGCCAGCAACGCCGTCGCCAGCCAGGCCAAGGCTGTGACATAACTCATGCCGGGAAACAGCAGGCGGACGAACTGCGGCTGCAGCGCCCAGGCTCCGGCCAGGGCCAGGCACAGCCAGCCGGCGCGCGGCATCGAATCGAACAGGCGTCCGCCGGGCAGCAGAAACACGCCGGCAGCCAGCAGCAGCCAGATCACGTTGATTTCGCCGAACCACTGCGGCAGCGGCACGAAGTGGACGCGGGAGGCGAAAGGCGCGATGGCGATCAGGCACAGGGCCAGCAACGCCAGGCGCTCGGAAATCTTCTGAAAAGTCATGGCAGATCAGATGTCGAAAAGCAGGAAGCGGGCAGCATACCGCATGCGCCGCCCCGGCAAAACCCATCAAGTGTGTCGGCGCGTTACAAAGCTCAGAACAGCGTCTTGCGCGTGACCGGCGACGCGACAGTCATCACCGCGGCCATTCTGCTCGCGTCGATGTTGGTTCCATGCTCTTGATAAGCCTGCGCAGCGCGCAACGCCATCGCCCTCAAGGGCTTGATTTCCGGCTCTTGCCAGGCTTGCAATGTGAACACGAACTTCGACACTTCATCGGGATAGTTGGCGATAGCCTGTGCCATCGCCTCACGCGCCTCACGCTCCTGCCCCGCCAGCGCCCTACACAAACTCAGCCTTAATAGCACCGCCACATAGGGCTGATCTTTAGCCAATTTTTCATAAAAAGGCAGCGTGACGTCGAGATGCTTGCGATCCGGCATCAGGTAATTGCCGAGCACTAGGTCAGCCGATTTCGCCCACAAGGGATTCAAACCCACCTTGCCGATATAGTCGACGCGCCGTACGTTTTCCTCGACAGATCTACTGGGCACGCTGTATTGGACGAAACGCTGGAAAATTACGCTGCCGCTGGCTACATACACCAGCATCAGGACGCCGCTGGCGATGCATAGCCACCGCAACAAGCCCGTACGCGTGCGCAGATGCCAGCACGGCGCGGGCCCCAGCGTGCAAACGATAACCAACATCGCCAGGAAAGGCAGATACCACAACGGGAACTCGAACATGCTGTGCGTCAGGATCATCATCGCCAGCAGCAGCAGCAGCAGGTTTTCAGCGCTCTGCCTTCCCCTGCCCAAAAAGGGCAGCAGACACACCAGCATCCCTCCAAGCGCGACCATCGCGCCCAGCCCCCCCGTTTCCGCCAATAGTTGGAAGACAAGGTTATGGCTCTGGGTAAATAGCCAGTTCTCCGGCGACTTGGGCAAGCCGGCGAACACCTCCAGCCAGACCGATTGCGCCGCATAGCGGCCGAGCCCTACGCCCAGCCACGGATGTTCGCAGAACACTTGCCAGGCCTTGCTCCATTCGATCCGCCGCCTTGTGCCGAATCCTGCGTCGAGAATCCTCTCCGAGCCGCTAAAAGTGTGCACCGGAACGCCCATCCAATTAAGCAGCCAGACCAGCTCGCGATTGAACAGCTGCACCAGGGCCAACAGCAGCACGGACAGAGCCAGTGCGGCGACCATCCGCCTCACGACCGGACTCTCACT
Source organism: Chromobacterium piscinae (assembly GCF_021129175.1). Classification (GTDB taxonomy): domain Bacteria; phylum Pseudomonadota; class Gammaproteobacteria; order Burkholderiales; family Chromobacteriaceae; genus Chromobacterium; species Chromobacterium piscinae. The sequence continues at coordinate 13,113 of NZ_JAJOHV010000001.1, read as the reverse complement.
GGTGCGTCGGAACCAAAACCAGGATATCAGACAGGCCCCCAGTCCATAGGCTAATGGCAACCGGGCGCCAGACCAGGAGATCATCACAACCAGCACCGCGACCAGCACCGCGCACAAACTGGCTCCCAAATGTCCGCGCGCATGGAGATAGCAGGCGGCGGGAAGGCCCCAATTCAGATACTGAGCATACTGATTGCGCTGCGCGACATTCCCCATCACGGTGGTCGAATCAAACAACACCCAGCCTCGACACCAACGCGCGAGATCCAATACCTGGATCAGCCCCAGTATGACCTGCAGGCCATTACCCAGCAGCACAACGCCGGCCAACAGCAGGCAAATCCGTGTCCGGGGCATATCCATCCGATTGCCCAGCCACAGTGACAGCAACAACATCACGAGCAGGCTGCCCACTACCTGACTGCTGCCCTTCGCATTATCCAGGACAAGACCATTGCTCACCGCCAGCAACAGCGTCAGCAGCAGCAATACCAACGAAGCCGCCGGCAGCAAGAGTCTATCGTCGCCTCTTCTCAAGGCGAAGGGCGCTACCAAACCGATTGCCAAGACTACCAACGCATCACTCCACCAGTCCGGCAACGGCATGTAACGCGCGAAATTGAGAAATGGTAAAACTAAGCAAACCGTGAAGAAGACGAACAATGCGACTTCTGTCGCCCGGTTCCTGTTCATGGCGGTCCCACTCTTTGATGTCCCTTGCGTTCGCAGGAGTATACGGGGAGCATCATGTCTCTCGCATCAAAAATAAAGGAGGCCCCGGAGCCTCCTTATTCAAACATCAATCAAGCAGCTTACTGGCGGCAGGTAGACGGCACCCAGTTGGCGCTCAGTTGGCTAGCAGATGCGATGGCCGTCGTACCGGAGCCGGTATAGGTGCAATACCACTGCACCGTACCCGAGGTGACGGTTGGCACCAAATCGACCAATGCACCATTGGAAACCGTGGCGTTGTAAGTGATCTGGACCACCCCATTCGCCAGGACATTGATGCTGCTCACCGAGTTGCCAACGATGGATGCCGCCAATCCATAAGTAGTGTTGAAAGGCGAGGTACCGGAAGCCCAGGCATTGTTGGTCGCGTAATACTCTGTCACAGCCGTCTTCGCGGCATCCGCCAGAGACAAGCCTTCCGACACCCGCGCGCGCTTGGTATAGTCCTGATACGCCGGAATCGCGATCGCGGCCAGAATGCCGACGATGGCCACCACGATCATCAGTTCGATCAGCGTGAAGCCCTGTTGCTTATGCTGTTTCTTCATGTTGAACTCCCAGTTTGAGCCAAGCTTAGCCAAAGTGGAGGCCGATGCGTTTGCGCATCCCTCCTTCCCATCTTCAAAGGTCGCGGGTTTGCCCCGTCATGTTGTACCGAAACCGACCAGCACGAAACATGCCAGCCCCGTAAAGGGGCTGCCATCGACACCGGCCCGGGCACAGCCTTGTCAGCATAGGTCAGAAACTGCCGTTTTTCGTCACCCCGACTGCCCGTTCGGACTGTGCTAGCATCGCTTTCCCCCCAGATACACAGGAGCCGCCGCATGAGCAACCAAGCCTGGCTGGAACGCAGTTTCGCCGCCGTCTGGCATCCCTGCACCCAGATGAAGCGCCACGAGCGGCTTCCCATCGTCCCCATCGCCAGCGCGGACGGCGTCTGGCTGACAGATTTCGACGGCAAGCGCTACCTGGACGGCGTCAGCTCCTGGTGGGTGAACCTGTTCGGCCACGGCCACCCGCGGATCAAACAAGCGGTGCGCGAGCAACTGGACCGGCTGGAGCACGTGATGCTGGCCGGCTTCACCCATCGCCCGGTGGTGGAGCTGTCCGAACGCCTGGCCAAGCTATCCGGTCTCGGCCATGCCTTTTACGGCTCCGATGGGGCCAGCGCCACCGAAATCGCGCTGAAAATGAGCTTTCATTACTGGAAAAATGTCGGCCGGCCGCAGAAGAGCCGTTTCGTCAGCCTGGAAAACAGCTATCACGGCGAAACAGTCGGCGCGCTGGCGGTCACCGACGTGCCGTTGTTCTCGTCCACCTACGCCGAGCTGCTGAAGCCCGGCCTGCGCGCGCCCAGTCCGGACGCCCGGCAAGCGGGGCCTGGCGAAAGCGCGGCCGATGTCGCGCTGCGCTCCATCCGCTCGATGGAAAACCTGATGGCCAAGCATGGCGGCGAGATCGCAGCGGTGATCGTCGAGCCGCTGGTCCAAGGAGCGGCAGGCATGGCGATGTACGATCCCGTCTACCTGACTGAGCTGCGCCGGCTGTGCGACCGCTACGAAGTGCATCTGATCGCGGACGAAATCGCCGTCGGCTTCGGCAGAACCGGCAGTTTCTTCGCCTATCAGCAGGCGGGCGTCACGCCGGACTTCCTATGCCTGTCCAAGGGCATCACCGGCGGCTTCCTACCCTTGTCCTGCGTGCTGACCCGGGATGAAATCTACCAGGCCTTCTACCACGACGACGTGGCGCGCGGCTTCCTGCACTCGCACAGCTACACCGGCAACGCGCTCGCTTGCGCGGCTGCATTGGCGGTGCTGGACATCTTCGAAGACGAAAACGTGCTGGAGGCCAATCGTCTCAATGCCGCCGATTACACCGAGCGGATGCGCCCGCTGGCCAGCCGGTCTGAAATCCGCCATTTCCGCCATCAAGGGATGATCTGGGCCTTCGACGTCGAAACCAAGCGCTCCGACTTTGCATTGGCTTATTTTTCGGCCATGCTGAAACGCGGATGCCTGTTGCGGCCGATAGGCAAAACGGTCTACTTCATGCCGCCGTATACGCTGAAACCCGAAGAGATGGACTGGCTGGTTGCGGCCAGCGGTGACGCGCTGGACGAGGTGCTGGCAGGAACAAGCGCCGGCGGCGACGCCACCCCGCTGCCCTGAGCGCCACCACCCCTTCCCTTTCGCAGCGCCCGTCTCGGAGCTATGCCCGGATGCCGCCACTCGTCTTGCCGAAGAAGGATATGGACCCGCAACTCGTCGATACCCAGCCTGCCAGCGTTGCAGCCTGGCTGGAGCGCCTTCCTTACACCAACCTTGCCGAATGCGGCAAGCTGCTGGGCCAAGGCCTCCACCAGCTAGGCCGCGTCCAGATGGATCCCATGCAGCGCTACAAGCTGCTCAAGCTCTATCTAAAAGCGCTGGATCGTTACTACCCGCTGCTGGAGAGCGAAGCCCAAAGCGGCGACGCCGCCGCCTCCCCCAAGATGCGGCTCCTGGCGGCCATCGGCGTCAAGTTGTTCGCCAACCTGTTCATGGCCTTCAAGCAGACGCTGAACGAAAAGCTGGCCCGCCATGGGTTGCTGGAACGCGAGCAGCCCAAGCAGGAATTGCTGCTGTACACGATGATGGCCGCGCGCCAATACCTGAACATCAGCCAGCAGAACTACTGCCCGCTCCCCGGCGGTTTCTGGCTAGATTGCCACCAGCTGTATGGATTGGCGCTGCAGCGCGGCTGGCAGGACAAATCGCTGGCCGGCGACGACTCGCTGGCCGTCATCTACCGCCAACTGCTGCTGCTGGGGCTCACCGCCACCAATCGGCTCTCGACCGCCGACATGCAACTGGCGCGACAACTGGCCTACGAACTGGCCAAGCAGGTGGAGCTGCTGCCACTGGCGCAACTGCAGGAAGGCCGCCAGGGCTATGTGCTGGATCTAAGGGAAGATGCCCCACCGCGTTATCTGCCTGCCAAACCCTCCCCATCTCAGCCCGATTGCTTCCTATTGGAGTTCTCTGGCGCCCTTGCCTCGATGCGGAAGAGCCTGGCTCAGCTGCGCAAAACCTCCAGCGGCGGCGCCCATCCCATGCTCAATGATGAAGTCCGCCTGCTCACCAGTTTGGCGGAAGAGTGGCAACGCCCTCGACGGCGACGCCACCGCCGGGAAGACGCGCACGCGGCGGCCGAGATCGTCGCCGGCGTCGCCGCAATCTGGCACCGCGTCAACGGCGGCAGTTGGCAACCAGCCGACGCGGCACCCGACGAGGACGGCTCCCATTTGCGCCCGCCTTCCTCTCCCTGCCTGTTGACCGTCGCCAACCGCAGCGAATCGGGCTATCTGCTGCGCGGCCTGCCGCTGGAGCAGCCGCTGCGCGCCGGAGAGGTGCTGCTGTTGGATCTGGCCGGCGCGGCTCAGCTGTGCGCGGTGCGCTGGCTGCTGATGCAACCGGCCAGCGCAGAGGTGGAGTGCGGCGTGGAAATCCTGGGGCCGCGGCCGCAGCCGGTGCGGGCCATGCCCAGCATCACCCACAGCGGCGACAACTTCCAGCGCGGCCTGAGGCTGCCCGCCAGCGCCGACTCCCCGGCGCTGCTGCTGTTGCCGGGCCATCCCTTCAGCCAGTTGCGCGAGTTCCGGCTGCGCGATGAAAACGGCGAGCAACTGATCCGCGTCTCCAGGCTGCACCAGCAATCGCCTCATTTTCAGCTGATGGAATACCGCCCCAGCGATCAATTTTGACCTGGCGCAAGCCCTGGGCTTTTTCGGGTACACTGCCCTCTCTATAATTATTGGCTTTCATAGAGAGGTCCGTTGATGCACTCGGTGATTCACGCTTCCGACCGTATCGTGGTCAAAGTCGGCTCCAGCCTGGTAACCAACGACGGCAGGGGGCTGGACCTGAACGCGCTAGCGCGCTGGGCTGAGGAAGTCGCCGAACTGAAGCGCCGCGGCAAGCAGGTGGTGCTGGTTTCCAGCGGAGCCATCGCCGAAGGTTGCCAGCGTCTGGGTTGGACCGTGCGACCCAAGGGCGTGCATGAATTGCAGGCCGCCGCCGCCGTCGGCCAGATGGGCCTGTGCCAGGCCTATGAGAGCGCTTTCCGCTCCTTCGGCCTGCGCACCGCGCAGATCCTGCTCACCCACGAAGACCTGGCCGACCGCACCCGCTACCTGAACGCCCGCTCGACGCTGACCAGCCTGCTCAATCTGAACGTGGTGCCGATCATCAACGAGAACGACACCGTGGTCACCAGCGAGATCCGCTTCGGCGACAACGACACCCTGGGCGCGCTGGTCACCAACCTGATCGAAGCCGACGCGCTGGTTATCCTGACTGACCAGAAAGGCCTGTACAGCGCCGACCCGCGCAAGCATCCCGACGCCGAATTCATCCACCAGGCCGAAGCCGGCGATGAACGCCTGGAAGAAATGGCCGGCGGCGCCGGCTCCAGCGTCGGTACCGGCGGCATGATCACCAAGATCCTGGCCGCCAAGCGCGCCGCCCGCAGCGGCGCGGCCACCGTGATCGCCAGCGGCCGCGAGCCCCATGTGCTGTCGCGCCTGGCCGACGGCGAGTCCATCGGCACCCAGTTGGTCGCCGCCACCAACCGCATGGCCGCGCGCAAGCAATGGCTGGCCGACCACCTGAAGCTGGCCGGCCGGCTGCTGCTGGACGACGGCGCCGCCCTGGCGATACGCGAGCGCGGCACCAGCCTGCTGCCGGTGGGCGTCAGCGCGGTGGAAGGCGATTTCCTGCGCGGCGAGGCGGTGGCCTGCGTCGACGCATCCGGCAACGAGGTGGCGCGCGGCCTGGTCAACTACAGCTCGGACGAGGCCCGCCAGATCATGCGCAAGAGCACGCGCGAGATCGAAACCGCGCTCGGCTACATCGTGGAGCCGGAATTGATCCACCGCGACAATATGGTGGCGCTCTGACATCGCCCGGCATGTAGCAAACGGTTTTCCCGACCCCTGCCCGGCAGGGGTTAGTTTTTGCAATACCAAAATAATCGACAAGGATTTTCCGTATATGAACAAGATCGCCCTGGCCGCCTTGTTGGCGGTGGCCTGCGGTTCGGCCGCAGCCGCAGACGTGCTGCACATCTACAACTGGAACAACGCGCTGTCGCCGGACACCGCCAAGCGCTTCGAGCAGTCGTGCAAGTGCAGGCTGGTGCAGGACTATTACGGCGACAACGAAGAGATGCTGGCCAAGCTGGCCGCCGGGGCCAAGGGCTACGACATGGTGTTTCCCACCGCCTTCGCGGTGAACACGCTGCTGAAGCAGGGCAAGCTGCAGCCGCTGGACAAGAGCAAGCTGCCCAACTGGAAGAACCTGAACAGCGGCTACCTGCAACTGAACCAGCCCTTCGACCCGGGCAACCGCCACGCCGCGCCCACCGTGGTGTCGCTGACGCTGATCGGCTACAACGCCACCCAATTGCAGAAAGCCGGCGTAGCAGACAAGTCCAACAGCTGGGCGCTGGTATTCGATCCGGCCGTGCTGGCCAAGATCAAGGGCAAGGTCACCGTGTTGGACAGCCAGCGCGAACTGATGGCCGCCGCGCTGATGTATCTGGGCAAGGACGCCAATTCCGCCAATCCGGCCGACTGGAAGGCCGCCGCGGACGCCATCCGCAAGGCCAAGCCGTACTGGGCCGCCTTCAACAACCAGAGCTACATCAAGGAGCTGACCGTCGGCAACATCTGGGTGGCGCTGGGCTATTCCAACGACCTGTTCCAGGCGCAGCAGGACGCGAAGAGCGCCAAGCGGCCGTTCGAGCTCGCCTACCGCCCGCAGCGGGAAGGCAATGTGCTGGCCATCGACAATATGACCATCCTGAAGGACGCGCCGCGCCCGGACTTGGCGCACAAGTTCATCAACTTCATGCTGGACGGCAAGAACGCGTCGGAAATCTCCAACCAGATCGGCGCGACCAATCCGGTGAAGGCGGCCGAAGCCTTCTTCAAGCCGCAGATCAAGGCCAATCCGGTGATCATGCTGGATCCGTCCAAGGGCAAGTACGTGGCGCTGAAGGACCTGGACGTGAAATCCCGCCGCGAGCTGAACCGCCTGTGGTCGCAGGTGAAGATCGGCAGCTGAGCGCCCGCTCCATGAAAAACGCCAGCCTCGGGCTGGCGTTTTTCATTCGTGGATCACCGTCACCCGCGGCCAACGCTCGCGGTAGCGTTTGTCGGCCACCCGCCGTCGATAAATCTCCGCGCTGGCCCTTACCGGATTGCGGCGCACCGTCATGTCGAACAGATCGTCCAGCCCGAACGGCGCGATGATGCGCAGGCTATCGTCGGCGTTCAGCGCGACGCCGACCGCGGTCGCGTACTCCGGCCAGGTCGCCACCGCCGCCTCCAGCGACGGCAAGGACGCCACCTCGTAACCGAAATGCCCGCCGAACCACAGGTGCACCACCGCCTGGTTGGTCACTTCCCAGGGCAAGTCTGGATGCTCGGACGCTAGCCGACGCTGCAGCGCAATGTCGCGCTCGGCGGAAAGATCGGAGGCGTCGAAATATACCAAATCAATATCGGACAGCGCCGACGGCTTGGATTCGAAGCCATGCAGCGCGTCCCACACCAGGCCGCGCACCGCGCCGGCGCCTATGCACCAATCGGCCAGACCCAGTTCCCGCGCGGCGCGCAGCGCGCGCATCAGCCACGGCGAGGCCAAAACCAGCTCGATCAAACGCGGTTCGAGACAGGCCTCACTCGACATCGCGGGGATGGCCGGCCTCCTCGCGGCGGTACTCCACCGCGCGCATGATCGCGTAGGCCAGCATCGCGCACAGGAAGAACAGCAGCACCACCCAGGCGATGGACTGCAGCGTGCTGATGAAGGCCTGGAACAGCTCCAGCAGCCAGCGTTCGCCGCTCAGCTGCAATTGGGAGGTGCCCTTGCCCGGCGCGGGCGGCAGGTATTGCTGCAGCGACCATTGGCGCACGCCGCCGGAAATGCCGCTGACCACGATGGCGAAGAACACGTACTTGCGCCAGGCGTCGGCCAGGTCCTGGCCCAGCGTGCGGCTGAGTATCTTGCCGACGGCGGGGTCGAAGAAACGGGCGGCGGCGGCGGCGGTAACGACCACCACGATCAGGATGGTGGTGAACAACACGTAGAACATGATGGCTTGCTCGATCAAGGAATACTGTCATTGTACGCGCTTTGCATGCGCGCCACCCAGCCAGCCTTTGCGCGCGGACAAGCGCCGCCGCCTTCCGCCGCATCCGGGATGCGAAAACGGCCCCGAAGGGCCGCTCAGCGAATCATGGGCAGGACGTCAGACATCCTTCACCGGCAGGCCGAAATGCAGATAGGCCTGGGCGGTGGCCATCCGGCCCCGCGGCGTGCGCTGCAGATAACCCTGCTGGATCAGGAAGGGTTCGATCACGTCCTCGATGGTGTCGGTGGATTCGCCGATCGCGGCGGCGACGTTGTCCAGGCCCACCGGACCGCCGGAAAACTTCTCCAGAATGGCCTGCAGCAGCTTGCGGTCCATCACGTCCAGGCCGGCCGGGTCGACGTCCAGCATCGCCAGCGCGGCGTCGGCCACCGCCATCGTCACCACACCGTCGGACTTCACCTCGGCGTAGTCGCGCACCCGGCGCAGCAGGCGGTTGGCGATGCGCGGCGTGCCGCGCGAGCGCTTGGCCACCTCGAAGGCGCCGTCGTCGGACAGCTGCACATTGAGCAGGCCGGCCGAGCGGCTGACGATGCGGGTCAGCTCCTCGGCGTTGTAGAACTCCAGCCGGGCGACGATGCCGAAGCGGTCGCGCAGTGGATTGGTCAACATGCCGGCGCGGGTGGTTGCGCCCACCAGCGTGAACGGCGGCAGGTCGATCTTGACCGACCGCGCCGCCGGCCCCTCGCCTATCATGATGTCGATCTGGTAGTCCTCCAGCGCTGGATAGAGGATTTCCTCCACCACCGGCGACAGGCGGTGGATCTCGTCGATGAACAGCACGTCGTGCGGCTCCAGATTGGTCAGCAGCGCCGCCAGATCGCCGGCGCGCTCCAGCACCGGGCCCGAGGTCTGGCGCAGATTGACGCCCATCTCGCGCGCGACGATGTGGGCCAGCGTGGTCTTGCCCAGGCCCGGCGGGCCGAACAAGAGCACGTGGTCCAGCGCCTCGCCGCGCTTCTTCGCCGCCTCGATGAAGATCTCCAGCTGCTCGCGCGCCTTCTTCTGGCCGACGTACTCGTCCAGCAGCTTGGGCCGCAGCGCGCGCTCCAGCGCCTCTTCCTGGTCGGACGCGCGTTGCGGGGTGACGATGCGGCGCTCCGGCGCGGCGCCGAACAGCTTGTCGGTTTCTATCATCGGGGAACTCTTGGGATGAATCTTGCTGCCGACATTCTAACACCGCGCTATACTCGCCGCTGGCCGCATAGTGCGGCCAACGTCTTCGGGGCGGGGTGAAATTCCCCACCGGCGGTATGGCGCGCAAGCGCCGAGCCCGCGAGCGCCTTCGCCGCACGGCGAAGGGTCAGCAGATCTGGTGAAATGCCAGAGCCGACGGTCATAGTCCGGATGAAAGAAGACGACGCCAGTAGTCCGTCCGCGCCCGCGGCTGGAAAACTGTGTCGTATCCGCGCGTTTATCGCGCCGGATAGCCGTACGCTATCCGCTTCACGCCCACGGGACGTGTTTCTCAATCCATTATTTGAGGACCGTTTCCATGAACGCCAACACCGATATCCTTTCCCTGCGCGTCCACGCCGCGCTTGACGCCTTGCGCCGCGGCCTGCCCGTCATCGTCGCCGACGACGCCGACCGCGAAAACGAGGCCGACCTGATCCTGGCCGCCGACACGCTCACCGTGCCCGAAATGGCGCGGATGATCCGCGACGGCAGCGGCATCGTCTGCCTGTGCGTCACGCCCGAGCGGGCCGAGCGGCTGCAGTTGCCGCCGATGGCCGCCGAAAACGGCAGCCGCTACGGCACCGCCTTCACCGTCGCCATCGAGGCGGCCGAGGGCGTCACCACCGGCGTGTCCGCCGCCGACCGCGTCACCACCATGCGCGCCGCCATCCATCCCGACGCCAAGCCCAGCGATCTGGTGCGACCCGGCCACGTTTATCCCATCGTCGCCCGCGCCGGTGGCGTGCGCGAGCGCCGCGGCCACACCGAAGCCTCGGTGGAGCTGGCGCGGCTGGCCGGCTTCAGCCCGGCCGGCGTGCTATGCGAGCTGATGAATCCGGACGGCACCATGATGCGCGGCCAGCAGGTGCAGGATTACGCCGAGCGCCATGGCCTGCCGCAATTGTCGGTCGCCGAGCTGGCCGAATGGCTGCAGCGCGAACAGGCTTGAGGAGGCGCGACATGTTCACAGGCATCACCCAGGCCATCGGCCGCATCGCCGCCATCGAAGAAGGCGAGGCCAGCCGCCGCATCGCCGTCGACTTTCCGCCCGGCTTCTGCGCCGGACTCATCCAGGGCTGCAGCGTGTCCGTCAACGGCGCCTGCCTGACGGTGGCCGCGCCGCCGCGGGGCGACCGCGCCGAATTCGACCTGATCCTGCCGACGCTGGTCACCAGCACGCTGGCCGCGTGCGGCGTCGGCGACGCGGTCAACGCCGAGCGCGCGCTGCGCGACGGCACCGAGATCGGCGGCCACGCGCTGTCCGGCCACGTCGACTATCAAGCCACCGTCGAGCAGCGGAAGGAATACGGCGACAACCTGTGCCTGCGGCTGTCGGTGCCCGCCGGCGCGCTGCGCTATCTGTTCGCCAAAGGCTACGCGGCGCTGGACGGCGTCAGCCTGACCATCGCCGACATCGACAAGCAGGCCGGCTGGATAGAAGTGTGGCTGATCCCGGAAACCCGCCGCGCCACCGCCCTCGGCGCCAAGCATGCCGGCAGCCGGCTGAACCTGGAAATCGAACGCGACACCCAGGTGCTGGTCGACACCATGCGCGAAGCGCTGGAGGACAAGCTGGCGGCGCTGATGCCGCTGCTCGCGCCCAGGCTAGAGGAGCTGGCGCCCGCGCTGTTGCCGGCCGCCCGCCACCGCCCCGCGCTGGCCGCGCGCTGAGCGCGGACCGGCGGCCGCGAACCAATCAGCCGCCGGCCTGTCTGCTGAACAGGGGCGCATCCGCGCCCCTGTTTTCTTGATTCCCGACCCCATGCTCCGCTTCCTTTCCTTCCGCGGCCTGTTGCTAGCCGGTTTTCTCGGCGTCGCGCTGATTCCATCCGCGGCGCTGGTGCAGCTGCGCCACGAACTGGGGCTGGCCGCGGACAGCGCCCAACTCCACCAGCGCCAAGCCCAGCGCTGGCAAGACATCGCGCGCCTGTCGCAGGAGCAGGCGGTGCAATTCGAGCGCGCCAGCCGACAGGCTGCCATCCTTCGCGACCGCAAACTCACCGAAACCGCCAGCCAGGCGCGCGGCGAGCTGCAGCGCGCGCAACGCACGCTGCGGCAGGACGCGCCGGCCGAAGCGCAAGCCGGCATAGACAGCGCCCTTGCCCTCGCCTCGCAATTGCAGCGGCTGCCCCCCGATCGCCGCCAGCAGCGCGACGCGCTGTTCCGCCAACTGAACCGCGTGCTGGATCAGCAGCAGCAGACGCTCGCCCAGGCCGGCGAAAAACGGCAGGCCAGCTGGCGGGACGACATCGAACGGATGCGGCTGCAGGCCAACCGCCTGGCCTGGCTGGCGCTGGCCGCCGCCGTGCTGCTGGCCTTGATCGTCACCCTACTGATCCACGCCCCGCTGCGAGGCCTGCAACGCCGCATCGCCCGGCTGGCCGGCGGCGCCCGGCAGCTGAACTGGCGCCAAGCCGGACCCGCCGACCTGCAGCGCCTGGGCCGGGAGCTGGAACAGCTGGACCTGCGGCTGGTTGAGCTGGAACAGCAGAAAACCCGCTTCTTCCGTCAGGTCTCGCATGAGCTGAAGACGCCGCTGGCGTCGATACACGAGGCCGCCGCGCTATTGAAGGAACAGGTGGCCGGCCCGCTCAATCCGCAGCAGCGCCACATCGTCGACATCCTGGGCAGCAACGCGCAGACGCTGCGCCAGCGGGTGGAGGCGCTGCTGAAGCAGGACGCCGGCCTCTGGCTGTCCACCACGCTGAACGTTTCCGCCTTTCCGCTGCGCCAGTTGCTGGAGGCCAGGCTGGCCAGCTGCCAGCCGCTGTGGCAGGCCAAACGGCTGGAGGTGGAGCTGGACGGCGCGCCCGGCGCAGTGCGCGGCGATCCGTCCAAAGTGGAGACCATCGTCGACAACCTGCTGCTCAACGCCATCCGCCATAGCCCCGCCGGCGGGCGGCTGACGCTGCGCTGCGGCAGCGAGCGCGGCCAAGCCTGGCTGGAAGTGGCCGACCAGGGACCCGGCGTGCCCGACGCGCTGCGCGACAAGATATTCGAACCTTTCTGGAGCGGACCCGCGCCCGACGGCGAACGCCCCGGCAGCGGCCTCGGCCTGACCATGGCGCGCGGCTACGCGCAGCTGATGGGCGGCGAGCTGCGACTGCTGGACGACGGCCCCGGCGCGCGCTTCCGCCTCCACTGGCCTGAACCGGAGCCGATATGACCCCATCCATTTTCCCGCGGCGCTGGCTGCCGCTATTGCTGCTGCCGCTGCTCGCGGCCTGCGCCGGCGTCCGCCCACCCAGCCCGCCGATACGCTACTGCCCGGGCAGCGACGCGCTGCTGATCGCGCTGGAGTGGCCGGACGAAGCCGTGCGCCAGCGCTGGCAGGCCTATGAGGCCTGCGACAGCTACCGCCTGCTGCGCGTCCTGCGCGCCAACCGCGGCGATCCGGGCCGCCTGGCCATCGAGCTGGACAAGCTGCTGGCCGACAAGAGCCTGTCGCCGGCCAGCGCCGCGCTGGCGCGGCTGCAGCTGCGCCAGGCCCAGGCCCAGTTCCGGTTGCAGGACCAAAGCGACCGCCAGCAGCAGCAATTGCGCGACCAGCAAAAACGCATCGACGATCAGGCCGCCAAGCTGGACGCGCTGCGCCGCCTGGAGCTGGATCTGCCCAAACCCAATGGCCTGAGCGGAGGAAGCAAGCGATGAACGCCCCCGCCCGCATCGTCCTGGTGGACGACGATCCCGATCTGCTGTGCCTGGTCAAGCTGCGGCTGGAGGCCGCCGGCCACGAGGTGGAGGCGCTGGCCAGCGCCGAAGCCGCGCTGGCGGCGATGGCGGCCCGCCGCGCCGACCTGCTGCTGACCGACTGGCGGCTGCCGGGCATGGACGGCCTGCAACTGTTCGAAACCGCGCGCCGCCGCTATCCGACGCTGCCGGTCATCCTGTTCACCGCCCACGGCACCGTGCCTGACGCGGTGGAGGCGGTCAGCCGCGGCGTGTTCTGCTATCTGGAAAAACCGTTCGACGGCCAGTTGCTGCTGGACAAGGTAGCGCAGGGCC